>CANJIU010000054.1 GCA_947474365.1 Opitutia bacterium | reverse complement strand
TGTCGCTGGTTTCTTACCAGCAACTCAGCGCCTATCAGGAAATGCTCAACGAGCGTCCCCGCAAAATCCTCGGTTGGAAGTCCCCTGCTCAATGTTTTAGTGAACTCCTTATATCAAGTCGTTCTTCGAATTGATCCTTGAATGTGCCGAATGTTTTCGATAAAACCCCCTGAGAGGTCATCCACCCCAGTAACCTTGAATCCTTGCTTAAGACAATTCGCAGCTACGTGCGAACCGATGAATCCGGCGACACCCGTGACTAATACACGGGGATCTTGTTTGCGTTGAATCAACATATAAATGTCCTGATAATAGTTCGTTTGCTCGGTGCTGGCAGCAGATAAACGGCATAAATCTCGCCGTAGGACCGTGGCACACCCATCGCACCGGCCAGTTCGACGAAATGATCGACCAATTCACGTTCAATCCCGACCAGCTTGCCATTTCGGCGCGGAAGCGTCGGCGGGGCACTGAGGTCCGGTGCTGACTTTAGGCTGGGCACAGCCGAAAATTTCTCTGGGAATGAGCCTGAGTTCAAGCCCATTTGAACCGTTGGTTCGATTTTAGTTAAACCCAATGGTTGCCCCGGAAACCCAATGCCCTCGGGCACCAGACTGAAATACCTTTTCGCTTCGTGGGAAGAAACCTTGTTGCCAAAATGATCGCGCAGAAAACGCTCGCTGAGGCCGATCTGGTCAGAGACGTCCGCCCAATGAACCTCATCGAGCGCCAAACGGTAGGCGACGAAGGAACGTCGCGCCGTCCCGTAAAACTCCCTCATCTCCACCGGCCGTGATTTGGCTTTTACGCCCTTTAGGCGTTTGTTCCGATACGCCACGAGCTTGGCGCGGAGCGATTGGGCCTTGTCCCAATGGTTTGTCGGGGCCAGCCGATGGGGTCAACCCGCTGGTTGCTGGTGGTCCCCGCGAGGGCAAGCTCCTTGATCCCCAATTTTGGGTAGAAAGAGGTTTGGAGTTCGGGAAGGTGCGAACGTTGCGTCGGGGTCATGGCGAGACGAATTCGCATTCAGTTTCCAGGTCCACGGTATCACATCATTAACCGAGGTAACTACCGCCAGGACGTGTTTGCGAGCGAGGGTGCGTGGCAGGCATTTGTTCGAACGCTCGGTGAAGCAGCCGAGCTGTTCCGCTGGGGGCGGCCTGAAAGGGTCAACCCGCTGGTTGTTACAACGAGGGCAGCCCGCACCCGCGGTGTTACCGGGTGCGTGAGCTCAGGTTTCGCAATGAGTCTCGCCTTGAAAGCGACTTGGAATCAGTAACTGAACCGGCTCGTGATCACCCATTCGAGCGGGGGATTGAACCGGTAGTTCACCAGGACGGCCGAAACGGGTCAGGTTTCGCCGAGTGACATTTCACGCACGGAACGGACGCCTGTTGGGGTTGGCGCGACAGAGTGCCCGCCGCGGAGAGTGACCGCGCCGGAATTCACCTCCGGCGCGCACACAGCGATTGGAGTTGGCTTCAGTCGGTCTCGGCAGCGCGACTCCGCCTGCGGGGTTTAAGGTGAAATCCGCTTCCGCAACCTGATCCGTTCGGGCAATTTCGGCATTACCCGACGACACGAGATCGCCACGACACGAAAGCGGATGCAGGTCGGACCTGACATATCACTTTCCGAAACCTGACCCGTTCCAGCCTCCCTCTCTTTGGCAAAAAAGCTCCGGCTTGCGCTGATCTCCACTTCATCTAATTTGCGCCTATGCCTCCCGGATCGGTCTCCTCCTTGCTCAAGTTACCAAAGCGGAAGCGGCTTGAAATCGCGGAGAGCCTTTGGCTATCGGTCGCCGATGAAGAGACGATGCCGGTGCCGGCCAACCACAAGAAGATCTTAGATGAGCGCCTGGCCGCTCTCCGAGCGGGCAAGAGCAAGCCGATCTCGCACGATGAGCTTATGCGCCGGCTTGGGAGCGCGTGAGGAGTCTTCCCGTTTTCGCCTTGCCGGAGGTCGAAATCGATCTTCGCGCCGCAATGGCTCACTACTCTTCGTGGCGTTCGGATGGCGCGGAGCACATCCGAAAAAAATATGACGAGACGGTTGACTGGATCGCATGGAACCCGGACGGGTTTCCGAAAAAATATGGCCCGGTCCGGCGTGCGATTCTGAAGCGTTCGTATTACATCGTTTATTTCGTGGCGGAAGCGGATCGGTCAATCGTCATCGCAGTTTTGGACGGTCGCAGATCTCCGCGCGAGATTCGAAGCGTCGTCGAGGGAAGACACCAAACCTAGCGCAACGCGCTTCGCGCCGGCGGCTGGCGCGGCAGGGAGCCCGCCGATGTAACCTCCGCGAAGAAACTCAACGCCTCGCCCGCCGCTACGAGCGGAAGCACACCGCGCGCTGGCGGCGTTGAAGAAATCGCTGCTGCACCGAGCTTTCACGGCCAGCTTTGCCCAACGATGGGCAATGGTCCTGCGACCCATGCTCGCACCGCACGCGTTGCCCAAACCCGCTTCGCAACTGCCGACACCAACAATCCGGGCGGACCGTTAAAATCCTGAGGGGGCATTTCATGTCCGTTCATTGGAAAACACGATAAACCGGGTTCGGCGCGCTGCGGCGGCGATCCGTTAGTCCGAGAAAAGGCGCATGGCGCAGCATAGTCACCCCTCAATCTTCCTAACCATGAAGCGCCACGCCCTCTCTGCACTCCCCTTGTTCGCCGTGTTTCTGGTGCCCAGCCTTTACAGTGCCGATTCGCCAAATCCGACCGGAGTCGGGGTGATGGTCAGCGATATTATCGACACCCGCGTGACCGGATTTACGCCCGCGGAGTGCCGCCTTATTCTCAGACTCAGCGGCGACCAGATCGCCGACGGACAACGGGTCTACCGCATCCATGTCACAAAGGCGTTCGACGACCTCGGTCGCGACTTGGTGATCCCAGCCGACTCGACTTCGTCGTCATCCTACTCACCACGCTTTTCCAATCCCGTGGAAGAACTGTGGCGCCTCGAGGCGGTGGCTGCCGAGGTCGCGCGCCGGCGGGTCATACGCGAAGCAGCAAGTGGCACTTCGAGTTTACCCGCCTCGCCATCCTCCGGTTCTCCAGCCCGACCGTTGCCCAGTTTACCGGTCCGTCCTAGCATCAGTCTTCGCAATCCCTCGCGACAATCGGCGTCGATCAAACAGATTGAGGGCGAGGTCGAACTCTTCGCCCCAACGGTCGCAAACGGCGGAATTCTAAGCGTGACCGGGATTTGGAAGCACCCGGGAGTGTTCGTCAAAAACGACGCTCTCGCGACCTCTGGTGTCCGAATCATGTATCTGACACCCGAAAGTTACGAGGCCAACCGAACCCAGGACACCGGCAAGGCCGTCGAACGGGGGAGCCCGTGGAGACGCGAATTTGCCGCGCAATTTGCCCAGTATCTGAAAACCCATTCATCGTTAAACACGCTATTTTTCGTGGATGATCCCAAACGGCAGCTGATGGACTTGGAATTGCAGACCCCCGACGGCAAACGCATCGATGGCGGCGAAGAATGGACGGGAATCCCCGAGTTGCGCGTTGTCGTCTTTTCCGCGGCCAAGCCCCTGCCTGTGGACACCCGGTTGCTAATCCGCATCGCCGCCCCCGGTGCCATCACAGCCTACCCGTTCAAGCTGGAAAACATTCCGTTGCCGTAGCGACTGCCGAAACGGGTCAGGTTTCGCCGAGTGACATTTCACGCGCGGAACGGACACTTGATCGGGTTGGAGCGGCAGAGTGCCCGCCGAGGGTAGTGACGGCGCCGGAATTCACCTCCGGTATGCACCCTGCCATTGAGGTTCGCTTCCGGCGGTCTCGGCCGCTTGACTGCGCCGGCGGGGCTGAGGGAGAAATCCGCGCCGCCGCGCCATTTCGGCACAAGCGGATGCGGTTGCGGCTTGAGGGATCCGTGGGGCGATCCCCGACCCGATTCACCGACCGTTTGACATGCGATCGAACCGGACGTTGGCTCCCACCCGGGATCGTCCTCGCGTTGGCGGGCTTTCCGCTGCCGTTCGGTCGCCCTCCCCTCTACCCGATTGGAACCGACCCCATGAATATCCGTTTTCCGCTGATTGAAAAACGCGGGCTCCGCGCCCTGCTGATCGCACTGGTCGCCGGGTATGCCGATCCGCACGGCCGGGCGCAAACCACCGCCGCCGGGACCGGAGCCATCGAGGGCCGGGTTTTCGACTCCACCCGCGGCGAGTATGTGGAGAAGGCGCGCCTGAACATCGAAGGGACCGGCGAGGAGACGCTCACCGATTCCGGCGGCCACTATCGCTTCACCCGCGTGCCGGCCCGCGAGGTCACCCTGCGGATTTTCTTCACCGGCCTGCCCCCGCAGACGCGTACCGTCACCGTGACCGCCGGCCAGACCCGGCAGGAGGACATCGAATTGTTCCCGGCGGGAACAAGCACCGCAACCAGCGATGCCACCGTGAAGCTCTCAGCCTTCGTCGTCGCGCTCTCGAAGGAGATGAGCGGTGCGGCGATCGCGATCAACGATCAGCGTTTCGCCCCAAACATGAGAAATGTGGTCGCGACCGACGAGTTCGGGGACATCGCGGAGGGCAACGCCGCCGAGTTCCTGAAATTCCTGCCGGGCGTCACCATCGGCTACTCCGGCGGCATCGCGCGCGACGTCTCGCTGAACGGCGTGCCCTCCGAGTACGTGCCCGTCATGGTCGACGGTTTCAGTCTCGCCAGCGCGGTGGGCGGCGGCGGGGGCGGGACCGGCCGGTCGGTCGGACTCGACCAGGTATCGATCAACAACCTGTCTCGCATCGAGGTGTCCTTCTCGCCCACGCCCGAGTCCCCCGGCGGCGCCCTCGCCGGCACCGTGAACATGGTGCCCCGCAGTTCCTTCGAACGGGCCCGGCCGCACTTCGACTACCGGGGCTACCTGATGCTGCGCGACACGGCGCGGGAGTGGGGCCCCACTCCCGGCCCGCTCCATCCCACGCGCAAGATCCACCCGGGCGGGGATTTTTCCTATGTCGCCCCGGTGAACCCGCGTTTCGGATACACCCTCTCCGGAGGTGTCAGCCGGCAATACGCGGGCGATCCGATGAGCCGGCACTTCTGGCGCGGAGTGATCGATCCGACCGATGGCGCCGCCTTCCCGCATACGACGCCCGATCGCCCCTATCTCGCCTCCTACGTGCTCCGGACGGGAGGCAAGGAAACGAAGCGCAGCTCCCTCGGCGCGACGCTCGATTACAAATTCGGCTCCAACGACCGGATCACGTTCTCCCTGCAGGGGTCGTCCTTCAACGTCCTCATCGATCGCAACACCCTCCGGTTCGACGTGAATCGCGTGCTGCCCGGCCAGTTTGCGACCACGTTCACGCACGGGGCCGCCGGGGCCGGCAGCCTCCGCCTCGTGACCGCGACCAACGACCGCCGGAACTGGACCTACATGCCCTCGCTCATCTGGCGCCACGACAGTCCGGGCTGGAAAGCCGAGGCCGGCGCGGCCCTTTCCCGCGCGGGGAACCGCCAAATCGACATGGGCGCGGGCTTTTTCTCCAACACGACGGCGTCGCGCGCCGGGTTGACCGTGTCGTTCGACGACATCGTTTTTCTGCGCCCGACGTCGGTCACCGTGAAGGACGGAGTCACCGGTGCGCCGGTGAATGCGTTTTCGCTCGACGGCTACGTGGTCACAGGGGCGGGCGGCACGTTCCGGGCCACGGATGACACGCAGCGCACGGCCTACGCCAATTTGCGCCGCGACTTCAACGGCCCGGTTCCGTTTACGCTCAAGGCTGGCGTCGACGTTCGCCAGGGAATTCGCGACCAGCGCGGGATCACGCCCGCGTTCACCTATGTCGGCCGCGACGGCCGGGCGAGCACCGTCCCAACCGGAAGCGACGATCTCGCTGCGCCCTTCGTCACCGCGAGTCGCGTCGAGCCCTACGGGTTTCCCGCCTTCGATGGCGTCGGCGCCGACAAACTCTACCAGCACTACCTGGCGAATCCCTCCTTCTTCACGATCAACACCAACACGCTTTATCGTTCCGAGGTCAGTCTGGCCAAGCGCGCCGAGGAACTGGTTTCGTCGGCGTACGTGCGGGGTGACCTCCAGTTCCTCGATCACCGCCTGAAACTCACCGGTGGCGTGCGCGCCGAGCAGACGAATATCTCGGCCGAGGGTCCGCTCACCGACCCGACGCGGAATTTCCAGCGCGATGCGCGGGGCGCGCTGATTCTCGGCGCCAACGGGAGGCCGCTGCCGATCACCACCGACGCGCTGCAGAGTTCCGTCCTCACGTTCCTCCCGCGCGGCGCCCACGCGACCAAGGAATACCTGCGGCTTTTTCCCAGTCTCAATGCGAGCCACACGCTCCGCGAAAACCTGATCGTACGCGCCGCCCTCTTCACCTCCGTGGGTCGGCCCGATTTCAACCAATATGCCGGCGGCGTCACCCTGCCGGACACGCAGAACGCACCCGCCGCCAACAACCGGATCGCCGTCAGCAACGTCGCGATCAAGCCGTGGAGTGCGCGCTCCGCGAATGCCCGGCTCGAGTATTATTTCGAAGGCGTCGGCCAGGTGTCGATCGGGGCGTTCCGCCGCGATTTCCGGAATTTTTTCGGCACCACCGTGTTCCGCCCAACTCCGGAATTTCTGGCGCTCTACGACCTGGATCCGGGCACTTACGGCGACTACGATGTCTCCACGACGCACAACCTCGCCACCACGGTGCGCACGGAGGGCCTGACGCTCGACTACAAGCAGGCGCTGACCTTTCTGCCCGCGTGGGCCCGCGGCGTGCAGATCTTCGCCAACGCCAGCGCCCAGCGGCTGCTCGGAACCGCCTCGGCCAATTTTTCCGGATTCGTCCCGCGCACCGCCAACTGGGGCGTCGTCCTCTCGCGTCCCCGCTACAATCTGCGCGCGAACTGGAACTATATCGGCCGCCAGAAGAGCGACCAAATCGAGGGCGCCAGCATCGGCCCGGGCACGTTTACCTGGATCTCGCCCCGGCTCTACCTCGACGTCAGCGGCGAATACCGGGTGGCGAAACACGTCGCGTTGTTTGCCACGCTCCGCAATATCAGCAACGCTCCTGATGATATGGAAATCTACGGCCCGAGCACCCCGCCCCTCGCCCGGTTCCGCGAACGGATCGAGTTTGGCTCGCTCTGGACGATCGGAATCAAGGGCGAATTCTAACTTCAATCCGACCGCGGCAGGCTCGCCCTCGCCTCGCCGTTGCTCAACGATACAAACAACTATCCTGTCACTTGCCGGTCGCGTTTTCGAAGACTAACACCGTTTGATCGCTTCGGCCGCGACTGCCCCCTGAAACTGACTGGCTGCGAAAATGATGAAAACTCCCCCACTGCACCCGCGATTCGTCACCCTCCCAAACGTTGCCGCGACAATCCTGGCCCTGGTCGCATTTCTCCCCGCGCCGGCCCAGGTCGCGTCGCCTCCTCCCTCTGCACCCACCGCGGAAGGTACTGTCACGCTTTCCCCGTTCATCGTCTCGACCGAAATCGAAACCGGCTGGTCCGCCAATGACACGCTCTCCGCCACCCGGACAAAACAGGCCTTGAAGGATGTGCCGGTGAACATCGACGCCATCACGGCAGACTTCATGGAGGACCTGGGCCTTTTCACCGCCGACGAGGTCGCGAACTTCGTCGCCAATGCGTACGCCCCGCCCACGATGGAGAACGACAACCAGAGCGGGGCGATTGCGTTCCGCGGGCTCAGCGGTTCGACCGCCGCGCGCAACTACTTCCGCTGGTACATCCCGTCGGACAACTACAACGTCGAGCGGATCGATTTCGGGAAGGGATCCAACTCGCTCATCTTCGGCGATGTCGATCCGGGCGGCCAGGCCTCGGTTTTCACGAAACGGGCGTTGATGAAAAATTTCGGCACCTTTTTCTCCGACTACAACAGCGACGGCGCGTACCGCTTCCAACTCGACTACAATCGGAAGCTCCGCGAGGGCCTCGCCCTGCGCTTCAACGCGGTCCGCCGCCAGGAGCGCACCTATCAGGACGCCTCGACCTTCAAGCTGGAGGGCGAGACCCTGACCACGACATGGCAGCCACTCCGCAACACGATGGTGCGCGTCGAATATGAACGTGGTGATTTCGCCAATGTCCGCGGCTTCGGCGGCATCACCATTCGCGAACAGTCCGGCCGATCGCTTTCCTACACCACCGACCGGCTCTACTACACGTCCGACGGCGTGTGGTTTCCCCGCTCCTCGCTGGCCACCGCCGATCGCTCCAATGGTCCCGCGGGCGGCTCGCCGTCTCTGGTGGAGGGCGAGTATTTCGACGTCACGATGCGCAACGCCGCCGGCGCGACCGTCGGCAAGAAGCGATTCTACGGCTATCCCAAGCACTACAACATCCGCGGCTCCTTCGACCGCCAGAACCGGCCCTTCGACACCTGGTCCGTCACGGTCGAACAGCGCGTCGGCCCGGTCGGGCTGGAAGTCGCCTACAATCACCAAAAGCAGAAGGCGATCCGCAACGACAACTTCTTCGCGCTGCCCATCAACGTCGACGTCAACGGCCGCCCCTACATCGAGTCCGAGCTCGACGAAAAACGCTTCGGCAACGAGGTCGACGCGCTGCGTGCGACCGCTGTCTACAAATTCGATCGCTGGAAGTGGATGCAGCAACTCATCGTTGCCAGCGCGGAGTACCGCGAGGACGCCGTCATCAACTATCGCTTCAACACCTTCAACATCCGCAACATTGAGCGCGGCACGGCGACCGTGCTCAACACCAACACCGACCGCGTGCGCCTGCGGCTCTTCCTCGACGATCCCCGTTTCTACTCCCGCGCCCTGTTCGACTTCATGAAGCCGGCCAACCTGCCGGACACCAACGACGTCAAGGCCCGGTCGCTCGCGTTCTTCCCCTCCGGCACGAGCGCGACCGACGGGACCCAGTGGCGGCAGGCCTCGGCGGTGTCGCTCTCCACCAGCGGCCGGTATTTCAACGGCCGGCTGCAGACGCTCATCGGCGCGCGACACGACTGGAATCGCAACTATGAATACGACGGGACGCGCAAGTTCGGCCCGTACGGCGAGGACATCCAGCCGCCGCTGAAACAGGACGCCCTGGCGGGCGAGTACGTCGAAAACATGGCGCTCCACCTTGAGAACACGAGCCTCACGGGCGGCGTGACAGTGCAACTGACACCGGACCTCAATTTCTATGGCGTGTACTCGGAATCGTTCCGCTTCCAGGGCCTGCGCACCTTTGATCGGGAGCGTTTCCCGCCCATCACCGGCGTCACCAAGGAAATCGGAATCAAGGGCAGCTTCTGGCAGGACCGCGCCAGCGTGAACCTCGGGATCTTCGACATCGACCGGCAGAATGTTGCGCTCAGCTGGAACGGCGTCACCGGGATCGATTTCACCACCGCCGAAATCGAGGATTTGATGAACCCGAACAACATCCGCCCCGGCGACCCCGGTTACAAATACGGGGAGGAAGGCACGGCCAGTGCAGCGCGTTACTACAAGTCGACCGAGAATTCCAAGGGAGCCGACATGACGCTCACGCTGCGTCCGACGAAGGGCCTGCAACTGCGTTTCACACTCGCGCGCACCCAGGTGCTGGGCCAGCCCGACCTCTCCTCGTTCCGCGGCTACTACGAGGCGGCGGTCAAACGCGGCAACGAGAGTCCCGCCCTGCTCAACGAGGCGAAGAACCTCCTCGACTCACTCGACGTTAATACAAAGCCGACGGGAGCGCGCGCCTCGCTCTGGTCCGCCAGCTGGATCGTCGACTACGGTTTCGCGCGCGACGTCTGGCTGCCGCTCCGCGGCGTGCGCGTCGGCGTCAACGGCAGCTGGCGCGACGACTACCTGTTTGGCATCACCAACGGCCAGCAGCTCGGCGGTGGCGCCACGCACCTGGTGAACGGCTACGTGATGCGCGATCAGAAGATTTGGAACCGCACGACGCGGGTGCGACTCGGTTTTCGCAACATCGTCGACCTTGAGAACGGCCGGCTGCGCAAGACGAGCTACACCACGATGGCCAACGGTCAGAACGTCTACCGCTACAGCTACGTCGTCCCCCTGCAGGTCGACGCCAACGTGACGGTGCGATTCTGAGGTCGATTCGAGGCATTCAGTCGGACGCCGGCGAGGCGTAATCCCAACGGCGGTTCAAGCCGCGGGCTTGCGCGACGCTGACCGCTCGGACCCCGTTTACCTGGGGTGGTTCACGCTCGCACCGCCCAGCGGAGTTTTGCCGAGGTGCTGCGCGGGTTGGCCCACCGTTCTTCCGGGCCGGCCCGGCTGATTTCTTCGCTCGCCGCGGCATACACGCCCGTGCGGCAGCCTTCGCGGAAGGCGTGCTTCACCCGACGGTCCTCACCGGAATGAAACGTGAGAATCGCCACGCGTCCGCCGGCCCTCAGGCAGGAGGGCAACTGGCGCAGGAACTGATCGAGCGCGCCGAATTCGTCGTTCACCGCGATCCGAATCGCCTGAAACACACGGCGCACACAGTCGTCGGCGCTCTCCGGGTCGTGCCGCGGCGTGTGCGTTTGTAGAATGCTTCGGATCGCATCGGCGAGCTGCCGAGTCCGCGTGAACGGCGTCTGGCCGCGGCACACGATGAGTTCGCGGGCGAGCAGGTCGGCGTGAGGTTCGTCGGAGTTTTCCGTGAGCGCAATGGCCAGACTCGCGACGGACACCCGCGCAAGCCACTCCGTGGCGGACGGCGCACGCGCCGGGTTCAGGCGCAGATCGAGCGGGCTGTCGGTCTTGAACGTGAAACCGCGCGCCGGGTCGTCGAGTTGCATCGAGGAAACGCCGAGATCAGCGAGGACGGCATCGACGCCGTCGAGATCGAGCTTCGCCAGCACCCGCGACAGCCCGGCAAAATTGGAATGGACGGCCGTAAAAGCAGTCGCGTCCCACCCGGCGGCACCCAACCGCGCGACGGTCTTGGGGAGCTCGACTGAATCGACATCCAGCCCGATGAGCCGGCCGCCCGGGGCGACGCGTGCCAGCAATTCCCGGGCGTGCCCGCCGTACCCGAGGGTGCAATCCGCGGCGATTTCCCCGGGTTGGAGGGCGAGCACCTCGAGAATTTCAGCCACCATGATCGGTCGGTGGCTGCCGGCGGGAGTCTTACCCGCAGCGAGCACCTTGGTCACATCGGCGGCATAGCGCGCCGGATCGAGCTCCTTGTATTTGTCCGCGAAGCGGCGAGGATTTCGTCCAGCGTAGCGCGGACGCCGCACGCGCAAGGGCGGCTCGTTCGCCAGGCCCCCGTCGGGCGGCAACGGAGATTTGGGGTCAGGCATGGTGCAGCGTAATCGGGCCTCGACTCACGAATGCAGCCGTTTCAGGTCGAGCACGCGGCTGATTTTTTCGATCAGCTCCGCGGGAGTGAACGGCTTCATCAGGGTGTCGCTGACGCCCAGTGCCGCGAGTTGGGCGCTGACGGCGTGATCGGCCGGCGAGGTCAGCATGATGACCGGGATCTCCTTCAACTCCGGTTTGGAACGAAGCAGGGTGAGCATTTCCAGCCCACCCATCGTGGGCATGTTGACGTCGAGGAGGATGAGATCGGGCAAGGTCCGCTCCATGGCGAATAGGGCCTTGAACCCGTTGTCAGCCTCACTCACCTCGCAGTCAAAATCGCGGAGCGCCTGCTGGGCGAGGCGGCGCACGGCCTTGGCATCATCCACCGTCAGGATCGTGGGGCGGAGCGAAGGAGCGGATGTCTTGGGCAAGGGTCAGGCATGAGTTGCGGCAGCAGCGAAAGCAAGGGCATCGCGTTGAGTCGATGCATCAACGCCCCCTCTCCGTTCTCGGATAATAGCCCGGAAACACACCAGGTTCCGAGCGCAGGCGGCGTTTCCAAAACGCGTGTTTCTGCGCCGTCGTTAGGCTGAGAATGAAATTTCCGGGCTACGGCGTCAGCACGCCCGCCCGCTTGGCACTCAGCAGGAGTTCCGGAATATGCTGCCAGCGCTTTTTCTTTTCCCCGGCCTGAAAGGCCTTCCCGGCCAGCTCGTAGACCCTTCGGTCCCATTGCGAAAGTTGCGTCCAACCGGACGTCAGCGCGGAAAACGTGTACGGCTTGCGGCCGTCGACCGCCGCCGCCATCTGCGGATTCGCCGAATCCTGGTTCCACATCACCGCGAGCCACGTGTTGGCGATCCGTCGCAGCTCCGCGTCATTGAAGAGCACACCCCGCCGTGACGCCTCGATCGCCAGGCAGACATTGAGACAGGCGTGGCTAGTGTCCTCGAAGCGCGAACGCTGCGTCTGGCCGTATTCGATCCAATCGGAGTAGTACCAGCGATAGGCGTCGTGCGCGGCGTCAAGTTCGAGATGATCGTGGAAGAATCGCACCATCTGAGCGGCCCGGCGGCCGACGAGCGGAGGCACCCCGGGCACGTCCTTCAACACCAGCCAGGTCCGCGCAAGCGTGGCATACTGGTTGTGCGGCATGATCCGATTCGGCATGCGATCCGTGATCCGCGGCATGAAGCGGTAACCACCCGACTCTCCCAAATCGAGCCAGTCCTCCTCGTTCTTCTCAAACACGTGCCGGAGCACAAACGCCAGGAAGCGCTCCGCATCCGCCCCGAATTTCGGCTGCAGGGCCGGCCGCGTCTTCACCGCCTCGATGAACACCGCCACCGGGTAGACGAACATGCCCTGGTGCACCGCGTACTCCAGCGCTTCGGGCGCAATCGTGCGGATGAGAAAACGGTCCCCCTGGTGCGGCTGGCCCGAAATCGAAAAACGGAACGGCTCAATCTGGGTGATCTTCGCCCCGCTCTGATACGCCACGTTGTCCGCGAGAACGCGGCCGCTGTTGCGATCCCGGATGCGGAAGTGCGCTGGCCCCGTCTGAAACTCAATCAGGTAGGTGTGTCCTTCGCATTTCGCCGCGGCGGCGCCGTTGGTGTTTTTCTGCTGTTCCGGAGCGATCTTCGCATCCGAGACGTTGGAGAGACGCTCGGCAAACGCGACCGCCGAGGAGTAGCTCTTCGTCTGCCAGCTCAGGAAGCCGTCGCCATCGGGGTCCGACGCATTCGCCATGATGCGGTCAAAATGCCGCGCGATTTTTTCCAGCCAGTAGACATCGGCCGTCGCTTCCCACATCGCGGCGTAGTCCTGTAGCAGTGCGCCTTCACCCCAACCCAGCGTCCCGGAGTCCGCGCTGGCGGACTCGCCCCACCCGCCTTTGGACGCTGCCTCGGCCGCGCGGTATTCGGCGGCCAGTGGGGCGAGGTCCAGCTGCGCCCAAACGGGGATCGTCAACATGAGGGCAAGAGCGGCGCGAATCAGGAGTCGGCTCATACCGCACTGCTTTGCACAAACGTCTCCCGACCGCACGCCTCATCCGTGGAAATCGCGCCGGGAACGGGGGAAATCTCAGCGCCGTAACCCACCGAGCGGCACCCTCACGGCACACATGCTCACTCGAGCAAACGACGCACAATGCTGCCGGCGCCATCGCCAAAAACCACCGTGTTTTTGTCAGAATCAATCTGCAGGATCACAACCCCGCGCGGCCGGTCGACCGCATCGCCGACGCGGTACATCCGGCCGTCGATCAGCGCACGTGGTTCCGCGCCACCCATGATTCCCGTGAGCGGCAGAGCCACGACCACCCCGCGGAGTTGCTCCGCCAGCTTCCGATTCGGCGCCTCCAGCACAGTCACCGAACGGGCGACATTGATCTCGGCCGTCACGGCTTCCCGCCCGGCTGGGTTCGCGGATCCCAACGCCGCTTGATTCGAATCGGCACCCGTCCGTTTTCTCATGATCGCCCAGGCCGCCACGAGGACAACCATACCCAGCAAGCAGGAGATGATGATTGCTCTCGAGGGAGTTCGGCGCGTGGGACGCGGCCCAACACTGCGATGAGCCGGCGGTGCGGCTGGAGGACCCTGACGCACCGTGGAAGGTGCGGCGAACTTGGCATCGGCCGCCGGCGGCGCGGGACGAAGCTTCAAGACCGGGCCAGTCTTTTTCCCGTCACCCCACTCGGATTCAATTTTCCGGCGCGACGCCTGGTAGGCTTCTTCGGAGTCCCAATTTTCGCGGATGTGCCGGTCGATCAAATCCGACGCCTCATCCTTGCCCGCGCCTTCCGGCAGCGGGATTCCATAGAACTGAATTCGCCTAAGCTGGCCCTCGGTGGGTGGACCGGAAATCAGCCGCTGCGCCTGCAG
Organism: Opitutia bacterium; assembly: GCA_947474365.1. Taxonomy (GTDB): domain Bacteria; phylum Verrucomicrobiota; class Verrucomicrobiia; order Opitutales; family Opitutaceae; genus ER46. Next base: position 47,568 of record CANJIU010000054.1, on the reverse strand, counting down.
CCGGGTCAAGCCGACCGGCACGGCAATTCCCTTGGCGCGGAGGCTTTCGATCTGCGCCGGCGTGGCGTCGTTTTCCGTCGCCGAGTGAGCACGGTCGTTCGAGGCTTCCCCGGCAGCCCATCGCTCGTTGGCGTCCGCCTGTTGCGGATGGAATTCCTCCATGGTCCGGACCCAAAGAAACGCCGTGTAAGGATTCAGCCGTTCCGGTCGGACCGGACACCCCAGACGTTTGAGATAGGCTTCGGTCCGCGGCGCGATGGGTTTCTTTTCACTGGCCCGACGCCGGAGCGCCGTGAGCGCCTCGTTCGTTTCATTGCCTGGCGGCGTCGCCATCAACTCTGGAATGCCCCCAATGGCGGTCCACTCCGTCACATCGGCGAGCCTCACGACATCATCGGCCGTAAAATAGCCGACCGCCACCCACTCGCGGACCGCAGTCCAGCGGAACGGCCCGCACGCGGCGCCGTCGCAGCCCTTCACGAAGAATTTTGCCCCGCGGATCATGAGGAGGCCAGCTGGTGGTTTTCTGGGCGTTCGCTGATCAGATTCGTCATGGTGACGTAGACATCATCGTTTCGTCGTGGCTGTAGATTTTTCGTTGGTTGCGCCTGATGTGGCAGCTTCGGCGCCGATCGGTTCCACGTTAAATACTCCTCCCGTTCGTCGTGAAGAGCGAGGCTGATGAATAGCCGCCAAAGCCACTGACTATCCGGGGCAAATTTGCCCTCCATCCATCCGCTCACCGCTGTTCCGGTCCCGTCCATTCCACATACACAAACGGTGCTCCGCGCATCGCACCGTCGTCCTTGATCAACCAGGTGTCCATGCGCGCGGGACCCGCGGGCAACGTCGCGGTGAACATCACGGAGGTCGCGCCGGAGCCGACGGCTTCCTGCAAATCCAAGCCGCCAATCTTCAATCGTGCCCGCACCGCCTGCAGGCGTTTGTCCCCGGGGGCTTCATCCGGCAGGTCCTGCAGGCGAAACGTGTAGGTCCCGGCGCGCTCCACACGGAGCGTCCACCAGCCATTGTCCTGCTCCCGGTCGAGGATGACCTGCGGATTCCACGTCGCGAGTTCGCGGGCACGGACCGAGTGCCAGTCGTGACACGTGAGTTTGACCGGATTCTCCTCTGGTGCGCCGATCGAGAGTTCGGCCGACTCATCGAAGCGCGGCGTGAGGGCGTCCCACCATTTCTCGTACTCCAACCGCAGTCGCTGCACGACGTCTGCCTCGGTGGCCGCCACATCGTGTTTCTGACCGGGATCAGCCCGGAGGTCGTACAGCTCCCGGCCATTCACGAGGCGCCACCGCTCGGACATGACGGCGGAACGAAGCCACTTTTGCGGGCGTTCCACGCGCGGATTGTGCACGATCAAGGTGCGCTCGCGCCACTCCGGTTTTGGTCCGCGCAACAACGGCGCGAGGCTGCGCCCATCGAAGGCGATGCGGGCGGGCGCAGGAAGGCCGCACAACTCCAGCAGCGTGGGGAGCAGGTCGAAATGGGCGGTGAGTTGGGGAACGTCGCGTCCGCCAGAGATCCCGCCCGCCGGCCAGGACAGAAAACACGGCAGCCGATGACCATTCTCGTAGGGTCCGCCCTTGGCTCCGCGCATCCCGGCATTGAACGAGAAGGGCGACTCCTTGCTCGGCATCGGGCCGTTGTCGCTCGAATAGATGAGCAGCGTGTTGTCCTGCAACCCGAGTTCCGCGAGGCGCTCCCGCAACCGTCCGACGTTTTCGTCGATGCACGCAATCATGCCAAAGTAGAGCGCCCGGTCCGGATCCATGCCGAGGGCGAGATAGGGCTTCACGTACTTTTCCGGCGCCCGGTGCCAGAAATGCGGGGCGTTGAGCGGCACGTAGCAGAAAAACGGAGCCGCTTGATTTCGATCGATGAAGCGGGTGGCTTCGCGAAACCAGACATCGGTGCAGTACCCGTCGAATTTCTCCCACCTCCCATTTCGGCGGTAGTGATCGTCGAAGTAGGTGTTGCCCCAGTAGTCGGGATTTTGCCCCACCCCCGCGCCGCCGTGAATCACCACCTCCTGGAATCCGCGGTCCTCCGGGCGGTAGGGATAATTGTCGCCCAAATGCCATTTTCCGAAAATGCCGGTGCGATATCCACCCGCGCGCAGGAGCTCCGCCATCGTCGTCTCCTCCCGACGCAGGATCGAACGCCCCTGCAACGTGTGCCAGACTCCCACTCGCGTCGCATACTTGCCCGTCAGCAACGCCGCGCGGGTCGGCGCACAGGTCGGATCCATGTGAAAATTCGTCAGCCGCACGCTCTCGCGATGCAGGGCATCCAAGGCGGGCGTCTTCAGACACGGATGACCGTGACACCCCAGGTCGCCGTAGCCCTGATCGTCCGCGAGGATCAAAATGATGTTCGGCGGACGCGCCCCCGTCCCCGCGGCCTGCGCAGCGACCGCGGCAAAGGTCCATAGCGCGAGAAAGAGCAGACGTTTCATGCGATGGCGGGGGATGGCAGACGCCGGGGTTGCTTTTTTGTCTCCGTCACCCGGTGCATGCCTACGGCGTGGGGGACTGCCCGGCGGTCCACGCAACACCGCGGCGAAACAACTCAAGCGTCGATGGGTTCAGGGCCTTCACGTCGTGCCCCAGCGTCGAATGGAAAACCCGTCCCCTTCCGACTCGGAGTACAAACGCCATAGGATAAACCTGCTGGTCAACCTTGGATTTGGCGGTCGCGAGCACTTCAATCGGGGAGTCGCCGGCGAGACACGTGTAGAGTTCGTCGTCGGTATCGAACGAGGCCAGGCCGCGGGTGATCGGATGTTCCGGCGAAGCGATTTCCACGCGGAAGGAGCCGCGCGGGTCGTGGGCGCGACGTTGCGGATCCCACACGCGTCCGGCGAGCCCCGCGAAGGGCGGCCACTCCTGCCACGCCCCACACGCAAAATGCACGAGCACCAGGCCGCCGCCGGCTTCCACGAAGCGTTGCAAATTCGTCTGCGCCGCCGGTCCGGGAGCCGGCGTCCGCCAGTTCATGTAGTGTAGGACGACCACGTGGTAGCGGGCGAGCGCCGTCGAATCGAGGAAGTGCGCATCCTCGACGACGCGCACCTCCACTCTCGGATCCTGGTGAAGTGCGGTCACGATGACCGGCGTCGTCTGTCGCCAGGCATGCGCCGGATGATCAGCGCCGGTGAGCAGCAACACCTGCAACGGTTTGGCCACCGCCGCGGGTGGACCGGCGTACGGATACGCCGTAGACCGATTGTCCGCCGGCGCGGCAAACACACTCGCCGCCGAAAACGCGAACGCCAGCCACCGGCACCGGCGCACCGCCGTCCTACGCCGCACTCCGGTCGCGACCGATCGGAAGAACAGTGCGATCATGTTCCCGCGACGAGCTTCGTTTTGCCCGGAATCGCGATCGGATACTGGCCATCCGGCCCCGGCTGCACCGGCGAAACCGTGTTGAAACCGACTTCCCCGTCCGGCGGAAAGGCGAAGTCGGACGCGGCGGCCTTTTTCCAACCTAGCTGTCGTCCGGAATAGCAGACGATTTGTCCGAGCACGGCGACCATCGTGCTGTTGGCCATATAGGCACCGGAGTTCAACGGCCGGCCGGCGCGGATCCCGGCGAAGAACTCCTGCTGCTCGCGCAGGTAGGGCACCGGCCGCGGACCCTGGTAGTTCCAGTTCACCTCACCGGTGATCGCATAGTTGCGCAGCGAAGCCCGGCCCTTCGTGCCGAAGATATAATCGGAGATGCCTTCGTGGCATTCCTTTTGCGTCCGGCAAAACGCGTAGAGCCGGGCACCCTTGGCGTATTCGTAGACGACCGCGTGGTGGTCGAACATGTCGCCGTAAACCGGTCCGAACGAAGTCGCGCGCCCGCCGAAACCGTGCGCCTTCAGCGGCGGTTCCTCGCGCATCGCCCAGCAGGCCTTGTCGACGCTGTGCACCAGCGACTGGATCACATCGTCGCCCGAGAGCCAGGAGAAGTGATACCAATTCCGGTACTGGAATTCGATTTCGCTCCACCCCGGCTGCCGCTCCACGAGCACGTACGGCGCCCGGAGGAAGTTCACCTCCATCGAGACGATGTCACCGATCGCACCGTCGTGAATGCGCTGGATCGTTTCGCGCACGCCGAGATCGAAGCGGTTGTGCAAACCAGAGACAACGCTCAGTCCCTTGGTACGCGCGAGTTCGCTCGCCTCCTGCGTCGCGCGCACGCCAACCGGATCGATGCCGTGGGGCTTCTCGACGAAGACATGCTTTCCCGCGTCGATTCCCGCCCGCAGGTACTGGGGGTGAAAGCGCGAGGCACACGCGATCAGGACCACGTCGCACGCGGCAATCACGTTCCGGTACCCGTCGAACCCGGTGAACTGGTGGTCGCGGTCGACGACGGTGCGCTCCGGACAATGTGCTTTGATTTTTTCGAGCGAGGCCGCGAGCCGGTCGGCGAAAAGGTCCGCGACCGCCACCAGATGCACTCCCGGATCAGCGTCGAGAGCGTTCATCGCGGCGGCCGTGCCGCGGTTGCCACAACCGATCAAGCCGACGCGGATCCGGTCGCTGCCGGCGGCGTGGGCGTTGCGTACAAGCTCAAGTCCGCCCAGCGCGGCGGTCAGTCCAGCGGAGCGTTTCAGAAACTCACGGCGCGAAGTCGGGCGGGCGGATTCAGCAGTGAATTCGGGGTCCATGGGCATGAGTGTTTTCGCGGCACCGGGCGCAGGGGAATCAGCGCAGAATCTCGCCGCGCGTGACATCGCCGCTCACGTCGAGCACCTGGATTTGGTTGATGCTCTTGAATTGCGCGTGGTCGGCGAACGACCACACGACGCGTTTGTCCCGCGTGATCTCAAAGACCTGGGGCTGGGTGCCCAGATGACCGTGCCCGAGGTAATTGCAGAACACCGTATTGCCATTGGGGAGACGCTGGCAGCCCGCCATCAGACGGAGCGGGTGTCCGGGAAGGTCGTTCTCGTTGAGCTCCCACACAACCTTGGCCTGCGCGTCGACCTCGACGACCTTGTGGCCATCGCCGCACGCGATGAGCAGATGGCGGTTCGGCAGTGGCACGACCTCGTGCGGGTCGCCGGCCACCGGGATCGTGCGCACCACCTTGCCCGCGCCGTCGAGTTCCACGACCTTGCGCTCGCCCGTGAAGCAGACGAGGTAGTGTCCGTTCGGCAGCTTGCGGGTGCCGCGAAACTGGACGTGCACCTTGATCTCCGGCGTCGTGACCAGCTTGATTTCCTTGGCGATTTTTCCCGCCCGATCCACTTCGATGATTCGGCTCGTGCCACATTCGACCAGGAGCACGCGTCCGTCCGGGAGCGGCTGGCACGAGTGAACTTCAACCGGGACACCGACCGGCGCCTTGTATTCCCACACGACCTGCTTGTCGCGCGTGACCTCGAGCGCGCCGGTGCGGAAGCAAAACAGGACGTTGCCATTGGGCAGCGACCAGCAGTCCTGCGGGCCCTTGCAGACATACTCCCATTCCACCTTGCCGTCAGCAGACACGAGGCACACCCGGCCGCCTGGATAATCGCAGCAGAGAAACGACCGGGCGGCTTCCGCCGGGACCAAGGCGCCGAGGAACAGGAGAAGCCGGCCGAGGAGTCGAAAACAGCTCATGAGGGGTTGGGGATGGAACGACGACGCGGGGCCCGCCCGAAGGAGGTTCACTCCGGGTGCCCGAGAGATGCTATCGGGTTGCGCCGGGCTTGGCCGCGCCCCGTTTGCAAGAAACGGCGCATTTATTGTTCACGCCGGTCCACAAACCACCGCCACCGGTTCACGCGATCACACGCACCACCGCCATCATCCCATTCCCGCAGCTACCGAATCGTCAGCTCGCGGAAGGTTTTTTCGATGTCGAGCATCAGATTGATCACAGACTGGACGCCGGCCTCGAGGATCTCTTCCCCTTTGGCCGCAGTCGCCTTGGTGGCATCACCCCACGTGCCGGTCTTCGACATGCGGTACACGCTGCCGGGCGAGGAGAAGAAGAACGCGGTGTGCAACGCGGGTGACTTGGTGATCGTCTCCGGAAAGTTCGGGAACTCCGCATTGGCCCGCTCCATGTCGACCAGCGCGGGATTGATCGCGAGCAGCATCGAGACCTCGCTCTCGCCGGCGTGCATGCCTTTGCCGCCTTCGCTCATCTTTCCCCACTGCTCCTGCGTCAGGCCATCCCAGTAGTTGAACGGAAACGCCTTCGCCCCTTCCGGCATCTTCTCCGCCACCTGCGCGCAGGCGTAGGCCAGGGCGTAGGTGTTGTCGTAGTGTCCGTTGAGGAAAACGATGCGCTTGAAGCCCGCCTTCGCGAACGACAGGGCCAGGTCCCGGACGACGGCCATGAAGGTCTCGATGCTGAGGCTGAACTCGCTGGTGAATCCCCGGTGCGGATACGAGAGAGTGTACGTCAACGGCGGGGCGACGAGCGCGTTGCCCTGCCGGACACAGATCCGCCGGGCGATTTCCTGCGGGAGGAAAATATCCGTGCCGATCGCGGAATGCGGCCCGTGCTGCTCCATCGCCCCCACCGGAACGTAGAGCGTGTGGTGAGATTTGAGGAACTCCTCGATCTCGTGGTTGCTGTTTTCGGCAAGGAAGACGGATTTGGGTTTCATGATTGGGGGGATGCGACAACAAGGTCCCGCCACGACCGGGCGGCACGGTCACGTCTGGCCGAGTCCGGCCGGATTTCAACTATTCAGCAGCAGTCCGGTCGAATCGCCGCTGGTCAGCACGATCTTCCCCGGACTCTTCAGGGTCGCCTGGATGTCGAGCAGCGTGAAGAGCGCCGCCGCGACTTCAGGGGTGCGCTGGATTTCGGCGAGGGCGCGGCCGACGACCTGAGGGCGGACCGCCTGCGCCTGACCGAGACGTTGCGACGCCTTGTTGTCAGCGGCGGAGTGGATGATCGCGACTTCGTTCTCTCCAGCCTGGCGCATGGCCGCGGTGACCTGGCGCAGGCGGTTGACGACCTTGCGCTGGATCTCGGCGATCATGCCCTTGTCGCGGAAGGCCACCTTGCGGATATAGGTGGACCCGAGGCTGAAGCCCCATTGCGAGGAGGTCGGCGAGACTTCCTCCCGCACCTTGCGGGAGAGGGCGTCGCGATTTTCGAGGAGAACCTCAAGCCGGAGATTGGAGAGCTGTTTCACGACGGCGGTGGCGACGTTGGCCTTAAGCGAGCCGATGGGATCGGAGTTTTGAAACAGATACGCCTTCGGTTCGCGCACGAACATCTCGAACCAAATACCGACACCCATCGGGGCGCCCTCCTCCGAATTGACCAGCTGGTTGCGAAGGTACGCCTGGTGAATGACCGTGCGCACAGTGTAGGCTTTCCCGAAGAAGGGAAAGAGGAGCGCCTTCGGACCAAAGTGGGCGATGGGGAAGAAGAGACCGGCCTCCTCCACCTGACCGACGACCTTGCCGAAGAAGGTGTAGACGAGCACGGTTCGTTCCGGCAGCACGCGCCAGAGTTGAAACAGACGGCCGATACCGAGCACGACGGGTACGGCCAGGAACGTACCGATGAAGCCGACGAGGAGGGAGCCGAAGAAAGGGGACATGGCGGGTGGCGTCAGAGTTTAAGGACGGTCTGCGCGGCTTTTTCCCGGAGAGGAAGGCTCGCGTTGCGGAGGTAACTGTCGAGCGCGGCCTTGCCGCCCTCGGTGTGCATGCCGGCGAGAATCTTGCCGAGTTCCAGAATGGGCGACGCCTCGGCCTGCGCGCGGTTCTCGGCAATTTGCACCGCCTGCTCGGCCATTTTTAATTTCTGGTCGGCATCGGCCTTGGCCTGGCTGATCGAGGCGGCCACCTGGTTCTGCGTCGTGTTGATCGAGGCGAGGGCTTCGTCGACGTCGCTGGGAGGATCGATGTTGGTGATGAGCGCGGCGTCGAGGTCGATCCCGTAACGGGCCGCGGTCTTGCGGCACGCTTCCTCCATGAAACTGTTGATAAGGGAGAGATTCCGGCGGAGGTCGTTGATCGACACGCCTTCGACCGATCCCTCGGCCGCCTCGCCGTGGAAGGTCGCCACCCGGTCGCGCAGAACCGAGATGAAGTAGCCGACGACGTGCGCCGCCGGATGCGAGATGCCGAAGAGGTAGGCGTAGAGGTTGCGCTCGCAGGGTTTCCAGCGGATCTGCCCGGAAATCTGGACCGTCAGGTTGTCCTTGGTCACGGCCTCGATGGAGTCCTGCTTGATCTCAGGGTCCCAGGTGATGTCGACCGTCCGGATCGTCATATCCACTTTGTAGAGACGTTGCCACGGCCATTTAAAGTAAGGCCCGCCGGGCGGAATGACTCGGACGTTGGGATAGTCGTATCGGGATTTTTCCTCTGCCGTGAGCAGCGCGCCGAGCTGCGGGTCGTCGGCGGTCGTGCCGGTCGTCCGCTGGGCTCGCCCAAAGGTCGTGAGCACGCCGCGCTCCGTGGGGCCGATCGTATAGACGCCAAACAGCAGGGTGAGAAGCGCCGCGAGACCGACGCCGAAGATGAGGCCGAACAGGGTGGTCGTGATCATGGGAAGGAAAAGGAGCCGGAAAGGGGGTTGAACCGGGCGGGAATCAAATAACGAACCTGACCTACCTTCAGTTCAAGCCCTCCCCACGAACGCTCAACATAAATACCGGTCGTCGCACAAACGTAACAGAGACGCCCGCCCGTTGGACGCAACGCCCCACGCACCCGGAGGCCACGCCGCCGGGCGCGCCGCACCAACCGCGAACCCGCCCGCAGGCGTCAGTCTTCGTGGTGCGTGAGCCAGAGTACCGAGGCGAGCGCTGCAAACACGAGGGTCGGCGCGACAATCCACATCGGGTGATACGGCACGTGCCAGCGGGCCATCGCCCACCAGACGAGCACGCACTTCACCACGATGAGGAGCCAGGCGACTCCCATGAACCAGCGCACGTGGCGCGGATACTGCGCGATATCGATGTGCACAGGATGGTGCATGGCTGAAAGATACTCCCGGTCCGCCGCGAAACACCGCGTCAATTGGCGGAGGATGCGCGTGGCTTGACCGCCCTGCCGTCCACTCTTCGGCGAGCGAAAGGAACGTTGCGATTACAACGTGCCCCGCAGTCCGAAGATCCAAGCGGAGCCGTAGTCCTGGCGCTGGCGAAACCTCGCGATCGCCGGCGTGCTCGGCCCAAAGCGCTTCACGTCCAGGTTTGCCCCATTGACATTGCGCAGGCTGGCGAACGCCGCGAAGCGCCGGTTCAGGCGGTATTCGCCGTAGACGTCGATCGAGAGCCGTTTCGCGTCCCACTCATAGGTGCCGGGCTCAAGCCCGCGACCGGTGAGCACGCCCAGCCGGCGGCGCCCGCGGTAGTTCCAATTGGCCTTCAGGGTGTATTTCGAGCGGTTGAGGCTCACACCCCAGCTTCCGCTGCGCGGGACATAGCCGCTGAAATTGTCCGACGCCTCGCCGGTGGCGCGTTGCGCGCTCGCGTTGGCAAAGACCTGCACGCCGCGGGCCCATTGGGGCAGAAAGGTCAGCGCCTGCTTGTAGTCGAACTCCAGGCCTTCCATGCGAACCGTGCGCGAAAGATTGTGATTCGTCTGCACGTCGTAGCCGCCATAGACGTCGGGATCGAGGTTGTACAGACTCAGGAATTCGGGGGTGACCGGAAGCGTCACGCTGCCGAAGAAGTTTTCGAAATCCCGGCGGTAGGCGCCCACCGACGCCTGGCCGACGCCTTCAAAGTAATATTCGAGGCGGACCTTCGTCGTGCGCGCACTCCACGGCTTGATCCCGACGTTGTTGACCGAAATCCGGTTGCCGGTCGACGGCGGCAGCTCGGTGTCAGGCAACGTGAGGCCTCCGGTGTACTGGTTGTAGTCGGGGCGTCCGATCGAGGTGTACCATGAGAGGCGCGCAATGAGGTTCTCCCGGAGGTTATAGCTCGCGTTGAGGTTCGGGAAGAGGCGCAGGTATTCCTTCTCGGCATGCTGCCCCCGGTCGATGTAGGTGAGCTGGGAATACGGAACGCCAGCGTTGGTCGGCACGATCAGAACGGGCAGCGGGAGCCGGTTGGCGCCGAGGATGAGGTTGCCGTTGGCGTCGCGTTGGTGGACGACGTTGCCGCCGGCGTCGCGCCGGTAGTCGAGCGTCGGATCGGTCAGCGGGCCTGAGGCGGTGAGGTTCGTCTGCTCGGCACGGAGTCCACCGACGAATTTCAGTCGGCGGTCGAAGAATGCGAGGTCACCGCGCAGGTAGGCGGCGGAGATGATTTCCCGCGCAAACTTGGACTGATCGATGAGCGAACGGTACGCGCTGTTGGCGGAGTTGATCGCAAAATACTCCGGATGCGCCTGGTAGAGGCCCCACAGCTTTTCCTGGCTTACCCACTGGACCTGCGGGAAGCCGAAGGGCGCGTAACGCTGCGAAAAAATCCCGTCGAGGACGCCCGCGGCGCTGTCGTCGCTGCCCACCGGCGTGGTGCTCGTGCGCCCGTCCGGGCCGACGTAGTTCCACGACGGCGAATACTTGCGGATGTCGCGCACGGACTCGCGCACGTCCACTCCGGCCTTGATCGAAAGCGGGATGCCGCGGGGCATGAAGTCCCGACGGAGGTTGCCAAAGACGCTGCGCTTGAGGTCGCTGGACTCCTGCTCGCCGTTGCTGGCCGTGCTGAGTGAGTAACTGGCGAGATTGTAGGGATCAACCGGGGCACCGGCGGCGTCGGTGACGGAAATCCGGCCGGGGCGCAGGTAGAAGATGTCGTCAAAGTTGACCGTCACGCCGGAGCGACGCGCGAGCGAGTTGTTGAAGAAGCCGCGGTACGAGTCGCGATAGTGGTTGCTCGCATGCGAGTGCCCGAGGCCACCCTCGGCCTTCCAGATCGTGCCGTCGTGGCGGTAGGAGAGCGTCGGCATGTAGGTGGTGCCGGACTTCTGCCGCATCCCCGAGTTGTTGAGCTGGATCTCGCCGCGTCCCGCCTCCCCGTGGGTGTAATTGTCGGAGAAACCCGTCGGCGCCACGCGTTGCACGAGAAACGTCAGCTTGCGATTGCTGAGTTCGGCGTCGAAGAGCGCCCATTGGAACGAAAGGGAAACGAGGTCGTTGGGTCCGAGTTTGTAGTCGAGGGTGAGTCCAAACGAGGTGCGCTTGCTGAACTTGTTCGCGTCCTGCACCGCGTAGTCGGTGAGGTACGGTTTGCCGAACGTACTGTCCGGATACTGCGTCGTGTTGGTCGTGGCGGTGAGGCCGGTGGTGGTGGCGCCGCCGGCCCGCCAGTTGTTCTGCGAGAAATCCTCGCTCGTGTACTGGTCGCTGTAGGCGCTGGAGACGGTGAAGCCGAAGCGCTTGTTGACCGGAACCACCCAGGAAAAATCGTAGCCGGGCTTGATCTTGTGCGTGGGAACCGCGCGCGGACCGGGCGTCTCGCGCAGGCTCTTGTAGTTGTCCTTCATCATCAAAAACACGCTGCCATTGAAGACTGGGCGCGAGCGCTCGAACGCGCTGCGTGGAACCATGTTCACCGAACCGGCGAGCGCCGAACCCTGCGACTCGGGCGTGGGCGAATGCACCACCTCGAAGCGGGCGATGTTGTTCACGGAGACCTGCTCGAGTTCGACCTGACGCGAGGTCCCCGACGAGGCGGCGCTCGCCAGGGAGAAGCCGCCGACGGTGACCGGCACGTTGTTCGATGGCACACCGTTGAGCGATAGCGTGCGCATGTCGCCGCCGCCGGTGTCGACCGTGATGCCCGGGAGGAATTTCAGGAAATCGCCGACGTTTCCCTCGACCACTGCGCCGAACTCGTCAGCCGAGACGACGTTCATGATGTTCGAGGCAAAACGCTGTTCGTTGATCGCGATCGCGGCACCGTCCATCTCCTTTGTCGTGGCGACGACAAATTGGTCCAGCTTCACCACCCCGCCCAACCGGTCGGCCGCACCGCGCGACTCAGTCGCCGCCAGATTCACATCCAATTGGACGATCCCGCCCGCGGCGACGACAACCGTATTGGTCTGAGCTTCGAGGCCGGTATAGAAGACTTTGACGCGCGTGGAGCCGGGCGGGACATTGCTCAAACGGTATCGGCCACCCGGATCGGTGAAAGTCTCAAGTCCCGCCCCGTCCACGGTGACGCGCGCCCGTTCGACATACTCGCCATTCCGCGGATTGAAAACGCGGCCCTCGATCGTTCCGGTCACGTTTCCCTGGGCGAAGACCGGAGCGGTCCACAACAGCAACCACAACCGCCCGGGAAGGAAAACGCGCCAGCCGAATGTGCGAAGTTGCATGGGGGTCGTAGGGTTCGAGGCACCGCAAACAACGATGGCTCGCGGAAACGGGCGAACACTCACCGCGTCGATCCGGATAGTGCGAGCGAAATTTGCCCGCAAGCGTCGCCGGCGTTTCCCGGTCGGAGGCAAGTGGCTCTCTCAGGGAGCCACCGGTTGCACATTTACGGAACTCATTTCCACCAAATCGTCAGTTAACGCCTCGTTCGCCCCAGCCATCACACCCTTCAAGTCGGCGTATTTCGCCCCACCCAAGAGGAAGATCAAGAGCGTCCGCCGCCACCCCGTGCCCTCCAAAACCCGTTGCATGACGAAGTCACCCGCCGTATCCGCCAATTCTTCCTTCGCCCATTATGATCTCGTAGTCGTGGGCGGCACCCCCGCCGGGATCGCCTGTGCTGTCCGGGCCGCCCGCGAGGGAGTCTCGGTGCTGCTGGTCAACCGCCATGGCCATCTCGGCGGGATTCTCGCCAGCGGCCTGGCGGTCTGGGACACGTTGTGGGAATGGAATCGCGCGCCGATCTACGATGAGGTGCGCGCCGCGATCGTCTCGTATTACAAGGAGACCTACGGCGCGGACTCGCCTCAGTACCGGGACTGTCTCCCGGCGAAGACCGGCCACCTGGTCGGCCGGTTCGAGTCGTCGGTCGCGGAAAAAATCCTGACCGACCTCGTCGCCCGGGAGAAGGCGATCACCGTTTGGAGGAATCTCGTTCCGGTGGCGGTGACGCGAAACGGCCGGCGGGTGGAGGCGGTGACATTTCATCCGACCTCCGGAGGTCACGACGTTACCGTGGCCGCCGGGTCGTTTGCCGATTGCACCTATGAGGGCGATGTGGCGGCGCTGGCCGGAGTGCCGTATCGCGTCGGCCGCGAAGCCCGGGAGGAGTTCGGCGAGCCCCACGCTGGAATCATCTTCATGCAGCCAAAGGCCGAAGCGCCGAGCCCCGAGGCCGCGCAACTCGCCGCGCAGCAAAAAGAACTCCGACTCCGCCGCTTTTCGGGCTGGCAGGTCATCATGCCGGAGAGCACCGGCGCCGCCGATGGCGCCGTCCAGGCCTGCAATTACCGCACGACGTTGACGACGAACCCCGCCAACCGGCTGCCCGTGCCGAAGCCGGCCGACTACGATCCTTACTACCTGCGTTCGCTGGAGACGTTCGCCGGAATCGAATGCGTGCCCAACGACAAGTACGGGTGGAACCGGCCGCAACTCGTCGGCCAGCAGACGGCGTACGTCGAGGCGGACTGGGAAACCCGCCAACGCATCCTGGACGAACATTGGAGCACGACGATGGGGTTGCTGTATTTCCTGCAGCATGACTCCACCGTCCCAGGCATCGTGCGGCGCGCGTGGCTCGAGTTCGGACTGCCGAAGGACGAATACGCCGACAACGGCCACCGGCCGTACGAACTCTACGTGCGCGAGACCCGGCGGATCACGGGTCGCACCATTTTCACCGAACACGATTCGGTGCTGGCGCCGGGCCTGCAGCGGGCCCCGACCCACCGCGACAGCATCGCGATGACCGAATGGTATCTCGACAGCCATTCCTGCACGCGCGCCCGCGTCCCCGGCGGACTGGAAGAGGGCAAGATGATGTTGCATCAGGAGTCGTTTCCCGGGCAGGTGCCGTACCGTTGCCTGCTGCCGCAAGGCGTGGAAAACCTGATCGTACCCGTCTGCCTCTCAGCCACCCATGTGGGCTGGAACGCCGTGCGACTGGAGCCAGTCTTCATGCAGACCGGTGAGGCCGCAGGTCTCGCCGTTGCTTTGGCCGGGAAGAGCCAGACCTCACTCGCCGACCTCGACCCTGACCGTCTTGTGCGAGGTCTCTGCGAACGTCGCTCCATGGTGACGTTCTTCAACGATGTGGACGTGGGCGGTCCGGACCCGTGGGTACCCGCCGCGCAGTACTTTGGGACCCGGGGATTTTTTCACGATTACAATGCCCGGGCGAACGAACGGTTAAAGCGCACGACCGCGACGCTCTGGGCCGAAGCTTTCCGAAAACCTTCGTCGCATGAGACGGAACCCGATCGTCTTAATGCCATGGTCCTAAGCGCCGAATCCAACGACGCGCCCTGGATCACGGCCGCCGAGTTTGCGTCGTTGATCCCGGGCGGTGTTCTCCCGGCCAACCTTGACCCAACCGTCGCCCTCAGCCGCGGCCACGCTCTCCACTGGTTGTGGACGCTGCTCCCGTAAGCCGCGGTAATCCCGCCACCCGCGTCACGGGACGACCCGGTGCGGCTACCGTACCAGTTGATCAACGTTCCAGCCCCGCAGAAAACCTCTCATCTCTTCCGTCCCCAGTCTGCACGCGTCTCCAAGTTTTCGAGGCACTCCTCCGCCAAAACCCAAGCCATCATGAAATCCCCCTCCTCCCGTTCGCCGTCGTCCCCTTTCAGCGGCCGACGCACCGCCACGCTCCCTGCCTTGTTCAGCCGCGTTTGCGCCGGGCTGATCGTTATGACGGCGCTGATCCTCGGCGGAGCACCCGCCTGGGCGCAGTCCACCGGCCGCATCACCGGCACCGTCAGCCATGCGATCACCAGCAAGACCCTTCAGGGCGCCCGAATCGAACTCGGACAAACAGGTAAAACCACGATGACCGACGACCTCGGTCGCTTCGAATTCTCGGACGTAGCGGCGGGCAGCTACGAACTCACCGCCGCCTACACCGGACTGGATTCCGCTCAAAAATCCGTAACGGTCAGTCCGGGCCAACGCGCGGCGGTCGCCTTCAAACTTGAGTCGTCCATCTACCGGATGGAGACGTTTCAGGTGACGACCGAGGCCGAGGGCAACGCCGCCGCCCTCACGCGCCAGCGCAGCGCGCTCAACCTGATCAATGCCGCCTCGACGGATGCGTTCGGCAGCATCGCCAACCAAAATCCCGGCGAAGTGTTCATGCGCCTGCCCGGGGTCACGGCCTCGGTGGGCGAGGACAACGAAGTCAGTGGCGTCGCGGTGCGCGGCATGGCCGGCGCGCTCAATGCGGTGACGATGGACGGGGCGATTCTCGCTCCGGTGGCGAGCAACGCGACCCGCCAGGTTCGTTTCACGACCAACGTCAGCGCCCAGTTCGATTCCTTCGAAGTGGTGAAGGGCATCACGCCCGACATGGACGCCTCCTCGCTCGGCGGCACGCTGCACATGAAGACCAAGTCACCGCTGAGCTCGAACCGCGACAGCGAGTACAACTACCGCATCGGCGCGCGGTGGGCGCCGCCGTTCGCGCCGCACAATCCCCTGCGGCGCGACCGCCCCATCCAGCCTGACTCGTCCGCCGCCTACCAAGGCGTTTTCAGCGTCCTCGGCGGCCACCGCAACCTCGGCATCGCGGTCAACGCGGTGTATTTTGAAAGCGTCGGTGACTACATCCGCACGATTCGCGACTACCAGTCGACCAATGCGAGCCCCGCCTTCATGTGGGACTACCACGCCGTCGACTACTTCTTCAACCGCCACCTCAAGACGATGGGCGCCCGCATCGACTACCAGTTCTCCGAGGCGACGCGCCTCAGTGTCCGGAGCACCGTCAACGACTACGTCGCGTTCGGCGGACACCTCTACGACGAGACGCGTATCCTCACTGCCCAGACAGTCGCCACCCTGGACGCCGCCGGCAATCCCACCGGCACCGGCGCGATTTTGCCCGGTTACACCGACACCCGCACCGAGGCCCGGGCGGTCGCCGGTTCCCAATTCCAGTTGATCCAGAACAGCGTCGGCCAGCTCCAACGCCAGCGCACCGTGCAAGTCGTGGGTGAACACAAGCACGGCCCGTGGGAATTCAACTTCGACGGCAACCTGGCGCTTGGGTTTCTCGACCAGACGAGCGGCCAGGACACGGCCGGCAAGACCGGCGGTAATTTCACCAGCACGATCTCCGGAGTCGGCTGGGTGCTGGATTCGTCGCGGAGCCGGGAATTCCCGACCTTCAAACAGACGGGCGGGCCAAGCGTGTACGATATCAACAATTACCGCAGCAACCTGATGACGCAGCTCGGCAACAGCCGGCACGCCCATGTCTACACCGCCAAATTGGACGCACGTTACACTCTGCCGACGGACGTCACGGCCCACCTCAAGAACGGTCTGGCCTTCCGCCGCCAGGACTCCATCCAGAAGACGTGGAACAATAATCGATTCACCTACGTCGGGCCGGACGGCGTGGCGGGCAACGCTGACGATTCGCTCGCACCCTTTCTAGATCCCAATCTGCGCCGCACCGGGGAGTTCGGTCTCGTCGGCGTGCCCTTCATCCACCTCGGCACGCTCGCCCAAAATCTCAAGGACAACCCCAGGCAATGGGTCGAGGATCTCTACTATCGTGAGTCGCAGAAGAAGATCGGCACGAACTCGATCACGGAAGACGTTTCGGCGGCCTACCTGATGGGCGACGTGAAGCTGGGGAAACTTTCGATTCTGGGCGGCGCGCGCTTTGAACAGACCAATCTGCACAGCACCGCGTGGGTGATCCCGCGAACGCTCGCCACGATCGCCGATCCGTTCGCACGGGTCGCCGCGGAATACGTCTCGCGCTCCATCTCGGGTGATTATTCATCCGTCATGCCGAGCCTCCATCTGAACTACGCCCTCCAGCCCCGGCTCATTGCGCGGGCGAGTTTCTCGACGGGTGTCTCGCGCCCACCCTTCGCGAATCTGGTGCCGATCGTGACCGCCAACGACACCGCCCGGACCATCACAACGGCCAATCCCGATCTGGTTCCGCAGAATGCGAACAACTGGGACTTCAGCCTCGAATATTACATGAAGCAACTCGGCCAGGCGTCGATCGGGCTCTTTCAGAAGGACCTCAGGCATTTCATCTTCACCAGCCAGAACGGCGTCGTCGGCACCGGCGTCAACAACGGCTACAACGGCCAATACGAGGGCTACGGGATCACGACGAACCTGAACGGCGGCAACGCCCGCGTCCGCGGCCTCGAACTGAATTACCAGCAGCAATTCGACTTCGGTCCAAAGTGGCTGCGGAGCTTCGGCATGTTTGCCAACTACACCCGGCTCAACACGCGCGGCGACTACGGCACCGGGACGACCCAACCCGTGGCGTCGCTCGCGGAGTTCGTCCCGACCTCGTGGAACGTCGGCGCCCATTACTCGTATCGGGCGTTCCGGCTCAATTATCTCTTCAACAACACCGGCCGGTACCTCTTCACCTACTCCACGAACGCGGCCCGCCTCCTCTACAAGCAGGAGTTCAAGAACACCACCCTCAGCCTCAGCTACGCGCTGAAACCGGCCGTCGAAATCTATTGCGACGCCTACAACCTCCTCAACCAGCCACAACGCTGGTACTACGGCGTTCCGAGCCACCTCCAGGAGTATTCCCGCAAGGGCATGATCCTGAGCTTTGGCGTTCGCGGCCGTTTCTGATCGTCGACTCCTGACCAATATGCGCCGCACCCTCCTCCTCGCCGCCGCCTGCGCCGTGCCTGCCCTGACGGCGTTTGCGGGCACGCGGCATCTCCTGCTTGATCCCGCATTCGCGGCTTCCTCGGACGGCGCCGCGCTGCACGTCAATCCCCCGCTGCGGCGCGACCTGGTCGTCCGCCCCGATCGCCCGTGGGAGAAATTGATGATCTCGTTCTACCTTTCCGTCCTGGAGGAGGGCGGAAAGATTCGGATGTGGTATTCCGTGCGCGACACGCCGAAGACCGGCGGCGTCGCTTACGCCGAATCCACCGACGGGATCCATTGGGCAACGCCTGAACTTGGCTTGGTCGAATTCGAGGGGAGCAAGGCCAACAACCGCGTCAATCTCGGCAGCTCCGAGGGTTCGGTTTTCCGCGATGATCACGCGACCGACCCGCGGCAGCGTTACGTGTACGTCTGCACCGTCTTCAAGGGCGGCGGTGCCTATCGGTTTCATTCGCCGGACGGCTACCACTGGGAACGCGATCCCGCGCCGCTCTTTCCGTTCGAGGCCGATTCCCAAAACGTCACGTTCTGGGATGCCCAGCTCGGACGCTACGTGCTTTTCTTCCGCGGCTGGAACATCAGCAAGCCGTTCGGCCTTGGCCGGAAGATCGTCCGCACCGAAGCCGACCGCATCGACCGCCCGCTCGGCATCGTCTCCACCGGCAAGGGCAAGGCGTTCAAGAACGAACCGGAGCGCGACCCGCTCATCGTCGATGAATTGCCGACCGTGCTCCAGTGTGACGATCGCGATCCGCCCGACACCGACATCTACACCAACGCGATCCAGCGCTATCCGCTCGCGCCCGAGTGGTACGTCGGATTTCCCGCGTTCTACCGGCACGACACCAAGTCCAAGCTGCGCAACGACGGTCGCACGGAACTTCAGTTCATCGCCAGCCGTGATGGCCGCACCTGGCAACGCTACGACCGCTCCACCTATGTGGGCCCCGGATTCGCCGGCTCGGAAAATGCCAACATGGTCTATCTCGGGCCCGGGATGGTGATTCGCGGCGACGAGATCTGGCAGTTTGGCACCGGCTATCGCACGACCCACGGCAACACCCCGGGACGCGTCGAGCGCACCGATGGCGCAATCTATCGGTACGTACAACGCGTCGATGGATATGTCTCGCTCGATTTCCCCTCCACCGGTGCCCACGCGCTGACCGCGCCCGTCACCGTCGACGGTAACGCCCTGCGGCTCAATCTCGACACGGGCGCCCTCGGCGAGGCCCGCGTCGGCCTGAAGACCGAAGCAGGCCAGGAGATCGCCGGCTACGGCGTGAACGACTGCGACGAAATCCAAATCAACGCGACGGGTGCATCGGTTTCCTGGCACGGGAAAACCGATCTCTCCTCGCTGCGCGGGAAGAAGGTTCGGATGGAAATCTCCGCCTCCCGCACCAAGTTCTATTCGCTGCGCTTCGAATAGGGAAGCTACTGGAGAATCTTGAACATGCTCGTGTAGTCGTCCGTCCAGAGCGGAATATCGTTCTTCTCGGTCGACAGTGGGCTCGCGGCGGCCAGAAGCGCCGGCCGGTCCATGAACGCCTGATTCTTGCTCAGGATCATCCACGTTGAGGAGTACAGCCACCAGCCACCCTCGTCATCGTCACCACCACCATCCTCGTGGTTGATCGCGTGCGTCCGGAAACCAAACGCCCGCGCGGCGTTTTCCACGACGGGCCGAAGGTCGAGATAACGGTTGGAAATGTTCACCAGGATCACCCCGTCGGGCTTCAGATGCCGCTGATAGATCTCGAACGCCTCCTTGGTCAGCAGATGCACCGGAACCGCATCGCTGGAGAACGCGTCCATGATGATAAAATCCAGATTCTGCGCCGGCTCGTTCTCCATCGAGAGGCGGCCGTCGCCCATCACGATTTCCACCTTGGCCTGGCTCCCGGCGACATACGAAAACGGTTTCTCTGCGATTTGCTTCACCTGCGGGTTGATTTCGTAAACCCGATAATAGTCTCCCCTTTTGCCATAGGCCGTGACGGTGCCGACGCCGAGTCCGAGCAGGCCGACCCGTTGGTTCTCCTGTCGCGGAAACTGCCGCAACGCTAGTCCGAGACCGGTGCCGGGGCCAAAGTACGACGTGATCATCTGCGCGCGGCCGGGCGCGGCAAACTGCAACCCGTGCGTGATCCGCCCGTGCATCAGCAGGTAGTAATGCGACTCCGGATCCTCCTTCAGGTATTCGAACACCGACAACACCCCGTAGAAATTTCGACCCGTGACGAGCGAGCCGCGCAGAGACTCGCCGACCTGCATTCCGAGCGCCAGTACCAGCGCGCCCAGCCCCCCGCCGAGCAGCCCGCATGTCATCGCATGCCAGTTGACGGCACGTTCCCGCCGTCGATGCCGAAGATATCCAGCCACCGACACGAGGCCGGCTACGATCCAGACCAGCCAGTGCAACTTCTCAACCGGACCCCAGTCGGACAGCACCGGCTTGAGCGATGACGTGTCGCGCAGGCGGAGCCAATCCACACCCGCCACCACTGCGCGATCGAGTCCGTAGGTTGCGACCGGAGCAAGCACTGTGAAAAGAATCCGCCAACGCAGGGGGCTGAGGGCCGCCCGTCCACCAACGGAAATCAGCAGCAACAACAACACCGTGAGCGCAAGGCTGAGATGCAGTTCGTAGAAGTTGCTGAACACATTCGGCGCGACCAGCGCGACAAAGAGCCCGCCCACCGCACCGCCCGCCGCGATCAGGAGGTAGAATGACGTCAGATGCCGCGGATGCGGCCGCAGGTGGTAAAGCTCGCCGTGGCAAATCATGCACCCCACGAACATCGTCGCGGTATAAATCACCACCTGCCGGACGATGGGCATGTCGGCGCCTTCGAAGAGCGCCACGCACACCGCCACCATGGCGACGACCAGCGCCAGCGTGTAATAAAAACGGGAATACCAGCGCGGGCTGTCGAAACAGACGATGAACGACACCAGATAGAGTGCCAGCGGCAGCACCCAGAGGAACGGGATGACGGCGACGTCCTGGCACATCTTGTTGGTCACCGCGAGGAGCAGAATCGACGCACACGCGGGCAGGCACACCCAGAGCAACCGCTGCCATCCCGTTGGGCGGGGCGCACCCGCCTCCCCCACCGGCTCACGCCCCCATTCGACCGCCGGTTGCCGCCAGACGCGCCACGCACAGAAGCCGCAGCCGACGGCATAGACCAACAGTCCCCAGGACCAGAACTGCGCCTGGGCCTTCCGGGTGAAATGCGTTTCGAAATAAAAAGGATAGCTGACCAGCGCGAGGAGCGAGCCGACGTTGGACAGCGCATACAGCCGGTAGGGCGACGCGGTCGGAGAAGTTCGGCGGAACCACTCCTGCATGAGCGGACCCGTCGCCGCCAACACGAGATAGGGCAGACCGAGGCTCACCGCGAGGAGCGTGAGAATGTGCCAGGTCGGGTCGCCGTTCGGGTGGGCCTTCCACGAATCGTTTGGCGTGATGGGGAGGGACGCCAGCGCTGCCGCAAGCAACACGAGATGAACGATCGCCTGCGTACGCGGACGGCATCGCCGGCTGAGGAAGTGCGCGTAGGCGTAGCCGCCGAGGAGCAGCATCTGGAAAAACAGCATGCACGTCGTCCAGACTCCGGGCCCGCCACCAAACCAGGGCAGGATGTATTTTCCAATCAGAGGCTGGACCTGGAAGAGCAGGAAGGCGCCGATGAAGATCGTCAGGGCAAAAGCGGGCATGGGTGGAGGGTCGGGCGGCGTGGTGCCGAACCCATGGGAGAAGGGCGAAAGTCGCCGGCGTGGCAATCGACATTATGGCCGGCATTCAAAACCGCCTGCGCCCTCGACTGCCTGCCACAAACGGCATTGTCTGCGTCTCCCCTTCCCTCCCCGTGCGCTTCACCTTCTCCCTGCATCTTGTTTTGTCCACTCGCCGGGTCATCCGGACAACATTGCTGGCAGTGGCCGCGATTTCCGCCTCCGTGCGGGCCGATCCGCTGCACGCCAATCTCGCCGGCTACAAGCCCCAGGCCGGACTCACCGCCACGGTCGACCAGGACGTGCTCACCGTCACCGCGCAAGGTACCGGCCAGTCCGAGGTCCGCGCCCGCTACGCGATCGACCGCGGGCAACCTGTCATCCGCGAACTCGCCGTCCGCAAGGGGGGCGCCGTGTGGTTGGTGCTCGGCCAGAATCTCACGCCGGACTACACGGTTCAGACCGGTCGCCGACGGATCGACTTCACCGGGCTGAAACCTCTCCAGGCGCTCGGCGTCGACACCGCGTCGCGCGACGTCATTGAACGCCAAGGCTGGGTCGCGTTTTGGGACGCACCCTTCGTCATTCCCGGCGAGGCGAAGCGCAACGTCGACATGCCGCGGAAGCCCGAAGAGATTCAGCGCGCGTCGGCGGTGTTTGCCGCCACCGCCTGCGAGGTGAAGACCGACGGCGCCCGGATCGAGGTGAATTTTCCCGGTCTTACCATGGGCATTTTCTCCGGCGGGCTCCGCTTCACCCACTACCGCGGCTCCAACCTGCTCCGACTCGAGGTCATCGCGAAGACGGAAAAAAACCTTGTCGCCTACAAATACGACGCGGCCCTGAAGGGGTTTTCGACCGCCCTCCTGCCGCGCGTGCGGTGGCAGGACACCGGCGGCAACGACCAGCAGTATCGTTTCGGTGGCGCGCGGCACGACGGCCCCGTGACCGTCCGCGCCAAAAACCGGCTGATGGTGGCCGAGGGCGGGAACGGCTCGATCGCCGTTTTTCCACCGCCCACGGTGTTCTTCCCCGCCCGCGAGGTCGACACCAACCTCGGGTACGTGTGGTATCGGAAAGACGGTGACACCGCGTACGCTGTCGGAATCAAACAGGCGGATCAGGAGGACGACGTGCGCTACCTGCAGAATTTCGCCCTCTACAACGCCCCGCCCGGCACCCTCCAGCGCATGGCGGCCTACTGCTACGTCTCGCCCGGCGACGCCCCGGCCACGCGCGACAGCGTACTGGCCTTCACGCATCGCGACACGTTTCCCGCCATCCCGGGGCACAAGACGTTCGTCAACCATTTCCATGTCCAGCTCACCGACCGGCTCCGCGCGGGCGGCTCGTTCGACACACAGACGCCGGACCTCGCGGCGATGCGCGCGCTCGGCCTCAACATCGTCGGCCTGAGCGATTTTCACGCCGACAAGCTGCGGGCGAGCGACCCTGGCGCCGGCCGGTTTTCCGACCAGAAGGATTATTTCGAGGCCTGCCGCCGCGCGTCCGATGCCGACTTCCTCGTTGCCCCCTGGGAGGAGCCGAGCGCCTACTTCGGCGGGCACTACAACCTGATCAACCCACGCCCGGTTTACTTTTCCAAGGTGCGCAAGGCCGGCCAGCCGTGGACAGAGCAGGATCCTCGCTTCGGCAAGGTCTATCACGCCGGCACGGCGGAGGACATGCAGCAGATTCTCGAGGCAGAAAACGCGTTCTGGTACACAGCGCACCCGCGGACCAAGGCCTCGGCCGGTTATCCCGACGGTTACGAAGACAAACCCTTCGTGCGCAGCGACCGGTTCCTCGGCATCGCCTTCAAGCCAGGCATGGGCATGGACCTTTCCGAAACGCGTCTCGCGGAGGGCCGGACGTTTGACGCCCTCGACCGGCTGAACAACCGGTTGGCCGGATCCGGCCTGCGTCCCAAATACCTCATCGGCGACGTCGACACGTATCAGAAATGGCCCCACGACGATCTCTTCCCCGGTTTCACTGTCAATTACCTGCAGCTTGACCGCGTCCCCGGGCCCGACGAGGACTGGACGCCGGTGCTGCAGACGCTGCGCGAAGGCCGGTTCTTCGTGACCACGGGCGAGATTCTGATTCGGAACTATGCCGTGGCCGGCCGGAGCGGCCGCCGCACCATCGAGGCCGACGTCGATCATACGTTTCCGCTGGAATTCGTTGAGGTGGTGTGGGGCGACGGTGAAAAGGTCGGCCGTGAAATCATTCGCGCAACCGACCTCGCGCCGGCCGGGACGATGCATTTCTCGATTCCCTTCGACGCCACGGGCCGCAAATGGGTGCGGTTCGCCGTCTGGGATTCCGCGGTGAACGGCGCCTTCGTGCAGCCGGTCTGGCTGGATCGCTGAGTCGGGCGAAGACAGTGGAAGTAGGAATCGACGTCGCGCCAGGCGCAGGCGCCGCCCGGTGGTGGGCACCCCTCGTACTCGACCGCCCCGACGGCGTTCAATACTCGCGCTTCGTCTCGATCCCCGGACGCGGCACCGGATATTTGCCGTCAGCGCCCAGTTGCAGCGGAGATGGTCCGTCCAGCGTCAGCTTGTCCACCCCAGGGGCAAACTCGTGCTCGCAGTTGAGCATCTGGTCAAAAGTGATGATCTGACCAGTGTGGGCGGCCATGCGGCCCATGGAGGCGACCATGCTGGCCTCCGCACCACGCCTGACCTCGTTGTAGGGCAGATCCTGGCGGATCGCGGCGACGAGGTCATCCCATTCAAGTTGTTGCGGATTTTTCTCCGGCTGGGGAAACGCCCAGCGCAGATTCTTGTCGGCAAGGTCGATCCGGTCCTTCGGCGTGAGGATGCGCGGAATTTTCTGGCCGTCGTAGATCCGCACCTGTCCGGGATGATGGGAGCGCGTGGTGATGACGGCCGAGCCCTTGGTGCCATGCGCATAGCTGGCAAACTCGTTGTGCACCCCGGGCATGTTGCGCCCCTCGTAGAACAGCTTGGCCCCGTCGGGATAGGTATACTGGACAGAATAGGTATCGAAGTTCTGGTCGAGCGAGTCGCCGCGATAGTGACGGCCGCCAATCGCCATGGCCTCCACCGGCCAGGCGTCCTTCATCCAGGAGCACTCATCAATTTGATGGATATAGTAGTCGGAGAAAACTCCACCGCTCAGCCAGAGGAAAGCGTGGAACTTGGAAATCTGATACATCAGTTCCGAGATGCCCTCGGGCTTGGGCGGTGCGGTGCCGCCGCCGGAACCCATGCGATAGGCCCGCATCGAGACGATTTCCCCGATCTGGCCGTCGCGGATGCGTTGATACAGCTCCTTCCGCCCCTCGCAGTGGCGGATCATCAGGCCCACGCCGACCTTGAGGCTCTTCTCCTTCGCCCGTTCGCCGAGTTCAATCATTCGGCGTGTGGTGGGGCCGTCCACGGACAGGGGTTTCTCCATGAACACGTGCAGTCCCTTCGCAATCGCATGCTGGAACTGCACCCAGCGAAACGCCGGTGGTGTCGCCAGAATTACGACATCGCCCGGCTTGAGGCAATCCATCGCCGCCTTGTAGCCGTCGAAGCCAATGAACTGCCGGTCGGCGGGCACCTCGACCCGGGCTGGCTGCTGCTCATACTGTTTGGTGAGGCGCTCGAGGGACGACTTCAGTTTTGCCGGGAACACGTCCGCCATCGCCACGAGCGAGATCGGACCGCTGGTCGTTGCCAGCGCCTGGCCGGCGGCGCCCGTGCCGCGGCCGCCACAACCGACCAGCGCGACGCGGATGGCGTCACTGCCCGCCGCATGCACGTGCGGCAGCGCGACCCCCGCGAGGGCCGAAACCGCGGCGACCTGACCCGAATGTTTGAGAAATTCGCGACGCGACAAGGCCGGAGCAGAGAAGACGTTCATGGAAGTGGAGCAGGCTAAAGTTGAGGAAGCCGATGCGTGATTTTTCTGGAGAGAGACAAAGATCCGGGGATTTGAACCGAGAGAGGCTTGGAGGGAGTTGACGATTGGTAGAGTCCAGATGGCCGGCGCGTCCGCCACCTGGCAAACGCGGTTTTAAGGCGCGGATTGGCCCTGGCACCGTGAGATCGGCCACAATGATGCGCTCGAACACGGTCACCGTCTGCGCATCGATTGGTGAAACGCACCCGGGAATTGTTGTTTCGAGCAAATCCCGCTACGAACCTGGCAATCAGCGGCCACCGCCGCCGCGCCTCGGTCCATCCGCGTTTCGCGCACCCGAGCTGGAATCCCTTTCGTGAATATTTGATCTCAAAGGTTGCAACGTTTCACCCAACGCACGGTCTCCCGTGAGCGCGGATCGGCAGCGGGCAACGCTTCCAGTCGGCAGGCGTGAGATGATTCGGCAAGCGCGAGTCGGGTAAATCCCCCATGGTCCTTCTTTGATCCTTCTTTGGACCTAGATTGATCCTTCTTCGGATCGATACTGATCCTTGTTTGATCCTTCTTTGATCCTTGTTTGATCCTTGTTCAATCCCTCAAGCGGCGGCAGCCGACAGTGGCAGGCAGAAGGGCCCAACTCTCAACTGAATCCCTGCGGATCAAACCGTCGCACGCTTCCGCGACTGCCAGCGGCGGAACCCAACCCCGGCGACGCTGAGGGCGATGAAGATGGCACCGTAAGTGGAAGGCTCCGGCGCCGGCGTGATTTCGCGCTTCGTGTCGTAGGGTTGCCAGGCCGTGTAATTGTTCGAGTAACCGTTGAACGTGATCTGATTCATCGGCGCGCTGCCGCGGGAATTCAGCGTGGCGCCGCTCCAATTCTGCGCGAAGAAGTAGTCCGCGTTGTTGGCCCAGTTCGTGATCGTGAGCGTGTAACCGTTGAGATTTAGGTTCGACAGGTTGAACTCCGACGCTCCCGCACCACCGAAATCCAGGATCGAGTTGCCGGTGAGATTGAGCGTTCCGGCCGTGTTGACGAACGCGCCGAGATTCAAGGTGCCGGCCAGATTGATGGTGAGGCCCGGGTCGTTCAGGACGGCGCCGAGCGAGAGACTGTTCGTGACACTCAGCGTGCCGGTACCGCTGATGCCGCCGTTGAAGATGTTCGAACCCGTCAGAGTGAGATTGCCGCCGTTCATCAGCAGCGTGCCGGAACCAGAGAAGCCGGCGAACGTGTCCGTGTTGCCGTTAAGATCCAGCGTCGAACCGGTCGCGACGCTGACGCTCGCGGTGTTGGGCACGGTGTTGCTGGCGCCGAGTTGCAGGGTCCCGGCGCTCACTGTAATGTTGCCGGCAAAGGTGTTGGCCCCGGAAAGCGTCAGCGTGCCGCTCCCGTCCTTCGTCAATCCGCCGGTGCCAGAAACGGCCCCTGCGAGCGTCGTGTTGCCGATACCGCCAACGTTGAGGGTGTTGGCACCGAGTGCGATGGTGTTGGAGAAGGTGAGCAGGCCGGCGTCGGATTGCACGCGGCTGTTGCCCGCCAGCGTCACCGCGCCGGACAGGGTATTGCTGCCGGCAACGTTTTGAATGGCGCCGTCGTTGGCGCCGGTGCCGTTGGAGTTGATGGTCATCGCGTTCGCGAGCGTCGCGCCGCCCTGCATTTCCAGGTTGCCGGTGCCGCTGACCGAAACCGCGCCGGTACCGAGGATGTTGGAGGCGGATCCCGAGACGTTGATGATGCCACCCGAGAGATTGACAGGGCCCGAAAGGCCGGAACTGCCGCCGATGAACGCGATCTTGCCGGTGCCGCTCTTATTCAGCGTGCCGGAGCCGGAAAACGTGCCGTCATAAGCGGTCTGCGAACTGCCGGTGAGGCTGAGCGTGCCCGCGCCGAGAGAGACGGAGGCGCCCGAGGAACCCTGGAGCGCCGCGACGCTCTCGGTCTGGCCGTTGAGGTTGAATACGCCGGAGCCCGTCAGCGCCACCGTAGCCGTATCCGCAATCTGATTGCTGCTGCCGAGGATGAGCGAGCCGCCGTTGACCGTCACGTTGCCGGCAATCGCATTGACTCCGGCGTTCTTCGACAGCGTGAGGTTGCCGGAATTCACGGTCGTCAGGCCGGTGTAGGTGTTGGCGTTGGTGGTGCCGTTGAAAGTGACGTTGCCGCCGCCGACCGTCACCGTGCCGGTACCGGTCGCGATTTCGCTGACGTTGATCGCGCCGGTGCCGACCGGCGCGAAGGTGATGTTCTTGCCGCCGCCGGTGATGCCCGACGCGGTGTTCGTGAGGTTGAGCGTCGCCCCGGTGGCCGCGCCGAAGGTGGTGTCGGCGGTGAGCGCGATGGCGCCCGACAGCGTATTCGAACCGCTGACACTGTTGATCGCCCCGAGGCCACCCACGCCGCTACCGGCCACGGAAACAGCATTGGCCGGGGAGATCGTTCCGGAAAGTTCGAGGGCACCACCATTGGCGATGTTGACCGTGTTGGTGCCGAGGGCGGAGGTGTTCTGCGCCTGGACGATCCCGGTGTTGATGTAAACCTGGCCCGTCAGGCCGGTGTTGGCACCGGAGAGAATCAGCCGCCCGGAGCCGTTGCCGTCGCGGATGAGGCTGCTCGTCGAAGTGATGGCGCCGCCGAGGGTGAGATTGCCCGATCCGGTGATGTCCATGACCGTCGAGGCCGACAAGGTAATGGGCGGGTTGACGATCTGGTTCGCACTGCTCTTTTGCTGGATGAAGGGAACCGCGCCCGCGAGGGTGAGCGTGCCACCCGCCGCGGCAACCGTGTAACCCGGGGCCGTGGTATCAAAGAGGATGCCGGCTACGGTGCGGCTGGAGCCGAAGTTCGACGTCAGCTGCGCCGTCCCGACGGAATTGAACACGGCAACCTGAGTGGTGCCCGGTCGCGAGCCGCCGACCCAGTTGGTGCCGGTGTTCCACTGGTTGCCGGTACCGGCCCAGACGACGCCGGTCGCGGGAGTCGCGGTCAGGAGATAAGCCGAGCCAAGCGTGCCGATGGTGGAGGTGCTTCCCGCCTCGGAAGTCACCGGGCCAATCCCGGAGATGTAAATGGTGTTGAGCGTGCCGGTGGCAATTCCGGCCTGGGTGGTGGCGAGTTTGTCGACACCGCTCTCGTAATTGTTGATGACGAGCACACCGCTCGCCGGGGCGGTGTAGTTGCCGAAGACAAAATTGTTTGCCGTCCCCGGCGTACCGAAATCAATCGTGGCTCCGCCCGCCGCGGTGAGGTTGCCGACCTTCTCGGAGTAAAGTCCGTTCAGGTTCAGCGTGCCGGAGGAGCCGATGTTGAGCGCCGCGGTGTCGGCCAGCACGCCGCTGGCGCCGAGGGAGAGCGTGCCGCTGGTAATGGTCGTCGTGCCCGTGTAGGTGTTGGCGCCCGAGAGAACCAGTTCGCCGGCGCCGGTCTTCGTCAGCGAACCCGCACCGGTGCCGCCGTTGCCGATGACTCCCGAGATCGTCGAGGTGCCGGCGTCGACCTGGGTGGTGAGCGTGCGTCCGGTATTGTTTTCGGACAGGTTTACCGCGCCGGATAAGGTCGAATTGCCGAGGATGAGGGTGCGGTCCCCGCCCGACTGCGTGATCGTGTTGGAGACGGTCAGGCCGTTGATGCCACCGTTGCCTGAAAGCGTGACGATATTATTGATCGTGTTGGCCGCGGAGGAGGCGATTGTACCGCCGCTGAGGGTAATCGCACCGGTGCCGAAGCCCGCATTGTTGTTCGTCGAAAGAGTGCCGCCCGAGACGGTGGTGCCGCCGGAGTAGGTGTTGGCCGCGTTGAGGAACACCGTGCCCGACTGAGCCTTCGTCACGGCGCCCGTGCCGGAGACGATCCCGGTCACTGTGGTGTTTCCGGTGCCATCGAACGCCACGGCATGACCACCGAGCGAGATGTTGCCGTTGAGGGTGAGCGCCCCGGTGCTGTTCTGCCGGATACCGATGTCGGTGTTGAGGACAAGGGCGGAATTGATCGTGTGGTCGGCAGCGCCGCGGGTCTGGGTGACGGCAATGCCCGAAAAGCTGGGAATGATGCCGGAGTCGAAGGTCAGGGTGTTGTTGTTGACCGTATAGCCGAACGGAGCGTCGATTTGCAGCGAGCGTACGGTCCGGTCGGTACCCGTGTTGATCGTCTGCGCGGACGAGACGTAAGTGTTGTCGAGGAGAATGTCCGCCCCGGCCGACGGCACGATGTTGGGATTCCAGTTGTTGGCGGTTCCCCACAGTCCGTCGCCAGCGCCGCCATCCCACAAATTGGCAATGAGTGTCGTGACGTTGAGATTGCGGACTTCGTGGTAGTTCGTCGAACCGCCCGTACCCGAAGAAAAACCAAATTTCAGCGTATCGGGGCGCGCGTAACCGGAAAGGTCCATGGACAACACCGTCTGCGCCGATGTACCGGCCTGTTGAAGCGTGACCGTCAGCTGATTGGTCGGAGAGAGCAGGAGCTGAATCGTGTTTTGCTGGGTTGGGCGGGTGCCGACCGAAGGCGTATCGATCGAAGTCGAAAGCGATGACGTGCCGCCCAGATAGTCGTAACCCGTCGTGCCGGTGCCCGGACCGCGTACCGCGAACGCATCGGGGGTGAAGCCGATTCCGCCCGAACGACCTTCGGTCCCGTTGGAGAAATTGCCGAACTCGTCGACCGCGACCCCGAGATAGCCGCCGTTCATGCCGTTTACTCCGGTTTTCTGCGCGTAGCCGATCGAGCCGCCGTCGGCGCCGACGCCGAACGTCTTGGAACCGTCGTACAAGAAAAAAACAAGCCCATCCGCCCCGGTTCCGCCCCAGCTCACGTAGTCGAACGAGGCGTAAACGGTCGCATTGGCGGCCGTGAAAGCACTGTTGAAGTAGGCGCTCGTGGCCTGGCTGTTTCCCGTCGAGGTCAGCCGCAGCCAGCCATTGCCCGCAGTATCGGCACCACCTGAGGTCAATATCGGGGTGAAATTCGTCCCGGCATATGTCCAATTCGGGTCCGTTGTCGTAGAATTCTTGAAAGTCTCCGTCATCACGACCTGAGCCCGCACCGCCGATACCAGAGTGGTAATCAGCAGGACCGGGAGGACGACTCGGGAGAGGAATCTCATGGGAGGACGCTTCAAACGTTACTGCATTCGCGAGGTACGTCGAACCCTATCTAGGGTTTTACCCCCAGGATTGCTACGTAGACGACAATACGCATTTTCTGGGCCCCACCGCGCCAGCGAACACGAAACTCCGACGGCTTCCGCGAGGCATCGTCTCCCCCAAGTGGTTTTGCCGTTTGCGGTGAGTTTCGACTATGCTACGACGCCAATTGGGTTGGACATTGCCTCCCCGCTGTTTTCCGCTCCAAACCACTCCCAACGCGATGGCCGTCACCCTGGCAGTTCCCCTCTTGCGCGTGACCGATGTCGCCCGATCCATGGAATGGTATCGCGACACGTTGGGATTTACCGGCGATCCGTTTCCGGCGAAACCGCCGTTCGAATTTGCCATTCTCCGCAAGGGGGCCGCCGAGATCATGCTGCGCCGAGGCGTGCCGCGGGTCTCGTCGAAGCCACAACGCTACGACTGGGATGTCTATCTGCGCATTGAGGGCAGCCGGTTCCGTGAGGTCTGCGCCCACCTTCAGATTCGCGGCATCGTCAATCGACCGGTGGAGCAGATGCCGTACGGACTCGCCGAATTTGAAATCGTCGACCCCGACGGCCATGTGCTCTGCCTCAGTCAGGAATTGGACAACGAGGGCGACGTGCCGCGCCCCTCCTGAAAACGGACGAACGATGAAATCGCGGGAGAAACCTCCTCCAAGTCTGGACGAGATTTCTTTGGGCGTGCTTGTCCATGAGTTCCCCGCGACCGATCGGAGCGAGACCGAACGCAAGATCCGCCGGAGACTCAGCATGAAAAAACAGGGCGAATACGACCCGAACCGCATCGCGTTGCTGCGGCGTTTCAAAGATTCGATTCAAACCGAGATCATGCGAGGCGCAGCCTCACGATACTATGTCGGACCGTGCGGCACTCTCAATCCCGCCGGGGTGCCGTACGTCGACGTGGAGGACTTCGACCATGCCCGAATGGCGGACGACTCCGCGAAACAGTTTCCCGCCATCCCGAAACCCGTCATCGATCAGTTCGTCGGTTTTGCCGTATTTGTCTACCACCTGCTCTGATCGGCCAGAGCGGTTGGCCGGCAGCCGAGGCACCCGCCACTACATCCACCAAAGGACCCGTGCCATCTGCAGCGTGGCGGCGGCTCCGACCAACAGCGATACCGACCAGATCCAGCGTTTTTTGACCACCAGGGTCACGCCGCCGAGGGCGATCGCGATCTGAAACACCGAGATTCCCAGCCCCATCTCGCGCGCCCGGTCGGACGCCAGGGTCGCGGCCACGCGCGCCTCGTCCCGTTTGGCCTCGTGCTTCTTGGCGTCGACCGTGATTTCCTTTTTTTCCTTTTCGTAACGCTCGATTCGGGCGACCACGCTGGCGAGCACCTTGGGGTCGGCATTCCCCAAGGTGTTGAGCCGGTCCCGCTCCTGCTCATAGATGCTTTGCTTGATGCCCTTGGCCTGGAAGAAAGCCCACTGATCCGAGGCCTCGGCCTGATTGAAGGTCGCCTCGTTGAGCTGTTTCATCGTCGCGGTCGAGTAGCCCGCTCCGCGTTGGGTGGCGATGGCGGCGAGCACCGCGAGGCAGATCATCGAGAGTGAGACGTACTTCGTCCAAGCTTCGCGCTTTTCCTTTTCTTTTTGCGCAGCGCGATCGGCTTCAAGTGTGGCGACAAGGCCCTTCAGTTCGTCAAGTTGGTTGCTCATGGGTTTTCAGGAGTTTGGAAGAACGTGATATTCGCACAACTGTCACTCGATTTCCCTCCGCACTGAACCGAGATCGAAATGAACCTGAACCTGGCAGCCGGTAATTTTCATTCAAGTGCCGGAAGGTCGTGCCGACTAAAAGGGTCATGCACGCCTCAACCTCCCGGATCGAGTCGGCCGGGCCTACCACGAATGCGCGCGCGGCGCTCACCGCCCTCGTTGTCGACGACGAGCCGCACGTCCGCGCGTATTTGCGGTTGATCCTAAGTGCGCTCGGCGTTTCTGAGATCCGGGAGGCTGCAGGCGGAATCGAGGGGCTAGAACTCTACCAGAAATACCAGCCCTCCATCGTGCTCCTGGATGTCAACATGCCACACGTTTCCGGCCAGGAAACGCTCAGCCGGCTCAACGAGATCGATCCCAATGCCGTGGTCGTTGTCGTAACATCGAAGAACGAAATCACCACCGTGAGGGAGTTCCAAGCACTCGGGGCATCGGGCTACGTGTTGAAACATGGGGCACGCGAAGTGGTGACATCGACCATCGAGGAAATCCTGGACACCCTGTTGGACGACGGAGAGGAGAGCTGAGCCGGACTCCCCGCGACCGAGCGAACTCATTCCTGCAAAGGCTGGAGCCCGCGAGCCGAATCACGGGCGGCCCGCGCCGCCTCCGGCTGATGCGATTTTTCAAGAATGTCGCCGATGTTTCGCCAGACGGCGGCGTGGTCCGGATAGTCAGGGCCAGGCTCCGGGAGCTCTAGACAACGGCGAAGCCGGGCGAGACCGCGCTCCAGGTTTTGACCGCACACCGCCGCCGCCCGGCCGAAATGAAAAAGCGCCGCGTAGTTGTCGGGTTTCTTCCCCAATTCCTCGTCACAAAGCCGGAACACCGCGGAAAATTCGTTGAGGGCGATTAGCACCTGAGCGTCGACGGAAAATGCCCGTCCCGGATCGCGGCGCCGAATCTCGCCAAGTTGAGCGTGTGCCCGCGCATCGCTGCCCAACGGCCAGGGCGCCTGGCGATAAAATTGAAAGAGTCCCTCCCGAGCATCGAGGTTGTCGGCATCGAGCTTCACGGCCTTCTCGAGGGCATCCCGCCCGCGGGTGGCGGCGGAAAAAGAACGAACGTGATCAGCCAGTTCCAGCGACGCCCCACCAAATTCCGTGAGATAGGTCACGTTGTTCGGCTCCAGCCGCGCGGCCTGGGAGAGCCAGGTCGCCGCCTGCTCCAATTGTGCGGGGCCAAACCGTTCGCGCAGCAGCTGACCCAGTCGGAAGCACGCCGCGGCGTTCCGCGGTTCGGCGGCCACGATGCGCTCGAGTTCGG
This sequence comes from Opitutia bacterium, assembly GCA_947474365.1. GTDB lineage: Bacteria > Verrucomicrobiota > Verrucomicrobiia > Opitutales > Opitutaceae > ER46. The sequence goes on along the minus strand of CANJIU010000054.1, from coordinate 14,080 downwards.
CTCGCGCCGCGACCTCCTTCGGACCCGGCACAGGTGCGGAAGTCGAATCCGCCGCGACCAGACACGCGACGAGAATCCCCAGCGCGAGCGCCGTTCCCAAAAGGACCGAGGGAAGGCAGCGCGGCGCGAGGTCGGGTGTCATGGTCGAAAAGCGAGAGGTCGCCCAACAGCTATGGAGACACGCCATCCCGCCGGGAAGCGAAAGTTTGCCCGGCCCAACGCCACGGACGGTCTTGCCGCGCCGCCACCGTTACTTTTTTCTCCGGCGATGGTTTCTCCCGCCACTCCGTTTCCGCCGAATTTCGCGTGCGCCCCGGCGTAACGATTTGAATCCGACGCATCCCCCACTTCCCCGCACGGTGGTCATCGGCATCACGCTGACGATTATCGTGGATACGCTGGTGCAGATCGCCTGGAAGTACGCGCTCGACGGCATCCCGGCCACCGCCTCCTTCGCGGTGGTGGCGCGGGCAGTGGCGATCAATCCCGTCTTCTACCTCGCGATGCTGGCGTTTGCGGCGCAGCTCTTCATCTGGTTGCGGCTGCTGGCCGAATCGGACCTCAGCTTTGCACAGCCACTCACCGCGGTGAGCTACATTTCGGTGCTGGCAATTTCCCACCACTCCCTGAACGAAAAAATCTCCGGCTCGAAGGTGACGGGAGTGGCGCTGATTTTCATCGGAATCTATTTCATCACCCGAACGCCGCATCGCACGACCGCGCCAGCCGTCGCGGCGGTCGAGGGCACGCCGTCATGACGGACAAATTGATTGGCATCCTCATCGTCGTCGTCGCGATGGCGATTGAAAGTGTCGCGCAGGTCGCGCTCAAGATCGGCGCCGATGGCAGCATCGTGGCCGACGCGGCGAAACGTTCCCTCCTGATTGGTCGGTTGCCCTTTCCACCTTCTGCTTGGATTGCGCTCGGGGTGATTTTGTACGGAGTCGAAATCGCCCTCTATACGCTGGCACTGAGCCGGCTGGAGGTAAGCACGGCCTACCCGCTCGGCAGTCTTTGCTTTGTCGGCGTTGCGTTGCTTTCCCGGCTGTTCCTCGGGGAAACCGTCGGCCGTGTCCGATGGCTCGGCATCGGCTGCATCCTGGCCGGGACCGTCTTCATCGCCCTTTGACCATGCCTCTCGACGGAGCCACCGTGCAGATCACCCTGGTCCGAAGGTCCGACGAAATCGACGACCGGCTGTGGCAGGCGTGCTTCCCCGCGCCGCTGGAAGGCCGCTTCTGGTACCGTACGCTGGAAACGAGCAATCTGGAGTCTCAGTTCGAGTTTGCCTATGGCGTCATCACCGCGCGGGGTCAGCCGATCGGAATCGCCCCCTGCTTCGTGCACAACGTGCCAATGTCGCTGGTCGCGCCTCCGGTGGCGGCGTTTTTTTTCAACACCGCGTCTCGGGTGTTCCCCTCGGCGGGCTATCAACGCACGCTTTTCCTCGGCTCACCATGCGCCGACGAAGGAACGGTCGGGCTCGTGCCCGGAGTCGCGCTCGCCGAAGTCGTGGACGAACTCGGCGCGTTTGCCCTGGCCACCGCGAAGTCGTTCGACGCCCCACTCGTCGTTTGGAAGGACTTTGCAGAGCACGACCTCCCGGCCCTGCAGCGCCTGACGCAGGCCGGCGGCTTTTTCACGATTCCCAGCTATCCTGGAACGAAGGCGACGCTGCCGGGAAAGACGAAGGAGGATTATTTTCAGGCGCTCAGCAGTTCCCACCGCCACAATCTGCGCAAGAAGCTGCGTCGATCCAGGGAAACGATTGAACTCGAGACCAGCGTGATCGCGCAGCCTTCGGACCGCGAACTAGGGGAAATCTTCGGCCTCTTTCTGCAGACGTTTGAAAAGGGAAAGACGAAATTCGAGCGGCTCGACCGGACGTTTTTCGAGCGGGTGCGCAGCCTGGAACCGGTGCGCTTCATTCTCCAGCGCGAGAAAGCGACGGGCGAGCTGGTGACGTTCATGATGGTGCTGCGGATCGGCAATCGCCTGATCAATAAATTCATCGGCCTCGACTACCGGCGGGCGGGCAAGAGCTACCTTTACTTCCGGCTGTTCGAAGCGGCACTTGAGCACGCCTACGCGACCGGTGCGACTGAACTTCAAAGCGGGCAAACGGGCTACCGGGCGAAGATCGATCTGGGGCACGCGCTCGTTCCGCTGTTCAACGTATCACGGCACTGCAATCCCCTCGTGAATTTCGCCTACCGCCAGATTGCCCGCGGGGTGAGTTGGAAGACGCTCGATTCCGATCTCGCCAATTATCTCCGCGCTCACCCCGACGCGGAGAGCGGAACGCACGGGAAGTAAGCGGGCGGCCGCCGTTAAGCGGCACCCACCTTTTGTCCGCGAGCCCGGCGGGCGCGAATGAGCGCCTCCTCGAAAAGCGCGATTCCCAGATCAATTTCCTCCTCGGTGATGTAGAGGGAGGGCGCGAGCGTGAAGACGTTTTTGTAATAGCCTCCGATGTCGAGAATCAGGCCGCGCTTCTTGCCGCCGGCGGAAAGATCGCCTGCGAGGCCGATGCTCATGATCGCGTCGGTCAGTTCCCGATCGGGCGCAGTGCTGTCGTCCCGGCACATTTCCATCCGAAGCGCGAGACCGAGTCCTTCGACGTGGCCGATGCACGGGTGCCGCCGGCGGAGTTCCTGCAACTTCTGGAGGAAATACGCTCCCTTGCGCATGACCATTCCCTCCATATCGCCCTCCGCCTCGATCAGATCCATCACCGCGAGGCCCGCCGCCGTACCGAGCGGGTTCGCCGAAAACGTCGAGTGGGTCGAGCCCGGCGGAAAAACCTGTGGCGAGATCAGGTCCTCGCGCGCCCAGATTCCGGAAATCGGATTCAGTCCGTTGGTCATCGCCTTGCCGAAGACGATCACGTCCGGCACCACGTCAAAATGCTCGATCGAAAGGAATTTTCCCGTGCGGAAGAATCCCATCTGGATTTCGTCATCGACGAGCAGGATGCCGTACTTGTTCAGCGTTTGCTTCAGCTCCTTGAAATAGCCCTTGGGGGGCACGATGTAGCCACCGGTGGCCTGAACTGGTTCGATGAAGAACCCGCCGTATTCACTCCGGTTGTTCTTCGGATTCACCACCGAGTAGTATTCCGACTCGAAGAGCTTCTCGAACTGGCGCAGGCAGGCGATGCCGCAGGTGTCGGGCGTCTTGTCGAGGTGACAGCGGAAGCAATAGGGATACGGGATGAAGTTAGCGCGGTCGCCGAAGTGACCGAAGCGTTCGCGGTAGCGGTAGCTTGAGGTGACCGCCGAAGCGCCGAGCGTCCGGCCGTGGTAACCGCCCATGAACGCGAAAGTGTGGTTCCGCCCCGTGTGGTTGCGGACGATCTTCATCGCGTCTTCGATCGCGGATGCGCCGCCGACGTTGAAGTGAATCCGCCCCTTGACGCCGAGGGTCCGCTCAATCCGCTGCGCCAGCTTGGTGGCGAGCAATACGCGCTCCTCGTGGAGGTACTGGCTCGCGAGCTGCGGCAGGGTGTCGATCTGTTGCTTCAACGCCGCGTTCAGCCGCTCGTTGCGATAGCCAAAATTTGCCGCCGAATACCACATCTGCAGGTCGAGGTATTCGGTGCCCTTGCGGTCGTAAAGGAAGCTGCCTTTCGCCTCGGCAAAAAAATTCAGTTCCTTCGCATAATGCACCGTGTCGCCACATGAACAATAGCGCGACTCGAGTTCGAGCAGCGCTTTTTCGTCGAGCGATCCCTTGGTCAGAGCCGGTTCATTGGACGTTGTCATGCAGAATGGTTTCGAGCCGTTGCGACACCTCGGTCAAATTGCGATACGGAATGCAGGCAATCCCCTTTTTTTGCAGGTGGGTCAGTAGACTGTCCTTGGCAAAAACGATGTCCGCGTGGAGCGACGGACACACGTCGGAGCGACCGTCGCCGATGTAGATCACCCGGCGCGCGTCGTGATGAGGCGGCAGGAAGTGGGTTTTCTTGCAATGGGCGCAGCCCGGGCACTCGGGATTCGCATGGGGAAACGAGGGAAGAAACCGATTCCCCACCCGCTCCACATGATTCGACTGGAACGGCACGTCGTCCAGGCCGTGGCGCTGCAGCAGGTGGCTGACGAAGAGGTCAAAATTGTCGCTGAGAATTGTGAACTCGACCTGTTCGCGGCGAAGTTGATCGCGCAGGACGGCGAAGCCCGGGTCGAGTTCAATCCCGTCGAGGTGCGCCCGCAGCTCCGACCATTCTGCACGCAACGTGAGCACCTGACCCTCGAGACAGGCACGCGTTCCGATGCGTCCGACCGCCCAGTCCTCCTCAAACGTGCGCCAACTCTCGTCGCCGGCGAACCGCTCGATCACCCCGTCGAGCATGTCGCCGATCGTGATCGTGTTGTCGAAATCGATGAACACCCGGTGGCCCGCGCCCCGCTGAGTCGCAGGGTCAGGCACCGACGGTTCCTCCGTCAAAAAATGTGAGCATGCACTTCGCCACCTTGCCGCGCTCCTGGTCAGCGGTGATCACGTGGTAGGAGTCTTCGAGATAGACGATCTCCTTGCGGTGGGAAGCGACCCGTTCGTGAATATGCGTCGCGTTGCGCACGCTGCTGACGTCGTCGTGCCGAGCCTGGATGATCTGACAGGGACTGTGAACGGAGGCGAGTTTCCCCTCCAGATTTCGGACCAGGCCGCGCAGTTCGCCCAACAGGCGGGCCGGGAAAAACGGATATCCGAAGCGATCAACTTCCCCCAAGTCGTGAATGTCGGCCTTCTGGTAATACTGGTGCACCCGTTCGCGAAGCCGTTCGTTTTTCAAGCCGTAGGGCGGGTCCTCCTTGAAATAACAGATGTGCTTGAGCCAGGTGTGGGACGCCAGCGGCAGCAAGAAGTGGTACCAAGGCACGTTCCAGCCGTCGTAAAACAGCGTCGGAGAGAGGCAGCTCACACCGGCGACGCCGTCTTGAAATTCGGCCGCCAGCAGCAGTGAGAGCAATGCGCCCATCGACAGGCCTCCAACAAACACGCGGTCATGGCCCGGCCGCATTGCGTCGAACGCCTGCCGGACGGTGGCATAGAATTCCTCCCAGCGCGTCGACCGGAGGACATGCATCGGTTCGCCATGGTTCGCCAGCCGCGGGCACGTGACGGTGTACCCCTGCGAATTGAGAAACCATGCCACCGAACGCATTTCGTTCGGCGTGCCCGTCAGTCCGTGGATCAGGATGACCGCCTTGCCGTTTCGACCCGGCATCAGAATGCCGGTATCGGGCCGGGTGGCCGGTGCCTCGGTGGGCGTGTGAAACGCGAACGTGAGCGACATTTCGTAGCAACGTGACAACTATTTTTCCCAACGGCGCAGCACGAGGGAGACATTGCTGCCTCCAAAACCGCTGCTGTTCTTCAGAATCAAACGGGGCGCGATCGGCAGGGTCGCTCGCGGCAGATTCAGTCCTTCGCAAACCGGGTCGGGGTTCTGCAAGTTGGCCGCTCCCGGCGTGAATCCCTCGCTCAGACAAAGGGAACAGAACGCGGTTTCCATCACCCCGGCCATCGAAAGGCCGTGTCCCGTCAGCGCCTTCAATCCGCTCACATAGGGATGGTGACCACCGTCGGCGAACACCGACTTCAGGGCGCGCGCCTCCGACGCGTCGCCCGTCGGCGTGGAGGTGGCGTGTGCGTTCACGTAGTCAATTTCGCCGGGCTTCACGCCTGCGGAGTCGAGCGCGCGGCGCATCGCCCGCGCCAAACCGCGGCCATCGGGATCGGAGATCGCGACACTGTGTCCATCCGACGCCTGCCCCCAGCCGAGCATTTCCGCGTAAATTGTCGCGCCACGCGCGGATGCGGTTTCGTAATCCTCGAGCACCAATGCCACCGAACCGCCCGTGCCCACAAAACCATCACGGTCACGGTCAAAGGGCCGCGAAGCGAGCGCCGGATCGGACTGCCGGGAAAGCGCCCGCATGCCGTGAAAGGGATAGATCGACTCCCAGGTCAGGTCCTCTCCCCCCACGATGAGCATCCGGCGCTGCCGCGACAGCTTGATCTCATCGAACGCGTAGCCCAGCGCATGGGTCGTCGAGGCGCACGCGGAGACAAACCCCGACACCGCACCACAAATTTTGTAATGCGCCGCGAGGTTGAAGTTCAGCGTGCCGGCAATCGAACTCACCACCCCCATGGGATGAACCCGGTCGCCACGCGACTCATGGATTTGATTCAGGAACTGCCGCATCTGGCGGGGCGAACCAGCCGACCCGCAAAACAAGCCGGTATCCTCCGAAGTGAGTTCCGCGTCTGTCAGCCGGGAGTCCGAGATCGCCTGCTCCATCGCACACATTGCATAGAGGCCATGCGGTGGCATCCCACGAAGCACCTCCTTGGTGAAACGATAACCATCGGGCCAGCGCCACGAAGCCCACTGGGGACCCGAGGTGTCGAAATTCTTGATCGTGCCGGCAACCTTGACCGCCAGTTCGGATCCGGGAAGAAAATCCCAACGCTCAATCCCGGAGCGAAGCTCGCGCAGACTCGCCGCTACCGTGGCCCGATCATTGCCAATACTGGTGACGAACCCAACGCCGGAGACAACAACTCGGGGAACTCGCATGAGTTCAGCTGGCGGCGCCCGGCGATACCGCTGATCCCTTGAAGTGCCCGCGCAAGTGCTCGCGAAGATCGTCGAGCGTCACCATTTTGGCCAGTTTCGCATCATCCAATTTGATGTCAAAAAGGCCTTCAACGAGAAAGACGGTGTCCATCATCGTCAACGAATCGCACCCGAGATCCTCAATCAGCCGGGTGCTTCCGGCCATCTCTCCCAACGGTTGCGCGGGGGCGTGGGCGAGGTAAAACCGCAGCACACCCAAGACCACGATGTCGAGATTCCGCGGATCACCCGATTCAGCAAACGCGATGTACGCAGCCGGGATTTCAGGGGCAAATCCCGGGAGCAATTCGGCGGCGCGGAGCCGGGAGGTTGCAGGAGATATCATCGCAAGATTTTGGCGGTAATCGCAGGTATGTTTCCGTCAGCTGAGTCGAAGCCAGATCAGGCCTGTCGTGGCAAGGATCTCTTCACGCGCCCACCGGCCCGCTGATGCATCAGGCAAAGCGCGCCAGAAGAACGTTTGAATTCGAGCGAATGAAAACGGATTCATTGAAACAAGAAGCGCCGAAGCGGGTGGCGGGCAAACGCATTGCCGATGTCCGCGGGGTTTGAGAGCGATAGAATTCGCGCCAAGGCTCCGCCGGGCCTAGAATGGCCGACTCGCCGAGAACTTACGGTGACTCGTCCCGCTCGCATCACAACCTATCATGGCCAATCCAAAAATCATCCCTGTCGGCAACCGCATCCTTATCGAGCACATTGAGGAGAAAGAGCAGGTTCGTGGAGGCGTCATCATCCCGGACAGTGCCAAAGAAAAGCCGCAGGAGGCCCGGGTCATCGCCCTCGGCAGCGGGGCGAAGGACAAGGACGGAAAGATCATCCCCTTCGAGGTAAAGGTCGGCGACAAGGTGCTGGTCGCAAAATACGGCGGCTCCGAGGTGAAGATCGACAACAAGAAATACACGCTTGTCCGCGAAGACGATCTGCTGGGCATCCTCGGCTGAGCACGTCCTTCTTCATCCTTACTTTAACCGCAACACACTTTTTTCATGGCCGCCAAACAACTCATCTTCGACGAAACCGCTCGTCACAAAATTCTCCGGGGCGTCTCGCTCCTTTCGCGCGCGGTCACCGTCACGCTCGGGCCAAAGGGCCGCAATGTGATCATCGACAAGAAATTCGGCTCGCCCACCGTCACCAAGGACGGCGTCACGGTGGCCAAGGAAATCGAACTGCCCGACCCTTACGAAAACATGGGCGCGCAGATGGTGAAGGAAGTCGCCTCCAAGACGAGCGACGCCGCCGGCGACGGCACCACAACCGCCACCGTGCTGGCCGAGGCCATCTATAAGGAAGGACTCAAAAACGTCACCGCCGGCTCGAATCCGATCTTCCTTAAGCGCGGGATCGACAAGGCCGTCGACGCCGCGATCGCCGAACTCGCCCGCATGTCCCGCAAGGTCAGCGACCGCGAAGAAATCCGCCAGGTCGCCACCGTCTCCGCCAATTGGGACGATTCCATCGGCAACACCATTGCCGACGCCATGGACAAGGTCGGCAAGGACGGCACGATCACCGTTGAGGAAGCCAAGACGCTCGAGACCACGCTCGACGTCGTCGAGGGCATGCAATTCGACAAGGGCTACCTCTCCCCTTATTTCGCCACCAACGCCGATTTGATGGAGTCCGTGCTGGAGGACGCCCACGTGCTGATTCACGAGAAGAAAATCTCGGGTCTTCAGGATCTCCTGCCGTTGCTGCAGACCATCGCCAAGAGCGGAAAGCCCCTGCTCGTCATCGCCGAAGATGTCGAGGGTGAGGCGCTCGCCGCCCTGGTCGTGAACAAGATGCGCGGCACGCTCCATGTGTGCGCGGTCAAGGCCCCGGGCTTCGGCGATCGCCGTAAGTCCATGCTTGAGGACATCGCCATCCTTACCGGCGGCAAGTGCTTCACCGAAGACCTCGGCGTCAAGCTCGAGAACATCACGTTGGCCGACCTCGGTCGTGCCAAGCGCATCACCGTCGGTAAGGAGAACACGACGATCATCGAGGGCGGCGGAAAGTCCTCCGACATCCAGGGCCGCGTCAAACAGATCCGCCGCCAGATCGACGAGACCACGTCCGACTACGATCGCGAAAAACTTCAGGAGCGCCTTGCCAAGCTCGCCGGCGGCGTCGCCGTCATCCACGTCGGTGCATCCACCGAGGTGGAGATGAAGGAAAAGAAAGCACGGGTCGAAGACGCGTTGCACGCCACCCGGGCCGCGGTGGAAGAGGGCATCGTTCCTGGCGGCGGGGTGGCGCTGCTCCGGTGTGTCAAGGTCATCAATGCCCTCAAGCTCGAGGGCGACGAGGCCATCGGCGCACAAATCGTGCGCCGTGCGATCGAGTCCCCGATCCGGATGCTCTGCGCCAACGCCGGTGTCGAAGGCGCCATCGTCGTCGGCCGCGTGGCCGAGGGCAAGGGCGCCTTTGGATACAACGTCGCCACGGGCGAGTACGAGGACCTCCTCAAGGCCGGCGTCGTCGATCCGACCAAGGTCACCCGCACCGCGCTGCAAAATGCCGCATCGATCGCCGGGCTTCTGCTCACGACCGAGTGCATGATCACCGAGATTCCGGAGAACAGCGCACCGGCCGCTGCGCAGCCGCCGGGTGGCGGCGGCATGGACTACTGAGTCGAACCTCCGTCTCTCCCTTCCGCCGGGCGCGTTTTAGGCCCCGGCGTTCCATCGGACCCGCGGCCGCTGGCCGTGGGCCACTCTCAAGCGCCCACGCGCCGGGTGGCGTGATTTGGATTCATCAAGCCATGAAAGACATTCTCTCTGACCAGAAAGCCAGCCAAGTCCGCGCGCGCTCGCTGCTCGCCGATCTCAATGGCTCGCCCTTGATCGCAATTCCGCGCCGGGACCCGATTGTGGCCTGGCTAAACGCGTATCTGATCCGCTCCGACCGGCGGGGCTTTGAAGCCAAACCAACCGATGAGGAGGACATGATCGCCGTCGACCAGCACCTGCGTACGTATGCGGTGCCCCTCGCGCTCGAGTCGGCGGCGTGATCACTGACGCGCGTCCCGCCGGCCCGACGGGACGCGTCGGAGATCTCAGAGCCCGAACGGCAGGCAGCGGATGAGCGGTGCCGCGTGGCCGGGAGCGACCAGTTTATCCCGGGTGGCCCGGCGTTTCGACTTGGTGCTCTTGGCCCCCAGCAAGTGGCGGAACCCCGGCGTGCGCCGGACGAGTTTGCCTGTGGCGGTCAGTTTGAAACGCTTGGCGACGGATTTTTTGGTTTTTTGCATTGGAAAATTTCAGGCGATGGGAGCGCGATGGAACGAACGGACCCCGCAGCGACGCATTGAAATTATTAATACGGGCCCGCTGCGGCCCGGAGAATAGTCCCAGACCGCACCGAACACGATGCATTACGCCGTCGCGTCGCAGGGTGGGACCTAACTCATCCCAGGCTAGGCCATTCCATCAATCATGGGGCGGGATGCACGGACGGGGCGGACATCCCGGCTTGTCCGGAGCCCGAAGTCCCGCTTCGCTCACCCCATGTTCACGGTTCGAATCACGCCCATGAACCCCCGTCGTGCCATGCCACAAATTGCCGGTCCGCTCCCGATCGCCCTTCGTTTCCTTCGAGTGCTGAATCTTCTCGCGCTCGGGCTACTCCTGCCCGCCTGTTCGAAACCGACCGAAAAAACAGACGACAAGGACAAGAAGAAGACGATCGCGGCGTTCACGAAATCCGCGGATAAAATCGACGGATTGTTTCCGGTTTACCGTGACCGGAAGACAGGCAAGACCCATCTCCAAATTACGCGGGCTCAGATGGACCAGGAGTTCATCCTTTTCGCCTACACCGAAAACGGCGTAGCGGGCGTCGGCCACTTCCGCGGCAACTACCGGGATCAGCGGGTGATCGCCTTCCGTCGCGACTACGACAAGATCTCCCTCGTTGCCCGCAACACCTCGTTCTACTTCGACCCGGCCTCCCCTTTGAGCCGCGCGAGCAAGGCCAACATCTCCGACGCGACACTCACCGTGCAGAAAATCGTCGCGGAGGACGAGAAGGCCGGGTTCGCCCTCATCGAGGCAGACGGCCTTTTTCTCACTGATAATCTTCATCAGGTGAAGCCCTCTGATCCGGAGAAGAAGGACTCCACCCGCTTTTCGCTCGGCAAACTCTCGGCCGACAAGACCCGGTTTGCCGCGATCCGGAATTACCCGGCCAACAGCGATTTTGTCGTCGAGTACGTCTACGAGGAGAAGGCCCCGACCGGCCGGACCGACGACGATGTCACCGATCCCCGCTACGTCTCCCTCCTCCTGCAATACAGCCTCATCGCGATGCCGAAGAACGACTACCAACCGCGCTTCGACGATGAACGCATCGGATATTTTTCGACCCGATCCACCGACATGACCAGCACGTCGGCCACACCCTATCGCGATCTCATCCACCGCTGGCATCTGAAGAAAAAGGATCCGACCGCGGCCATCAGCGACCCCGTCGAGCCGATCACCTGGTGGATCGAGAACACCACACCCAAGGAACTGAGACCGACGATTCGCGATGCCGCGCTGCAATGGAACAAGGCGTTTCTGAAGGCCGGATTTTCCAACGCACTGGTGGTGCAGGAGCAGCCCGACGATGCGAAATGGGACGCCGGTGATATTCGCTACAACGTGCTCCGCTGGACGAGTTCGCCCAACCCGCCGTTTGGCGGTTACGGTCCGAGCTTCGTCAATCCACGCACGGGTCAGATCATCGGGGCAGACATCATGCTCGAATGGACGTTTGTCACCAACCGGATCAAATACGACCAACTCTACCAAGAAACGGCAGAGTCAGACACCATTTCGGGACGTCCGCTGTGCGCGCTTTCCGAACAACTGCATGCGACGATGCTGGCCGGCACCCACGCGCTGAAACTCGACGGAGCGCCGGACGTCGACAAAAACCGCCTGCTCAAGGAGGGACTTTACTACCTCGTGATTCACGAATTGGGCCACACGCTCGGGCTGAATCACAACATGAAGGCCAGCCAACTGCACGATTCGAGACAGGTGCATGACCCGGCGCTGACCCAGCAAGTGGGACTGATCGGATCGGTGATGGACTACCCAGCGGTGAACCTCGCTCCGGTCGGCGTGAAGCAAGGCCAGTTCTACACCACTGGTCCCGGGCCGTACGACCTGTGGGCGATTGAATTTGGCTACAGCGAAAAGGTGCGGGACGCGGACGTTCGGAAAGCACTCCTCGCCCGCAGCGTGGAACCCGCGCTCGCCTTCGGCAACGATGCGGACGACATGCGCAGCCCCGGCCGGGGCATCGATCCACGCGTCATGATCAACGACATGTCGAACGATGCCGTCACCTATGCGGCCGAACGCATCGACCGGGTGAAAAAGACCATGGGCGGCGCGCTTGATCGCTACACCGGCGACAATGGCTCGTATCACGAACTGCGTGACGCCTATATGATTCTAACCGGGGAACAAGCCACGTCGGCGCGGGTAATTTCCCGCTACATCGGTGGCGTGCTGGTCGAGCGCGCCGCCCCCGGCCAGGCCAACGCCCCCCAACCGCTCACGCCCGTTCCGGCCGAGTTGCAACGCCGCGCCATGCGGACCCTGGCCGAGAAGGTCTTCGCCCCAAACGCGGTCCCCGCGCCGGACAAATTACTGGCACACGCGCGGCTGGTGCGGCGTGGCTTTGAGTTCTCCGACAAGAACGAGGACCTGCCGGTCCACCAGCACCTGATGCGAGTCCCAGCCGCCGCCCTGGATCACCTGTTGAACGCCAAGACCCTTTCTCGGCTGTCGGATTCCGCGCTTTACGGCGGGGGTTATTCTCCCGGCGAGATGCTTGACGCCCTGACCGGGGCGATTTTTCACGCCGATCGCAATGGCAACGTGAACTCACTGCGCCGCGACCTTCAGGCCGAATACACAAAGCGACTAATCGACATCATCGGCTCCGACGGTCGCTCCGGCCGGTTTGACCACCTCGCCTTGGCCGCCGTCTGGGCCCAGTTTCAGACAATTCGCGAGTACTCCCGGCAAGATGGCGCTCGGATGGACGCCGCCACCTTCAACCATCGCCGCTACCTGTCATGGCGCATCGACCGGGCATTGGAAGTAACCGGTCGAAATTTGGAATCCGGCAACCGTTGAGCCCCAGCCCCTCGAATCCGAACGTCGCCTGCTGGCTGGCCACCGCGGAAATTGGCTACCGGCGCATGCTGGAATTGATCGGGGGAGCCCGCACCTCGATCCGCTGCGAGACCTACATCTGGCGGGACGACGTCGTCGGCCAGCGTTTTCGCGCTGCTCTGTCGCGCGCCGCCTCGTCCGGCGTGAAGGTCCAGGTCTTGGTGGACGGATTTGGTTCGGCCGCGTTACCCGCCGACTACTGGCGCGAGCTCGAGGCGGCCGGAGGTCGCGCACGAGTCTTTAATCCATTCACGTTGAGGGCCTTCTCGCTCCGCAATCACCGCAAACTGCTCGTTGTCGACGATACGGTGGCAGTGGTCGGAGGTTTTAACATCGGCGCAGAATACGACGGTGACGGAGTCACACGCGGTTGGCGCGACCTCGGCGTTGAACTCTGGCAGCCCGAGGCGCTGCAACAGCTGACCGAATCTTTCGACAATCTATTTCATGACCATAGGCTGCGGCATTGGCTGCTGCGTCGCATCCGAAACAGATCGCTGCGATGGCCACTGTTCTTCCGCCGCCCGGGACCGGTGTTGTTCAGCGGCCCGCGCCTGGTGCGGAACCAGTTCCGCCGGCAGCTCCTCAAATCACTCAGCACGGCGACGCACGTGCGCATTGCCTCAGCGTATTTCATCCCAAATTTTCGACTGCGGCGAGCGCTACACCGGGTCGCACGCCGTGGCGGCACCGTCGAACTCCTTCTTGCCGGGAAAACGGATGTCCCTCTGGCGCAATTAGCCGCACGCAGTCGGTATGGCTCGCTCTTAAAAGCCGGAATCCGAATCTGGGAATATCAGCCTCAAATCCTGCACACGAAGCTCGCCATCATTGACAACTCCGTTTTTGCTGGAACGTCCAACCTCGACGCCCGATCCCTCGGTATCAATTACGAACTGATGGTTCACTTCAAGGACCCGCATCTCGCGGCCGGAGCTTGGACGTTTTTTAGCGAGGACCAAGGCCGGGCGATCGAAATCAAGCTGCCAGAATGGCGCCGCACCCAAACATGGTTCCTACGTCTGAAGGGGACTTGGGCACGTTTTCTATTGGCCCACCTCGATCCTTGGCTTGCACGCCGCCAGATGCGAAACAGCCGATAGAGGCTTTGATGTGTCATCCGCGACTAGCAGCCCGTCGGACTTGGAAAATCAGGCTTGGGGGTGATTTTCCAAAATTTTTCCGGCGACGGGAGGCCCAACTCTGACGGGCTGCTGAGCGCCGTGCGGAGCACGGCGGGAGGGACGGGTTTTTGTCGTATATTTGCGTT
>CANJIU010000053.1 GCA_947474365.1 Opitutia bacterium | reverse complement strand
TGTTGAAATTCGGCCGCGCGATCGAGCGCGCGTAGGAAATACGGCCGATCAGATTCGGCAGGATATTGCCGGTGGCGTTCATGCTCGGAAAATAGTTTCCGTAGCTGTGTTCGACCTTCGCTCCGCGCTCAATGTACGCCAGCTTTGTGCCGGCGAGTGTGGCCAGAGCCGCAATCGCGACTGGCTGGCCGTTGACCCGCACAATGTTTCCTGCCGCGTCCCGCTGATAAATAAACGAGGGATTGATCAACGGTCCGACGCCGTTGAACTCGGTCCGCTCGAAGCGCACGCCGCCCGTAATCGAAAGCTTCCGGTCCAGCAGTTGCGGGAGATCGAACCGCAGGTACGGAGCGGAGATTGCCTCGGTCATTCGTTTCGACGCGTTCACCGTGGCGCGATAGGCGTTCACTTCTTGAGTCGCGTTGAGTTGAAAATATTCCGGGTGAGCCTTGAAGGTGTCGTAGACGGCCGCGTTATCGAAGCCCTGCCGGGAGTCGAAACCAAACCCATAAATGATATTCTCGTACCTGGGTTCGCGCCACCGCTCCGCCGAGTCGTCCGCGGTCCGCGCGACGCCGTCCGGTCCGACGTAACCATAGGTGACCGAGGGATTGCGGATATCCCGCGTCTGTGAACCGAAGTCGAAACCCGCTTTCACGGTGAGGGGGACGCGCAGCGCAAGGTCGCGCCGCACCGACCCGGTGAAGCTGCGCACAATGTCGGAGCGGTCGACCGGGCTCGAACCGACTGTCTCCAAGAGATAGTCTTTGATCTTGGTCGGATCAACGGGCCGGCCGGCCGCATCCGTCACCGCGATTGTTCCCGGACGCATATAGCTCACATCGTCGAAACGGACCGTGAGGTTGCTCCATAGTGCATTGGCGGGGCCCCAATAACCCTTGTCGATGTTGCGGTCCTGATAGCTCGACCGGGAAAACGCCCCACCTGCCTCCATGCGCCAAACGGGACCGTTGTGGCGCCAACGCAGGCTTGGCTGCCACGTCGTTCCGGTCACATCCCGGGTCGAATTGTTCATTTGAAGCGACCCCGCCCCGACGGCGCCCTGCGTGAACGTCGGACCAAATGAGGTTACGCGGCCCGGTTCATACTGAATATTGCCACGAGGATAACCGTAGAGCTGTTCGTTGAAAAAACCGTATTGAAAGCCGAACGAAACCACGTCGTCCGCAAATATTCTCCAGTCGGCCGAGAGCGCCCCGGACTGACGGACCACGAGCTTGGGAGAGTTCCCTCTGAGGTGACGGCCAAGATACGGCTTGTCGAATGCCGTCGTCGGCAGATTGGCCGATGTCGCCAGTCTCGTGGGAACCCAGAACATTTGTGAGATGTATTGTGCGGATTCGACGGAGGAGTCGGTCGCGTTGAGGGTGAATCCAAAGTTCTTCGACACCGGCACCACCGCGGTCGCGTCGTAACTGGGAATGATTTTCCACGGTTTTCCGCGGGCCCAGACTGCCTGATCAAGAAACACCGATTGTGCTTTCACCGTATAGGTGGGGCTTTTCCGCTCAAATGCGCTCTTTGGGATCAGATTCACTGTGCCGCCAATTCCGTTCGCCGGCGCGTCGGCGTTTTGGGAGCGCACAATTTCGACGCGCGCCATGTTATTGATCGAGATTTGATCGAGCTGGATTGTGCGTGATTCCGCTTGGGTGGCACTCGCGAGGCGGTTGCCGTCGATCGTGATCGGCGTAAAATCGGCTGGCACCCCCCCGAGCGAAATCGACGACGCTTGCCCACCGGTGTAGCCGAGGCTCACCCCGGGCAGAAACTTGACGAACTCACCGACATTGCCGTCCGCGGTGTCGCCAAACGTGTCGGAAGAAACGACGGTCTTGATGCTCTGGGTGTAGCGCTGCTCGTTCACGGCCATCCCTGCCGCCGACATTTCACGGCCGGCCGCGACGACAAACGCATCGAGTTTCACCGTCGCATCGGGGTCGCTCATACCCAATGCGGACAGCGAGAAATTCTGGGTGACGACTTGTCCCGCCACTACCCGCACCAGCTTTTCCTGGGCGGGAAAGCCGGTGTAAAACACGCCAACTTTCGCCTCGCCCACCGGCACCGCGGGAAACCGGAAATAGCCAAACGCATCTGTGAACGTTTCCAAACCGCCGGCGATCGTGAGACGGGCATTTCCGAGGTAGGTGCCTGCTGCGGCATTTTCTACGCGACCATCGACGGTGCCGAAAGATGCGTCCGCGGCATTCATGGCTGGGTGTGATCCGATAATCAGGCTGAAAAAGGCGGCGAGCAGCGTGCGCGGGGATTTCATGGGTTTTGCTGGTGGTCTGGGTTGCGGGTCGGAAACAGGTCCGACCTCCCCGGTGCGTGGTGGCGCGTCGCTCACGCTGCGTTTACGGCTGACGACGAGGGCGCCGGTGGCGGCGTCCTGCGCGGCTTCGAGGGCCGAGCCGGCGAGCATGCGTTCGAGTGCTTCGCGAGGTATGAACTCGCCGGTCACCGCGTTTGTGGTGACGCCGCGGACGCGATCGACGAGGTAGACGATCGGCGTGCCGGCGGCGGCCGCGAATTGCTTCAGCGTGCCGGCGGCGTCGCCGCGGGGGAGGTTGAAGGCCCGCTTCTCCGCCGGTGCGGCCACCGTGGTCGTCGCGCCAGAGACGACGGCGCTGCACAGGGCAACGACGGCGAGGGGCGCGGAGACGTGGGGTGACAACATGCGGAGGAGCAGAACTACTCCAGTAACGCAGCCGCGGACGAAAAGACCTGGTCGCGACGGAAAGATTTTGGCGTCCGAGCCGGACGCAGGAAAACATCTCACAGGAGGAAACAGAGAGAACGGAGACCAGACCTCGGTCCGATCCACTCCGTTTCCTCTGTTACCGCCTGTGAGCAAGGTCTGAAATCGACCGCGCATAGGGGCAAAGTCGACGCGATACACTCCGGGTCACCGCGCGCGGCGGAGGTGGATTTCAGATTCGCCGTGGCGCTCGCCGACGATTTCACCGTCGCGCTCTAGCAGGCGCACGAACGCCTCGGCCTCATCGAGGGCGAAGGTGCCGCCGATGCGGCGGTCGGCCAGTGAGGGATCGGCGAGGATCAACTGCACCCGGCTGCGCGCGTTGAAGCGCGCGATGACGTCGGCGAGCGGGGCGTCGGCGAAATCGACGAGCCGGGCCTGCCAGGCGAGTGCAGTCCGCAGGGCGGCCGGGGATACCTTCTCCACCACTGGCGGTGGCGCCTGCTTCGGCAGCACGAGGCGTTCACCGGCGGCAACAAGGGGAGCGGTCTCCACGGCGGAGGAGGCGGGACCGGCCTGGCCGACGCGCACCTTGCCCTCGGTGACGATGACCTCGACGGCGCCGTCGACCGCGTAGCGGACGTTGAAGGCGGTGCCGACGGCGCGAATGGAAATCCCACCGGCGCTCACGATGAAGGGACGGTTGGTGTCGTGGGCCACGGCGAAGTGGGCTTCGCCCGTCTCGAGTTTCACGCGGCGCTCGGCCGTTGTGAACTGCACACTCAGCGCGGTGGCTGCATTGAGTTCGAGGGTGGAACCGTCATCGAGGCGGGCGCGTTCGTAGCCGGCGACCGTGGTTGTGTAGTGAGTCTCCGGAGGTGGCTGTAGTAAACGCCAGCCGACGAAGGCGCCGAGGGTAAGCATGGCGGCGACGCCGGTCCAGACGAGCGCGCGCGGCCAGCGTCGGGTTGGGCGGGTGGATGGCTCCGCGGCTGAGGGCGAAAACTGGACGACGGGGGCGGCGCGGTCGAAGGCGGTGTTGAGCTCGGCGCGAAACTCGGGGAGTTCGCCGAGCAGGCCGAGGGTTTGCTCCAGGCGGGCGACGGCGGCGGCGTGGCGCGGGTCAGCGCGGAGCCACTGGGTAAATTCGCGTTCGCGGGCGGGCGAAAAGCCGTCGTCGCGCTCGGTAAGCCAGGCGATCGCGGCGTCCTCGATGGCGGCGGAGGCCGAGGGAAGATGGTCCGGGCTGCTCATGGGTTCACGCGATAGATTTTAGGCAGCCTGTTTTTGTGCTCATGTTGCAGCGTTTTTAACCACGGATGACCTCGCGCGGCGGAGCCGCAACCAAAGCAGGGACCAAGGCATTTTGGACCGCGGATGACGCGGATATCGCGGATAAAGGCAGGCAGGTCTCGGACCATCCGCGCCATCTGCGTCATCCGCGGTAAATGGATGGGAGATCTTCTTCGCAGGACGCGTGCATTTTCCAGGAGAGTGCACGGATGAACACGGATGCAGAATCTGCCTTGATCCGTGCCCATCGGTATTACTCCGTTCGCATTTCTTGATACACTGCGAGGAACCTCCAGCGAAGATCCAGACGAACCAACCGCTAGTTGGATTTCAGCAGTGGATGAAATCTTCAGAGAGAGCTTCGGCTCATCGCCTTCGCGGCAAATGTCTGGGGTTCGCTCATCGCGAACTCTCCAGTCTGCGATGAGCAGACCCCAAATCGAACTCCGTAGCCGATGAGGCGCAGGGGTGATCATGGTTTCGCCCCATTGGCGCAACTCATCAGCGGTTCCACCCTCTTCAGTTCCTTTGGCTGCGACGTCAGCCGCGCTCGGTACTCGGTGGTGGAAATTGACCTCGATTCCTTGGTGTTTGCCCAAAGAACGCGGCGCCGGATATGCCGGTTGGGCAAAGGTGCGACGGCCTCGCCGTGGTTGGGTGGCGCGACCGACGCAGCGGGAAGGCGCGGGTTGAAACACCGTGCTACGAAGAACACGGCACGGGCGTCGCGCCCCCTGGGGAGTGCGGACGGTTGTCACGAGGTTTTCTCCTTCATTTCAGGCGCGGTCTCAACGAGGCCGCGGGCCTCGAAGAACCGCGCGCAGTCGCGGACGCCTTTGAGCAGGTGGCCTTTCACCGTGCCGAGGGAAATGTTGAGGCGCTCGGAGATTTCCCTGCCGGAGCAGCCGTCGAGGTAGCGGAGCAACATCACTTCGCGGCAGCGTTCGGGCAGCGCGCGGAGCGCCTCGGTGAGGACTTCGCGTCGCTGGCGACGCTCCAGCGTCTCGACGACGGTGGGCGGCGTTTCAAGCAGCGGCAATGCGATCAACCCCTCGGACTCGGCGAGGGAGTCGTGGGGGTGGACGTTGCGGCGCCGGAAGAGATCGATCGCGGCGTTGCGGGCGGTGGTGAAGAGAAAGGCCTTGGGGTGCGCGAGGCGGCCGGGATCCTCGACGCGCAGGAGCCGGGCGTAGGTTTCCTGCACGAGGTCGTCGTGGTCCCGCAGCGCGGGAAACCGCTTCGACAAATAGGCGCGGAGGGCGGGCTCGTGCGGGTGCACGTGCTCGGAAAACCAGCGGGCCTTTTCGGCGGAAGACATGGGGCGGCGACTCCGTTTGAGCCGGTGAGTGAGGAGGGTTTTTATCGCCCTCGGCCCGACGAGTGTCGAGTGGGTTTGCCGGGAAACCCGGCTGGCGAAAACTATTTCCGAAACGGACCAGGTCCAAATTGCCGGAGCTGCGTCTCAGCGGCAGGCGGGTGGTTGAACTCGTGCCGACGACATGGGTGGCCAGCCAGGGCAATTGGCCGCAGATGTCGTAGGTGAGCGCAGCGACCCAACGGTGAAGGCGTCAGACGACGGGGTTATGCCGCAAGACGCTAATTCGTGAAGAGGAGCCGGGCACGGGGTCAGTCCGCTGATTGCAATATGCGGAGCGATAGACGGCCGCGCCCCATAGCAATCAGCGGACTGACCCGATCGGTTCGGCCCCATCGGGTCGGCCCGTCGGGTCGATCCGATTCCGACCCCGATGTCGGCGACGGGGGCGTCGCCGCTCCAGGCAGGATGCCGCAGAAATAGGGGGCAAGACCCCGTCGGGTCGATCTCGAAGCGTTTGTCGATGACGCCGTGCATACCCCGAAGGCGCGGTTGAGTTGAATTTTCATGACGCCGCCCCTCCTTTCGACCCCAGACCGACTGGAATCGACGGGGCGCGACCGCCCAGCCGGCTCCATGCTATGTCTATGCTATGGCTATGCTACGTCCCTTTATGGCGTTTTCCGGCTGCCGACCGGGTTTCGGCGGTCCCGTTCTTGCCGAAGAGCCGCACGACGAGTGCGACCAGCCCGGCGAACGGGAGCAGTTTGGTGAGCAGGGCGGAGCGGCCCCCCTCGTCGGGTCGATCGGATACCCGTGGTGGCTCCGCGCGGAATGGTCGCGTCTGGCGGTTACCGTTGGGTCCGTAACCGGTGGAATCCATCACTATTTCTGGAAACTGGAGCCGCGGCTAGGGCGTCGCGGCTCCAGCTCGATCGCGATGGCGGCCATGTGATTCTTCGCGTGCCCCTTCAAGAAAACCGTCGGGCAACGCGTCGGGCGATCGACGGCACGCTCGTCGTGCTCTGCGCCAAGCCACCATTAAACGGCCTGCGGACGTCCAGCGGAGGATCAGCGGAGGACGGAGGGGCGAAATTCATCCCGGGCCTCGTTTCGCATGCCGGTTCAAACGTCCGCTGCGCGTCGCGCCTGAGCCGTAGGAATTCTGTTGAGAGTTGAGTGCTGAGCGTGGCGAGCCCCGACCCATAAACACGTTTTGGCTCCGATGGGAAGAAACCGGCGCGGACAATCATGGTTTGTCGTCCTGCTCCGCCGGTTTGTCAGGCTGGCGGTCAGTTAACGAGCGAACAACCGGAGGATATTGGGGGAACGCTCATCTCCGCTAATCGGCGCTAATCATGCACGCACGGCAAGAGTCCGGAACTGATTTTTTTCGGCCAAATCCTGGTCGAATTCTATATCGAACATTTCCGGCCTTCTGTGCTTAGCGTTTATCAGCGGAGATTAGCGTTCCCTTGTTCAGGTTCGACTCCGACGGAAGCCGGGGCTGTGAACGCGGAGCGGTTTCTTGGCGGGGGGCCTGCCGCTTCTGCCGCGCCGCGTCTGGACGGGAAAGTCGTCTTCCCCAGGATGGCGGGCGCATCTCAGTATTTGGACAGTGCAGGCGACCGACGGAGTCTGAGCTGCAAATTCTGGAGCCGCGACGCCCCCGTCGCGATCACAAGCCACGCGACGGGGGCGTCGCGTCCCCAGTGTCCAGAAATTGAGATACCACCGGGCGGCAGATTTCTCAGCGCAGGCTCGCGTTCAGGAGTTGGCCCGAGTTAGTTTGAAGTGCCCAGGTGGCTCGGGCGGATCCGGTTTCCGACCTGAGAATTCTGGGCGAACTGTTACCGCTCCTTCCGCCTATGAAGACACGCCGAACCTCGTTGAATCGCTCAATCAACCAGCCAACCCGCCGAGACTTCCTGTGGGGTGCTGCGGCAACGGCCGCGTTTTCGATCATCCCGCGCCACGTGTTGGGCGGGGCGGAAAAGCCGGCCCCCAGCGCGAGAGTCAACGTCGCGATCATCGGGACGGGTGGACAAGGGATCGTCAACATGAAGCAATTGTTCAGCGAGTCCGATGTGCACATCGCCGCCCTGTGCGACATCAACCAGGAGAGTGACTACAGCAAATTCTATTACGGCGGCAAAGCCGGCCTCAACCCGGCGCTGGAACTGGTGCGCGCGAAATACGGTCAGCCGTGTCCAATCTACCACGATTACCATGAGATGCTCGACAAAGAGGACATCGACGCGGTGTTGGTGGCCACGCCGGATCATTCGCACGCGGTCGTCTCGCTGGATGTCCTCCGGAAGGCCAAGCACCTGTATTGTGAAAAGCCCCTCTGCCGCACGGTCGAGGAAACGCGGGTGGTCACCGCGGCGGCCCGCCAGGCCGGCGTCGCCACCCAGCTGGGCAACTACGGACATTCCAGCGACGACATCCGCCTGCTCTGCGAATGGATTTGGGACGGAGCGATCGGCGACGTGCGCGAAGTGCATGCCTGGACCAGCACCGGCGCCCGCCGCTGGACGAGCCTGACGGATCGGCCGAAGGATACGCCGCCGGTGCCCGAGGGTTTCGATTGGGAACGCTGGCTGGGTCCGGTGCCGGAGCGTCCCTACCACCCCGACTACGCGCCGGTCGCCTGGCGCGCGTGGTGGCAGTTTGGCTCGGGCACGATCGGCGACTTCGCCTGTCATCACCTGGACGCGGCCTTCTGGGCCTTGAAGCTGGATCAGATGGAGACGTTTCAAGTTGAGGCCAGTTCCAACGGCACCACCAAGGAAGCCTGCCCGTCGGCGTCGTTGATCTATTTCGACGTTCCGGCGCGGGCCGGCATGCCGCCGGTGCGAATCAATTGGTATGAAGGTGGCATCATGCCGCATCGTCCCGCCGAGTTGGAGCCGGGTCGGAGCATGGGCGACAACGGTGTCATGTACATCGGCACCCGCGGCACGATCATCGGCGGAGGTTGGAGCCGCTCGCCGCGGATCATTCCGGAAAGCAAGATGCAGGCGTACAAACGGCCACCCAAGATCCTGACCCGGGTCGCCGGCCACCATCGCGACTGGCTCAACGCCTGCAAGGGCCTGGGCAAGGCCAGTAACAACTTCGACTATTCGGGGCCGCTGACGGAGTTTGTCCTGTTGGGCAACGTCGCGCTGCGGGCGGGAAAGCCGCTGGACTTCGACTGGAAGGGCATGAAGGTCACCAACCTCCCGGAGGCCAACCAGTATCTGAATCCGCAATACCGCGAGGGCCGCACGTTGTAGCCGGCGGCCGTTTCGCGCATCCCCTGCCGCGGCGACGACGAAGCGGCCAAGCCGGATGTGGCCGGGAGCGGCATCGCCGAACGGTTTTCAGCGACGCGTGACGGCTGGAATCCGACCGCAGGATTCCCGATCGTCATCGGGGGCGGACCGCGGGCACGCCGTCCCGCCGCCCAATCGAAGTGAACGCATGGGGATTCCCTGCTCTCGCACTCACGACGATTTCGCGAGCGGTATGACCGTGTTCCACGTGCGCGTGGCGTCCTTGAGGTCGAGGCCGGGGCCCTCGGCGGTGGCGCAGAAGAGGTGGGTTGGCCTCCCGTTTTCGATCAGAAGTTGTGGACGCTCCAGGAAACCTTGGCGGGTGGTGCGGCCGTCGCTCCAGCGGAGCTGGCGGCTGTAGGCAAGGGTGGCGCGGTCGAAGTCCCAGTTGAAACCGTCACTGCTGGTGACGTGGATGCCGCCAAACTTCTCGCCGCAGATGTCGCCGGTCATGTCTTTCATGAGCGCGTTGACGCGGCCGTTTTCATGCCAGAGGAACGGATCCTCGACGTGGGCGGGTTTGCCCTTGAAGAGCCACGGCGTGGGCTGGCGTTTCCACGGCCCGGTGTAGTGCGGGGCGTGGGCGACGCCGACCTGGAGGTTGCCGAGGTTTTCTTTGCGCGACTTGTACGCGAGGAGGAATCCACCGTCAGGCAACGGACACAGCGAAGGGTTGGTGGTGGCGATGGAGTCCCACTCGCCCGGACGCGGCTCGAGGAGCGGAGTGTCGAGGCGTTTCCACGGGCCCTTCACGCTCTTGCTCGTGGCGAGACCGATGCGCTTGCGTGCCCAGGTGGCGAGGTAGCGCGGCGAGCGCCAGACTTCCGGAGTGTCGTGCGTGGGCGTGGGGCCATCATAGGTCGTGCCCATGTAGAGCAGGAGGAACGTGTCGCCGACTTTGCGGATGTGCGGATTGTGGGTGCTGCGGGCGTCGAAGAATTCGCCGCCGCGGGGCGGCAGCGCGACCTCGGCGAGCGTGTAAGGTCCGACGGGAGTGTCGGACACGGCGCGCACGATCTCCGACATGAAGAGCCAGTGCGGGTGGAAGATGACCGTCTTTGGAATGCGCGAGGCGAAGAGGTGATATTTTCCGTCCTCGCCGCGAATGGGGGCACCGCACCAGACCCAGTGGTCGGGCAGCTCGAAGCCACCGCCGACGACGGCGGGTTGCAGGCGGGAGATAAACGACGGCGATGTGCCGGCCGGAGATTTTTCTGCGGCACGAAGGTGCGTGAGGATAGGTGTGGCGACGGTAGCGGTGCCGAGTTGGGCAAGGAAGGAGCGGCGATTCATGGGGTGGCTGGAGTAAGTCAGGCGTTTTCGCGGAAGAAATCGAGCGGAGGAATGGTCGTTCGGCGGATTTCGAGGCGAAGATTGTCCGCCGAGCGCGCCCGTGGGCCCGGTGCGGGGTCGCGACCTGACTGCACAAAAACCGCCCGCCGAGTTGCTCGGACGGGCGGCGTATGGAAAAGCGGGTGACGTTGGTTAGAATTTGAGCGTGGTGGTGAACTTGAAACTGATCGGCTCCTTCAGCGCGTAGATATTGGCGACCGTCTCGCGAGCGGGTGAGGAGTAGTCGCCGCGCAACGGGCGCAGGGCGGTGCTGCCGGCGGCGAAGATCGGGCCCTGCGCGTTCAGGACATTGTTCACGGCCAGATTGAAGATCAGGCTGCGCTGGTCTTTCAATTTGAGCGTGTAACCGATCCGGGCGACCACCGTGTAGTAACTGTTCGGAGTGAAAACCGCCGTGTAGGCGTCGACGTTGGGATTGTCGATGGCGGTCGCTGGATTGGCCGGATTCACGACCGAGTCAGCTGCCCGGTAGCCGACGATTTGCTTGCCGCGATATTGCACGCCGGAACCGAAGGCGAGGCCCTTGAGCTTGCCGCTGCCCGCAGTGTAATCGCTATAGAAGTTGATCGCCGGCTGCTCCTGCGAAATGCGGCGCTGGCTGATCAAATTGGACCGCAGCACGCGTAGGTTGTTGTAAGAATTGACCGCGGCGGTGACATCGGGCGAGCGGTTCGTGGTGGGGATACTGGCATCCACGGTCGCGACATCGGCGGCGTCCACCAGGCCGCCGGCGTCGATGACGATCTGCTTCAACGTGCCTTTGTTGGCGTCGTAGAACTTGATCTGATCGCGGGCCGCGTTCGTCGAATAGACCTTGGGTAAACCCACGTTGAAGGTCGCGCGCCACTGCTTGGTGAGGTTGGCGACGAGTTCCACTTCATAGCCACGCGCTTCGCGGTCTTGCACGTCGACGAAAACAGCGGGCACATTTTCAAACCCACGCTTGTTGCGGCCGGCAACCGAAGTGTCCCCTAACGGATTGGCCCCGGCGATGGCGTTGATATCACCGCCCAAGCTTTGGGCGAACGTGGCGTTCACTTCGGAATTTCGATATTTCAGCAAACTCAGGTTGATCCGGCCGTCTAGCAGGTTGAACCGGAGCCCGAGGTCGACGCCCTTCGCGACCGTGGCGGACAGCGATGAAGAGTCGATACGCTGTTGGGCTGACGGCGCGTTGAAGGTCTCCGCGTAGTTGATGAAAGGGCTCACCCAACTTGTGGCGTGAAAAACCATACCGGTTGATTTTGTGACTTTGCTTTCGTTGACGTTCGGCGGGCGGTAATCATTCCGAAAGCGATCGTTCGCATATTGCGGCAGGCGATCGCCGTTGGCGGCACGGGGACGGGTGTCGGCGGAAACGGCGGGTCCTTGGGCGACGCCGCTGGCATCTTTGGGAATGTAGGTGAGCGTGCCGTAGTCGGCCGGCGCGGCGGGCTTGTAGTAGGGGGTCACCCCGTCCCAGGTGTTCGGATTGTAGTCACCCCACTCCAGCTGCGTATAAACTCTGTTCTTGTAGGAGTCCTTGCGCACGGCTCCGAGCACCACGAGACGATTCGCAAAAAACTTGGCGTTCACCGCCGCCAGGCCGTAGCGGTATTGGTTCTTGGAGTATTGGACGACGTCGGTGCGATCATTCATGAGCGCCCAGATCGGAGTGAGCTCCTTGTCGACGCCGGTTACGGAATTGGTGTAGCGAACCGGCCCCGCGATACGAGACGGCTTGTCGGCTTCATACCAATAGCGCCGAATGCGGATCATATCGATTGCCGGGGCGTTCAATCCGGCCGTGCCCCAGCGACGATGATCGGCGTTTTGCGCGACGCTTTGGTTCCACGCCAACTGGGCGGTCCCGGTCTTGGTCATCCCGAGCATGGCGTTAAAGGTGTAGTTGCCCCACTTGCCGAGATTGGTGGGGTAACCCACGGCGAGCCGCGCGCCTTCAGCGGGCTTGCTCCAAGCGGATTTCCGGATGGGTGCATCTCCGTAGGGCTGGAGGAAGTGAGGGTTGGTCGAGCCGTCGGGGAGCAGGCGGTTGATGTCGATGTAGGTTTGTCCGACACCGTTGGTGTCCACGTTGATCGTATCGGCATTGGTCCGGTTGATGTCGTAGGCCGCCTGGATGAAGACGGGGCCGAAGCGCTGGTCCAACGTGATCGTGAAGTCCTTGAACTTTTGGCTGATGGTCGGCTGATCGGTGGTTTGATTGGTGTAGCGGGTCGAGGGGAGGCGAAATTGCGAACCGGCGATCGCACGGTCGAAACGATTCGCGGGAGTATTGAGCCCGTAGAGGATCATTGAGTTCACCAAGTTGAAGTTGGTGTTGGCGGCGCCGGCGACGAATCCACCCACCGGCGTGAGATTGTTTTCTCCGCCGCCCAGAGTATAGGGATCGTTCACGTAGTTCAGGATTTTCCTGGAGCCGGCGGAATCGTAAACGATGTAGTCAGCCGGTCGGCGGGTGAAACCACGTTGGATGTTGTCGGTCGGCAACGTGGTCAACGCGCCACTAAAGGTCGATGTTCCGTCCCAGCCACTCAACCGGTCCTGGAGATTGTTGTAGGTCTGGGTGGTGCTGCCGTCGCCGTATTCGCCTTCAAGGCGGATGCTGGTGGTGCGGGTGGGCTTGAAGGTGGTGGTCAGGAAGATCGCACGGTTGTTGTCGAACTGACGGTCGCGCCAGCCCTGGGCCTCGGAGAAAAGTGCCGCGACGCGGACCGCCACTTTGTCATTAAGCGGCCGGTTGTAGTCGATCGTGTTCCGGTAACTTTCCCACGAGCCCAGCGTGGCCTGTAACGTGCCAAACGTGGACCCGAACTGCGGCTGTTTGCTCATGACGCTGCTGACGCCGCCGAGGCCGCCGTTGCCGAAGAGAATGGCATTGGGTCCGCGGCCGAAGTCGAAACGCTCGACCGAGTAGCTGTCATTCGGTCCGTTGTAGCTGAAAAAATTCCGCTGCCGGCCGCCGCCGGCACCGCGCACGTTGTAGGAACCGGGGCTGAATGAGAGATCCGCGCCGCGGCCGCTGCCATCGGGATTGATCGAGATCACGGTGTTGGGCGCCCAGCCGGCGGCGTCGCTGAGCGTGGTAAGGTTGAGCGCGTCGATGAACTCCCGGTTGATGACGGAGTAGGCGACGGGAGTGTCCTTGAGTTCACCGGCGAGACGACCGCCGGCGAGCGAGCTGGCCGCAGCGAAGCCTTGATCGCGCGAGGTGTTCACTTCGAACGGGGTGAGCTGGATGGTCTCCTCCGCGGCGGGCGGTGCGGAAGTTTTTTTCACCTCCTGGGCGAGGGTGACGCAACCGAGCAGGACAAAGGCGAGCACTCCGGAGGAGATTCGCCGTGGGGGATGAGGCAGGGACATGTTCATGGGATTTGGAGCAAGTTTCATGAGCTTGGGTTTTGGTCTTCAGGATATGGGAAAAGCAGTGGCTAGAGCTCTTGGTGTGAGCCGGTTGATTGGGGCGGCGCCGCGGAAGCGCAGCGCACTGAGAATGCGGCTTATGGCCGCGTGGAATTATTCAGGTTGGTCGGATGAGGTAATTGGCTGGGACGGTTGATTCAGGTTTCACGGGAAAATTGTTTCGACGTTGCTTGGCTAAAAATCCCAGACGTAGAGGCGTACGCTGCGGGCCCCGATGGGGCCCACAGGGTCGACCGCGGTGCGTTCGGGTTCTGAGGTCGAAACGAGGCGCGCACCCGGAACATCCACGCGAACGGATCGCGCAGTGCCCGTAGGATTCCAGATGAGGACACCGAGTTTTGTTTCTTTTCGGTAGGCTTTGGCGATCAGGCCTTCGCCGGTGAGGGTGAAGCCTTCGTTATCGACGAAGCGGCCTTGCCAGAGGAGAGCGGCGTGGCGGCGCGCGAAATCGGTGACGGCCTTGAGATAGCGCGTCGCTTCGGCGGGCGGCGTGCCCTGCATCATCGGTACGTCGGGCGGCCAGTAGGTGCAATCGGCGTAGTCCTTGGCCGTGGGGACGACGTTGTCCTTCAGGTAGCGGACATCAGCGCGCCAGCGCGTTTCGATTTCGTGGCGCAGGCCGAAGGTGAGCGCATAGTTGGCGAAATGCCGGTCGAGCATCGGGGTCGCATGGCGGAGCGTCATCACGTGCTCGGGAAACGTGAACCGGAACAATTCGGGGAAGGCGCTGAGGGCGTCGCGCATCCAGGGCCACGTCGTGCCGCCAGCAGTGTCGACACGGGCCGCACCCTCGTAGAAGGCCGCGGGCGGCGGCGTGAAGCCGGAGCCCCAGCCGTGGGAAAATGGCGTCGAGTCGAGGATGCTGTCGTGCACACCCTCGGTCGCTACGATGAAGTCCGGAGCGATGCGCTTCATATGGTCGGCGATGCGGCGCAGCATCTCACTGCGTCCGCCGGCGTGCGGCGTCGCCGGGGAAGCGTGCTTGTGGTGAGTGGCGAAACACAGCGTCGGGCCGGCGACGCCGAGCTGGTCATAGAGAATGCCGTCGGCGCCGAGTTGGTGGGCTTGCACGGCGAGGGCGAGCATGCGGTCCTCCCACGCTTGCGCGCCGTTGCAACCGAGCACGAACACGACCGGGGCGGAGCTGTTGAACTTCCGGATCGAGGACGTAACGGCCTCGGCGTTTTCGCGGAGCACGATCGCTTCGTTGCCTGTGTAGCGATAGAAATCCGTGTTGGCGTCGCAGAGCTGGCCGTTGGCGTAGAGGATCGTGCGCTTCCCACGAGCGCGGGCGCGGGCAAGTGCGGACTTGATGGCGCCGGGACCGCCCATGAGCGGATCGGGAATGTAGTCGGGATAGAAACGATCGTGGCCGCCGTGCGCCCAGCCGAAGAGGCCGAGGATATCCAGGCCGCGTTGGTCGGCGAGGTCGCAGAGCCGGTCGATGTCGGAATAGTCCCACATCACATCGCCGTTTTGCTGTTTCAGAATGCACAGCATCCAACCCGAGGAAGCCTGCGTCCAAGCCGGCGCGGCACGGCGAGTGACGACGGAGTCGAACCATGCGCGGTAGTGCCGGGCGGCGGCGTGCCAATCGCCGTGGTAGGCCCGCACGACGAGCGGCGGGAGCGTCCAGCGTTGGTCGGCGTTGCAGAAAACCTGGTGATTGATGGAGAACTCGAAGGGCTTTCCGGGGGCGCCGCCGCGGACGATAAAGCCCTTTGCCCCGTGGGTGGCGTCGTGGCTGCCGAGGTAGAGACCGCCTTTGGCGCCGGCGAAGCTGCACCACTGCATGGTGCCGCGACCGCTCGGATAAGCGAAGGTGCGCTCGGCCCCGGTGGCGGTGGCATAGCGTTGGCCGAGGCCCTCGGGCCAAAGCAGCGGGAATTCGGCGGGCGGGGCCTGGATGCCGTTGAGGAACGGGCCGCGGAGCTCGCGCACGATCCAGCCGGGCGCGGAGTTGGCGATCTCGCCGCGCATCGCGAAGCCGTCGCCTTCGCGGCGGAGTTCAAGGGTGAGCGAAATTTTCCACATCCGTGAGCCGTCGCGCAGCTCGTCGTAGATGAGCTTGATGCTGTCGGCGGAGGACTCTTGGCGGGGTGTCTGGTTGGCAGATGAGAGCGTGGTCTGCGGACCGGGGGACGACGGGGTCGAGGGGGGCTGGATAACCATGGTCCAGAGCGGGCCGCCGCCGGCGATGATGGCGGGGCTGGACTTGTCGGTGGGAGCAAGGCTGAGGCCGCGGGCGGCGAGGGTGAGCGTTGCATGCGGTGTGGTGAGCTGGGCGGTCGCCACCGCGGCGCGGAGGGGTGTCGCCAATACAACGGCGAGCACGGTCAGCGCGAAGCAGAGGGAACGGGGCGAGAGGGTGTGCATGGATCAGCGGGAGTTTTTTTGGAAGTAATCGACGGCGTCCGGCGGGCGGATGGCGGTGAGGGTGCCGTTGTAGTGGCGAAGATCGCGGGGCTCGTAGGGGTGGCACGCGATGGCCTCCTCGTTCAGCTCGATGCCCAGGCCGGGCGCGTCGGGAATGGTCATGCGGCCGGCGGCGAAGCTGACGTGTTCGTTGCAGATCTCGGCGCGCCATGGGACGTCGACGGCCATCGTCTCGTGCACGTAGAAATTGGGCGTGCAGGCGGCGAGTTGAAGCGTGGCGGCGTTGGCGACGGGGCCGCTGGGATTGTGCGGGCAGAGGGCGACGTGGCGAGCCTCGGCCATCGCGGCGATCTTCTTGAGTTCGCCGATGCCGCCGCAGTGCGATACATCGGGCTGAATGAAATCGGCACAGGATTTTTCAAGAAACACGGAGGCTTCCCAGCGGCTGTAGAGGCGTTCGCCGGCGGCGATGGGCACGCGGCTGCGTTGCTTCACTTCGAGGAGCGCGTCGAGATTGTCCGGCGGCACGGGTTCCTCGAACCAGAGGATGTCGAAACGCTCCAACTCACGCGCGATGCGCACGGCGGTGCCGACGTTGAAACGGCCGTGGCCCTCGATGAGGAGATCGACGCTGTCGCCGACGGCAGCTTTGACGGCCGCAATGTTTTCGAGGGCGAGGCGAAGATCGGCCCGCGAAATGTCGAGGTAGGCTGAGCCAAAGGGATCCCATTTGAGTCCGGCGAAACCGGCGGCGACGGCGGTCTTGGCCTTCTCGGCGAATTCGAAGGGCGTCTTGGCTGGGGCGAACCAGCCGTTGGCGTAACAGGGAACGGAGTCGCGCACCTTGCCGCCGAGGAGTTGATAGATGGGGACGCCGAGGGCTTTGCCCTTGATGTCCCAGAGCGCCATCTCGACGGCCGAGAGCGCGCTCATGAACACCGGGCCGCCGCGGAAATAGGTGCTGCGATACGCCTCGTGCCAGAGCGCCTCGATCTGGTGCGGGTCGCGACCAACAAACGTGCGCTCCAGCTCGTGGATCGCCTCGGCGACGGTGGCCTCGCGATACTCGAGCGTGGCCTCGCCGATGCCGTGGAGGCCGTCGTCGGTGAGCACCTTCACGAAGACCCAGTTGGTCCGGTAGGCGTGGCAAAGGATGGGCTTGAGCGCGGTGATCTTCATCAGTCAGCGCAGGTAGAGACCGCCGTTGATGTCGAGGGTGGAGCCGGTGATGTAGCGACCGCCTTCGCCACAGAGAAAGGCGACGGCGAGGCCGACATCGCGCACGGTGCCGAGGCCGAGCGGGACATTTTGGGCCAGGCTCGCGGTGGTGGTCGTGCCGTGCGTGTTTTGGAGGAGCTCGGTGTCGATGATGCCCGGGGCGACCGTGTTGGCCGTGATGCCGAGTGGCGCGGCGGTGCGGGCGAGGGTCTTGGTGAAGCCGAGCATGCCGCTCTTGCTGGCGGCGTAGTGCACGTGACCGTAGAGCGCGCCCTGCTCGGCGACAACGGAGCTGATGTTGACGATGCGGCCGGATTTTTGCGGGGCCATGATTTCCATCGCGGCCTTCGAGCACAGGAAGCAACTCGTGAGGTTGGTCGTCATGATCCGGTTCCAATCGTCGAGCGAAGCCGTGAAGATGTCCTTGGGCTGGGACGTGCCGGCGTTGTTCACCAAAATATCGAGGTGGCCGTAGCGGGCGTGCACCGCGGCAAAGAGCCCGGCGACCTGAGTTTCGTCGGTCACATCAGCGGCAAAGAATCCCCCCGCGCCGACCGTAGAAGCGACCACTTCGGCGGCAGCGATTCGGTGGTCGTCGCCCGGCAGATCGTTGAGTGCAACAGTGGCACCCTGTTCAGCGAGGACGAGCGCGATGCCGCGACCGATGCCGCGGGCGGCGCCGGTGACGAGGGCGATTTTTCCAGCAAGTGGTTTCATGCGACAGAGGAAACGGAGAGGCGGTCGCGGGCGGCGAAGACGCGCCACGCGAGGGCGACGGCGATGGCGCCGAGCAGGTAGACAACACCCAGCGAGGCGAGGCCACGGGCGAGTCCGAGGGTGGGCTTGAGGACTCCCAGCAGGTAGGGCGAACACGCGCCGGTGAGGAACGCGAACATGATCATGAAGCCCGACGCAGAGGCGCGCAGCTTGGGCGCGATCACGTCGAAGAGGACGGCGTAAAGATTGGCCTCAAAGATACCACGGAAAAACCCAAAGCCCGCCGAGCCCGCGAGCACCGCGAATTGCGTGGCACCCGCGCCCATGAGCGCGATGAACGGCGCCCCAAGCGCGAGGCCGAGGCATTGGAGTTTCAGGCGCGCATTGGGATCGGATTGCACCGCGCGGTCGCTCCACCAGCCCCCAAGCAGGACGCCGGCGA
Organism: Opitutia bacterium; assembly: GCA_947474365.1. GTDB lineage: Bacteria > Verrucomicrobiota > Verrucomicrobiia > Opitutales > Opitutaceae > ER46. Next base: position 44,190 of record CANJIU010000053.1, on the reverse strand, counting down.
GCGCGCTCGCGTGGTGATAAAACATACTGGAGAAACCGGCCTCCGTGAGGGATAGGCCGAAGCGCTCGTGGAGGAACGTCGGCATCCAGGCGAGGTAGCCGACGTTGACGAAAACCACCGCGGTGAAGGCAACGGTGAGCAGGACGGCCGTGGGCTTCGTGAGGAACACTCGCACGATGGACTGCGGTTTGCCTTCCGGCACCTGCGTCGTGGTGGCAGCGGATTCTGGCCGGCGGAGACACAGGGCAAAGACGGCGGCCAAGAGAAGGCCGCACGCGCCAAAGACATAGAACGCCGGTCGCCAACCCCACGTTTGGCCGATCCACCCGGCGACGCCTCCGCTGGCCACGACGCCCACATACAGCGCGGTCTGATGGATCGCCATGGCGCGAGCCCGCGTTTCGCGATGGAGATCGGAGATCAGGGCGTTGGCGGCGGGTGCGTAGAAGGCTTCGCCGCCGCCGGTGGCGACGCTGCGCAGCAGAACGAACTGCGCGAGGGTCGAACTCACACCGGTGAACAACGTCGCCGCGCTCCAGAAGCACAGGCTCAAGGTGATGACCCAATTCTTCGGGTAACGGTCACTCACCCAACCGGCAAAAGGCACCGTGAGCGCAAGCGTCCAACCGAGGGCTGATGCGATGAAGCCCAGCTCTGCGTCGGTGAGATGGAGGTCGTCCCGGAGCAGCGGCAGCACCACGCCGAAGATCTGCCGGTCGGCCTGATTGAAGAAGAAGGCAAACCAGAGCAGCGCGAGCGCCTCCCATTTGTAGCGTGACGAAACTGGAGAGGGGTCGCTCATGCGGGGTGGGGTTTCCGGGAGTTAGGCGGGGAACAAGCGGCCACTCCAAGTGGCAAAATGCGGCATTTCACTTCGAAAGTGCGCCACGCCCCGTCCAAGGTGAATTCCGTGCGGATCCCGGACCGGGAGCTGCGGCTAACGCTTGGTGTGGGCCAGCCGGTAGTCGCGCGGATGAATCCCGGTCGACTGCTCAAACATGCGGATGAAGGCGGAAACGGCCGAGTAGCCGGAGGCCCGGGCGATCTCCTCCAGCGGAGTGTCGAATTGGCGGAGCGTGTGCTTGGCGCGGCGTACGCGAAACTCGGTGAGAAAATTGTGGAGCGTCTTGCCGGTCTCGTCCTGGAAGCGGCGTTCCAGCGTGCGTCGCGCGACCGCGAGGTTGTCGGCGACTTGTGCGGTGCCGATCGGTGTGTGTGCATGGGCCCGGAGGAATGCGATGGCGCGACCCACCAGTTCGTCGGAGCCCCGGATGCGGTCGGTTGAGGCGCGGACGACGATGTCCAAAGGCGGCAGCGCCACGCGCGGGGGATTCGGCGGCTGGCCGGTGAGGAATTCGGCCAGCATTTGAGCCGCGCGCCGACCGACTTCATGGGTGGGAACCGCGAGGCTGGACAGTGGAGGATCCGTCAGTTCGCAAAGGAGCTCATCGTTGCCGAGACCGAGCACGCCGACTTCGGCGGGAATGGCCAATTTCGCCTGGTGGCAGGCGGCCATGACGCGCATGGCCATCTTGTCGTCGAACGCGAGAATGCCGACGGGTTTGGGCAATTTCTTGATCCAGGCGAGCAACGGGCCCAAGGCGGCCTGACCGTCGCCGTAGTGGTCCTGAAAAACGAGGGTCTCGGTATGGCTTGGCCGCGCGTGGTGGACGAAGTAGTCGGCCCGCAGGCCGGAAACGTAGGAACCGTGCACACCGCAATACGCAAAGCGTTCGAAACCCGCCTCCGCGAGATGGCGGTAGGCCATGCGGCCGATCTGGGAGTCGTCGACGAATACGGCGCCTTGAGCGAGCGGAAGGTGGGTCGCGGCAGCCTCGATGCAGATCGTGCCTTGATCGCGCAGCATCCGATGGAGGGCTTCGCTACGATCGAAGGTGATCGCGCCGTCAAAATGAGTGCCGCGCAGGAGCCGAAGGTGCAGTTCGTCGTCTTGGCGGATGAGCGAAAGCTGCCACTTGCGTTGCGTCGCGAATTTATAGACGCCAGCGAGACGGTCACGGCCCGGGCCGTCGCGGGTGTCGATGCATACGGCTACGCGAAATCCGGCTTGGGCGGGAGTGAGACGTTTGGCGGATTGCTTCTTCGGCCGAGGCACGCCTAGACGGCTAACCCTGGGGCAAGGGTGGTCAATGGCGCAGAATTGGCTCGGCAGTCAGCAGCGCGAACCAGACGGAAACGATCGCGAGTGGTGGAGGCGGATTGTGATCAAACCAGTTGCCGAGCGAGGACGGCCGTCGTGTCGCGTTGGAATTTTTCGACGAGGGCGCGGGCTTGGGCGGCTTTGGCGCGGGCGGCGGCGGGGTCCTTGGCCATGGCGAGAACAGCGGGGGCGACTTTCCTTTTGTCGGCGTCCACATCCATGTCGAAGAGCCAGTCGCCGAGGCCGATCGTGCGCCACATGTCGCCCTTCGTCGTTTGCTCGGCCCAGCGGCAGACGATGGCGGGGATGCCGGCGCCGATACACATGATCGGGCTGTGTTGCTCGTGGCCGAAGAGGCCGGCGCTACGGCGGTAGGTGCTGAGGGCCTCGTCGGTGAGCCAGAACTTTTCGCGCCAGATGACGCGCGATTTCACGTCGGCGGGGAGCGGGTCGTAGAGTTGCTCTTTGCCGACGGCCATCTGGGTTTTGTCCTCTGGGCAGAGGAGAATTTTGAGTTTCGTTTCGCGGACGACGGCGAGAATGGCTTCGAGGAGCGGCGCGTGATCGGAGGCTTTCATCGCCTCGTTGCGCGCGTGGATTTTGTCGTCCTTGGGCGTAGCGCGAATCAGCCAGTAGGGCGTGCGGCGGAGCTTGGGGATGCAGCAGAGGAATTGGCCGGGCTCGAGGCGGTGGGCGGCGAGAAAGGCGTCGGCGGCGGCGTCGTTGCGGAGATCGCAGGCGAAGGCGCCGTCGGGGGCGAAGTCGACGATCGGGGATTTCACGCCGGCTTGGCGCGCGAGTTCGAGCGAAGGCATGTCGCGGAAGAACACGAAGCGTGCGCCATCGAGCGCGGCCTGATCGTCGCTGCCGGACATGAACGAGCCGTGCGTGATGCCGTAGACGCCGTAAGGTTTGCGGATGTGTTTCGCGAACGCGGCGACGTCTTTCGCGGCGACGAGCGACGGGCCGGAACCGTGGAGGAGGAAATCCGTCCACGCGAGGGCATCGGCGAGCGCGGGGTTGGAGGCCTGGCCGTTGGCGCCGATGGTGCCCTTGATGATTTTGAGGTTTGGGAAGCGGCGGTGCTCCATCGCCATGACTTCCTCGGTGAGATCGGCAGAGGCCCAGAGGCGCACCTCGGCGGTCGGCAGGTATTTCTCAATGAGTGCGAGTACGCCGGGTGTGTGGGCAATGTCGCCGATGTTCACGACCTGCCACGAGGAGCGGAGGAGAATGCGTGGGGCGCGCTTGGCCGGAGTGGCGGCGCGGAGGGAGGCGACGAGGCCGGCGGCGGCAGAGGCGGCGAGAAAGGTGCGGCGGTGCATGAGCGAGATGGAGGTGGCGAGAACTCTAGCAGAAAGATATAAACGGAAGCATGGCGTTTCGACGGATTTTGATGCCGAAAATCGACCTTGGGTGTGGGGCTAGTTGAGTTCGTAGACTTCAATGAGCGCGGCTCCGGTCGCACCGTCGCCCCCTGAAATTTGGGCGGTATAGCCGCCGGGTGGGAGACTGACGATGAGAGCGGCGTCCTTGCCGCCGGGAGTAAAACTGAAGGCTCCGACAGAGAGAAAGATCGGAGCCAACTCGGCGGGATAGTCGTCGTTCGCGACGAGGCGAGTTTGGGCGGCGTTGAAGAGTTCGAGTTTGGGATCGGCCAGAGCGTGGGTGACTCCGAGTGCGTTCAGACTCGGGCCCGCGGCGCGGATGAGGAGGTTCTTGGTGCCGGGACCGATGATTGTGAAACCGGCAATCAGCAGGCCGCCGCCCGGGCCGACGGTATTCAGGGCCGAAAGATTGATCAGGCGTGCGGCCGCGTTCACGTCGGCGTCGTAGACTTCGACAATGACGTTGCCCGCGGCAGGGCCCGAGACTTGAGCCGTGCGGCCACCGTCGAGGGCGCGCAGGAGCGCAGCGTCCAGGCTGGTGGAGGAGGCGAAGGGGAAGGCGCCCAGGGCGGCGTGAGCGGAGGCGAGAGCGCCGTCCCAGTCGTCGTTGGTGGCTTCGAGGGTGGAGCCATTGAAGAGGGAGAGCGTGGGATTCGGCATGGCGCCGGTGACGCCGAGGGCGGCGAGACTGGGGCCGGCGGCGCGAACGAGCATAGGTTTGCGGCCGCCTTGCAGCGTGAAACCGACGGTGAGGATTTGGTTCGCAGCGAGCGTGGTGCGGACGGAGAGGTTGGTGAGGCGAGTGGTGGGGTTCGACGAGGGCAGGAGGTTGAGGCTCGCGGTGGTGGCACCGGCGGTGACGAAGGCGGCCGGGTTCTCAACGAGGGTTACGACGAGGGGTTTGGTGCCGGTGCCAACGGAGGTGGAGCGGATGGGGATTTCAGCCGAGCGTTCGTTGGCGGGGATCGTGATCGTGCCGGTGAGGGCCTCGAAGTCGGTGCCGTTTACCGCGTCGCCGGCACTGGCCCGGACGGCATAGGTGAGAGTGAGCGGCGCGGCATAGCCGATCGGGGAGACGCGGGTGACCGTGAACGCGGCGGTCGGCGCACCATCCGCGAGTGGCGCGAGGGCGGGGACGTTGGCGCGGATGGCGACGAGCGGCTTTGTCTCATCGTAGGCGCCGACGGTGAGGGTCGAGCGCGAGTCCACGGTCTTGTCGGTGAAGAAATTATTTGGGTTGTTGAGGTGCGCGCTACGCCAGCCGGCGAGGTCGAGAGTGGCGGTGCCGGGTCTGGAGGCGTTGTTGGTGAACCATTGGTCGGTGCCCCAGCGCTGAGTGCGGTTGAAGAAGGCGGTGGCCGAGGGGTAGAAGTAGCGGTTGTCGTTGGTCGTGCCGCTCAGGCCGTCGAAGAAGGCGAACCAGCCGCCCTTGAGCGTCGCGACGACCTGGTTGGCGGTGTTGCGGACGGTGATCGTCTCGCCGGAGTCGTAGGTGCTGCCGACGGCGTAGAGGCGCTGGTTGGAATTTTGTGCGGCGACGAGGCTGTTGCGGAACGTGACGTTGCGGATCTCGGCGCGGGAATTGTCGTAGGCGGAGAGTTGGACGTCGTTGTCGTAGACGAGGCAGCCGTCGATCACGGCGTTTTCGTTTTCCGAGGTGAAGATGCCGCGACCTTTGGTTGGGCGGTAGGCGAGGGCGTCGGCCGCCGGGCGGTTTTTGGCGAAAATGCTGCGGATCGCGGTGACGGTCGGCCGCGAGCCGAGGTTGGGAATGCCGGTCGTGCCACGCGTGCCGGTGCCGAGATTCTCGTAGTTGTTCCCGGGGGAGTTGTTGTCCTCGATGAAGGTGCCGTTGGTGCTGTTGCCGGTGGAGACGCACTCGAGCATCTCGCAGAGGGAGTTGCCAGTGTCCCACCAGAAGCCGGTCGAGCGGTTGTCGCGGGCTTCGCAGCGGTAGGCGGTGATGCCGACGTTTTCGGCGGTGAGGGTGTAGAACTTGATGCCGCAGACGGACCATCCGGTGTAGCCGAGGATTTCTCCTTGGCGGGAGTTGCGGAGGAAGAGGCAGCGGTCGAGCAGCCCGTTGTTCGTGGCCATGCCGGCGCCGGATTCGCCGTTGTCAGAAAACTCGGAGCGGCGAATCGTCACGTTGCGGCTGGTGGTGATCGTCATGCCGCCGTGCTTGTTTTTGATGAAGCGGCAGTCCTCGAGGACGAGGTTTTCCTGATTCTGAATCAGAGCGCCGTAGCCGCCGCCGGCGTGTTGGAAGGTGAGATTGCGCAGGATGACGTTGGTCGGGCCGCTCCGGGTCGGATCGCGCCAGATTTGGAGCGGATTGAACTTGGTGGTGACCTCGACCTTGTTGGCCGCGCTGGCGAGATCGAGAGTCGAGGCGTTGGCCGGGAGTTTGATCGTGATTTTTCCCGGATTGATGAGAGTCGAGTAGTCCGCGCTGCGCACGGCGTCGGTCACCCAGAATGAGCCTTCGGCTGCGGTCAGGCGGCCGCCGTTGAGGTTGTCACCGGGGACGGCGCCGCCGCCTTCGGCGAAGCCGCCGTATTGGCCGTTGACGCTGCGGAGGTTGGTGTAGGGCGCGGGCGGGTTGACCTGATAGTAGGTCTGGCCGTTGACGTGCACGAGTTCGCGGCGGAGGAAAGCATCGCTCACTCCGAAGCTGACACCGGAGGCGGGCACGCCCCAGTTGTAGGGCCAGTCTTTGGACCAGGTGCCGTCGCTGTTTTTGGTCCAGCCTCCGGACCAATCTTCAGAGCCGGAGATGATGACGTCGCCCGTGTTGATGGGATTGGCGGGACTCCAGCCGGCGCCCTCGATCACGATGGGTGCGGGGCTGTTGAAACCGGTATATTGGAAAGCAAAGCTGCTCGCGGTCGGATTCACCATCGGCGCGCCTTCGCGGTAGGTGCCGGGGGCGATGCGAACCCTTACTCCGGTGCCGGCATTCTTTAGGGTGGCGGCGCGGGCGAGGGCGGCGCGGAGCGTGGCGAACGGAGCCGTGAGGGAGCCGTTGGCGGTGTCGCTACCGGCGGGGCTCACGTAGAGTGTCTGGGTGATGAGCGCCTCGTTGATCGGCGCGGAGCCGGTGCCGGCGCACAAACGGAGTGCGGTGGCGGAGAGGAGGAGGGCGAGGACGGAACGGAGTTTCGCGGTGGGCAGCCGGCGGAGCGTGGAGTGCATCGAAAAGGAAACGCGCACGGGTTGAGCCACGTGCGCGGCTGGGGCAGTCGGGGCCAGCGATAGGCCGACTCCGAAATGAGTGACGTGGCTTAGAACTTGATCTGCGTCACGAGCGTGAACTTGCGCGGGTCCTCGTAGTAGTAGCCGCTGCCCACGGCGAAGTTGTTGGTGATCGCGTTGGTCGCGCTGCTCGTGAACACGGGGCGCGAGTAGTCGAGCAGGTTGGAGACGTTGAGCTGCACGTTCACCGGGATTTTCCGCACTTTGAAGTCGTAACCGGCGGTGGCGGTCACGACATAGCGCTCCTCGCCGTAGTAGAAGTCGAAGGGTTTGTTGAGCTGGTTGCCGATGAGGCGGCGGCCGACGAAGTTGGCGCCGGTGCCGAGGCGGAGGCCTTTGAGCGCACTCTGTTGGAGGGTGTAGTTGGCGAAGATGTTCGCCGTGTATTTCTGCGTGCCGTTGAGCGCACGACCTTCGGCGGCGGCGTCGAGGCGGGCGCGGAGCGTCGTGATGTTGTTCAGGATATTTGTGCGCTGGCCACTGTTCACGGGGTTGTCGGCGAACTTCTGCCACTCATCGATGTTGGCCGCGAAGTAGTCGCGGGTGCCGCGAATGGTGTTGGTCTGCGAAGTCTTCGGGAAAGCGATGTTGGCGAAGAGGCGCAGGGCCTTGGTGACGTTGGCCGTGACTTCGGCTTCGTAGCCGGAAGCCTTGTAGTCGAGCCGGTCGCGATAATTGGCGGTGGGAATCTGATTCGCCGTCTTGGCGAGGCTGTTCCAGATCGAATTGATTTCGCCGGAGCTGAAGCCGGTCACGCGATTTTTCTCGCTGCTATCGTAGTAGCCCATCGAGCCGGTGATTTTGCCGCCAAGGAAATTGCCGCGGAGACCGAAGCCGAGGCCCTGACCGTCGGTGGGATCGAACTGCTTGCCGTCGAGCCCCGGGTCGCCGGACGTGACCGGAGTGAACGAGGACGAGGCGTTGACATAGACACCGACCTGTTTGACGGGAAAGTAGACTGCGCCGATCGAGCTACGGACATTGGCGATTGGAAGTGTGATCGCGGAGTAAGCGATGCTCGTGGGCTGGCCGTTGGCGCCGACGGTCGCGATGTCCTTCTGGTATTGTTTATATAGATAATAGCCCATGCCCGCGATGACGTTGAGTCGGTCGTCGAAGTAGGATCCGACGGTGGAGCCCTGGACGTTGCGCAGTTCTTGTTTCTGAAGGCGGTCCTGCGTGCGCACCCACGCGAAGTTATAGCCGTTTTGTCCGTTGGCCGGGCGGTTCAGGTCCTGACGCGAACCGTCGGAGAAGTAGCGACGCAGGATGGTGAGGTTGACGGCCTGACGCAGGTCGGGATTGGTGCCGTTGGAGCGGGCGTAGCGCTCGGTGATCGCGGTGAAGTCTTCTTCGCGCCAGCCGGCGAGAATGTTGATGCGCTGCTTGAAAGATTGGGTCGGGAAGACGTAGACGGCCGCAGCGCGGAAGTCCGTGTTGCGGTTGTCGCCGCTGCTTTGGTCGGCGTTGCTTTCCGTGTAGGCGTCGCGGAATTTCGGATTCGTCGCGCCATTGGGGAGCACGCTGTTGACGTCGATCCAATAATTGCCGGTGGCGGCGTTGGTGCCGGGCTTGGTGGTGCGGTCCTGCCGCGAGCGGTGGACAGCCACCTCGAAGGCGGCGCGGTCGCTGACTTCCTTCTCGAAGTAGGCGCCAATTGACACCTGGCGTTGGAGGCTCGGGGCGTTGGGCGCGAGGAATTGGAAGGTGCGGTCGATGGTGGGGAATTTGACGTTGAAAATGCGCTCCGGAGCGCTGACGCCGATGCCGGAGCCGGTGGTATTGCCGAAATTGAGCCAGTTTTGCGGGCCAGCGGAGCCAAAGGAGTTGCTGTAAATAATTTTATCGGTCGTCTGGCGGTTCACACCGTTGCCGGGATTGGCGGTGACGGGGCCGTTGACGACGCGGATGCCATCCCAAGACGAGACTTGATCGGCGAAGCGGGCGGTCGTGGAGCCCCAGACGCTGAGGTCCTGAGCTTCACCTTCGAGGCGGATTTCGGTTTTGGGCCACGGGCGGAACGCGACGGCGAGTTGGGCACCGAGACGCTGCTGCGCGAACTGGTTGTAGCGTTTTTCCTTTTCCGCGACCAAGTTGGTGCGCAGGGCGATCGTGTCGGTGATCTTGCGGCCGAGGTCGATGGCGCCACGGTGGCTGCCCTCGCTGTCGAGGCGCAGTTTTACGTCATTGCGCGGGCGGGCGAACTGGGCGCGCTTGGTGTTGGTGTTGATGATGCCGCCGATCACGCCATCGGCGAAGATCAGGGCGTTGGGGCCGCGGGCGCTGTCGAGGCGCTCGACAATGTAGTCGTCGACCGGGCCGAGGGAACGGAAGTAGTTGCGATAGGGATAGCCGGCAGGGGAGACGCCACGGAAGGTAACGCCCTGGCCAAAGTCGATGCCGCCCGAGGGGACGATGGTGGCGTTGGGCAGCCAGCGGCCGGCGTCGATGTAGTTGATGGCGGCGATGTCATCGAGGAACTCGCGCGTGAGGATGGTTTGGTCGGCGGGGGTCCTGAGGACGTTGGTCGCGATGCGGCCGCCGGCGAGGGAGTCGATGGCCTGGTATCCGGTGTCCTTTTCTGTCGAGACCGTGAAGGGGGAGAGGAGGATGGTGTCCTCTTTAACGGTGCTGGAACTCTGCGCCGCCAGGGAGCAGACGAGGAAGGAGAGTCCGATCAACGTGAGCCGCGGGAGTGGGGTCGTTTTCATGTGATGATGGCTTTAATAGTATACCTACGTGGAGGAGTGAGACTGGAGCCGCGACGCCGCGTCGCGGAGGCGGATGAAACGCGACGAGGGCGTCGCGTCCCCAGGGAGCGCGAGCGAAACGCGACGAGGGCGTCGCGTCCCCAGGGAGCGCGAGCGAAACGCGACGAGGGCGTCGCGTCCCCAGGGAGCGCGAGCGAAACGCGACGGGAGCGTCGCGTCCCCAGGGAATGCGAGCGAAGCGTGACAGGGCGTCGCGTTCCCCGGGTCCGGTTGGCGTCGCGTGGGGTCAGAATTTCAGCGTCGTGGTGAAGCTGATCCCGGTGGGTTGTTTGTAGCTGTACACATTCGCGACGGTTTCGCGCGCGGGCGAAGTGAGGTCGCCGTTCTTGGGGCGGAGGGCGGTGCTGACGCCGAAGATCGGGCCCTGCGCGTTGAGGAGATTGTTCACCCGCAGGTCGAAGCGGACCTCGCGTTTGTTCTGCAGCCGCAGGGTGTAGCCCATGGTGGCGACGACCGTGTAGTAGGAGGCCGGCGAGTAGACTGGAGTGTAGACGTCGACATTCGGATCATCAACGAACGTGAGGGGGTTGGCGGGATTCACGATGGTGTCGGAGCCGCGGTAACCGATGATTTGCTTGCCGCGGTACTGCACGCCGCCGCCGAGGCGGAGGCCCTTGAGGCGACTGAAGCCGAGTGTGTAGTCAGTGTAGAAATTGACCGCGGGTTGGTCCTGCGTGATCCGACGATTGGCGACGACGTTCTGTCGGGCGATTCGCAGGTTGTTGTACGAGTTGACGGCGGTGTTGACGTCGAGGGAGCGGTTGTTGACCGGGATGCTGCCATCGACGGTGGCGTTGTCGGTCGCGTCGACGAGGCCGCCGGCGTCGAGGACGATTTGTTTCAGGGCGGATTTGTTTGCGTCGTAGAATTTGATGAAGTCGCGGAACGCATTCGTCTCATAGACCTTGGGCAGGCCGACGTTGAACGACATGCGCCATTGCTTGGTCAGGTTCGCGACGAGTTCGAGTTCGTAGCCGCGGGCCTCGCGGTCGCGCAGATCGGTGAGCACGACGGGGACGTTCGCGAAGCCGCGGATGTTGCGGCCGGCGGTCGAGGTGTCGCCGAGCGCGTTGGAGGAGGCGATATTGTTGATGTCGCCCACTCCGGTGGAGCCGGCGGACGCGTTCTTCTCCGTGTTGATGTACCGCAGAACGGAAACGTTGAGCCGACCATCGAGAAATGTTCCGCGCAGGCCGACGTCGACGCCCTTGGCGACGGTCGGAGGCAGGAAGCTCGAGTCGATACGCTGGATGGCGGACGGTGGATTAAACGTCTCCGCGTAGTTGATATACGGGCTGAGCCATTTCGTCGCGTGAAAGACCGCTCCGACGCTGCGGGTGATCTTCTTCTCCTGGACCGCGGGGGCGTTGTAGTCGTCCTTGAAGCGGTCGCCGGCGTATTGGGCGAGGCGGGTGCCGTTACCGTCGCGCGGGCGGTTGTCGGCGGAGGTCTTGGGACCGATCGCGACACCGTTGGCGTCCTTCGGCGTGTAGGTGAGCGTCGCCCAGTCAGCGGGGCCGTCGGGCTTCCAATTCACGGTCTTGCCGTTCCAGTTCACGGGGTCGTAGTCGCCGCCGTGGGATTGCTGGCGGTTATAATTGTAGAAATCATCTCCGCGCACCGCGCCCAGGAGGATGAGACGATTGTTGAAGTATTTCGCGTTGATCGCGGCGATGGCGTATTTGAAACGGGTCTTGGTGTACTGCTGCGAGTCGTTGCGATCGTTTTCGAGCGTCCAGAACGGAGTGATCGTCTTGTTGATGCTGTTGACGGGATCGAGGAAGCGGATGCTGGTCGGCTCGTAGTAGGGGCGGGAGGACTCGTTCCAGTAGCGGCGGACGCGGATGCGATCGGTTTCGCCGAGGGCGACGCCCGTGGCGCCCCAGCGGCGGTGGTCCGCGTTTTGCGCGATGGTGAGATTCTCGGCTTGGTTGAGGTATTCGTTCTCGGAGTAGCCGCCCATGATGTTGCCGCTGTAGTTGCCCCATTTGCCGGCGTCCTTGACGTAGCCGGCGGCGAAGCGGGCGCCCTGGGAATTGCGGTAGTTCAGGTTGCGGCGCAGGATGCCGTCGGCGTACGGCTGGAGGAAATGCGTGTTCGCGCTGCCGTCAGGGAGGAGCTTGTTGATGTCGACGTACATGATGTTCGAATTGCGGACATCGATGTTGTTGATGCGCTGGTTGGAGCGGTTGATGTCGGCGGCGGCCTGGAGGTAGAGATTTCCGATGCGATGGTCGGCGGTGAGCTGGAGATCCTTGAAGCGCTCGGCGATGACGGGGACGTCGGAGGCGAGGCTGAATCCCTTGGAGGGGAGGCGAAACGCGGAGCCGGCGATGGCGTTGGCGAAGCGGTTGCCCGGAAGATTGAGGGAATAGAGGATGTTAGCGCCGGAGCTGCTGAACGAGGGGAGGGAACCCTGCAGGAAACCGGCGAGGGGTGTCTGGGCGTTGGCGCCGCCGGCGAGGGTGATCGGATCGTTCTGGTAACTCATCACGGCCTCCACGCCGCCGAAGGGGTTATAGACATTATAGCCGGTGCCGCGGCGGGTGACGCCGAGGGCGTTGGAATTGGAGGGCAGGGTGTCGGCCCGGCCGCTGAACGTCGTCTTGCCGTCCCAGCCGCTCAATTGGTCGCTGAGGTTGGTAAAGGTCTGGTTGCGCTTGCTCTCGCCGTATTCGCCTTCGAGGCGAAGCGTGGTCTGGCGGGAGAGCTTGAAGCTGCCGGTGAGGAAGGCGGCGCGCACCTTTTCGAACTGCTTGTCGCGCCAACCCTCGCTGTCCGCGTAGACCGTCGCTGCCCGGAGGGCGACGCGGTCGCCGAGGGGACGATTGACGTCGAGCGTGGTGCGCGAGTTGTTCCAGGAGCCGAAGGTCTGTCCGATCTCGGTGAAGTTCGCGCCGAAACGGGCCTGCTTCGTCATGACGGTGGAAACGCCGCCGAGGCCGCCGTTGCCGAAGAGGACGGCGTTGGGCCCGCGACCGAAGTCGAAGCGCTCGACGACGTAGCTGTCGTTCGGCGAGAAATAGATGAAAAAATTACGCTGAGCCCGGCCGCCGCCGGCGCCGCGGACGTTGTAGGTGCCGGGAGCGTTGGAAACGTCATCGCCGTAACCGCCGCCGTTGGCCGCGATGCTCTTCACGCTGTTCGGCGCCCAGTCGGAGGCGTCGAATTGATTGGTGATGCCGAGCGCGTCGATGAAGTCGCGTGTCAGCACGGAGTAGGCGACCGGGGTGTCCCGGAGGTCGCCGGCGAGGCGTCCGCCCGCGAGCGAACTGGCGGCGACGAAGCCATTGTCGCGTTCGGTGCTGACGGTGAAGGGCGAGAGCACCACCGCGTCGTTGTTTGACGCAGTGACTGTTGTCGGCTTCGACGCGATCTGGGCGAAAGCGGCCGCTTGGACGCACAGGGAGGCGACAAGGCAGCGCCGGAGTTGGTTCGGGTTTGGCATGGGCACGGAAGGGGTTGGACAGAGGCGCCGCGATTCAAGCCTTGTCGCCACCGTATTCGATTCTTTTGTTTCGTTAACGTAACGTTCCTCGATGAATCCCTCCCTTCCGACGACCAGTCCCCCGACACTCCGTCAGATCGCCGGGCAGGCGGGGGTGAGCGTGATGACGGTTTCGCGTGCTCTGGGCAACCGGACTGGAATTTCCGGGGAAACGCGGGAGCGGATCGCTGCGATTGCGGCTCGGCTCGGATACCGCCCGGACCCGGAACTGGCCAAATTGATGCACCACGTTCGGAGCCGGCATCGGCCGCGCTTTCAAAATGTCCTCTGCGGTCTCACCACCCGCACGCGGGAGTCGCGCGAGCCCTATACGATGGCGATTGTCGGCGGCGCGCGGCGGCGGGCCGAGGAATTGGGGCACGGGTTCATGGTGATGCACGTCGCCCCCGACGCGAAGAAATGGAGCGACGTGCAGCGCACCCTGCTCTCCCGCGGCGTGCAGGGACTGCTGTTGTTGCCGCAACGGGAGCCGATCGATCTGACGCACCTGCTGGACTGGCGGGCGTTTTCTGTCGTCGCCGCGACCGCGAGCGTGACGGCTCCGACGTTCAACCGGGTCACGCCGGACCAGTTTGGGAACGCGCTGCTCCTTTGCCGCACGCTGGCGGCCCGCGGGTATCGCCGGCTGGGATTCGTGACGAGCGCCGAGCACGACAAACGGGTGAATCACGCCTTCGACGCGGCGGTGATTTGGCACGGTCTGCGCGAACTGGGGAACCTCCTGCCGCCGCTGGTGCTGCCGGCGAATGATGCCGGGTTGCTCGATTCCTGGTTCAGGCGTGAGCGGCCCGATGCGATCATCGCGAGCCATTCGGAGCAGCTGGCATGGGTTCGGCGGACGCTGAAACTGAAATGCCCGGGGCGCGTGGGAATGGCGTTCACCACGACCGCCGGCACGTTTCTCCGGGGCGTGAGCGGAATCGACGAGCGCCCCGCAGAGATCGGCGCTGCCGCGGTGGACCAGCTGGCCGGGTTGGTGGCCCGCCGTGTTTGCGGAATACCATCTGCACCCGCGTCGACCTCCGTGGTCGGGATTTGGAAGGAAGGCGGTTCGTGCCGAGAGGTGGCGGCGAAGTCGGGGCGAAATGGCGGGGATGGCCGCGGGCGTCACTTGCGATCTGGAGCGAAAGAATAGTGTGAGGGGATGCTACGCCTCCTATTTCTGTTTCTCGCCCTTGCCGGCTCCCTTATGGCCACTGACGCCGCGTTTCCCCAGTCACCTGTCGGTACTCCTGAGCTGAAAACGCTCCCTTCCGGCACGCTCCTCAAGTCGGCGGCGCCTGGAAGCTATTTCGAGCAGTCGAACCGGCTCTTTCGCCCGCTCTTCAGGTACATCTCGTCGCACGACATCGCCATGACCGTTCCGGTCGAGGCCCAGATCGACGGGGCGGCGATGTTTTTCTGGGTGTCCGCCAAGGAACGGGCGAAGGTGACCGGCAGCGGCGAGGGCGTCGATGTGATCGAAGTTCCGGAGCGTCGCGTGGCGAGCCTCGGCGGTAAGGGCAGCTATTCCGCGGAAAATTTCGCCAAGACCGCGGCGGCGCTCACCGCCTGGTTAAAGGCCCGGACTGATGTCGAGTCAGCCGGGCCGGCCTATGCGGTGTATTGGAACGGGCCCTTCACGCCGGGCTTTCTCAAGCGGTATGAAGTGCACATTCCGGTGCGCACGACCGGGAAATGACGGTCGCCGCACCGGGTGGCTCACAGATCCACCGACGTGCTCAGGATAAATTTCCTCGGTTCGAAATAGTAGAAACCGTCGCGGTAGTTCCGGCCGTTGAGCGTGCGGATGCCGGTGTAGAACGGTTGGTCGAGGTCGAGCAGGTTGTTCACGTTGAGCTGGAGGCGGACGTTTTTGTTGCGGACCTTGAAGGAGTAGCCGGCGGACGCTGTCACCGAGTAGTAGGCGGGCGCCTTGATGTAGTCGAAGGCGTTCGTGACCTGGTTGCCGATGATGCGGCGGCCGACGAACGAGGCGCCGCCGCCCAGGCTGATGCCCTTGAGGCGGCCGGAGGAGAACGAGTAGTTGCCGAAGACGTTGGCCGTGTAGTCGGCTTGGCCGTTGAGCGCGCGGCCCTCGTTGCCGCTCTGGATGCGGGTGCGAAGGGCGGCGATGTCGGAATTGATCTGGTTAACGTTGGTCGTGGTGGGCGCGGTGAGCGCGGCCTGCCAGATCGGGAGGTTCTCGTTGAGGTAGCGGATGGTGTCGGGCAGTGCGTTGGACTGCTTGGTCGACGGCGTGCCGAAGCCGCCCCGGAGACGGAAGTTTTTCGTCAGATTGGCGACGAGATCGAGTTCGTAGCCCTTGCTCGAGATGTCCGACGTGTCGCGATACGAGGTGGGGAAGGATTTTTCCGTGCGCTGGATGTTGTTCCAGATCCGGTTAATCTCGGTCACCCCGAAGCCCGTCACGCGGTTCTTCTCCGTGGTGTCGTAGTAGCCGAGTGAGCCGACGATGGTGCCGCCGAACAGGCGGAAGCGGAAGCCGCCGGAGTAGCCGAGGCCGCTGGTCTGGTCGAATTGCTTGAGGAAGAGGCTGGGGTCACCGGCGCCGATGGGGTTGAACGTCTCGGAGACGTTCGCGTAGAGGCCGAGCGAGGGGATGGGGAAGTAGGTGAGGCCGCCAGAGAAGACATTGGTGGCGAGCTGTTTTTCGAGGATCGCCACGGTCGCCGGGCGGCCGGTGGTGGCGCTGAAGCTGCCGATGGCGTATTCATAGCTCCGGTACTTGTCGTGCCGGAGGCCGCCGACGACGGTGATGCGGTCGTCCCAGATCCGTGCCACGGTCGCGACCTGGAGGGTGTCGAGTTGCTGGCGCTGGCTGCGGTAGCGGGTGGGAATGTTTTCCCAGGTGTAGGTCGCGTCATCGACCGGGCGCTGCGGCACGAGGCGGAGGTTGTCCAGGTACTCGCGGAAAAAGTATTGGTTCGCGCCGTTGGTGAGCAGTGGCACGGCGGCGTTGTTATTGCGCATCCAGCGCAGATCGAGCGCATAGAAATACTCGACGCGGCGGCTGGCCATGGCGTTGAGGGTCTGCTTCCACCACGGGATGGGCAGGTCGTAGGCTGTGACGAGACGGGTGTCGTAGTGGCGGTTGTCCTGATCGTTGGTGACCGGGCCGACGTCGGCGTAGATTTTTCCAAAGTTCGGGTTCACGGCGCCGCCCGGGAGGGTGCTGTTGATGTCGCGCTGCAGCGTCGCGAAGCTCGGGGCAAAGGTGAAACGCTTGTAGGTGGCGAATTGGGCGGCGATCTCCGAATGGAGCCGCGGGCTCCACTCATGCTGGTAGAAGCCGGCGAAGAGATGGCGGCGCGTGTCGCCATAGGCGTTGGACGGCTGCAGGCTCAGGTTGCGAGGGATGGCGGGAAGGTTGGCGATGTAGGCGGACTTGTTTGGGTCGATCGTGAAGCTGCTGCCCTGCGTCGTGCCGAAATTGAGCAGATTGACCAGGCCGACGCCGGGCAGGTTGACGAGTCGGTCGGTGGTGAAGCGGCTGACGCCGATGGCGCCGGCGGGGTTGCTGGTCTGCGCGCCGGGCCAGGCGATGCCGTTCCAAAGCGAAAGGCTGTCGGTGAAATTCTGGCGTGCATAATTCTGCTTCAAATCGCCGGTTTCAACCTCGAGGCGCAGCTCGCCGGCCTTCCACGGGCGGTAGGTGGCGGCGAGAGTGGCGCCGACGAGGTTGCGGAAGGAAGTGTCGACCCAGGTGCGGTCGTCGGACTTTACGAGGTTGAGGCGGACGGCGCCGTCGCGGCCGAGCGGGAGGTTGGCATCGACCGTGCCGCGCATCGAGCCTTCGGAGTCGGCGCGCAGGCCGAGTTCGATCGCGCGCCGGCCCGGCTTCGCCTGCTTGGTGACCGTGTTGATGACGCCGCCGACGATGCCGTCGCCGAAGAGCAGGGCGTTGGGGCCGCGGGCGCTCTCGACGCGCTCGACGTTGTAGAAGTCGAGGGTGTTGTTGTGCTTGAAATAATTCCGGGTGGGAAAGCCGCCGCCGAGGCCGCGGAAATTGTTTTGCGCGCCGAAGTCCTGCCCGGCCGGGATCGTGGCGTAGGTATTGGTCAGGTACGAGGAGGCCTCGAGGTAGTCGGTCGCCGCGATGTCGTTGATGAAATCGCGCGTGAGGACGGTAATGTCGCTCGGCGTCTTGATTAGTTCAGTGCTGAGCCGGCCGGCCAGGAGCGAGTCGGCGGCGATGTAGCCGTTGTCCTTGTCGGTGTTGACGGTAAAGGGTGAGAGCACGATCGCCTCATCCTTGGACGGAGCGGTCGAGGCCGGCCTGGCCGTGGTCTGGCCGCTGAGGGAGGCGGCGAGAGCGAGGGCGGCGGCGAGCGCGGGCAGCAGGCGCGGATGCGTGCGACGGTGGAGGTTTTTCATGGAAGTGCGGTTGGGACCGTTCCCGGGAGGCAAGTGCGTGTGGATCGCGCGTGCTGCTGAGCGGGAGCGATGAGGGTTGGTGTTCGGAGCAGTGCGTAGAGGACGGGGATTGACGACGGAAGTACACTGGATTTCACATCGTTCGATGAAGCACCCCGCCCCGACGATGCGCGAAGTCGCCTTGCGGGCGAAGGTGTCGACCTCGACGGTCTCGCTCGCGCTGCGCAACAGTCCGCTCGTGGCGGAGGAAACGCGGAGGCGGATCCGCGCGCTGGCGGAGCAGCTCCGCTATAAGATGCACCCCTTTGTTGCGGCGCACATGCGGAGCCGGCGCAACCCACAGGCCGGCGTGGCGGCGCCAGTCCTGGCGTTGATCGACACGCAGCGGAAACGACATGGCTGGCGCGACAACCGAACGACCATGGTCCGCGACATGCTCGTCGGCGCCAAGGCGCAGGCCGCCGCCCGCGGTTACGAGACGCGCGAATTCTGGCTGCACGAACCCGGGTTGTCGCATGCGCGCTTCAGCGCGATGATGCATGCGCGGGGGATTCCCGGCGTGCTACTTGGCCCGAGCAGCGATCTGCACCTCGAACTCGACCTCGACTGGGAAAAGTTCTCCGTGGTCCGCCTGGGCTCCGCGCGGGTGTCGCCGCTCCTGCATCGGGTCGTCAACGATCACTACCAATCCGGTGCGCTCACGGCGGCGAAGATCGCCGAGCTCGGTTTCCGGCGCCCGATGTTTGTCGTGCGGGACCCATTGAGCGAATGTCACGACCGACGTTGGGAGGCGGGACTCCAAATCGCGTGTGAGCATATTCCCGGTATGCGCCTGGTGCCGTCCTTGTTGCCGCAGTGTGAACCGGACGCCCCCGAGATCCTGCGCTGGTTCAAGCGTCACCGGCCCGATGTGATCATCGACGGCGCGGAGCGAAACGTGATCGTGCAACTCCGCTCGGTGGGTGTGCGCGTGCCCGAGGACGTCCCGGTGCTTTCACTCTGTGCGCCGGAGATGGGCGGGCCGATCAGCGGCTGTGTGCAGGACGGCCATGCCATGGGGGCGGCGACGATCGATTTGCTGATCGCGATGATTGAGCGCAACGAAACGGGCATTCCGGCGATGCCCGTGACGCTCTCGAACAACTCGATGTGGAATCCGGGGGAAACGTTGCGGTGCGGCTGAAGCGAGTCCGGGACTTGGCCATCCGCCGCTCTACTGCCCGCCCTCGGGCTGAAATTTGGCGGGCGATCCGGGAGCGGCGGCCAGTTCGACCCGGAGGCCGGACTCGCCGCGCTGCGCGGGGTCGATGCGGAACGTCAGCGCCTGGCGGCCCCGGCCGAGCTCGATCGGGGCGGACAAGTCCGTGATTTCCCGGCCGTCGATCCAGAGCCGCAGGCCCGCCGTCCGATTCAACTTCAGGCCCAACGCCCCCGCGACCCGCATGATCACGTGGCCGCGCGCAAAAAACGCGGCGCCGGCGGCCGGGGGCGGCAGTTCGCCGTTGACCAGGCTGTATTCGGTGATCCACGACGCCTCGTCGGCGGGTGGAGGCGCGGCGCCCGTTGCGGCGGTGGTCCGCCATTTCCGGATGACGGGGCTTTCGTCGTTGGCGTAGGGACCCGGCCGGCCGAGCAACGAGACAAACCGGGCCAGATCGAGAAACTCCTGCCGACTCCCCAGCTGATCCGCCAGGCCCGCTGGCATCAGCGAATCCATCATCTTGGTCTCGCGGATGGTCGCGACCGGGATGCGGATCTCTTTGCCTCCGTCCGCCGGGTCGCGCAACGCGATCTCCTTTTCGCCCCGGGCGACGATCACGCCCACGCGCACGGCCCCCTCGCGGGTCGTGATCATGGCGGTCTCATAGTGCTCCGCGATGGACTTGTTTGGTTCGAGAATTGCCTCGACGATGTAGCTGGTTTCCGCCGCCGCGCCCACCGCGACGAGATTGGGGCCGATCGCCGGCCCCACCGGGCCGATCGCGTGGCAACCGACGCAGGCGATGGCCGGACGCCGGAAGATCCGCTCGCCGCGCACCGGATCGCCGATCCGCTCGACGTCAGCCGTGAGGGCCGGACGGGGCTCACGCAGCAGCGAGGCGCTGAGCGAACCCGAGGTCGAAAGTTGGAACCGTTCCGCCAGCGAAGCGGGCAGCCGGCCGGTCCGACGGTGAAATTCGGATACGGCCGACGCCACGGCCGGGTGGGGCGGGTGGCCGGCGAGGGCCTGCTCCAGCGCCGCCGGCCCGTTGTCCCGCTGCAGAAACGCGGCCAACAGGTCCGCCGGATCGGCCCGGCCGGGATCGTCGCCCAGCAGCGCGGCCGCTGCCACTGCGGCGCCGGCGAGGTCGGCGGCGGTGAGGCCGCGCACGGCGAAATAGCGGCTTTCGGTGTCGCCGGTCAACGCGAGGTCCCGGAGGTTTTGCAGAAATTCCGGCCGGTCCAGCTGCGCCATCGCCAGCGCCGCGGCCGCCCGGACCTCGGCGGTCCGCGTGCCGTTCCGGATCAGGGCCTGAAGGTCCGGAGCCGCCGCGGTCACCTTCCACGCGCCCAGCACCCGGGCCGTCGCCGCGGCGACGGCGCCATCCGGATTCGCGAGCTGGCTGCGCAGGCGGGCAATTCCCGGATCTGGCTTCACCTCGCCAGCCTGCGCAATCTGCTGTAACGCCTCAAGGAGCGCGACCATGATTTCCCGCGGCTTGGGGCGACCGCGTTTGATCAGCGCGTCGACCACGAGGCGGAGCTGCGGGGCGCTGCGTTCCGCAATCAACCCGGCCTTGACCTCCGCCACCTCGCGCGCACCGGCCGTGTCCTTGGCGAGGAAATCGACGAGGCGTTTTTCAAAGCCGATGCCGGCGTCGCGCTGCGCAAACTCGCGGTGGGCGGGCTTAGCGAACTCGAGTTTGCCGGCCGCCAGCGCGGGCCGCCAATAGGGGCCAAGTGCGGCGACGGTCTGGGTGAGCGCGAGCGTGATCGAGGCGTCGGGCGGAAAATCGAGGGCCGCGAGTGCCGCCGGAAACGCCTCGGCGCGCGGTACAAATCCGGCCGACAGCACCGCTTCCATGCGCACGCGGGGAAACGGGTCGCTGGCCGCGCGCGCGAGCAGGGCGACAGGATCAGCCAGATGGGACTGCCAATAACGGATGACCCTCGCCCCGGCCGCGCGCGCGTGGCCGTCCTTTGCGGCTAGCACGCGCTGCAGCACGGGTTCGTTCGGCCGGTCGATGTTCTGATACGCCCACATCGCCTCCACCAGGTGATGGTCGTGGCCGGGGTCGCCCGGGTCGAGTTGGCCGATCCAGCGAGCGAGTTCGCGCGCGACCTCGCCGGGTTCGCGTCCGCTCAATTCGAGGCGCGCCTGATGCCGGTTCCAGTCCTCGGGGCTGCGCAATTGCTCCACCAGCGCCGCGACGGGGGCGCCGGCGAGCTTTGGTTTCGGCACGAGCGGCCGGCCCTTCGCGGTGATCCGCCAGATCCGGCCGCGTTCATCGAGCCGCCGCGGATCGCGGAAGTCGTGCTGCGCATGGTTGATGATCGGGTTGTACCAGTCCGCCACGTAGATCGCGCCGTCCGGACCGATTTTGCAGTCGACCGGCCGGAAGTTCGGGTGCCGCGACTTGATGATCGGTTCGAGCACGTTGGCGTTGAAGCCCGCGCCCTCCTCGAGGAACTCGTAGCGGACGACGGTGCGGCTCTTGAAACGGCAGGTCAGGAGCTGGCCGCGAATTTCTGGAGGCAGATGCGAACCCGACGCCAGATCGCCGCCGCATTGTTTTTCTGTCACTAGCAGCTGGGCGAGTTTGATCCGCTCCCCGCTGTTCCCGGTCGAGGGCGAGAGATAGCCGACGCGCGGATTGTCCACGAGGAACGACTGGCCCCAGCGGTCGAAGACGTGGCCCCACGGGTTGCCCACGTTGATTTTGGCGAAGACGCGCAGCTCGCCCGTGCGGGGGTTGAACTGATACACGCCGCCGTTGTAGTTCCGCACCACGCCGTGCTGGGTCTCCACCTGTGTGTGCAGGAAAATGCCCTCCTGGAAATAAATCCATCCGTCCGGCCCGCGGCGATACGCGTGGATCGAGTGATGGCTGTCTTCGATCCCAAACCCGGTCAGCGCCACCTCCTTCACGTCGGCCACATCGTCGCCATCGGTGTCTTTGAAGAAAAACAAGTCCGGAGACTGCCCGACGTAGCAGCCGCCGTTGGCGAGTTCGAGGCCGGTCGGAATATAGAGTCCGTCGGCGAAGACCGTCGACTTGTCGGCCCGGCCGTCGCCGTCGGTGTCCTCGAGAATGATGATCTTGTCGTTGGGCACCTCGCCTGGTTTCAACTGCGGATAGGCCCACGAGCACGCCACCCAGAGGCGGCCGCGCGAGTCCCACGCCATGTGGGTCGGGTTGGCGAGCATGGGCTCCGACGCGAAGAGATTTACCTCGTATCCCGGCAGCAGATCGAAGTTCGCCTGTTCGACCGCGGGATCGTGGTTGGACATCAGGCTCAGGTCGGCGTTCTCGAGGTTCGCGAGCTTGATGCCTTTCGCGTCCTGGGCGATGGCGGCGGTCGTCGCCACGAGCAGCGCGAACGTGGAAAAAAGTTGTTTCATGGGCGGGAGGTCGAGCGGGGCGCGGGTGTCAGCCGCCATTCGCGGGCGGCGGGGGAAAGGCCGGGGCGCAGGGCCCGGTCCTTCTGGTCGGCGAGGCGTTTGAATTCGATCAGTTCGGCTGGCAGTGCCCGGCCGCTCTCCGATGTCTTTCGTTCGCCGACGATGTGCACCTGGTTGAGCGCCTTCCAGCCGGAGGTAAATTGACGGTTCTTGTCGTTGACGGCCTCGCGCATGGCCTCGGCGGCGCGGTGCAGGGGCGATGAATCGATCGCGACACCTTCCGACCAGCGGTCGTGCGGGGCCGTCAGGACCGCCTCGCCGTCAATCGAAAGGAGATAGTCGCCCGGCGCGAGGTTTGCGACCGAGAGGGTGTCGCGCAGCCGGTCCAGCGTTGGGTGAATGCGACCCTTGAGCGGCGGAGCGAGGGTGGGCGGACGATTTTCCTTCACCGTAAAGCGCACCCCGCCGTTCGCCGGCTCCACCTGCGTGATGGTGACGCCGTCGCCTCCGGCGGTCCGGGCGCGGGCATCGATCCGCAGCGTCCACGGCCGTTCCCCGGGCGCCACGCCGTCGGCCAGCAACCGACTGACGGCCCAGTATCCGTACGCGTTCAGATGGATTCCGTTGGTCGTGAGTTTTGAGCCGCCGGGCTCGGTCATGAGCTGAAGGGTGGGTTGAAACAGATTGACGAATGGCAACTCCTGCCGGGTCGCGGTCTGCTCCATCGCCGCGGTATAGGCCGCGAGGTCGCGGTTGCGGCGTTCTCGTTCCGGGGTCAGTGCTCCGAGGTCTTCATAGGCGATTGGCGAGACCAGGATAAGACGGACTTCGGTCGCGCCATTGTACTTCCGTCCGCGGTGGGAGTCGGCAAACGCCTCGAGCGCGGTGCGAAAGGCCGGGAGCCCTTCGGGGCCGGCGAACGACTCGCCCAACCCGAAGCACGCGATGATGACGTCGGTCCGGTGTGCGATCAGGACCGACTCTTCGCTTGGAAAATTCGTAGGCCGGTCGCGGGCGGACAGCATGTCACCGGCCCATCCGAGGTTGCGGACCGAGACGGGCTTTTCCGACGTGCGCTGCAGGAGGAGCGTCTCGAGGTAGCCGTTGACGCGCAGCTGATCCGCGAACGTGTTGCCCATGATCGCAATCCGGTCGCCCGGACGGATCGCTGGTGCGGCGGCGGTGAGATCGGCCACGAGGTGGAAGGCCAGGAGCGCGAGTGCGATCCACTGGGCCGATGCCGCCCGGCGTCGTGATGCGTTTCTCCGCGCCATGCTCATTTGTCCGTGCGCTTGAGTTTCCACGTCGTGATTTTCTCCGCCGATCCGGGCACGGGACGGCCGACGGCCCAGCACACGCTGTTCACCAACATGCGGGTGAACGCCTCCTCGGCGAAATCACCCGGGTCGCCGAGCGAGGTGCCGAACACCCTGCCGCCCCATTCGTTTTGCCACGCCCACGCGACGATGTCGGTTTCCCATTCGTTGACCTGGGTCGGGCCGAACTCCTTTTCCACCAGCCGGGGAGTGCCCTTGCCCGTGCCGGTGAGGAGCGGCACGCAGCCGCCCTGGAGCCGGGTAAGGTAGAGGGAGCCGCGCGAAACCCACGGGGTGGTGGCCACGTGACTCATGATCGGATGCGAGCGGTATTTCGGCACGACACTGACCTGGGTCGTGTCAGCTTGGTGGACGATGTACGGCGTGCCCATGGCGCGCCGGCCGAAATCGTCGTTCCACGCGTAGCGCGGGTGGCCCTTGGCGTATTTGAACGCGTGTGACGCGGTGCGGAGGCCGATCACGGGCTTGCCGGCCTTAAGGTAGTTTTCGATCGGCTGCCATTCGCGGTCCGGCAACTGCAGGAAGCGCATGAAGAAAATCGCGACATCCGCTTCCGCGAGGGACCTGATACCCGGCAGGACATTCTCCGTTTTCTTCTCCGGATCGCCCTCGCCCCTGACCACGGTGGTGCGAAAACCAAAACGTTCCAGTTCCTGCGCGAAGAGCGGCAGCGAGAGTTCGGGCGAGTAGTGCAGCGTGCCCGCGACGAGGACCGCGTGAGGCTTGGGTGCGGCGACCGCGGCGACCGAGAGGAGGAGAAGGAGAGAAAAAGACCGGAGGAGAAAGAAACGATTCATGGCTGGAAAACGCCTTTGGACGTGGGCGGTTAGTTCTTTTTCTTGCCGGCTTTCGGCACGCCAAAGGTGAGCGCGCCCTTGGGGTCCATCTTCGCGAGATCGGCGGACGTCGGGCTGCCGCCGAACTGGCGGTAGTACATTTCCTGGAAGGGATTGATCGCAGGCCCCATCGCTTTTTCGTTCACCATCAGCGGCAGGCACTCGGACCACCATTGGTCAAACGCGGCGCTGAGCTCCTTCACCACCTCGGGGTGCTGCGCGATGACGTTGTTTTTTTGGCCGTAGTCGACGCTGAGATCGAAGAGCTCCCAACTCGGGGTGCGGCCGCCGTTCTCGCTGACCAGCGCCCAGCGGGTGTTGCGCACGGAGGCGACCTTGAACTTCGCCTCGTTGGGATCGCTGAGTTTCGGCCAACGGCCCTGGTGGGCGAACTGGTAGCGGTCGGGCAATTTCGCGGCGGGATTTTGGAGCACGGAGACGAGACTGCGGCCTTCGATCTGGGACTTCGCGACGGCGGCCGGAATTTTGGCGCCGGCGATCGCGGCGATCGTGGGAAAGAAATCGATGTGGGCGGCGAGCACGTCGCAATCGGCGGGTGCGAGCGTGCCGGGCCAGCGCCAGAACGAACTCGCGTGCGTGCCGCCGATCCAGGCGGAGCCCTTTTGCCCGCGCATGCCGGCGTTGAACACCTTCACGCCGGCGGTGCCGCCGTTGTCGTTCATGAAGATGACGAGGGTATTTTGGGCGAGGCCCCACTCGTCGAGTTTGGCGAGGAGCCGGCCGACGTTTTGGTCGATGTTGTGGATCATGCCGAAGAAGTTTTCGGTCGCGGGCTCAAGGCCCTTGCCCTCGTAGAGCGCGCGATCTTCGGGACGGGCCGTGTAGGGGCCGTGGGGGGTGTTCGACGGGATGTAGGCGAAGAAGGGCTTCTTCGCGCGGCGCTGGGCGTCGATCCACTGCGTGGCCTGCGCGTAGAACAGGTCGGTGCAGTAGCCCTGCGTTTTCTCGAACTTTCCGTTGTGGAGCAGAGTGGGATTGAAATACGTGTTGCCGGGCGCGTCACCGCAGGAGCCGGGATAAATCTGACCGATGCCGCCGCCGCCGTGGATGTAGACCTCGTCGAAGCCGCGGCGGTTGGGCTGATACTCCGCTTCGTCGCCGAGATGCCACTTGCCGAAAATCCCCGTGGCGTAACCCGCCGAACGCAGCACCTGCGGCAGCGTGGTGGCGGCGAGGGCCATGCGCTCGCGCTCGAGAATCGTGTGGGTGATGCCGTTCTTGAACTCATGGCGGCCGGTGAGAAGGGCGCTGCGCGTTGGGGAGCATGTGGGGCTGACGTGGAAATCCGTGAAACGCACGCCCTCGGCGCGGAGCCGATCGAGGTTGGGCGTTTTCAGGATGGGATTTCCGTGGGCGGAGATATCGCCGTAGCCCTGATCGTCCGTGAGGATGAAAAGGATGTTCGGCTGCGTGCCGGCGATCGGTTTGGCGGGAGCGGCGGCGTGGCTGGAGGCCACGCAGGTCAGCAGGGAGGCGAGGAGGACGAGGCGTTTCATGGAGTGGTCGGGATGAGAAGGACGAGACGGTCGGTGGGGAGGACTGGCGGGCGACGGCAGACGCGGCATGTGCCATTGACGGCAGGTGTGAGGAGGTCGTGGGCGACCTCGGCACGGGAAATGGGTGAAGGATTTTTCGAGCGATTGGCCGTCCGGATCGGCAGCGAGGTCGAACGCGACGTGTTCGGCGGCCTGAAGCGAAGCGGGCGCGGTTCGGACCGGTTGTGCCGCGGGCCTGCGATTAGGATCGCGTGCGGCGTGAGGGCGGCCGTAACGGTGGCCGTCGTCGCCACGAAGAGGAGGGAAAACCGCGAGTGGTTCACGAAGGGGTGTCGTTTCGGGGGGAGGGATGCTGGCCCGGGTGGAACAGGGCCATCAGACCGAAGGCTGTGCGGTGGCGGAAGTCGAGGCGCGATCAGATCGTGAGGGCGCATCTCAATTTCTGGACACTGGGGGCGTCGCGGCTCCAGAATTTGCAGCTCAGAATTCATCGGTCGCCTGCACAGTCCAAATACTGGGATACGCGCGGAGCGTGATGTACCGAAAGCATACCGTTGCCGTCGCGGAGAACTATCGCCACGTCAGGAGTTCGCTCGTCGCAATCCGGGTGACAAGATCCTGCAAGCGGAATTCGTCCGCTGCGGCGCGATCGAGGATGTCCTCAACCGTCTTGTAGTCGCCGGCGACGAGCTTCCGGCCTTTACCATATTCCGCGATGCGGACCACGAGATTGCGGGCGAAAGGCCGGAGTTGGGTGAGCATGATTGTTTTCAGGCCGGCGATGTCGTTGAACGGCCTGCCTTTGTAGTCTCCCTCCGTGCTGACCGGCTTGTTCTTGGAATAGGACGAGCGGAGACGGCCGATCGGATCGTAGGCCTCCAGGGCGAAGCCGAGGGGATCCATCTGGCGATGACACTCCAGACAGGCCGCGTCGCTGCGGTGCTTGGCCAGCAGTTCACGCACGGTGGTCAGGCCGTTGAGATCGGGAACGAGCGCGGGCACCTCCTTCGGCGGCGGTGGCGGCGGCGTGCCGAGGAAGTGCTTCAGCACCCAGTGGCCGCGTAGCACGGGGGAGGTTTCGACCCCGTTGGCGGACAGGGTCAGGACGCTGCCGTGCCCGAGGATGCCGCCGCGCCGGGCTTCCGGCGGAAAGGTGACGCGGGTGAAGCCGGCGCCTCCCGGGAACGGCACCTCGTAGAGTTCTGCGAGCCCGGCATTGATGATCGAGTAGTCGGAATCGATGAAGTCGCGCACACTGCGGTTTTCCCGCAGGACATGACGAAAATACAAACCCGTTTCGGTGCGCATCGCGGGTTCGAGCTTGCGGCGGAAGTAGATTCTGAATTCGGGGCTCCTCACATCCGGCGGCATGCTCCCGAGCGTGCGGAGTGCGAGCCACTGATCCACAAAGCTGCGGGAAAATTGCTCGGCGCGCGGATCGGCGAGCATCCGAGCCACCTGTGAGCGCAGCACGGCCGGCTCCGTGAGTTTGCTCGAGTTGGCGTGCGCGGTGAGCTCGGCGTCGGGCATCGTGCTCCACAAAAAGTAGCTGAGGCGGCTGGCGAGCGCGTGCGGGGCGAGTTCGCCGCCCTCCTCCCGCAGATAGAGGAAGTCCGCCGAGGACATCATGGCCGCGAGGGTGCGGAGGAGCGACTCGTGCCAGTTCTGGCCGGCCGCGTGTCTGGCTTCCAGGAACCGGAGGTAGGGGATGATTTCCTCTGTGGTCACCGGCCGGCGAAACGCGCGGGTCGCGAAGCGCTCAAGGACCTGCGCCCGGGCGGCGGCGTCTTCGATATCGGGGATCTGATCCGCGGTGTAAACCGCCCGCAGCGATTCGGCCGGCCATTCGTCGAAGTAGGGTCCGGCGATCGTGAACCGGCTCACGCGGATGCCCGGCCCGACGTACGGCTCGTTGTCGGCGGAATCTTTGAGCAGGCCGCGCCGCATGGTGGCGCGAACCTGGGTGATCGGCTTGTCGGAACCGTTGACAAACGACAGATAGGGGAAGTGGCCCTTGTCGATCCAGGTGTTGAACGTGAAGGTCTGCTCCGTGTCGTCCTTCAGGGTGAAAGTCCGCTGCAGCATGCCCGTGAGGGCCAGGCTTTCGGCACTGTCCGCCATGATGCCGAAGCCCATGATCACCGGACCTTCCGCCGGTTCGAATCGGACCGGATAGCGATCCCGGTCCGTGCCCGACGCCGTCACCGTGATGGTGTATCGGCCGGGGTACCGCATCGTCCGCGTGGCCTCGCCGTCGTAGAGCTTTTCCCGGCCGGCGGAACGCGTGATCGCGTAGCCGGGCGCGACATTGATATAGCGCCGGGACGTGCCGGTCATTTTTGCCAGATTCACGTCGATGACGCTGGCGGCGGGCCGCGCACTCCCGGTGGTGAACAGCGCGTGGCGGAGGCTTTTTTCCGCGGAGCGCAGGTATTCGAGCAACAATTCGTGGGAGATGACGAGTGACGCGGCCTGGGTGTCGAAGCCGGCGTTGACGTCGTCTTTGTAGATGTATTCGCCGGGATCGTAGGTTCCCTGCCGCAGCCCGAGCAAATCGCGGACGGTGTTGCCGTACTCCCTCTGATTGAGCCGTCGAAACCCGGTGGAAGCGATCGCCGGACGCTCTGTCGCGCGGGCGAGCGCGGTGTGCATCAGCCCGCGCCGCTCGTCGGCCGTGGGCTGAGGTTTTTCGTCGGGCGGCATTTCCTGGCTGGCTAGTTGCCGGTAGATGTTCTGCCAGAGGGCGGCGTCGATCCCGGCCGCGTCGTCGAGCCGGACGCCGCCCTTTTGTTTTTCCGCACCGTGGCACGAGACACAGTAGTTCTGGAAGAACGGTTGCGGCGGACCGAGGTCGGGTGCCGCCGCCGCGACGGCCGGAAGGCCCAGCGCAAGCATTGAAATCGCAAGCTTCATGGCGGAGTTCACGCTGTCAGCGCGCTCATCGTACCCGTGGCGTTGTTGAAACGATCGATTTCGAGGCCGAAGTTCCGGAGCATCGTCGTGAAGAGGTTGTTCAACGGCGTCTGCTCGCCGTTCGGCCGTTTGCAGTTCAGATGCGACCCGTGGCGGAAGCCGCCGCCCGCCAGGATCAGAGGCAGATCGCGATTCGAGTGGCGGGCGGCATCCCCAAGACCGCTGCCGAAAAACACCATGGTCTCGTCGAGCAGGTTGCCCTGCCCGGTGCGCGACTGCTTCAGTTTCCCGACGAAGCGGGCCAGTTGCGCGATATAGAAAGTCTCGATGATCTGGAGCTGCTTCAGCCGGTCGGGCAACTGCCCGTGGTGCGTCAGGCCGTGGTAGCCTTCCTTCACGCCGTCGAGTTCGATGATGTGGTTGTGCATCCCGAAACCCGCGGTGAAGACGCGGCTCGTGTCCGATTGAATCGCGAGGAACAGCAGGTCAAACATCAGCGGGGACAAGGTGGCGTAGTCCGTGCCGCTGTGCGCCCGGGTCGTCGCGTCGAACCCGACCTTCGGCTTCGGGATGTCCTGCCAGCGCTTCATGCCCTGGATGCCCACTTCCGCCTCGCGGATCGCCGTCAGGTATTCATCCAGCTTTTCCCGATCGGGCTGGTTGATGGTGCGTTCGAAGCGTCTCGTCTGTTCGCGCACGAGATCGAGCACGCTGCCCTGCTGATCGAGTTCCAGCTTGCGGGCCTGCTTCGCCGCCTCCGGATCGTTCACGAACAGTTTGCGAAACAGCTCCAGCGGATCGGATTCCTCGCGCACCTTGATGCCCGAGGAACTCCACGAGTTGCCCTGGCTCCCGCCCAGCGAGATGTGCACCGATGGAAAACGCGTCTGGTAGCCCACGTGCGCCGCCGCCAGCTGATCCATCGACACGTTTGCGCCGACGGCCGCATGCTCGGGATCGACACCGCTAAGCAGCGAGCTCATCGAGCCGTGCTTCGTGTAGATGGTGGGGTGATCCATGTGCGAGAACACCGTGAAGTCATCGCGCAGTCCGGCCAGCGGCCCCAGCACCGGCGAAAATTCATAGCCGCGCGCGAACGAGCGGGGGAAAAACGTCGCGGGGTTCATGCCCAACGCGCTGGCGACGCAGACCATTCGCATCGGCGGTTTCGTCCGGGGCGAGGCCGCGAGCGACTCGAACGACGGCAGTGCGATGGTGATGCCCGCAGCCTTGAGAAAGGTCCGCCGTGACATCTCGGTTTTTCGCGGTGGGGAGGAGAGGTGCGACATGAGGAAAATTTTGAGGATCTGCAACGGTGGCAGCCGGCGATTACTTCGCTGCGGGAGCGGACGCCTCCCGATGCCACCTGATCGTTGCGTGCTCGGTTTTGACATCGATCCGCACTGACGCGTGCTGAAATTCGCGGGTGTAGATGTAGCCATCGCGTTTGGCCGGTGACTGGGGCGGACCGAGGGGATGATCGAATTCCGGCGGGCGCTTCAGCCACGTCGAACTCCTGGTCGCGTCGTAGCCGTCGTGGGCGAGGAAGTAGGAATACTCCTCCGCGCAGATGAGAAACATCCCGAGACAATACGTGAGCCGTCGTTGCGTTTCAGCGTCCTTGGTGGCGCGGTGGCGAACTTCGTCCGTCAGTTGCGCGTTGGTCTCCTCGTCGGCCACGGATTTCCCGACCCCGGCGGTGAAGGCCACGATCGCACCGCGCCGGGCCGCGGCCTGGGTCGCGGCGATGCCCTTCGCGACATAGTCCTCGCGCGACGTTGCGCCGACCGTGGTCTCGAAGCCCTCGACGTAGGTCCCGTCGAACGCGTCGAGCCAGCCCAGGCCCGAATCAGGGAAGCGGGCGCGCACGAGGTTGGCGATCATGAGTTTTTTGGGACCGATCGCGGCGCGGGTCGCCTGCATCAGTTCGTGATATCCGGCCACGACGGCGTTTTTCCGGGCTGCGCCCAGCTCCTTCAGAAGATACGCCGGTTCGAGCACCTTGACGTTGCCGTCGAGAAACACGCCGTCGATCGCGGGGTCGGCGCACACCGTGCGCACGCCGTCCAGCCACCATGTGCGGAGCCGGGGATTCGTGAGGTCGTACGCTTCGACCGTGTTGCGAACGAGCCGGCCTCTGCCGTCCTTGCCGGTCAGAAACGCACTGGAAAATCCTTCCAGCTGCGCGTTGGCGGCATAGGAGCCGTAGTGCACGATGACGTTGCGGTAGTAGAGAATCGTGGCCGCCGGGTTGAGCTGTTTCACCGCGCGCGCGGCGGCGAGCGTGCCGGCTTCGGTCGAGCCGAACTGCTGCGCGCCCGTCGTTTTTTCAAAGGTGATGAGGGGAAAGGTCGCGAGGTAACGAATCTCCTCCGGCGTGAAGGAGGTGCCCTTGCGCACATGCTGGTAGAGGGGCACGCGGTCCCAGGAAAATTTCGGGTAGGAGTCCTTGAACTCGCGGGGCCGCACGGGCAATGGGCCGGCGGCGTCGGCCGCCTGGCCGACAGTAGCCGCACAAATCACAGCGCAGATGGCGCCAAATAATTTTTTCATGAGCATGTCTCCCTGAAGTGAGCAGCTGGTTCTGGATAGTTCGCCTGTTGGTAGTGCCCGGAAATTTGTCGTCCCTTGTTTTTTCCGTTCGCAGGGCGCCGGGCGTGTCTCAACGCGCGAAAGGAAGTATCCACTGAGGATCTTCAAAATTCGCCCGTTTCGGCCCGACCGTGCTGCGGCCGTTGCTCATCAAAACGTGAACGTGTTCGACAGCACGAATTGCCGCGGGACGGGAATCGACACCCGGGCGGGTGCGCCATTGGGCTGAACCTGGACGACGACCGGATCGCCATCGGCGAAGACATTGCGGATGTTCAACTGCACCTTCCAGCCGACTTTCCCCTGGAGAAACTTCCGCTTATAGCCGACCCAGCAGTCGACGTATTTGCTCCCGTCGTCATAATAGGGTTTGGTGACGTTCTTGATCGGCACCCCGGTGGTCGGGTCATAGATGACGGGATAACCAATCGCCGCCTTGTCCTGCCAACGAAATGCTCCCCCCACGCCGATCCCCTTGAGGCGTCCTTCCGAGAACGAGTAATTTCCCAGCAGGTTCGCGCGGTACTTCCGTACTTCGGGATTATCCGAGCCGGCGAGCGCCTTCTGCGCGAAGTACACCCCTCCGACATTGTTGGCGCGCAGCCAAACCCCGGTCATCGTGTTGCTGGCAAACGCGGTCGTCGCCAACGGCGTGGTGAGCCGGTTGATCGCCTGCTGACTGCCCACGAGATACGGACCGAGCGGAACCGACTCCGCGATGGCGATCAGGTCCTTGATCATCTTTTCCAGGCGCGGAGCGACATTCGAAAGCTGCGACTGCTGTTGCGCGACGTTGAAGGAAAAGCGCAGATTGGGCGTCGGGTTGTAGGTCAGCTCGAACTCGATTCCCTTGGCCACCAGGTCCACGGTATCGGTCAGGACTTCAGACAGGCCGCTGCCGCTCGATGCCACGGCATCAGCGTTGGATCCGCTCACGGTCCCGGGAATCAGGACGGCCTCGGCCGTCTTTTTCGCCCATGCATTGTAGAACGCGTCGTACTGCTTGAAAATCTTGGTGAACTGATCCAGTGGCATGTACGTGGCTCCAGGCACATACTCCGCGCCACCCGGCTCGACCTTGTCCAGAATGCCGTTCCGGTTCTTGTCCGGATCAATAAAGGTCCTGCCGGTGCGATCCAAGGGATCCTGGACGAGGTCAAAAATTCCGTCCCGATTGCGGTCATACTGATCCATGTCGAGATAAAGGCCGTTGAAATTGCGGGCAATATGCGCGTTGCTCAGCGTTGTAACGGCCCCGGTGGTGCCACTGAAGTTTTGGTTGACCACGCTGCCTCTGTACACGTTGAGGCGGGCGACGAGCTTGTCGTTCAACGCACTGACGGTTACGCCGTATTCCCGGGTCTTCCCCGCCGCATTCGGCACGGAATGGCCCTCGAGATCGAAGCCGCCCGGATTGGGCACGAAGTTATCGGAGTGACCAAAGTGAAACGTCAGCCCCGTGCTCCTCGGCAGCCACTTGGACGGGACTTTCAGCACCAGCCCGTAGGAGAAGTTACTTTGCTTTTCAACCCGCGCCGGGGTGTCGTTCAGATTGAACACGGCGGAATCTCGAATCGGGGTGGTATCCGCGTTGAGCGGGGGTGTTCCGTTTCGAGCGAGGGACACCTCGTCGCTGCGCCAGCCGAGATTTGCCACCACGTGATCCCGGAGAAAGAAGCTCTGCAGGTTCAAGGCCATCGACTCAGTCTTCGTCCTCGTCAATACGCCCGAGAAGGGCGTAAAGGCGGGCGTAAACGAACCAATCGCCGTCGTCTCATCTCCAATCGGTACGTTCCAGGCGGCGTCCCGGGCCGGATTGCCCTCGCTCAGGTAGGCGAGAGGTATCTGCACGCCCTTCGGATATTTTACCGATGCACTGGGGGCCAGTCCGGCGGTCTTGAAGTCGGAGACTTTGAAGTTGGGGTTTTCGAAGGCCTGGGGATTCGGCCCGCTGACATAGAAGATGCCCGACCACTGGCGCTGAAAGATGGTCGCCCGCGCGTCCCCGAGATGAAAGGCGGCATCGTTGCCATAGACCAGCGGCTTGTCCACGAACCGCTTTTGGTTCAGAGTATTTTGATCATATAGCCCGGACACGCGATGGCGCCCAAACCACTTGAGCAGGCCGCGATCGAACTTCTTCGCGAAGTCGAACTGGGCAAAGGCGGTCGCCCGGATCGTTTCCCGCTTGTCCGTATTCAGGGTCTGATTGGACGACGGCGCATAAAAGTAGAGCCGGCTGAAATTGGGATTGGTGTTTCCAAACAATGCGTTTGGCCCGATCGGGAAGGAGTAATTCACATCAATATCGAGCTCGGGAGCGTTCACGGCGACGAAGCTGTCGCGCTTCCACACCTCGTCCGCATAGGCGAGTTCCAGGCCGTAATCGCCGCGTTTGGAAACCGCCTCCAGCGAGATGATATGCCGGTCGAAATTGTTCCTGAAGTTGTCGATCGAGCCCGCCATCAGATGTCGGCTGAAATCAAATACGTCGTAGCCCACCAAGCCTTGCCGGGAAAACCCGTCAAATGCCGGGGAGACGATTTCCGTGTTGGAGAGATTTTTCGCGAGCACCGCCTGATTGTTGCCCAAGAGATTATTATCGGGATCGAAGGTTCGGCTGCCCCGGCCAATCCGGCCGTTGGTCCATCCGGTGTGCACGGCCCGCGTCGGCAGACCGGCGGCGTTTTCGGTTCCGTCATAGACCGAGGCCCAGCCGTTGCGTTTGAGGAACGTGTCGTATTGCGCGATCGTGAGCGGCACGCCGTTGATGTCCCGGCCGAGATAGCCCACGTTCCCGCCCGTGCTGTTCAGCAGGATGTTGCCGAATGGATCCTGCACGCGCCGGCCGGCCGCATTGGTCACCGTCCCCACGCCCTTCCATTTGGTCCCGTAGGGATCGTTGATGAAGGTGGACAGGGTCTCCAGCGGACCGAGCCGGTCCACCGGAACTGACTTGATCGTCCCCGTTTCGTAATTGGCGCTCAAGCTGATGCTGTGCTCGGCCCAGGGTTTGAGTTTGAGCGCGGCATACCTCCGCGAAGAGTCCGTATGCGCCGGGTGCTGCATGTATTCCTCGCGGTTTTCCAGACCCGCCACCCGGATGGCGAGCCGCTTGGGAATAATTACCTTGTTGAGGTTGACCGACGCGCGCTTCGAGGTGTTTTTCTCGAAATTCTGGGTCGAAACCTGGGAGTCGACTGTGATCGAATCCTTGTTCAGTTCGGCATCGGCGAGTGAATTGTTGATGATGCCACTCGGCGAACCCAGACCGAAAAGGAACGAATTGGCGCCCCGGTTGATGTCGATGCGTCCTGAATTGTAGGAATCGAACGGGATCAACGTCTCAAAATAATTCGTGGTCCGGGTCGGTGCCGCCATCCCACGGACCCGATTGGCGTCACCCGGGTTCTGGCGGGCCTCGGATTGGTTGAGCGTCCCCGTCCCGTCGCCATCCTGGAGCCCCGCGTAGTTGCTCATCACGCCCACGGCATCGGTATTGGTCGTGTATTGGAGCACTTCATCCAGGCTGGTCGCGCCAATATCCTGCAGCATCTCGGTGGTCACCACCTGCACGGACGTGGCGACGTCTTTCAACTGGGTCTTGAGCCGGCCGCCCGCGAGCGTTTGCGAGGAGTAGTAACCCCGGTCCGAGGAGGAATCCACGACGAAGGGGTTCAACTTGAGAACCTCCGCCGGCGCGTCACGCGGTGCCGCCCGTTCGGCGTTTGGTTCGTTTCCCCGCATGACGGTGAAGGCGCCCGAGTTTTTGTCCTCGACCGCGACGAGCCCGGAGCCGGCCAGCAGCGTATCGAGGGCCTGGCGCGCCGGCATGACGCCCTTGACCTCATGGGTGCGGACCTCCCGGCCCACTTGCGTGGCGATGACGACGTCGACGCCGGATTGCTCGGAAAAGCGCTTGAGGGAGCGTTCGGCGGTTTCCACGGGGATGTCGAATGCCCGAGGGGATGGCGCTGCGCTCGCGGCTAATACCGGGAGCGTCGGCAGCAAGGCGAGAAACACCGCAAATCCGAACACGCGGAGCGGGGGAAAACCGAAATGAAACGGTTGGGGCATATTAACTGAAACGCCGCCGCAAGTGTTCTCCGTTACTCCCTTTCTACGATTTTCTTTCGCGTCCAGCGAGCGGGGGCTCCCGGTTCAGCGGCGAAGCACGATGCGATCGCCCTGGCGCTCGCCGCGAACGGCGAGGCTGTGCTCGATCAGGCGCAAGAACGCCTCGGCATTGTCCGCGCGAAAATAACCGCTGACCTCAAGCTGCGCGAGGGCCGGATCGGCGATTTCGAACTGCACCCGGTTGAACCGGTTCATCAGCGCGACCGCCTCGTGCAACGGGGTCGCGGTGAATTCAAGCCGCGGGGATCGCCAGGCGAGCCGCGCGGCGATTTCGTCGCCGCTCAACGTCGTGACCGCGGGTGGCACTACCGCCTCCGACCCTTCCGTGACGGACACCTGGACTTCCTGGCCGGCGGCAAGTTGCAGTGGAGGCCGCGGGTCGACCGAACGGCTGTGACTGGGCGCGCCCGGTGCCGCGGCCCGTTCTACCGCGACCCGGCCTTCGGTGACGACGACTTGGACCGCACGCGCTTCCATCTCGACGGCAAACGCCGTGCCCACGGCCCGGACCTCGACGCCCTGGGCGGAAACGACGAACGGTCGCGCCGCATCCTTTTGCACGGTGAAGTGCGCGGCGCCCCGGAGCAGGGTCACCCGGCGGAAAGCCGTCGAAAAATCAGTCTGCAGTTCCGCGGTGCCGCTCAACTCGGCGATGCTCCCGTCCTGAAGATGCTGAATCCGCGGATGCACCGTGGGGGTGCAGACGAGGGGAGGGGGCGCAGCGCGGTCGGCCGGAGCCTCGCGGCGCCAGGTCAAACCCGCGAGCAGAGTCAGGGCGAGCGCGACGCCGACGTACGCCACCTGGCGCCGCCGCCGGCGTTGGGCGGTTTGCCGCCGCACTTCTTGGGCGACGGCCGCGCCGACCCCGGCGAGTCGCGGGCGTTCGGCGAGCTGCCACGCCTGTTCGTGGCGGGCGAGCGCACGGGCGTGCTGCGGCTCGGCGGCCCAACGGGAAAATTCCGCCGCTTCCGAATCGCTCAGGCCGGCGTCGCGGCGCGCGATCCAGGCCGACGCGGCGGCTTCGGGGTCGGTCGGTCGGAGGGTTTGAGAGGAGGGTTTCATGCGGCCGCCTCGGTGATGGCACCCCGTTGCCGCAGGTACTGTTCACACCGCCGGTTGGCCCGGCCGATGTGCACTTCGACGGTGTTTTCCGACAACCCGAGCCGGGCTGCGATTTCCTTCTGGGACAGGCCCTCGAGTTTTCGGAGGACGAAGACCTCGCGGGTGCGGTCGGGGAGCGCCGCGATGGCGGATACGACCAGGGCGATTTCCTCCCGCAGGCAGGTTTCGCGGATGACGTCGGCCTGTTCGTCGATGATTTTCAGTTCCGTCACGTCCATCCGTTCCTCGCCTGGCGCCCGGCGTTCGCGGCGCACGTTGTCGAGGGCGAGGTTGCGAGCGACCGCGAAGAGAAAGGATCGGCCGTAGCGGACGGGCCTTTCGAGATGGCGCCGCCACGTCCGCAGAAACGACTCCTGCACGACATCGTCGAGATCCCGCACCGACGGAAAAGTTCCGCGCAGATACGAGCGCAGGATGGGTTCGTGGGTCAGAACCTCCTCGGTGAACCAGCGGGCTTCTTCAGGCGCGGGGGACGGCGGGGGCATGGGAGGTGTCGTTGCGAACCAAGACCGGAGTGTGGGGATGAGCGGCGACGGGTGGGGTCAATTCACGCCGGGCACGCCGCACGTTGGTTTTTTCCGGCCGACGCTGGCAAGACGTATTTCGGTCCGACCTGCCGCAGGAGTCCACCGCGTCGTTGCTATTTCGACCCCCGAATCGCGCGATAGGTCGCAGTCATTTCTTGCGTCCGGATGGCCTGAGCCGGCTCCGTGATCCGATTGTCGCGCTCGGCGGGGTCGTTTTTCAAATCATACAACGCCACCGGTTCGTCCGCGATGTCGGTGACGAGCTTCCAGTCGCCGATATAAAGAGCGTGCGCCATGCCGTCGCTGCCGCGGCCGGACTTTTTGAGCTGGCGCTTCACTGTCTTGCCGCCGGCGTCGGGTTCGGCGCCGAACAATTCACTCGTTGACCGCTTCTGCTCCTTGCCGGTGAGCGGGCCGCCCTTGATGCCGCCGTCGGCGAACGCGTCGCGGCCGGGCGAGGATTGCACCAACAGATGCCGGCGCACCGGCTGCGTGTCATCCTGCTTACCGGTCAACACCGGGACGAGGCTGACAGCGTCGACACATTGGCCGGCGGGAACGGCGACGCCTGCGAGTTCGAGCGACGTCGCGACAATGTCATGCGCGCCGATCACCTGGTTGCGCACGGTGCCGGCGGGAACGCGGCCCGGCCAGCGCACAAGGAAAGGTACGCGGTGCCCGCCCTCGCCGACATATGATTTCATGCCGCGCAGACCGCCGACGGCGTCGTGACCGAGGTATTGCTCTGCGGGAATGCCGCCGTTGTCGCTCGTGAAGCAGATCAGGGTGTCCGCGAGCAGGCCGCGTCTTTCGAGCATCTCCATCAGCTTTCCGAGGAGGACATCCGTCTCGAGCACCATGTCGGTGTGGCTGTTCATCTTCGTCTGCTCCTTCAGCGCTGTGCCGCGAATTGTTTCCGCCGGAGCATAGGGAGAGTGCGCACCGTCCGTGCAGAAATGCATGAAAAACGGGGCGTTCTTGCCGG
The DNA here is from genome assembly GCA_947474365.1 of Opitutia bacterium. Taxonomy (GTDB): domain Bacteria; phylum Verrucomicrobiota; class Verrucomicrobiia; order Opitutales; family Opitutaceae; genus ER46. Next base: position 6,161 of record CANJIU010000053.1, on the reverse strand, counting down.
ACGCGGAGTTCTGGGCGCGGACGTCATCGAGGAATTTCTCCGCCGCGCCGAGCAGGCGTTCACCGATCTTGGAATTGTCCCAGTCGGGGTCGGCGTAGTTGGCGGCGTCGCCACCCTTGGCCTTGCCCTGGCCTCGTACGACGCGCGCGGCGCCGCAGCTGGGTTTTTCATTTTCCAGGAAGAGATGCGGCATCGTCTGGTGCCCGCGCGGGATGATGAAGGAATACTCGAAGCCCCAGCGTCGCGGGCCGTCGACCATCGGCTGCGTGAAGTCCGGTGCGCCGTCCTTGTCGGCGTGCTGCCCGCCGATCCCGGATTTGCCGAACATCGCGGTGCGATAGCCCGCGGCTTGCAGCAGGTTCGCCACGGTCAATTGCCCGGGCTTCAGTTGGGACGGAACGTTGAAACCCCAGGTGCCGCCGGGGTCGCGTCCGCGCCACGGAAAATTTCCCGTGAGCATCGCGTAGCGCGTCGGGGCGCAGAGGGCTGCGGGGGTGTGGGCGTGGGTGAAGCGCATTCCTTCCCGCGCCAATCGGTCGACGTTCGGCGACGGAATTTTCCCCTGGGGATTGTAGCACTGGAAATCACCCCAACCGACGTCGTCGGTGAGGACGACGAGGATGTTGGGGTGCGTGGACCGCTTCGACGCTTCGGTGGCTCCGAACGCGGCGATCGGCAGGACGGTGAGCAGGAGAAAAGCGGCCCGGAAGTGAGGTTTCATTTGGCGGCTTTCGCCTTTTTATTGGGCGCGGTCGCCGGAACATCCGCTGGCGCGGGTTCGGGAACGGTCGGTTCGCCCTTGAGCCAGCCGAGGGATGCGAGGAATTTGTCTGCCAGGATGAGCGTCTGTGACTTGAACGGTTCCTGGTTGAAGAAGCCGTGGCCCTGCCCGGCGTAAAGATGCGCGTCGCAGCGCACTCCGGCCGCTTTCATTCCGGCGGCGAAGCGCTCGACGGTCGCGACCGGAATCAATTTGTCCTCCCGGCCGAGAAACACGATCGCGGGCGGATCGTCGGCGCTGATGTTGTGCGCCGGGGAAAACTCCTGCACGCGGGCGCCCACGCGCGCCTGCCCCCAACCGCCCTCCTTGCCGTTGTCGAAGACGGGATTGAAGAGCAACAGGGCGTTGGCCTTGGCGGACACCTTGGAGTTGTCCTGCGGATCATCCTGCCCGTCTACCATGCCGACAAACGCCGCGAGATGGCCGCCGGCCGATCCGCCCCCGGCACCGATGCGGTTGGGATCGATCCCAAGCTCACTCGCGTGCGAGCGCACCCAGCGCATCGCCGACTTGGCGTCCTGCGCGCAGACCAGCGGCGGTTCCTTGCCGGCCTTGTCGAGCAGGCGGTATTGCACCTGCACGCACACGAGGCCGCGCGTGGCGAAATAACGCGCCTGCTCGTCGAATTGCGACGGACTGCCGCCCACCCAGCCGCCACCGTGAAAAAATACGAGTGCGGGACGGCGATCGGAAGGTTTGGCGTCAGCGGGTGAGACCACCCACAGCTTGAGTTCGCGATCGCCGGCGCGCTTGTAGACGTGCGCCGTGCCCGACGGTACCTCGGGAGTGACAAGCGCTCCAGCGGCCGAGAGCAGGGACAGCGATGCGACGCCGAGGAGTACGAGGAGCCGCGATGGGAAGGTCATGGGGTTGGACATGACCGAAGAGCGTGGAGGAAATCCGGCGGGGCGCCCGCCAAAAATCAAACGTCACAGTGGCAACAAATGTGCGCGGATTGGTACGTTGGAAGCGGACATAATGGCCGTCGTCAGTGGGCGGACCGGCGGGAGCGAGTGGGAATTGGGCAGGTTCGGGACATTGAGCTGCGCCCGATATTTCAAGCCGCCGTGCTCCAGGTTGGACCACTCGGAACCGCGGTTGCGGAGGATGCCGCCATCGGTGAGGATCGTGTCGGGGTCCTTGATGGGGCGACCGATGTCGAAGGTGCGCGTACCGCCGGAGGTGGCCTTTGTGTACCAGGGCCGTCGCGGTCAGTTTGCCGGCTTGTTTTCCCAGACCTTCACGTTGTCGATCAGCATCGTGCCGGTGCCTCCGATGAGAAACACGAGTTGGTGTTTCTTCGCGTCCAAGACGGAACCGGTCGCCCGCAGCACGACCTCGTCCACCTGGGCGACGGCTTCCTGGCTGTTGATCTCGACGAGCACGTGATGCCACTGACCGTCGTCCAGTTTTGCCGGTTTTCGCACGAGGGTGTCGGTGCGGTGAAATGTGGGATTGGCGAGCTCCTCCTTGGTGGGCACGGGGGCCTTGCGACCCTCCTTGGTGGCGGCATCGCGGGCCGCCTTGTTCGCTTTTTTGGATTCGAGGCTGCCGCTGTCCTGCTGGAGTGCGACGGACTTGGCGCCGAGCGACACACGCAGCAGGTGGTCCTGCTCGCCGAACGCGTTGTCGCCGTCGACCAGGAGGAGGGCGTTGCCGGGCTTGGTGAACTTGATCGAGAACTGGACGGTGCAATTGCGCGCCTCCACCGGAACGGAGATCGCCGGGCCGTGGCTGTCGTCCGACGCGCAGATCCCCTGCAGCGCGCCGTCGACCACGGAGAAACTGTTCGGCCGGCCACTGGGCCGCCATTTCGGCGGAAGCGCGGTGCCAGAGAAATCTTCGCTCACGATCGTCCGGCCCATTTTCGAGGCCAGCGGTTTCAGGTCGGGCGTCGCCGCGCCGCACAGGGAAGGCAGCAGGCATCGGGCGAAGGCGGCGAGGGCGAGAATGGCCAGGGATTTCTTCATGGGGCGGAGTGACGGTTCGCCGAGGATGGCCTCCGAAAACGGATTGATAAGCGAATTCGAAATTGCCTTCGGAGAGACGCCGGCCGGGCGTTTTTCCGATTCCGGGGGTGGAAACGGGACTTACGCGGCGTGAAACAGTTCTGACTCACCGGCGACAATCAGTCCGGCGGGGGCCTTCACCGCTGAGCGCAACAGGCGCGCGTGCGACTCCCAGAAGTCGAGGCGGGCGACGTCGGCGGAGACGAACACCAGCGCCGGGGCGCAGGCCCGTGCGAGCGATGTCGCCGGCTCGCGCACGGCGCCGGCGAAACGCACGCAGACGAGCGTGGACTGCCCGATGTCGGCAAGCCGTGCGACGAGCCGGCCCATGTCGGAAAGGGACACGCCACGCGGGTCGATTCGGATCGATTGAACGCCGCGGATGGGTTCGGTCGTCGCGATTGGCAGGGCCGCGAGTCGGGAACTCCACTCTTCACCGGCGTCGACAATCAGCATCCCGTCGACCAAACGCTCGGCCTCTTCAATCACGGTGTCCCAAAACACCTCCTCCGCCTGAGTCGGCTGCGCGCACCAGATGGCGAGTGGGGCCGAGGCGCGCTCGCGGGTCGAAATCCATTGCAGCCACAGCCGCTCCACCGCTCCTCTCCACTGGGCACGGGTGTCGCGCCGGCTCAACGCCGTCCACACCGGACTCTGATAGAGTCGCTTTGCCTCCGCGGCGGTCCGCAGGCGGCTGTCGATCAACTCGCTGCCGATGCACGCGGCGATTCCGACCATGAAACCGCCGACCAGTCCGGCTCCGCCAAAGACGAGCAGTTTGAGCCAGCGGGGCCGCACGGCGACGGCCTCGGCGTTGGCGCTCGAAAACAACTGGAAATATCCCGGTGCGTTTTCCTCGAAATGCTGCGCTTCCCGCAGACGGGCGAGCAGCATCCGGCGGGGAGCCTCAAGCGCCGTGCGCTGTTGAATGAGCTGGGAGGACTTCGACGATTTCTCCGGCATCGCGGCGAGTTGTTTCGCCGTCTCCGCCCGCAGGCGCTCCAATTCGGGGAGCTGCTTGCGCTGGCCTTCCCGCTGCGCCTTGAGCTCCAGTGACTGCAGGAAGAGCGTGGTCCCCATGACGGTCGAGGAAGCCGAGGCGGCGCTGAACTCCTTTTTCTGCTGACGGGCATAGTCGGTCTGCAGCTTGGTCATCCGTTCCCGGATTTCCTGCACGGCGGGGCTGCCCTCCCCAAAGGCGCCCTGCGCGGCGGTCAGTTCCCGGACCGTAAGGTCAATGCGTTCGCGCACCGGGATGAGTCGGGCGAGTTCCACTTCCATGCTTTGCAGCCGGAAATCGACGGCCTGGAGACTGCCGCGCAGGGACTCGATCCGCTGATCGAGATCGCCGAGCCTTCGGAGATACGCTTCGACCTGGCGCTCGACGTCGATCACGCCGTCCACCCGCGCCAAATCCATCAGCTCCCGGTTCACGCGTTTGATCTCCGCATCGGTCTGATCGATCTGCTGCTGGACATACATCCTGACCTCGCGGCTTTCGCGGGTCTGCAACTCGCGCGAAAACTGGACGATTTCCTGGCCCCAGAGATTCATCAGCGCGACGGTCTCGTCCCGACCGGAATAACCCGAGAGCGTCAGCGTGACGAAGTCCGTACCTTTCTGTTCCTTGGCCTCGATCGACGTCCGCAGGAGCGGGAGGGTGATTTCCGGCTGCGCCTTGGCGACGACGCGGCTGAGCACGTTGTCGGACAGCGCGGTGCCGATGAGGGTCGCGTTGTTGATCGTGCGAGGACGGAACGCCTCGCCAAATTCCCCGGAACGAAACGCCACCGGGACGTCGCGTTTCAGAAGACGCGCCGTGACCTCGTAGCGCGTGGCCGAACGGAGGAGCCCCACTCCCGCGCCGAGCAGCGAACCCACGATCGCCGCGAGGACGTCCAGTACCAGCGCGCGACGATGCCACCGAGCAGGCGACGGGGATCGAACGGCAGCTGGCTGCCGGGCGCGGCGGGCGGTTGCGCCTCCCTCAATTGCGGGGCAGGCATGACCGTCAGGGTGGGGGCGAGTTCCGTGTTCATGCGGCCAAGGCGGCGCGGCGGTAAATGGTTGCGGTGTGTTTTCCGACTTCGCGCCAGTCAAAGCGGGCAGCGCGACGCAGCCCACGCTGACGCCACACTTCGCGCTCCGCGGGTTGCAACATGTCGGTCATGCCCGCGGCGATATCCGTGGCGTCGTCGGGATTGACGATGCGCGCCGCGCTACCGACCACTTCGGCGAGCGATCCGCGGGCGGAGCAAACGACAGGACAGCCGCAGGCCATCGCCTCGATCGGCGGGAGCCCGAAGCCCTCGAAGAGGGACGGATAGACCATGGCCTCGGCCCCGGCGTACCAGCCGGCGAGGTCCTCGGTCTTGACGAAACCGGGAGTGACGATGCGTGCGCGGACCGGAGAGGCTTCGATCCTGGCATGAATCGTCTCGGCCCCGTGCCAGTCGGCGCCGGCGAGCACCAGCAGATGCGGCAGCGACGGGTTGGCCGCCAGGAGTTGTTCGAAGGCCGCGATCAGACCGAGGTGATTTTTCGCGGGATGTTCGAGCCGGGCGACGTAGAGGAAATACGGGCGATCGAGTGAGGGCGCTTCGGCCGCGGCCTCGGGCCGGAACCGGGAATGGTCGATTCCGTTCCACACGACTTTGATCTCGTCGCGCTTCACTCCGTAGAAATGGGTGATGTCGTTGGCCGTGGTGCCGCTCACCGCAATCAGTTCGCGCACCCGGCGGGCCAGCGGGACGACCATCCGCTTGGTGTAGAGCGTGCGTGCAGCGTCGTACTTGCCGTTGAGGCGAAACGAGGCGCAGTCGTGAATGGTGAGGACCTGCGGGACCGCTCCGTGGGCGAGCACGCGGCGGTAGCTGGGAATGTGAACCACCTGTGCGCCCGATTTTGCCAGGCGGCGCGGCAGCATTACCTGATGCCAGAACACGTCGCGCACGGCCGGACGCCAGAACTCCGACACTTCCTCCCAGTCGCAACGGTCGAGCCACGGACGGAAAAGGGGCTTGTCGTCCGCGAGTCCGAACAGCGTCAGACGAACGTCCGGGGACGTGCGCACGATGCCGTCGATCAGGCCGAAGAGATAGGTGGCGACGCCCGAACGGCCGCGCTGGCCGACGCTCGTGCTCAAAGCCACCCGGAGCGGATGGTCAGGCGCGTGCATCGTCGTATTGGAAAAGCGATTCGAGGCGCGCCACCTGGACGACATTGCACTGCTGTATTGGCGGATCACTCATTTTGGAGAGGAATTTTATGTATCGGTCATGCTGCGATTTGGGTAAGCTGATCGACGTCGGCTTGGCGCGCGGCGAGGAGGGCGGTGACAATGCGGCGCCCGTTGTCGGTCAGCACCCAGC
>CANJIU010000052.1 GCA_947474365.1 Opitutia bacterium | reverse complement strand
TCCAACGCAAATATACGACAAAAACCCGTCCCTCCCGCCGTGCTCCGCACGGCGCTCAGCAGCCCGTCAGAGTTGGGCCTCCCGTCGCCGGAAAAATTTTGGAAAATCACCCCCAAGCCTGATTTTCCAAGTCCGACGGGCTGCTAGCCATGGGAGTGCTCTCCGAGGTTGATGGTGGCTGAACTTCCCAGGCCGAGCATCGGCCGATTTACGGGGTGCTCACCTGGTGCCGCTTCGATGACGATTCGGGCAGGAGCCGGCGAACGACGGGACGGTTACCGGGTGGGACCGACCAGCGCCATGGCGACGGCGACGTTCGGATTGACGGGGAGAGTCAAGATCATCGGCTCCCGGCGTCCCCTCGCCTACCGCCGTTTTTCCGTCAGAGGCAACATGACACCGCGGCGGAAGAGCGTGACCTGGCCCGTGCTCGACGAGACCACGATCGAAATGCAGTTCGTCGTCACGCTGATCGCCGCAGCCGCGGCGTGCCGGCTGCCGAGCCCGCTGGGGAGCTCATGGGTGCTGTCGGTCGCCTGGATCAGGCTGCCCGCCGACTCCACCACCCCGTCGCCGCGGATGATGAACGCGCCGTCAATCGAGGAAAACTCCTTCACCGTCTCGTCCATGAACGGGTTGAGGATGTTGCGTTCCTCCTCCTTGTAACCGTAAAATGGATTCAACACGAGCGGCTTCGACATCGAGCCGACCCGCTCGTTGTCGCCGACGACAAAGAGGCAGCCGACCGGCCGGCCCTCGCGGCCCTCGACCGCCAGCTCCGTGGCCACGGCGATCACGCGCTCCAGCACCTCGGGCTTCACGTCCGCAGGGAGCAGGTCGGCGGTCGAACCGGTGAGCAGGGTCTGGAACTCCTTCTCGATGTCGACGACCACGAGCGTGTCGAACTGGTTGCTCGCGGTGATGCCGCCGACGCAGCAGATGCGGTCGTTGAAGGTGACGATGCCGCGGGTGAGGGCCACGAGCATGCCGCTGCGCAGCTGCGCGAGCCGGGCATTGGAGAACGAGCGCACCTGGATCGTCTCGCTGAACTCGCGCTGGTCATCGCTGACCTCGAGCGCCGTGCGGGTGACGAGAATGGTTTTCAGCTTCGAACGAAGTACGCCGGGCTGGATGCCGCCGATGAAGGTGTCGCCAAACACCATGATGGCGCTGCAGGCCGCGCCCTGGGCCACGCGCTCCGCCTCGCGAAACATCAGCCGGTTGACGCGGTTTTGCTGCGCCTCCACCGCCCGCAGCCCGCCAAAGCCGCCGACCAGCCGCTCGTACAGGCTGTCGAGGTCCGGCGCGTTGACGAGGTTGTCGACCAGCTCCTTGTCCTTCACCTGCCGCGCGATCGAGGCCAGCACCTGCAGGTAGTCCCGCGCCTTTTCGCCCGCGATCAGCATCACGATCAGATGGACGCGCTCATCGGCCAGGGCGCCATCGTGGCGGATGCCGACGCGGCTGCGGCCGATCGCCAGGACATAACGGCGCGACATCTTAATCCGGACGTGGGGCAGCGCGACGCCGAAGCCGAGGTAGGTCGTCATCGTGCTCTCGCGCGCCAGGAGCCCCTTCAGCAAGGCCTCCGGTTTCAGGTCGGTGAACTTCTCGACGCAAACGCCGAGCAGTTCCTGCAATGCGCCTTCCAAATCGAGGCTCTTCAGGTCGACGATCCGGCCGCGGGCGATGATTTTGTCGAGACGCATGGACGCAAAAGTCTGGAGCCTAGGACGGAGCGCAAGCGGCCTTAACCGAAAAGGCCACGCTCAGCTCCCCGTTACTTCTCCCACTGCAACGCACCCTTCTTCACCTCGTAGACGAGGCCGAGGACCAGCACGCCGATGAAGAACAGAATGGGGCCGAGAATTGCGATGTGGTTGGCGAGAAATTCCCGGTAGATGAACGTCCAGGGGATCAGGATCACCACTTCCAGGTCGAAGAGCATGAAGAGCAGCGCCGTGAGGTAGAACTTCACGGAGAAGCGCGTGTGGATCAGCCCTTCGCCGGCCACGCCGCATTCGTAGGCGGAGTCCTTGATTTTGTTCTCCTTGAACCGCTGCCCAAAGAAGTGGCTCGCGGCAATCACCCCGCCCGTGATGAGGGCGGCGAGAAACGCCTGGATGAGAAACGGAAGATACGCGGCGGAATTCATGGCGAAGAGCGGAGCATCAATTGGGCCGACCGGCCGGGAGGTCGCAAGAGGGAAGTTCGCCCCTCACTCGACCCGGATCATCTTTACCAACTTGGTCTTGGTCGAACCGACCCCAAGCGTCTCGGCGAATTCCAGCGTGCGGATCTCTTCGTCGACCGGCTCGAAGCCCTCCTTCTTCCGAAAGGCGTTGATTCGATCGCGCGCCAGGGAATCCATCATCACCGGGTCGTTGCTCAACCATATGATGGGTTCCGAGCGGGTATAGAGCGAGTTGAAGAACGGGCCGCCGATGAACTGATAGTGCTCAAGGCTCGTGATCGTGAACATCCAGGTCTGGCGCAATTCGGGAATGGCGCTCATTTCGGCCACCGCGGCGGGGGCGTTGGCGGGAGAACGGAAGAAGCGCGCCGTGTTCGAGGCGTTCCAGAGGGTCGCGTTCACCAATGCACCGTTAATCCCGAGCGTCGGGTGATCGGAATAGACCGGGAGGTTGATCCAGAAGTCCGCGTCGAGAAAGAGCGGAGTCGCGAGGAAGCTCTTGCGGTCCTCGTCCTTGGTCGTGGTGTTGGGAACGCCCTTCGTCTGCTGCTCAGCAAAAATTGGATCGAAACGCTGCGGCAGCGGGGAGTCGTAAAACCAAAGCGGGTCATAATAGCGCCCCGACTCGAGCACGTAGACGGGATTGCCGAAAAAGGGCGTCTGGCCCGACACGAGCGACGGAAGATACCCGGTCATGCGCAGGCGGAGCGCGTTGAGTCCGACGAGGAAGATGTTGGAGTGTTCAAAGCCGCGGCGCTTGAGCGCGTTGATGACGCCCTTGACGAGCGGCACGGGTGTGGCGAGTCCCGGGCCCGAGTCGGCATAGATCTTCAGGCCAACTTTTTTCTTCGGTCCCGGGACCAGTTTCTTTCCCGTCGCCTGTTCGAAGGTCGAGACCATCTTTTCCACCTGGCGCTCGTAGGTCGCCTCATCGAAGCCGGAAAGGCGTGTCTCCCACACCGGCTCGACCGCGGTCACTGCCTTGGCTCCAGGGGAGAACGGCGCCGGGGTGACCGGTGCCGGCGTGGCCGGGGCCGGGGTGGCGGCGCGGGCGGACGCGGCAAAAGTCGCCAGGGCGAGGAGCGAAACGGTGAGCAAGCGCATGAGTGGTGTGTCGTGCGGCGACGCGTGAAGTTTCCCCCACATCGACGATTTTTTCGTCGGAGAGTCGCCAAGGGCGCGAAACTTGACAGCCGGGTGCGTCAGTTGAAAGTGCATTCTTCGTTCATCGAACATTGTGGGCCTCGGCCCCATCTGCCACGACATGCCCGTCATCAAGCCCACCTGCGTGCGCGACCTCAAATTGCGCGTGAATCTCGCCGATGTGGTTTCGCGTGTCGTGACCCTGCGCAAGGCCGGGGGTGCGCGGCTCAAGGGCCTGTGCCCATTTCACAACGAGAAATCACCGTCGTTCCACGTCGATCCCGACAAGGGCTTCTACAAATGTTTCGGCTGCGGCAAGGCGGGCGACGCGATCACGTTCGTACGCGAAACGGAACTGCTCAACTTCAGCGAGGCGGTCGAGGCACTGGGAAAACGGTTCGGCGTGGTAATTGAATACGAGGAGGGCACGGGTGGGCCGAGCACGGCGGAGCGCTCGTTGCGGCAGGAAATTTTCGATCTGCACGACGCGGCGGCGGATCATTTTTATCAGGCGTTCAAGGGTCGGGATTCGACCGGCGACTTCATGCGGGCACTCTGGACCGAAAAGCGGCGTTTCCCGATGGACCTCGCCGATGAGTACAAGATTGGCGCGGCCGACGAAGCGGGCAGCGGCCTGGGAGAATTTCTGCTGCGGCGCAAATATTCGGAGGAGGCGCTCCGGCGCTGCGGTTTGTTTTTCATCTACGACAATGCCCAAATCACCCTCGGCGCGATGCGACCGCGCTTCCGCGGGAGGCTGATGATTCCCATCCGCGACCATCAAGGCCGGGTGGTGGCGTTCACCGCCCGGCAGACCGATCTCACGCCCCAGGACGACCCGGCGCGTGAAGCCAAATACGTCAACTCGCCCGAGACGCCTATCTTCACCAAGGGCAACCTGCTGTTCAACCTCGACCGGGCGCGCTCCGCGGTCGGCGACGGAAAACCCTTTGTCCTCGTGGAGGGTCAGCTCGATGCGATGCGCTGCTGGAGCGTCGGGCTCAAGACCGCGATCGCCCCGCAGGGCACCTCGATTACCGAAGGCCAGCTCGTGCTGCTGCGGCGTTACTGCGCCCAGGTGGAATGTTTTTTCGACAGCGACGGAGCGGGGCAAAAGGCCGCCCTGCGCTTCCTGCCGATGGCGCTCAAGGCAGGGCTCGAAGTGCGTTTTCTCACCCTGGCGGGCGAGCAGAAGCTCGATCCCGACCTGCTCTTTCTTGAGCGGGGAATGGCCGGTTACGACGACGTGCGGCGCGATGCGCAAAGCGCGATGGCGTTCGCCAGCCGCGCTTTCCTGCCCGACGCCGCGACCGCGACCGCGGAACAGCGGGCCCGGGCAGCCCAAAATGTCGTCGAAATTCTCGCCGTCAGCGAAAGCGATGCCGTGCGTACCCAGCTCATTCGCGAGGCGGCCCGATTTCTCTGGCTCGAGCCGAAGAGTGTCGAAAAGGAGTACACGGCCTTTGCCGCCCGCCAGAGCCGGCAGGCCGCAGCCCGCCCCTCGTCCTCTCCCCCGCCGGAAGAGCCCGCCCCTGGAAAGGCGGAAGAAACGGCCCAGACACCCGAGCGGCATTTGCTGCTGCTGCTCCTCCACTTCGAATCACTGGGGAAACCCCTCAGTCACGCCCTCCCTCCCGACGCCAACTGGGTCGACCCGAATCACACCGCCGGACGGCTGCTCAATCGCTTCCTCGGAGAGTTCGAGCACGACGCCTGGCCGGGGCGCGCCCACCTCGACGGCCTACTGGAAACGCCGGATGAACGCACATTGGTGGCGAATCTGGTGTTTGAGGCGCCGACGATCGAGGACCCGCTCAAGGTGGCCCAAGAGGGGTTGAAGTTGCTTCGGGCCCGGGCGCTCGAGCCCCGGCTCCGGCAAATAGAACTTGCTTTGGCCAACCCCCATGCGGACAGTGATTCTGACCCAATTTCTCTGTTGAAAGAACGTTCAGAACTGCAACGCCAGCTCCGCACACCGCTCATTTTGACCGCGGCGGTTTGACCATTGCCACGTTCGACGTTCGCTCGGTCGTTCACTCCTTTCCCATGCCGCGCAAGTCCAAGTCCGCATCCGCCGATTCCGCCCAGTCTGAAGCCGTCGAGGCCGTCCTCGCCAAAACCACGCCCGCGACCACCGAAGGCGCGGTCGCCGGAGCCGAAAATATTCCGGCCGGCGGGATCAACGACAAGATCCGTCACCTGATCCGTCTCTCGAAGGAGCAGGGCTACCTCACGTTCGACGACATCAACGAGGCGCTGCCCGAGTCGGTCGAGAACCAGGAGGAAATCGACAACGTCCTCTCGATTCTGCAGAATCTCGAAATCGAGATCCTCGAGCCAGACCAGGTCGAGGACTATAAGCAGCGGATGGAGGAGGCGGAGGAGGAAGAGTCTCGCACCTCGCAAAACGACATCCTCGACGACCCGGTCCGGATGTACCTCAAGCAGATGGGTCAGGTCCCGTTGCTGACGCGCGAGCAGGAAGTGGAAATTTCCAAGCGGATCGAAACGGCGGAACTCAAGGCGCAGGAGGCGCTCTTCCAAGCAGCGGTCATCGGCGGCTACATTGGCGGACTCGGCGCGAAGCTCCTCAACCGCGAGGAGCGTTTCGACCGCGTCGTCATCGACAAGAAGATCGAGTCGCGCGAGGCCTATTTCAAGGGCCTGCAAAAGCTCGTCGAGAACACCCAGAATTCCGAGTCCGGGGTCGCCGAGGCCTGGGACGAGTATCTCAGGGCGAAGGGGGAGGCGGAAAAGAAGAAGGTCCACGCCAAGTTCCGGAAACGCGAGAACGTGCTGCGTTCGTTCTTCGGCAAGTTCTATTTCAAGCTCAAGGTCTACGAGGAATATCTTGAGCAACTGCGCCCGACGCTGGAGGAAATCGACACCCTCAACCAACAGCTCGATCGCGCCAAGCACCCGAAGACGAAGAAGGACGCCGCGATCGACACCAAGGCGGTGCACGTCCGCCTCAAGCAAATCGAGGCGCAGCAGCGCATCGGTCCGGCCGAACTGCAAGCCGTCGTCAATCAGACGATGATCCACGTCCGCGAGGCCCACAAGGCCAAGACCGAGATGGTGGAGGCGAATCTGCGCCTGGTGATTTCCATCGCGAAGAAGTACACCAACCGCGGCCTCTCGTTTCTCGACCTGATCCAGGAAGGCAACATGGGCCTGATGAAGGCGGTCGAGAAATTCGAGTACCGGCGCGGGTATAAGTTTTCCACCTACGCGACGTGGTGGATTCGCCAGGCCATCACCCGCTCCATTGCCGATCAGGCCCGCACCATCCGCATTCCGGTGCACATGATCGAGACCCTGAACAAGGTCATGCAGGTGCAGAAGCAGCTCCTGCAGGAATACGGCCACGAGCCGACGCCGGAGGAAGTGGCGGACGAGATGAACCTGCCGGTCGAGCGTGTACAGCAGATCATGAAGATGGCCCAGCAGCCCATCTCGCTGCAGTCGCCCGTCGGCGACGGTGACGACACGAGCTTCGGCGATTTCATCGAGGACAAGTCCGCGGAGAATCCCTACGACATGACCGCGTACTCGCTGCTCCGCGAGAAGATCATCGACGTGCTCGACACGCTCACGGAGCGCGAGCGCCGAGTGTTGTCGCTGCGCTTCGGTCTGGTCGACGGTTACAGCCGGACGCTCGAGGAGGTCGGCAAGCAATTCAAGGTCACCCGCGAGCGTATCCGCCAAATTGAGGCGAAGGCGCTGCGCAAGATGCGCCACCCGACGCGTATCCGCCAGCTCCACGGATTCTTCGACGCCGAGCAAATCGACAACGCCCAAAATCTGCTGAAGGTGGCCGCGACCGCACGTCCTCCCGGCGCCGCGTCCGCGGCCGCCCCCGGCGCTGGCCCGGCCGCCAACCCCGGTCAGGTCGCAGGCGGTGGCGGTCCTCTCGGAGCAGGCAGTCTGCCCGGTGGGCTCGGTTTTCCGCTGCCGAAAATGTGATAGGCAGGGACGGAGCAGCCCGGTTCGAAAGAATCGGGCGCTGCAGGTGATAACGCGGCCTGCCGGCCCCCGTCTCCTCTGATCAGCAAGCTCAAGCCCATGTTCACCACCGTCAGGATCATTCCGACGCTGGCGTTAATTTTCATGGCGTCGGGGTGCCATCACGCACCCGCGACGGTTTCGCCGCCACCGGAAACGCTGGCGCCGAGCGCAAGGCTCATCGTCGGTCGCATCATCGCAATCGATGCCGCCCAGGGATTCGCGTTTGTCGAACTCGGACCTGACGCACCCAACGCGGCGCTCACCGACGGCACCGGACTCACCGCACGCACCGCAGAACTGAAGGAAACCGGCCGCCTCCAGGCATCGCGATTTCTCCGCGGCCGAACGCTCGGGACAAAAATCATCAGCGGCAAACCATCCCCGGGAGACGAGGTTGTGTGGCAGGCACCGTGAGTTTGATTTGCCGCTTTACAGATGCGGGACCCGGCCTACGTTTCATCCACTATGACTTCGACCACCCCTTTCTTCGCCGGCGTGATGGGTCTCGGCGCTCCCGAACTTATCATCATCCTGGTCATCATGCTCGTCCTCTTCGGCGGGGCCAAGCTCCCGGGACTCGCCAAGGGCATCGGTCAGTCGATTAAGGAGTTCAAGAAAGCCGCGAAGGACGAACCGGAGGCCGAGCCCACGAAGCCTGTGGCCGCGGTTGAGGCCAAGAAGCCCGAGGTGACCATCCGCCACGGCACGAACTGAACGGAACAGTTCACCTCGTCATCAATCAAAGCGCGCCAACCGGCGCGCTTTTTTGTTGCCCGGCTTACCGCTCAACCGGCCCGCGAGTCGTCACTGGCGTCCGGACGATCCCGCAGCCAATGCTTGAACTCGGCGATCGCGACCGGTGTACCCAGAACCAGGATCTCATCCCCCGCACGCAGCGTCTCCTGTGCACTGGGATTGAGGATACGCACGCCGCCGCGGTGCACGCCGGCGACCTGCACGCCGTGGTTTTGCGCCGGCGAGAGCAGGAGCAGGGTTTTTCCCGCCGCCCGGCTCCAACCCGGAATCTCGATCGCCTCCATCCGGACTTCCTCAAAAACCGAGTCCGCCACCGGAGAGCCCGAGACGGCCGCGAGAAATTTCCGGCCCGCCATCACCTGGTCAGTCGTGCCCATGAGCAGCACCTTGTCGCGCGGATACAGTACCGCGCCCGGCTCCGGCAACGGGATCATGAAGCCCTGCCGTTCGATGCCGACGACGGAGCACCCAAACCGCGCCCGCAGGTCAAGGGCCGAGATGGGCTTGCCCTGACAGTCGGCCAGATCAGGGAGGGTGCAATCGACCATGTGCAGGTTCCATTCGCCATGCGGCTGGAGCCATGGCGCCGTCGTCGACGTCATCTTCGTGTCCCCGGTTTCAATCACCCCCAGGATCTCCACCTCCATCTCGCTGTGCCAGTAAATGAGTTTTCGCCGCAGGACAAGGAGCGCGACGAGCGCGACCCCCGCGCTCGTAATCAGCAGACCGCGGGCGGTATCCGCCACGGGGAGGATCGCCACCAGCCACAGGTAGATCATCGTGCCAAAACCGAACTTCAAACCAGTCTCAACGACCGGACGCAGCCGTCGCGCGTGAACGTGGCCCCGGGTAGAAATCTCGGCGTAGAGCAACGCCATCGCGGACAGGTTGCGCCAGATCGCCACGAGCGGGGCCAGGATCACGAGCGCCAGCACGATCCAAAAGGTGAATTGTGCGGCACGCGGCGGGAACCGGTCCCCGATCGATTCCTGCACGAAATCAAAGATCTGGCCCGAAAAAACGACGAGTCCCGTGACGAAGAACGCGCCGACACTCACCTGCACCACGCGCTTGCGGCTCAGCTGCCAGAGGCGATTGCGCGCCCGCCTTTCCTTCATGCGTTCGAGCCAGCGGTGATACGCTCCCAGCCAATCCGTCAGCCAGGGCGGTTGCCGCGCCAGCACCACATCGGCAATTTTCTCCGACCGTCGAATCAGAAAGGGCGCAACCAGGGTGGTAAGGAGGGAAACACCGACTGCCAGCGGGTAGAAACGGGCCGGCACGACCTTGGCCGCCACTCCCAGTTGCGCGATGATGAACGAAAACTCGCCGATCGGCGTCGCGGTCAGGCCCGTGCGCAGGCCATCCTTCAAGGGCGTACCCACCAGAGCGAGACCGGTCGCCACGGCCACCGGCCGCGCGACCATCGTGAACACCGCCACCCCGACAATCACGACCCCTTCCTGCCACAGTTCCCGGGCGTCGATCTGCATCCCGATCGCGACGAAAAACACGGCGCTGAACACGTCGCGCATTCCCTCAAAGGTTCGTTCCACCTGGTGACGGTGCGGCGTCTCGGCCACGATCGTGCCGAGCAAAAACGCCCCGAGCGCCAACGAGTAGCCCGCGGCCTGCGCAACCACTGCCAGTCCAAAGAGCAGGCCGGCAATCCCCAGCGTCTGCAGTTCCTCGTCGGCCGCGATGCTCATCCGCTTGAGCAACCACGGAACGAGCAGCAGTCCCCCGATGCCCGCGAGCACCACAAACGCACCCAGCAGCAGGAGTGTCTGCGGCACGCGCGCACCGCCGCCCTGTCCGATCTGCAACATCGAGTTGAGAATGGTGAGCATCACGACCGCCACCACGTCTTCCAGCACCGCGACCCCCATCGCAAGTTGGCCGGAGCGCTCATGGTTCGTGCCCGCTTCATGCAGAATCTTGCTGATGATCGCCGACGAGGAAACCATCAGCATACCCGCCAGGAAAAGACCCTCTTTGGTGCTCCAGCCCACCGATACCGCCAGGAGCCGCGAGAGATGGTACATCACAATCGCGCCGCCAAACGTGGCAAACAGGAGCGACAGCCCCAGCCGGCGCATTTTGCGCAGGCTGAGCTGCAGCCCGATCGAGAACATCAGGAACACGAGCCCGATCTGCGCGAGCGTGTCGATCCGTTCGACATCATGCACGAGCGCGAACGGCGGCGTATGGGGACCGACCACCATTCCCGCCACGAGAAATCCGACGATGACCGACAGGCCGATGCGCTGACAGATCCAGCCCACCACGCCGGCAACGACGAGGATGATCGCCAGATCCTGGATGAATTGGTAA
Organism: Opitutia bacterium; assembly: GCA_947474365.1. Taxonomy (GTDB): domain Bacteria; phylum Verrucomicrobiota; class Verrucomicrobiia; order Opitutales; family Opitutaceae; genus ER46. The sequence continues at coordinate 52,680 of CANJIU010000052.1, read as the reverse complement.
CCGTGCATGGCCGACGCCGGAGCGCGCCCACGAAGACGCGGCGAAGCACGCCCGCCGTCAAGCTTGGCACAGCGGCATCGGGGCGACACCGGCTCCAACCCGCCGGAGTCTTTGCGCCGGGACGCTTCACTCTTGCACGGAAAACCGGAGCCTCTCGAATCTCCCCGTGCATCCGTCCTCCACCCTCCCGCTTTCCCGCCCACGTTGGCGGCGGGCCTGGGTGCCGGCGTCTATGATCGTCGTGGCGGTAATCGCGGTTTATTGGAACAGCCTCGGCGTTCCCTTCCTCCTGGACGACGAGATCAGCATCGTTGACAACCCCTCGCTGACCGGCCTTCGCACCGCCCTTTTTCCATCCAACGAGGTCTACACCGGGGGGCGTCCGCTCCTCAATCTGAGCTTCGCGCTGAACCGGCTCGCCGGCGACGGCGGGGTGCGGGGCTATCACGCCACCAATATACTGATCCACGCACTCACCGCGCTCACGCTCTTCGCGATCGTCCGGCGAACCCTGTCGCTCGAATCGGCTGATCGTTACCTGCATTCAGACGCAGATCTGATCGCTTTTGGCGCCGCTCTGCTCTGAGCCCTGCATCCGCTCCAAACCGAATCGGTCACCTATATTTCCCAGCGCGCGGAATCCCTGATGGGATTGTTTTACCTCCTGACTCTCTACGCGGTCATCCGCGCGGCGTCATCCCCCCGGCGATGGTGGGGCGCAATCGCGATCGTATCCTGCGCGGCGGGCATGTTGATCAAGGAGGTCATGGTGACGGCGCCAGTGGTGATCTTTTTCTTCGATCGGGTCTTTCTCGCCGGATCATTCAAGGAGCTTTGGCGTCGCCGCCGCTGGCTCCATCTCGGCCTCGCCGCCTCGTGGGTCGTGCTGGCAATCACGATGCTCGGGACCCGCATTCACGTCCGCGGCATCGGTTACGGATTCGACTTCAATTGGTCCCAGTACTTCCGCATCGAATGTCTGACGGTGCTGCATTATCTTCGTCTCGCCGCTTGGCCCGGCTCGCTCATCTTCGACTATGGCACCGAGGTTCCGCTACCGGGACCAGGTACACTGACGGCATGCCTCCTCGTTCTCGGGATCCTTGCGAGTTTGATGGCCGCTGGGTGGCGACGCCACGCACCGTCCGTGTTCCTTGCCGGGTGCTTCTTTCTCATCCTCGCGCCTACGTCAAGCATCGTGCCGGTGGCGGGTCAGCCGATCGCCGAAAATCGCGTTTATCTCCCACTGACGACAGTGGCCATCCTCGCCAGCGTCGGACTTTTCCGCGTATCCGCCCAGCGCTCGGTCATGGTGCTTCTGCTCGCGACCACCGCGCTTGGGGCCGCGACGGTGGCCCGCAACCGCACCTATGACAGCGCCCTCAGGATCTGGACGGACACCGTGGCAAAGGCTCCGGGAAGTTCCCGGGCGCACCTCTACCTCGGCACCGCTCTCATCCGCGCCGGTCATCGATCCGAGGCAATCGTGCACCTTGAGGAAGCGGTGCGACTCCGGCCGTCGTATTCCTTCGCCCATCTCAACCTCGCTTCGGCGTATTTCCTCGAACACCGCAACGAGGACGCCCTCCGGCACTATGCCATCGCCGTGCAGCTCAAACCCGACGACCACGTTGCGCAGAGCAATTTTGGGTCGGCCCTGTTTGCCGCCGGACAAAAGGATACCGCCATCGAGCGCTTTAACATCTCGCTCCGCCTGCGCCCAAATTATGCGGAAGCCCGGGTGAATCTCGGCATCACCCTCGCCCATCTCGGGCGCTTCGACGAAGCCGTCACGGCCTTTCAGGAAACCCTGCGGGTTCATCCCGGACATGTCCTGGCTGCCAGTGAACTCCGAAACGTGGAGGAATTTCGGCGCCGATCAGGCCCCAAACCGCCGTGAGCTGAAAAAGAGGCCTGCCCCGACGGACCTTGCCGTTGCCAATCCGCGGTAAGGCCATGAGGATTCGGCACGGATTTGGGTCCGAATCCGCCACCGCCGCATTTCCAGGCGTATTTGCCAGGCGTATTTACCTCGTTGACACTCCTCTGCCCCGGCGATTCGTTTCCGTCGGCGAAACGCCGCCACTCCCTCGCTTCTCGCACCCGCATCATGGCGAATATCTTCGGCTATTTCTCGAACGACATCGGAATCGACCTCGGCACTGCCAACACGCTCGTTTACGTCAAGGACAAGGGCATCGTCCTGCGCGAGCCCTCGGTGGTGGCCCTCGATACCACCACGCGGAAGGTTCGCGCCGTCGGTGACGAGGCGAAGCGCATGCTCGGACGCACCCCCGGCAACATCACCGCCATCCGTCCGATGAAGGACGGCGTGATCGCGGACTTCGACGTGACCGAGGCCATGCTGCGCTACTTCATCCGGAAGGTCTCCAGCAGCTCCTTTCGCGCCCCGCCCCGCGTCGTGATCGCCATTCCCTCGGGAATCACCGAGGTGGAAAAGCGCGCGGTCAAGGAATCCGCCATGCACGCGGGCGCACGCGACGTCATCACGATTCCAGAGCCGATGGCGGCTGCGATCGGCGTCGGCCTGCCCATCGACGAACCCGCGGCGAACATGATCGTGGACATTGGCGGCGGCACGACAGAGATCGCGATCATTTCGCTCAACGGCATCGTGTTCTCCAAGTCGATCCGCGTCGCCGGCGACGAACTCGACAGCGCGATCATCAACTACATGAAGCGCGCGTACAATCTCCTCATCGGTGAGCGTACCGCGGAAGAAATCAAGTGCCGCGTCGGCTCCGCCTACCCGCTCGATGATGAGCTGACCATGGAGGTCAAGGGCCGTGATTCCGTCGCCGGCCTGCCCAAGACCATCCACGTCACCTCGCAGGAAATCCGCGAGGCGCTGGCCGACACCATCGCGTCCATCGTCGACGCCGTCCGCGTGACCCTCGAGCGCTGCCCGCCGGAGCTCTCCGCCGATCTGGTCGATCGCGGTTTTGTGATGGCCGGCGGCGGCGCGCTGATCCGGGGCATCGACCGCCTGCTCAGCGAAAAGACGGGGCTGCCCGTCACGGTGAGCGACGATCCTCTTTCCGCCGTGGCCAACGGCACGGGCGCGGTGTTGAATGATCTCTCCTGGTTGATGCAAAACGTCTAGCTCGCGCCGCGAGCCGGCGGCGGGCGGCCGGTGACGAGCGCCGTCGTCACGCGCGCCGCGGGATGGTTTTCCCGCCGCAGGTCCCGCGTCATCCGTCACACCCAACGTGCCCTTCAAACGCCTCGATCAGACCAAACCGTTTGTGACGCTGGCGATCGTAGTGGTCGCCTGGCTGGCGGTGCCCACCGTGGTGAAGACGTTTGCACGCGCGTCGTTCTTCGAACTAACCGCTCCGGTGACCATCGCGGCGGACTACGCCCGGGTGCTGAAGGACTATTGGTCGATGCGGCTGCACACAAAGGACGAGTTGATCGAGGCCGGCCGCGATCTGGCGCGGCTCAACTCCTCCTACGAACTCGCCGCCCAGCAGAACTCCGAATTACAGTCCGAGATCGCGCGGCTCGAAAGCCTGCTGCGGCTCCCGTCGTTCACCGAGTATCGCTATGAGCACGCCCGGGTGGCGCGGCGCGATTTCTCCGGCTGGTGGCAGCGCATCGTGATTCGAAAAGGAAAGAATTTCGGCATCCCGCTTGGCGCGCCGGTCGTCTTCACCGGCGGCGTCGTCGGCCGGGTGACCGAGGTCTACGCCACGACGGCCGTGGTAGAACTCATCAGCAGCCCGAACGTGCGGCTGGCCGGCGTGGTGGAGGGCGACTCCCGTCCCCTGAGTTTTCAGGGCGGCGTGAACCCCACCTTTGCCCCGCCAACCGGCGTGGTGGAATTTGTGCCGCTCGACATCATCGCGAGCGTCAACTCGCCGAAGCGCCTGGTCACATCCGGATTTGGCGGCGTGTTTCCGCCGGGGCTGACGCTCGGCACCATTGTGCGGGCCGATTCGGGCAGCGACGGTTTGTTCAAGTCGGGCGAGGTGAAACTCGACGAGCGGCTGGGTTCATTGACCGAGGTCACCGTGCTGGTCCCGCTGGCCGGTTACGAGGCGCGCTGAAGCCCCATGCGCCGCTCCCTGACCCTCTTCGGAACGCTGTTGCTGCTGTGGGCAATCGTGGCGCAGGCCAATCACGCACTGACCGCGCTGCGGGTGTACCTTTTCGCCGGATCACTGTTCATCGCGTATGCCGCGCTGACGCAGCCGCGCGGGCCAGGGCTCGCCGCCTCCCTGCTGGGAGGACTCATCTGTGACGCCAACGCCCCCGTGGCTTTCGGCACCCACGTGTTGCTGTTTGCGGCCGCCCACCTGACGGTGTTTCACATCCGCGACCGCGTGCCGCGCGACGACAACATCGCCGCGATCATCGTCGTTCTCCTCACCAATCTCGCCCTCTTCCTCGTGTTCTCGTTCGGCCAAATCCACGGCTCGCCCGCTCCCGCCGCCGTCTGGCCGCGGCTCATCGCGGACCTCGTGTGTTCGCAGGTTTTTCTGGCGCTGGTCACGCCGTGGTTCTTCGCCCTTCAGGCCCGGACACTCGTGCTCGCGCGGGTGCAACGCGCGGACACGGCCTGAGGCCGGTCCGAACGCCACGCCGGTTTTCACTCCGCTGTCATGGCCACCGACGACATCAATCTCGCCGAGCGTCCGGGGAATCTCCTGGAGTCGCACAAGAACTACGACCCGCGGATCATCTCGTTCTATTTCATCGTGGCGGCGCTGCTCCTGACGCTGGCCGGCGGGCTCGCCTACCGCCAGCTGGCCAGAGTGGGCGACTACGCCGGCGCCGAGCGGCAGCAGAACCAGCGGCGGATCATCTTTCCCGGACCCCGCGGCAACATTTACGACCGCAACGGGCAGCTGCTGGTCGGCAACCGTCACCGGTTTGCCATCCTCCTTCACCTCGACGAATTGAAGGCCGAGCTCCGCCGCGAGCACATCCGCATCTACAAAAACTACCTCGCCGCCGGCGACAAGAAGGACGTGCCCGCCGATTCGCAGCTGAAACAGATCGCGCGCGTCACCCTGGTGCAGCGTTACCTCGACCAGGTGAATGCGATCACGGGCCGCGAAGACCGGGTCGACGCGGTCGACTTGCGCCGGCATTTCGACCGCCAACTGCTCCTGCCCTACACGCTGGTCGACAATCTATCGCTCAAGGAATACGCGCGCCTGATTGAAGGTCTGCCGGTGCGCTCACCGCTCGAGGTCTACGCATCAAACATCCGTTCCTATCCTTACGGCACCGCGGCCGCCCACACCCTCGGATACGTCCGGCCCGACAACGAGGTCGAGGCCGAAGGATTTCCCGGCGAGGATCTGACCACGTTCAAGATGAAGGGCACCGCGGGAAAGGACGGACTCGAAAAATGGTTCGACCTGCAATTGCAGGGCGAGGCGGGCGGCCGGATTTACCGGGTCGATCCCACCGGCTACAAAATCAATCCTCCCCTCGAGTCGCGCGCGCCCAAGCAGGGAAGGCATCTCACGACGTCGCTCGACATCGACCTGCAGCTGGCCGCGGAAGAGGCAATCGGCGATCAACGGGGCACCGCCGTGGCGCTCGACGTCGCCACCGGCGAGGTGCTGGTGATGGCCAGCAAGCCGGACTTCGATCTCAACAAGTTCTCGCCGCGAGCCTCGGCCGAGTTCGTCGCCGACATGACCCAGCGCGGGGCCTGGTACAACCTCGCGCTGAACGGATTCTGGCCGCCCGGTTCGACGTTCAAGATCCTCACGACCATTGCGTCACTGCGCCGGGGCACCATCACACCGACCGAGGCGATCATCAAATGCAACGGCACGCTCCGCGTCGGCAACCGGATCTATTTTTGCGACAACGGCCGCGGGCATCACGGCGACGTGCTCCTGACCGAGGCCATCGCGAAAAGCTGCGATATCTACTACTATGAAGCCGGCAAACTCACCACTCCGTCCGGGATTGCGGAGGAAGGCCGGCGGTTCCATCTCGACGAACCCACCGGCATCGAGCTTCCCGGCGAAGGCCATCGCATGACGATGCCCGACCCGGAATGGAAAAAACGCACCCAAAAGGAATCTTGGGTGCCAGGCGACACCGCCAACATGGCGATTGGCCAGGGTTTCGTCCTGGTCACGCCCCTGCAGATGGCGTGCTTCGTCGCCTCCGTCGCCCGCGGCGAGATTTTCACCAAGCCGACGTTGGTCCACCAGCCCAACCGCCCGCCGCAGCACACGGAGCCGATCGGGCTGAAACCGGAGGAACGGCGGGCATTGCTGGAGGGGATGATGGGATGCGCAACGTACGGCACGGCCAAGACTCTGAACGCTCCGGCCTATCAAATCGCCGGGGTCACCATCGCCGGCAAAACGGGCACGGCGCAAAAGCGCGTCGAGGGCGGGAAAAACATCAACTTTGCGTGGTTCATCTGCTTCGCGCCCGCGGATAAACCGGAGATCGCGATGGCGGTCGCCATCGAGGGCGACACCGCCGGCGAATCGCTGGAAGGCGGGCGTTACGCCGCACCGGTCGCCGCCACCGTGCTCAAGAAATACTTCGAAAAAAAATCCGCCCCGGCCCGGCGCGTCATTTCACCGTTCAAGACCGAGTGAGACGGGCGTTCCGCCGGGCGGCGCGAACCGCGGAACGCGCCCGTCGAAACACCGTGACGGGCTCCGGCCAGGTCGCCTTCGCCCCAAACCGCACGCGCTGGAGATCCGCCACCAGGGTGGCGTCGACCTCGTGTATCCGGTATCCCGATTCTCCTGCCCGCGCCAGCCACCACCCCGCCTCCCGCCGCACGGGGTCGTCGCGCCGGTCGCCCCGCGGCCGGAAAAACCGCCGCCACCAGCCGCGACCGCGCTCGCGCCACCACCAGAACATCCCCCAACCGACGGACAGGACCGCCGCCAGTCCGAGGAACCGGCTGGCACTCCACGGGGACTTGACCCAGTCGATCACGCGCCGGTTCGCCTCGGACAAAAACTCCCGCAGCCGCCGGCCGGAATTCTCCGTCGCCTGCTTCACCGCCTTCAGGGTCTCGACCTGCGATCGCTGGTCGAAGTTCACGATCCGTCGATACCAGAACACGCGCAGGCTGTCGAACCGCGCACCCCAGCTGCGATCGAGCCGGGAGGCCACCGCCGCCTCTCCTTTCACCTCGACGGCCTGAGCCGCCGCCACGGCCAGCGGGTCCACCCGGAGCCAGCTGGCGGAATCCACGTCGAAGATCTCAGCCCAGGCGTGCGCATCCGCATTCCGAATCGAGAAATTGTTCGAATAGCCGTTCCAGCTGCCGCCGCGGAAGCCCGTCACCACCCGCGCGGGGAACCCCGCCGCGCGCGCCAGCAGGACGAACGAGCCGGCGAACAGCTCGCAGTGACCGCTCTCGCGCGACCCAATCCAGCGCACCAGCGGATCGCCGGGGCCGGCGGGTATGCTCGGGGAAAGCGAGTAACCGTGAGTCGTCTTCAACCAGCCTCCCACCCGCCGGCCAAACTCCTCCGCCGGCAACTTCTCCCCCCGCGTCGCCGTGGTCAGGGCCGCGGTGAGCGCGGTCAGATCCGCCTCCCGGGTGACTCCGACCCGATTTTGCAACGCGAGCCGGCGCGGCGAGGGCTGCTCGCGATTTCGCCAAATCCGGGCGAAGTTGGGATCGCGAATCGAATTCGTGAGTTCGAATCCCTCCACCCGATAGGCGGTCATCGTCACCGGTTCCTCACGCAGCTGCACAATGGCAAGAGAGGGAGCCTGCCGGAAGTTTTGCGATTCACGGAAGCGCAGGGTCTCAAATACACCCAGCAAGGGCAGAAAGCGGCTGACCCCTGACTCGAGGTAGAAGGTCCACATCACCGCCGAACCTTGCTTCGGCTTCGCCTCCCCATGGAGAAACCCCTGCGTCCGCTCACTGCTGAATTCCTGCGCCCGGAGCGTCGGGGAAAGCCGGAAGGTCCCGTCGCTGTAGTGGTCGAGCACCAGCATCCGCCAATAGGGCGACTGGGGAATCTGGTTCTGGTCCGACACATCGACACTCAGCGCGACGCTGTTATCCTGCTGGATTTCGGTCACATCGCCGAACCGGATGGTGTCGCTGAATCCAGTCCGGGATTTCTTCGAGATGAAGCGATCGAGGAACATGCTGTTCTCGATCTGAAACCGGGGAATGAGAAGAAACAGCAGGGCGGATACGCCCACTACGCCCACAAACAGCACCGCCCCCAGGCCGACCACCCGCCAGTCTGTCACCTCACGCAGCCGCCGGAAAAGCTGCGACCAGTCCGCGTGCCGCGCCCACGCCGGAACTTCGCCCAACGGCATCGCCACGCGTTGGGCCGGCCCGTTGGCCGCTTCACTCAGGGTGATCGCGAGGAGCAGGGCGAGCGCACTGCCGGTGTAGACCAAAATCTGGGCGGCAAACGTCAGCGACACTGTCAGCACGCCGGCCACGATGATCAGGAACAGGCCGAGCACGATAATCTGAAGGTCATCCCGCCGCTGGCGGTAGGAAATTCCGCGGTACAGGAGCAGCAGGATGTCGAGGCGCACCATCGCCGGCAGCACCTCCGTCTTCAGCCAGAGATCCACCGCAAAAAACGCCACGATGATCGGGAACGCGAGCGTGTGCGCCAGAGACGGAACCCGCGCGGGCAGCGTTGGCCAGACCATCGTCGCCACCGTCGCCGCCGCCGTGAGCGCCATCAGCGTCCATGCCTCCACATCCATGTAAAACACCGTGCTGAGCGCAATCAGCGAAAGCACTCCGCCGAGCAGCCACTTCAGTTGGTGGAGTTCGTCGGCCGTCAGCTGCGGGAGCTTGTGTCCGACGTTCGTCATACCGAGGCGGCCTTCTGTCCGTCGACAAACGCCGCCACGCCGCGCGTCCCATCGGGCACAAACGTCATCACGTTTTGTTTCGCCACCATCATCTCTCCAGCGGAGACCGCCGTCTCGGTCGCGCGGGCCGACGCCAATAGATCGAGCCAGCGTTCCAGATCATGAACCCGACGCACCTGAGTCGGCGGTTCGCCGTCCAGCGCCACGCTCACGAGGCAGCCGGCGCGAAAAAGGTCCTCCGCCAGCGTCGCGGCGAAACGGATGAGCAATTCAAATTGTTCGGGCCGGGGCCAGACTCCCGCATCGGTGCGCAGCCACAAGGCGTAACCTTCGACGCTTTCCGCCGCGAACTGCCGCACCAGCAGCGTGCGCGTGCGCGCGCTCGCCTTCCAGTGAATCAGCCGGTGCGAATCCCCCGTGGCATAACGCCGCAACGCCAGCAAGTCGCCGCCGCTCCCCGCCCGCGCCACCCGCTCCCCGCCCGCGGCACGACGCGCGGCCGCCACCGCATGCCGCCGGTATTCGACAGGAGCCGGCCAGACGACCGTCTGCACCGCCAGCTCGGTCCCGATGTCCTTGCGTAAAAACCCAAACGGAAAAAGCGAGCCCACGCTCGCCAACTGCACGCGGAGCCGGCCGCGGCGCTCCGGCTTGAACACCCATTCGACCCGGCCCTCTCCCCGCGGATCAAGCCGGCTGGCCAGCCCGACGCGACCGCGCACCTCCGCGGCGTCGGCCTTCGCGAGCACGGCCCGCACATCGATGTTGCGCGCCGTCACCGTGGATTCCGCCTTCTGCCCGACCTGCGACTCGACCGGCCGCGCGGAAAATTCGAACCAAAGCCCGTAGGTCGGAAGGAAACGCTTCCCGTTGCGCAAATCGAGCGAGACCACCGTGTCGTTTCCAACCCGCAGGGGCGGCGCCACCTGCAACCGCCAGCGCACGAGTCGCAGATTCAGCCACGACAACACGCCGCTGAGAATCAAGCACGCGAGCAGGAGCGAGAGCGTGATAAACAGGATGTTGCTCGAAGAATTGTAGGCGGCCGTGCCGATGCCCAGGGAAAGACCGATCAACACCACCCCTGGAATCGTCGGAAGGATCCGATGCCCGCGTTGCGGATAGACCAGCGACCATAAAAAGGCGCTCCACCGAAACGTTGGCCGGCGCGCCCGATAGCCCGGACCCGACCATCCATCATCGGGATGGCCCGTATCGCTCCTTCCCGGAAGGGCGGCCGCTGGCGATGAACGAAAATCCGACGGCATGGGACGCGGCCCGGGATCAGGTGGGAGTCGGGATCGAGCCGATGATGCGCTTGAGGACCGCAGAGACCGCCCGTCGCTCCTCCAACGCATCGCTGGTCTGCCGTGCCAAAGCCAGGCGGTGCGCAAAGATCGGCGCCACGAGTTCGGTTACATCCTCCGGCATCACAAAATCACGGCTGTGGACCAACGCCCTCGCCTGCGCCGCGATCCGAAGCGCCACGCCGCCGCGCACACTCACCCCGTTGCGAAACTCCGCCTCCGTCCGCGTCGCCGCGACGATACGTAAAATAAAATCGAGCACACTCTCCTCGACGAACACCTGGTGGACGAGCGACTGCAGCCCGATGACGTCGCTCCGGGTCACGACCGGGTTGAGCGCAATCGCATCATAGCCACCGCGCGCCGTGCGCAGAATCTCCCGTTCGTCCGCCGCCTCGGGATAGCCCATCCGGAGCCGCATCAGGAACCGGTCCATCTGGCTCTCGGGCAACGGAAACGTGCCCTCGTAATCCACCGGGTTCTGGGTGGCGAAAACCATGAACGGTGTCCCGACCGCGTGCGCCTCGCCGTCCACCGTCACCCGGGCCCGGTCCATCACCTCAAGCAACGCCGACTGGGTCTTGGGCGTCGCCCGGTTGATTTCGTCGGCCAGAACCACGTTGGCGAAGACCGGCCCCTTCTTGAACACAAACTCCTTCACGGTCTCGTCGTAGATGGCGACTCCCGTGACATCGCTCGGCAGCAAATCGCTGGTGAACTGGATGCGCGTGAAAACGCAGTCCATCGAACGAGCGAGGGAGTAAGCCAGCGTCGTCTTGCCGACCCCGGGCAGGTCCTCGATCAAGAGATGTCCGCCGGCAACCAGGCAGACCATCACCTGATCAATCACATCATCCTTGCCGCGGATGGTCAGGCGCATGTTGGCGCGGAGACGGCCCAACGCCTGTTTTGCCTCGTGAAGTTGCACCGGTTGGACGAAGTCGCTCATGAAGGGCGGAGGCTACTCGGGCGCCGCTTCGCCGCAAATCGCATTTTGGGGCGGCGCGCAAATAGTGGACGTCCCGCCCGAGGGAAGAAAGCGGCGTTCAGCCTGGTTTACCCCAAAATCTCCAGCATCCGGGTGAAAAGCAGGTTCACTTTCGCCTGGTTGTCTTTCACCAGATCCTTGAACTTCGAGAAATCAATCTCGGTGCCCTCGAGGCCGTTGGCAAAATTGTCGACCAGCGCGAGGCTGTTGTACCGCAGGCCGTTCTCGGTGCAGAGATCGGCCTCGTGCGCAGCCGTCATCCCGATCACATCGCCCCACTCCTTCACGATGCGAATCTCCGCCTTGGTTTCAAAGCGCGGTCCGCGCATCTGAACGTAGACCTTTCCGGTCTGAATCCGAAATTCCGGCGTCAATTCCGCCACGAGCCGCGGAATCAGGTTGTTGGCGATGCCCGGCGCCCCGCCCCGCAGTTCGTGATCGAAAAAGGTCATCGGCCCCTGCTGCAGGCACACATAATCGGAACACGAGACAAAGGTCCCGGGCGGCAGATCCTTTTTGAGCGAACCCACCGAGTTCAGCGACACGATGTCCACGAAACCAAGATCCGTCAGCGCCGCGATGTTCGCGCGATAGTTGATCGCATGCGGCGGCAGGGGAAAGGCGTAGCCGTGGCGGTTGATCAGCGCCTGTTCCCCGCGGCATTTGTATGTGACCGTGCCGTATTTTGTCTCGACGGTCTTCACCTCCCACGACGAAAACAGGGTCGAATTTACGATGCTCGTTCCACTGATGAATGCGACTTTCATGCGGCGATGCACGCTGCGGCGTGCGTTGATGACAACGCGAAAACACGGCGGGGGGCCGCTCCCGCAGTTTCTCGCCCTCGCCGCCCTCGGCTGGCTCGCCCTCGGCGGCGCCGGTTGTGCGACCCCGGGCCCCCTCCATGTCTATTCGCTCGCTACTGCCGGCGACGAGCGCACCGTGCGCGACACCGGCGACGGCCGGACCACGGATGTGCCCAGCTTCCTGGAACCCGACGAGGTCGTCAGCGGCTTCGCCTACGACCCGTTCACCGATCATTTTTTTCTCCGGCTCGATCCCGGCAACCGGATCCGCGTCGTCGATCGCCCGGCCCGCGCGATCAAGCGTGAATTCGACATCGAGGGAAAACCTGAAATCGGCGGCGGCGATCTCGCAGTTCGGCCGCGCGACGGGCATCTCTTTCTGCTCAAAGCCTCGTCGTCCGAGGTCCTCGAAACCTCGCGACTCGGAAAAACGGTCCGCGCCTTTGCACTCGCCGGCGTGTCGGTGGCGCCGGTCGCCATCGCCATCGACCCCCTCCGCGACCGCCTCCTCATCCTCAATGCAGATGCCCGCCACATCACGGTGCATGATCTGCAGGGAGCTCGAACTGCGGACATCACGCTGGCGGAACCCGCCGGCTCCTCGCTGGCCTACGATCCGGAAAAGCGGGAAATGTACGCGCCTTTGCGCAACCGGCCCGGCCAGATCGGCGTTTTTGACGAAGCGGGCAAGCTGCTCCGCTCCGAACCCTCCGCCGGTCCGCTGATGGATGTGGGCGTGCGCTCCTTCGTCCGCGTTTTCTAGAAACCGCCCCTCCCTTCGTCCGCCATGCCCCTCATCGACAAACCGTTGCCCGAACTTCTCGAATACCGCGGCCGCAATCCGCGACCGGATGATTTTGACGCGTACTGGAGCGCGGCCTTGCGCGAGCTGGACGCGACCGATCCGCGACCGGAATTGCGGCCGAGCCCAGTCGCGGCGGCCCGAAAAGTGGAGTGCTTCGACTTGTGGTTCACCGGCGTCGGCGGAGCACGGATCTACGCCAAGTATCTTCGTCCGAAAGCCGAGGCGAACAGCGGGCGGCATCCCGCCGTGCTGCAATTTCACGGCTACTCGGGCCACTCGGGAGACTGGGTCGACAAGTTTGGCTGGCCCGCGGAGGGGTTCTGTTTCGCCGCGATGGACTGCCGCGGCCAGGGAGGAAAGTCGGAGGACAACGGTCAAGTGAAGGGCACCACGCAGCGGGGTCACATCGTCCGCGGGCTCGACGATCCCGATCCGCGCAAGCTGGCCTATCGCCAAATCTTCCTCGACACGGTCCAACTCGCCCGCGTCGTGATGTCCTTCGCCGAGGTGGATGCAGACCGCGTGGGCACGGTCGGAATTTCACAGGGTGGCGCGCTGTCCCTGGCCTGCGCCGCCTTGGAGCCGCGGATCAGGCGTGCCGCGCCGGTCTATCCGTTCCTCTGCGACTACCAGCGCGTCTGGGAGCAGGACTACGCGAAGGACGCCTACGAGGAGATCCGGCTGTATTTCCGTTTCCATGACCCCCGCCATGAACGGGTGAAGGAGATTTTCACCAGGCTGGGCTACATCGATGTGCAACACCTCGCGCCCCGCATCCGTGCCGAAGTGCTCATGTTCACCGGATTGATGGACACCATCTGTTCACCGAGTTCGCAATTCGCGGCCTACAACAAAATCTCTGCGAAAAAAGATGTGGTGATTTACCCGGACTTCACGCACGAGCCACTCCCCGGTCAGATTGACCGCACGTTCAATTTCATGCGCGGACTTTGAAACCTCCCACCCCGAACCCGCCCAAACCATCCTCCCGGCCCGCGGGGACGTCCCGATGAATCCAACGGAGGAGGCCGCACCAGCGAACCGTCGGCTCGGCTAGCTCTTCGCCCGGCTGGTCGCCGCGTGGTTCTCCGTTCCCTTTTTCTGGCCACGGATTTATCCGCTGCTCGGGGCGCACGACTTCGGGGTGTGGTTTCTCGATTCGATCGCGCTGCTCGCCTCCAATGACGCCCTCGCCCGTGGACTTGATCCATGGGCGGACAACCCCCCTCGATTATTTCAACCGTACCCACGTCTATTCCCATTGGTGGCTGCATCTGGGGGGATCTCGGACTCACCCGCGGCGCTAATCTTGGCTTGGGCCTCGGCATCGTCCTCACGTTTTTCGCCGTGGTATTCTGGTGGCTTCGGCCCCGGACCGGTCGCGAACTGGCATGGTATCTTGGCGTGGTGGCTCGCCCCCGCTGTTGCTCTCCGTAAACCGGGCCAACAACGACCTCGTCGTCTTCACCCTGCTCGCCGCAGTCGTGCCGTGTCTGCTCGACCCGCGGCGCCACATCCGGTTGGGAGCGGGTCTGTTCATCGCCGCGGCAACGGGGCTGAAGTTTTATCCGACCGTCGGGGCCCTCGTCCTCCTGAGCGGAAACGATGCCGCCGAAGTGCGCAGCCGGATGGTGATTGTCACGCTGCTGCTCGTCGCGGTCGAGATCGATGTCTCACCGGATCTGGCGAGGATTGGCCTAAATCTGCCGCAACCCGGCGGCCTCATGACGTTCGGCGTCCGCCACCTCCTCGAAGCGTGGGGGATCGTCGGCGGTTGGGCCACCGCACTCGGCCTTGCGACCTGTTGCCCAGTGGCGGCATTGGTCTGGCACACCTGTGGATTCGGGCATTGGCGGGTGGAACCGAGGGACCGCGAGGTCTGGCTGAATTTCATCCTCGGAGCAGCGGTGCTCACCGGTTGTTTCTTTTCCGGGCCAAGTAACGCGTATCGCTGGGCTTTCGCGGTCTGGCTCGTGCCATTGTTGGTGCGACTACCCCGGGATCCCACCGCTCCGCTGAAAGTGCGACGTCTTGCCGCGGCCACGGCTGGCTTGCTCCTCGTCGCACTGTGGCTGGATCCCCTCGTCGGTGCCGTTGGAGGCCACCTCTTGCACCAGGGCGACGTCAATGCGGTGCTGCGCGGAGTCGAGCGCTTCGTCATACTTGAGCAGCCCCTCGCTTGGCTGCTTTTTACCTGCTTCCTGACGTTCCTGGGGCATTTCGTCTGGGAAGCGTGGCGGTCGCTCCTGGCGCGCCCGCAAAATCCGTGAGGCCCCATCGTCCCATATCCTCCAACGCACCGGTTGACGACGCCTGATCCAGGAGCTTGGCTGAACCCTTCACTTGCTCCCAACCGAACCCGCCACCCCGGATGCGCGCGAAGCCAATCGCGGCACTTCCCCCAATCCTCATGCTGATCAGACTACCCCACGCCAGGTCCACCGCGTTGTTTTTCAATCGAATCGCGACGACGCTGCTCACTCTCGTGCTGCCCCTCCTTTCGGCCGGCGCAACACTCGCCGCCGAATCCGTAGGTACCGGCACGATCGAAGGGCGCGTCTCCAGCACCCGCAGCGGCGATTATCTCGAAAGGGCACGCATCACCGTCGACGCCCATTCGCTGGAGACCTTCAGCGACGCCGACGGTTACTACCGCCTCAGCAACGTTCCCGCCGGAGCAACCCGGGTGAAGGCGTTCTTCACCGGCCTGCTGCCCCAAACGGTCGATGTCGCCGTCTCTGCCGGAGCCGTGGCACAACGGAACATTGAACTCACCGGTGTTTCAACCCGGCCGGAAACGGTACGGAGCGGCGACCCAATCAAACTGGACCAATTTGTCGTCGGCGCCTCGCGCGAAATGGACGGCGCGGCCATCGCGATCAACGAGCAGCGGTTTGCGTCCAACATCCGGAACGTCGTCTCGACCGATGAATTTGGCCACGTCGCCGAAGGCAACGTCGGCGAGTTCCTCAAATTCCTGCCGGGCGTGACGGTCGAGTACGGCGGCGGCTACGCGCGCGGGATTTCCCTCAACGGCGTACCGTCGGCCAACGTGCCGATCACGATCGACGGCTTCAATCTCGCGAGCACGGGTGGCGACAACAACACCGGCCGCTCCGTCCAGGTCGACATGGCCTCGATCAACAATATTGCGCGCATGGAGGTGCTGCACTCGCCGACGCCGGAGTCGCAGGGCGCGGCGCTGGCCGGTTCGGTGAACATGGTCCCGCGGAGTTCGTTCGAACGTTCGCGCCCGCAGTTCAACACGACGCTTTCCCTGGTGATGCGCGACAACGCGCAGGATTTTTCCCGGACGGCCGGCCCGCGCGAGCACCCGACTCCGAAGGTCCATCCGAGTTTCGACTTCACCTACATCATGCCGGTCAACCAGCGTTTCGGCTTCACACTCTCCGGCGGATCGGCGCGGCAGTACACCGCGGAGGATTTCTCCCAAAATACATGGCGCGGCGGCAGCGCCGCGACCAACGGCGTCGCCTTTCCCCACACCACCCCCGACAAACCGTACCTCTCGAGCTACGTCGTGCGCGACGCGCCGAAGGACACCACGCGCCGCTCCTTCGGGGCGACGATCGACTACCGGCTGTCCCGTCAGGACCGCATTTCGTTTTCATTCCAGTATTTCTCGTTCAACGCCGACACGACCAACCGTGCGATGACGTTCAACGTGAATCGCGTGCTCCCGGGTGATTTCACGCTGACGTCAACCCATGGCGCGGTGGCGGCGGGAGATCTGTTGCTCACCCAGGGCGGACGCGACCGGATCAACCGGACGTACATGCCCACGCTCGTCTGGCGGCACGACGGCACCGTGTGGAAAATGGAGGCGGGCGCCGGACATTCGCACGGCAGCAACCACGTTCGCGACATCGACAAGCGAATCTTCAACAACACGCAGGCCCGGCGCACCGACGTGACGGTGGCGTTCGACGACATGTTCTATCTCCGCCCCAACCGCATCACGGTGACCAACGCCGCGGGGGCCCCGGTCGATCCGTTCAGTCTGGCCAGCTATGCGATGGTGTCGTCGAACAGCATCCAGAACAGCTCCGCGGATTTGCACCGCAGCATCTACGCCAACGCCCGGCGCGATTTTTTCGGGACGGTGCCCTTCACCCTCAAGAGCGGAGTCGAGATTCGGCACGCAATGCGCGACCTGCGCGGCGGGACGCACCTCTACTCGTTCGTCGGCGCGGATGGCCGCGCGAGCACCAATCCCACGCTCGGTGACGACAGCGCGGCACCCTACCTTGACCCGAGTTTCTCCGGGCGCACCCTGCCCTTTGGTTTCCCGCGGGCGGAGTGGAGCAGCAACGAAAAGCTGTGGGCACTCTATCAATCGAGGCCCAGCATGTACACGACGGACCCGAACGCCTGGTATCGCTCGGACGTCGGGCTCTCCAAGCACGCGGAGGAGATCATCTCGGCGACCTACCTGCGCGGCGATGTGCAGTTTTTCGATCGCCGGCTGAAACTCGTCGGCGGCGTGCGGGCGGAACAGACGAACATTAGCGCCGAGGGGCCACTCACGGATCCGACGCGGAACTTCCAGCGAGACGCCTCAGGCCGGACCGTCCTCGGGGCCAACGGACGCCCGCTCACGATATTGCCCGCAACGGACGCCCTCGGGGTCTCTAAGCTCACGTTCATCGACCGCGGCCTGCACGCGGAAAAGGAATACCTGCGGCTCTTCCCCAGCCTGAACGCCAGCTTCAACCTGAGGGAAAACCTGATCGCGCGCGCCGCCTTCTACGAGTCCGTCGGTCGGCCCGACTTCGATCAATATGCCGGCGGCCTCACCCTGCCCGACACCGAAAGCCCACCGAGCGGCGCGAACCGGATCATCGTCAACAACGTCGGCATCAAGGCTTGGCAGGCGCGCACGATGAAAGTGCGGCTGGAATATTATTTCGAAGGCGTCGGGCAGTTCTCGGTCGGCGCGTTCCGGCGGAATTTCGAAAATTTCTTCGGCAGCACTGTCTTCAACGCCACGCCCGAGTTCCTGTCACTCTACGGACTCACTGCCTCCGTCTACGACCCTTACGATGTCGTGACCCAGTACAACATCGCCAACACGGTCCGGATGGAGGGATACGAAGTCGACTACAAGCAGGCCCTGACCTTCCTACCCTCGTGGGCTCGGGGCGTGCAGGTGTTTGCCAACGCCAGCTCGCAGCGGGCCATCAACGACACCGGCGGAAATTTCGCAGGGTTCGTGCCCTTCAGCTCAAGTTGGGGCGCAAGCCTGACCCGTCAGAAATTCAACGTCCGACTGAACTGGAACTACCGCGCCCGGCAAAGGGGCTCGGCCATCGCCGTCGGCAACAGCATCGAACCCGGCACGTACAATTGGGCGCTCAAGCGGCTCTACGTCGACCTCTCGGGCGAGTACTACCTGCGCAAGAACATCGCGGTCTTCGCCAACCTGCGCAACCTCGGCACCGCCAAGGACGACAACGAGGTCTTCGGTCCGAGCACGCCGGCGATCGCCCAATTCCGGCAGCGTACGGACATCGGCGCACTCTGGACCTTTGGAATCAAAGGGAGCTTCTGAGCGAGCCCACGAAGCCTCGCCGCCTTGCCCCGTCAGAAATTTCCCCAGGCCGGACGGTTTGTCATCCAATCGCTGACAAACCGGATCGACGGGCACAGTTAGCCAACCCACGAAATCCGTTGGATCCGGGTGGCGAGTTCGACGTCGTTGGCCGTTATCTTGCCGCCCGCCTCGTGAGTGCTGAGTCGGATCGCGACCCGATTATAGACGTTGGTCCACTCGGGATGGTGGTTCAATTCCTCGGCCTCAAAGGCGACTCGCCCCATGAAGCTCATCGCCTCACGAAATGAGCCAAACGCAAACGACTTGGCCAGCGCATCGTGATCGACACTCCATCCCGGAAGCGCGGCCAGAGCAGTGGAGATTTCGGTCGGCGATAGCGGTTGGCCCATGAAACCACCCTGCGCTACCGGTCCCGACGCGTCAAACGGCAGGAACGGGGAGGCGCATGGCGGCTTGTCAATTCGCCCCGGGCCGCCCTACCCTCACTCTCTTCTTCATGTCCGCTCCCGTCGAAAACGTCCCTCAACACGTCGCCATCATCATGGATGGCAACGGCCGCTGGGCGACAAAGCGGGGGATGCCGCGTATCGAGGGGCACCGACGTGGTGTCGAAACGGTGCGGACCACGACGTTTGCGGCGCGGGACCTCGGGGTGCGCATGCTGACCCTGTACGCGTTCTCGATTGAGAATTGGAAACGTCCGCAAGAGGAGGTGGGCGCACTGATGGGCCTGCTCGAGTATTACCTGAAGCGGGAATTGGAAACGTTTGTGCGGGACCGGGTGCGGCTGCGCACGATTGGGCGGATCGAGGACCTTCCCGCCGGTGTCCAAAAAGTGCTGCGCGTGACGACCGAGGAGACGAAACACTTCGCTGATTACACGTTGGTGCTCGCCCTCAATTACGGGGCGCGCACGGAAATCGTCGATGCCGCGCGCGCCTACGCCGCGGCCGTCGCCGCCGGAAAAGAAAAGCTCAACGACAGTTCGTGGGCCACCTTCACCCGCTATCTCTATACCGCCGACATGCCGGAACCCGACCTCGTGATCCGCACTTCGGGCGAGACGCGCATCAGCAATTTCCTGCTCCTCCAGGCCGCCTATGCGGAATTCGTTTTCACGCCGGTCCTCTGGCCCGACTTCACGAAGGCCGATCTCGCCGCGGCGATTGCCGATTACAACCGGCGCGAGCGCCGGTTCGGCCTGACGAGCGAACAGCTGAAGCCGGCGGCGGCCAAGTGACGGCCGTCAAGACGTAAAACGGATCCGTCGCTTCGCATGGGCAAACGCATCTTCAGCACCGTCCTGCTCTGGACGATTGTCGGCACATCGCTGTGGTTCTTCCGGACGAACGGAGCGCTCGCCCTTGTGGCAATCATCTCGGTGCTGACCCTCCGGGAATTTTACCAGCTGATGCACGCCTCGGGCTACGACCCGTTCGACAAGGTCGGCATGGTCTTTGGCGGACTGATCACCCTCGGGCCGTGGTTCCACGTGCAATTCGGCTGGCCGACCCATCTGTTCTTCCCGCTCGCGGTCATCGTATTCTCCGTGCGCCTCCTCGGCGAACGGACCGCCGAGACTCGCGTCGAGACCGTTGCGACCACTCTCTTTGGCCTGGCCTACGTCGCAGTGATGCTCTCCTACCTGGTCGCGATCATCGCGCCCCGGCCCGGCGACACCATCTCGCCCACCGGCCGGCTGCTGCTCGCCCTCTGGCTCGTGATCGTCACCAAGTTCTGCGACATGGGCGCGCTGCTCAGCGGTCTAACGTTCGGGCGACACAAGATGTCGCCGCAAATCAGCCCCAAAAAAACCTGGGAAGGCGCCGTAGGAGGGGTGTTGTTTTCCATGGCGTCGGGAGCCGCCGTGGCATGGTTTGCCCGCGCGGAGTTTCCCTCCCACCTGACGCCGCTCGTCGCTGCCGCGATTGCCATTCCCATTGCCATCGTCGGCATCGTCGCCGATCTCGTCGAATCGGTGATGAAGCGCCGCGCCAACCAAAAGGACTCCGGTGCGTCGATTCCAGGTATCGGCGGCATGTTTGATTTGAGCGACAGCATCATCCTCGTGGCCCCGATCGGATATTTTCTGTTTCGGCTGCCCTGATCCTTCTGGCCCGCGCGGGCATTCCCCGTCCCGAAACGCCGCGCACCCTATCGCACGTCACCAAAACGCACCACCCACCCGATGGCCCAATCTTCCGGCAATCCCCCCAGAAAACGCGTCGTCCTGCTCGGCGCGACGGGCTCGATCGGGGAGAACACACTGCGCGTCCTCGCGGCCCACCGGGACAAACTCGAACTCGTGGGTATCGCAGCCCGCAGCAATTGGGAGAAACTTGCCGCCATTGCTCGTCAATTCGATGTCCGGCAGATCGGGGTGTTCGACGACAGCGCCTACGCCGCGGCCCGGGCCAATCCGGCGGCCTTCCCGGCCGGGGCCCGTCTGGTGGGAGGACTCGCCGGCCTGACCGAACTCGCCCAGTTGCCAACGGCAGACATCGTGCTCGTCGCAGTCGTGGGCACCACCGGACTTGAGCCGGCCCTCGCGGCTCTGGCCGCGGGCAAGGACCTCGCCTTGGCATCGAAGGAGATCCTGGTGCTCGCCGGCAAATTCGTGCTCGCCGCGGCGCAACGACATCGCCGGAAATTACTCCCTGTCGACAGCGAGCACAACGCGGTCTTTCAATGCCTCGAAGGCCACCCGCAGGCCGGCGTCCGCCAGATCGTCCTGACGGCCAGCGGCGGCGCATTTCGCGATTGGCCCGCGGAACGACTGGCCGGCGTCCGACCGGCCGACGCCCTGAAACACCCCAATTGGTCGATGGGACCAAAAATCACGGTCGATTCCGCCACGCTCGCCAACAAGGGGCTGGAACTGATCGAGGCCCAGTGCCTCTTCGGTCTCAAGCCGGCCCAATGCACCGCGGTGCTCCATCCCCAGAGCATCGTGCATTGCCTCGTCGAGTTCGTCGACGGGGCGATGATCGCCCAACTCTGCCCGCCCTCGATGACCTTTCCGATCCAGCACGCCCTGCTGCATCCCGAACGCGCCCCCGGGGTGGACGCGGCCTTGGATTTCACCCGGCTCATCGGATTGGAGTTTCGTCCGGTGGATGAGAAACGCTTTCCCATGTTGCGCCTCGCCAAGGAGGCCATGAACGCCGGTGGCGTCGCTCCAGCAATCTACAATGCGGCCAACGAAATCGCCGTCGCGGCCTTTCTGGACGAAAAAATTCCCTTTCTTGCGATTCCGGCGGTCGTCGAACATACTCTCGGCCGTATCAAAAACTTTGAGCCGACCGACCTTTCCGCCGTCCTTGCCCTCGATGCCGAATCTCGTCGCGTCACTCTTTCCCATCTTACCTCTTTCGCCTCATAATCTGCACCATCCGTGTCCTCCGACCTCCTGCAAACTCTCCTGACCAACGTTTGGGTCGCCTTCCTTGTCGTTCTGCTGTTTGGCGGTTCAATTTTCGTCCACGAGCTGGGACATTTTCTCGCCGCCCGGAAGCGCGGCGCGCACGTGGAGCGGTTTTCCATCGGCTTCGGGCCGCCGATCTTTTCGTGGCGGGGCAAGGACGGCGTGGAATACCGGGTTTCCTGGTTTCCCCTCGGCGGTTATGTACTCCTGCCCCAACTCGCCGATTTGGGCCCGATCGAGGGAGAGAGTCAGTCCGACGTCTCCAAGCTGCCGCCCGTAAGTTATGCCACCAAGATGATTGTGTTCGCAGCCGGCGCAGCGTTCAACGTCCTCTTCGCCTTCCTGCTCGCCTGCATCGTCTGGATCATTGGACAGCCCGCTGCGACCGGCTTCACCTCCACAACGATCGCGGAGATCTCACCGACGATCAAAGACGCCTCCGGCAAGGACGTCGTCAGCCCCGCGGTCAAAGCCGGGCTTAAGTCAGGGGACATCATCATCAAGGTTGACGGCGATGAAGTCGCGACGTTTGCCGACATCGTCGAGCATCTCGCGCTCAGCAGCGGTTGGAACAAACAGGGGGAACGGCAAACCGTCTTCACCATCAAGCGCGGCAAGGAAACCCTCGAGGTTCCCATTCTGCCCATTCTGAGCGGCGACGAAAACGTCCGAAAGGTCGGATTTTCCACCGTGGCCAAACTCCTCGTCGGCCGGGTCACTCCCGGCTCCGCCGCCGAGAAGGCCGGACTGCGTCCCGATGACCTGATCACGGCGATCAACGGCACCGCCACCCTCACTTATCCACAGCTCGCCGAAGCGCTGAAGTCCGGGCAGGGAACCCCGGTTCAAATCACGGTGCTCCGGGCCAACGCAGCGCAAACGCTCGTTCTGGACGCCACCACCAAGGGCATGGACGTGGGGCTCGCGCTCAAATCCGGCGTCACTTACGTCCATCCCACCCCGCTCGACCAAATCACCGACTGCGTGGTGAAGACGTTCCGCACACTTTGGGCGCTGATCAACCCGCGATCGGACATCGGTCTCTCGCATCTCAGCGGCCCCATCGGCATCATCGATAATTTCGTCGCCGTTTCCCGGGCCGGACTCCCCCTCGCGCTGTGGTTCACCATTCTCGTCAACGTCAATCTGGCGGTCTTCAACCTGCTTCCGATTCCTGTGCTCGACGGCGGCCAGATGCTGTTCGCGACGATTGGCCGGCTCCGGGGTCGCCCGCTGCCGGGCAACTTCATCATGACGGCCCAGAGCACGTTCCTGGTGCTGCTTTTCTCGATGGTGCTGTATGTAAGTTTCTTTGACGTCCGGCGCATCGTGCGCGACGTGAAGGACCAGCGCGCCGCGGAAGCGGCCGCGGCCCCCGCCCAGCCCGCACCACCGCCGGCGAAGTAGCGCGCTCTTCGGCGCTATTGGCGGAACCCTTCGCGGGTGAATGAGTCCGCTCGCCAAGGCGGCGACGGTGCGTTTCATTCCGGTTTCCCGTCATGTCCTACTGCTCCTCCCGTTTTCAAACCATCCGCCGCCACACCCTGGCGGTGAACATCGGCTCCGTCGGGGTCGGCGGCTCGCATCCCATCCGGCTGCAGTCGATGACCACGAGCGACACCCAGGACGTGGCCGCGACGGTGCAGCAGTCGATCGCACTCGCCGAGGTCGGCTGCGAAATCGTCCGAATCACCGCCCCGAACGTGGCGGCAGCTCGGGCGCTGAAGGAAATCCGTGCGCGTTTCAGCGCCGCGGGCTTCGCCCACGTGCCGCTCGTCGCCGACATCCATTTCCTGCCCAATGCCGCGATGGAGGCGGTCGAGCACGTGGAGAAGATTCGGGTCAACCCGGGCAACTACGCGGACAAGAAGAAATTTGCCGTCCGCGAATATTCCGATTCGGACTACGACACGGAACTCTCCCGGCTGCACGCGGCGTTCTCGCCACTGGTCATACGGTGCCGCGAACTCGGCCGCGCGATGCGCATCGGCACCAACCACGGCTCGCTCAGCGACCGGATCATGAACCGGTACGGCGACACGCCGCTCGGCATGGTGGAGAGCGCGCTCGAATTTCTTCGCATCGCCGAATCGCACTCCTACCGGGCGATCGTGCTCTCGATGAAGGCCTCCAACCCCAAGGTGATGATCCAGGCCTACCGGCTCCTCGTCGAGCGCATGGCGCAGGAGGACATGCATTATCCCCTGCACCTCGGCGTCACCGAGGCGGGCGACGGCGAGGACGGACGGATCAAGAGCGCCATCGGCATCGGCTCGCTGCTCCTCGACGGACTGGGCGACACCATCCGCGTTTCGCTCACCGAGGACAGCGTCTACGAAATCCCGGTGGCGCGCGCGATCGCCGACAAGGCGATGTCCCTGTGGTCGGCGACCGGCGCGGCGCCCGCCGCCCCCGACCGCATCGACCCCTATCATTTCAGCCGCCGCGAAATCCTCCCGACCCGGCTGACTCCGGACATCGCCGTCGGGGCCGGCCAGCCGCCGCGGGTGATCGTGCGCATCGGGGCAACCGACGGGCTGACCGCGACACTAGCCCAACTGACGTCTCCGAAATTTAATGACACACCCGCCGAAGGCCTGCTGGTCGCTGTCACCAGCACCGACGCCATCGCCCGACTCCCCGATCCGGGCGCCTCGTTCTACGTGCTCGAACTGCCCGCCCGTTTCACCGCCGCCGAACTCGCAATCGCCGCCGCCTCCCTGCGCCCCGGCACGCTGCTGGTGAAGGCGTTCCTGACCAGCGACGCCGCGGAGCTGTCCGCGTTCGTGCATCTGGCGCGCTCCCATCGCACCGTCGTCGCCGCGGAGATCACGCCGGGCGACCTGCTTGCGCTGGGAGAGACGCTCCGCCAGCTCGGCGGGGAAGGGCTGGTTTTCACCCTATCCGCCACTCCCGCCACCGCCGCCCACGCCATCGGCGGCTATCGGCAGCTCGCGGAGGCACTGCACGGCATCGGCTCCCGCGCCCCGATCTGGATTCGCAACACCACCGCGACCGCGACGCGGCACGAGAGTGCATTTCTGTCCAAACTACTCGAGGCCTCGTTCCTCTCCGGTGGCCTGCTCTGCGACGGACTCGGTGACTTTGTCAGCATCGAGACCGAGGCCGATCCGGCGCGGGCCACCAAGCTGACCTACAATGTGCTCCAGGGTGCCGGCGTGCGCAGTTCCAAAACCGAGTTTGTCGCGTGCCCGAGCTGCGGTCGCACGCTGTTCGACCTGCAGACCACCACCCAGCGCATCCGCGCCCAGACGGGCCACCTCAAGGGCGTGAAGCTCGCCATCATGGGCTGCATCGTGAACGGCCCGGGCGAAATGGCAGATGCCGATTTTGGATACGTCGGTGGCGCCCCGGGCCGGATCAACCTCTACGTCGGAAAGAACTGCGTCCAATACAACCTCCCCCAGGAAGAGGCCGATTCCCGCCTCATCGCGCTCATCAAGGAGCACGGAAAGTGGGTCGAACCCGGTCCCGCCCATGGGTAGCCGCCGGTGGGTGTATTCGAAAAGGCCGACCCGTCACCAAACCGTGACAAAAGCGGTGGCGGCCAGGCTGGCTTCGGAAGCCGGTTTCAAGCCGGTGTACCACCGGTTAAATTACGGAAATCCGTCGCCGTTTTCGGTCGCCTAACTTCCGCAAAACGTGGCAACGAAAAAATCGAAAAACTTATGCTCAAACCCGATGTGAACAAGTTGTGCGAAAGTTGGCCTTGAAATGGTTTTTGGGTTCACAGTTACTGCGCCCTCGTCCATTTCTGAGCTGCCTCAGAACCGTTCTTTCCCATGTCGCTCGAGTCAGTCTCCGCGGCGCCCGCAGTAACACCGGTCAGTATATGCTAGCTACCAAGATTTTACATAAGCCCTACTCCAGGCAGTTCTTCACCTTGGTGGCAGCCCACGAATTTCGTTACCGCGAGCCGACGCAGAGCAGACGGAAAAGACATGTTGAAGGACTGTTCCATGGGGCAATGTGAATAAACCCGCCATTTAGCGCCCGTCCATGCCTTCCTCGATCCTTGCTCCCAGCCTCTGGGAAACCGTGAAATGCGACTTCAAGTCGCTGTTCCCGGAAGATGTTTTCCAAATGTGGTTCGAGCCTGTGGTGTGCCTCGAAACAACGGGCGATTCGATCACCCTGGGTGTACCCAACGATTTTGCCGCGATCTGGATTCACGACAACTACCTCGACCTGATCACGCAGCGGTTGCGGCTCACCGCCGGCCGGATGGTCAACGTGACCCTGCGCAAGATTGACGCCGGGGCCCGGCCCGGTTCCCCGGGCTCCCACGCCTCAAACAGTGGCCGCGCTCCGACCGAAGGCGTCCATTCTGGTCGCTCCAAGGTCGCCGCCCCCCGACGCACGACCCGATATGACGAACGCGGCCCGGCGGCCGGCACGCTCAACCCGCGCAACAGCTTCGAGACGTTCGTCGTCGGTTCGAACAACCAGATGGCCCATGCCGCCTCGATGGCCGTGGCCCAGGCCCCCGCCCAGGCGTACAATCCCCTCTTCCTCTACGGCGAAACCGGGCTCGGCAAGACCCACCTGATGCACGCCATCGGGCACGCCATCATCCGCCACAACCAAGACGCCCGCGTCGCCTACCTCTCGACGGAGAAGTTCACCAACGAGTTCATCCAGGCCCTGCAGGAAAACAGCCTCACCAAGTTCCGTCAGCGCTACCGGCACGCCGACGTGCTCCTGCTCGACGATGTGCAGTTCCTCGCCGGCAAGGAACGGATCCAGGAGGAGTTTTTCCATACCTTCAACGACCTCTTCGAGTCGGGTAAACAGATCGTCATGACGAGCGATCGCCGCGCGAGCGAAATCCAAAAACTCGAATCCCGCCTCGTCTCGCGCTTCGAATGGGGCCTGCCCGCCGACATCCAGGCTCCGGATCTCGAGACCCGTCTCGCCATCCTGCGCACCAAGGCGCAGACGCTGAACTGCCAGCTGCCGGATCCGATCCTCTATTTCATCGCCCAGAACATCACGAAGAACATCCGGCGGCTGGAGGGAGCGCTCCTGAAAGTGTCGAGCTACTCCGCGCTCACGAGCAAGGTGCTCGATTTGGCCACCGCCGAGCGGCTGCTCCACGACGTGTTGATGGAGCAGGCGCAGAATATTCTCACGATCGAGACGATCCAGAAGCGCGTCGCGGACCATTACCAGATTCGCCACAGCGACATGACGAGCAAGCGGCGCCCCAACAACATCGCCATCCCGCGGCAAATCGCGATGTACCTCGCGCGCACCCTCACCAAACATTCCCTGCAGGAAATCGGCGACGCGTTTGGCGGCCGTGACCACGGGACCGTGATTCACGCCTGCAAGGCGGTGGACAACATGATGGAACAGGACTCCTCGACCCGCGGGAGCGTGGAATTCCTCAAGGTGCAGTTGTCCAAGTGAGGTGGGCATTGCCGCACGGGGCGGCAGCGAAAGGCGAAAGTTGAAAGTCCCGGCGACGGCTGCTATGCTGTTTGCAACTTCCTCCCTTCAGCCTTCAACTTTCCTATGCCGTTAACTCCTGAGCAAAAACAAGCCGTCGCAGCGTGGGTCGCCGCCGGCGACAACCTGTCCGCCGTCCAAAAGAAACTGACGGAACAGTTTCAGGTCTCGATGACCTACCGTGACGTCCGCTTCCTTGTCGACGATCTCAATCTGGAACTGAAAGACGCCGCACCGAAGATCGATGCGAGCGATGTGACGAAGACCCAGCCCCCGAAGGCGGCTGCTCCGGCTCCACGGGCCGCGCCGCCCGAAAAGAAGGGCTTTTTCGACAAGGCCAAGGAAAAGCTCGGACTCGCGAAGGACACTCCAGACGACACTCCGGAAGCGCTCCCGCCCGAGGACGAACTCGAAGCGTTGCCGCCCGAAGGAGAGAGCTCGGTGACCGTCGACGTCGACAAGGTCACGCTCCTGCCCGGCGCATTGGCCAGCGGCAGCGTAACATTCAGCGACGGCGTGACCGCCAAATGGGTCGTCGACCAATACGGCCGGCCGGGGTTCACCGAGGTCAGCAAGCCGGGCTACCGCCCCTCACCCGAAGACGGGCAGGCATTCATGCAGGAGTTGAGCATGGCGCTGCAAAAACGCGGGTTCTGATTGCCGCACCGGAGGCGCACCGCTCAGACGGTCGCGCTTCCGAACATCCGCGTGACCGCGGCGCGAAATTCGCCCGTGGCAAACGGCTTCGAGAGGTAGGTCAGTTTGTTGGTCCGAAGGAAATCCTGAAAGGTGTCGCTCACGACGTCACCCGTCATGAAGAGCACGCGCTGCACCGCCGGGGAGTTCGTCGCCCGCAGGTGCTCGTAGAGACGGATGCCATTCAGGCCGGGCATCTTCCAGTCCGATACGATCACGTCGAAATTTTGCCGCCCCAGCACTTCGAGCGCCTGTTCGCCACCTTGCGCGGTCTCCACCCTGTGACCGTCTGCCCGCAGCAATTCGGCCGCCAGTTCGAGAATCCACACCTCATCGTCAATCACGAGGACGGAGCGGCCGGAAACCGTCCGCTCTTTCACCGGGAAAGGAGCAGGGGAGTCTCCGGTACGGAAGAGCGCCACGGGTTTGACGGCGGCGACCGGCAATTCGATCGCAAACGTGGCCCCCTGCCCCGGGTCGCTGCGCGCCGAAATCTTCCCGCCGTGCTCCTGGATGATGCCGTAGCACAGGCTGAGCCCGAGGCCGGTGCCTTTGCCAACCGGCTTCGTGGTGAAGAACGGATCGAAAATGCGCGCGAGGTTCTCGGGTTTGATGCCAGGCCCGTTGTCTTGGAATTCCAGCACCACCGTGCCGTTCACCCGGCGGGCGCGTACCACCACCCGACCTTCACGCTGAAATGATTCCATCGCCTGGCGGGCATTGCCGAGGATGTTGATGAAGACCTGCTGCAATTGGTGCGCGTCGCCCATGATCGGCGGCAAATCTGACGGGAGCTCGCGGGTCACCGTCACGTTGCTGGTGCGCAGGTCGTACGCCATGATTTCCAGGACGTCGTCGATCACCCGGGATAGGTCGACCGGATTGCGCTCCGGCGGGTGCTGCCGCGCAAAACTGAGCAGGCTGTGCACAATCTTGTGACAGCGGTGCGCGCTCTTCGCGATGCGGTCGAGATGTGAACGCGTCGTCTTGTCGGTCGGCATGTCCTGCAGCAGCTCGGAGAAGCCAACGACCGCCGTCAGCGGATTGTTCAGCTCGTGCGCCACGCCCGCGACAAACTGGCCGACGGCGGAAAGTTTTTCACTCTGAATCAGCTGCTCCTGGGTCAGGCGGACCTGCTGCATGGCGCGCTCCAATTCGGCGCGCGACGTCTGCAGGTTTGTCGTCATCTGGTTGAACGCCTCAGCGAGCTCGCCGCATTCATCGCTCGAAATGCGCTCGATGCGGTGCGAGAAATCACCCCGCCCCACCGCCTCGGCGCTGTCGCGCAATTCCATCAGCGGCCGCGTGATGCGACGCACGAAATACCACACCACGCCGGCGCTCACGAGGATGCCCGCCACGCTCAACCCCAGCAGTCGGAGACGCGTCTGCTCGAAAGCAGCCAGCCGCTGTTCCGTCGACGCCAGCAGCACATAGCGCACGCTCTCGCGGGAATCACCCCCGTCCAGCGCACCGGTGACCGGCTTGTAGCGCTGGCCACCAAGCAGGAGCATGCCGTCGCGCCCCGTCGTGGCGCTGTCCGCCAGTTGCCGAAGCACCGCGGTATTTTGCGAAGAGTCCTTCAGGGTCGAGGCGAGAATCTGGCCACCGGCGGTCACAAGGATTTCCGCCGAGGGAGGGCGGACGCTCTGCAGCGCGGTATCGGTAATCCGGATGCCAAAGACCAGCGCCCCGGCGAGCCCTTCGGGCGGCGCGGCCGGAATCGCGACGACGTGATAGGCGGAGCCGCCGACCGACACACTGCCGGTGTGCTCCTCCCCGCGAAGCGCCAGCTGGATGAATGAGTCTGCCGCCAGGGCAAACGCCTCGGGCGTGACCGCGGCCTGATCCCGCTTCGCCCCCCGCACCTCCCGCGCCGTCGTGACGAAGAGCGCGAGTTCCGTGTCGTCGCGCAACTCGTCCAGGACCGCCCGCCGGAGAAAATCCTGCATCGTCGCCGCATCGCCGAGTCGCAGAATGCGCAGGAACCGCTGGTCGCCCGTGCCCGTGCGAAACCGCACCACCAACTCCCGCGACTGTACGTCGAGCGCCTGCACAAACGATCCGCGGGCCGTCGCGAGTGCGAGGTCCGCGTCGAGTTCCATCTGGCGGCGCAGCCGCAGGTCGACAATTGACAGCGTGACAACCGGCAGCGCCACCAACACAGCCACCACCACCGCCATCACCTTGGCCTGAAGACTGACACGATAGCTGCGGCGCGGGACGTCCATCGTCAGGGCTTCGGAACCTGACCGACCCCGAGCACAAACTCGACCGTCACCTCGCCCTCCGCCGGCACCACAATCTGGCGGGTCTGGCCGGGCAAACGTTCATGCCAGGCGCGCACCTTGTAGGTCCCGGCTGGAACGTTCTTGATGAGGAAACGGTTTTTCTCGTCGGTCGTGGCGAAGAACGGATTCGGCACCACCAAAATCACGCAGTGCATCTTGCTGTGGATCGCGCAAAACACATCCACCCGCCCCACCCGGTCGAACGTCACCTCGGGTACCTTCTCCTTCTTGTAGTAGCCGAGATCGAATTCCTTGGCATCCGACATCGAGAACACGTTGTGAAAAATATCGTCCTCGTTCGGCCAGCGCACTGTCGTGCCGACCATCACCGGCAGCACGTGCGGCTCGAAGTTCGCGTCTTTCTGGGTCGTCTTGACGGACTGGGCGCGCCGGTCCGGCGGCAGCACTTCCTCCACCGGCTGATCGACGTAGACGACAAAATCCCGGAGCGCCGCATAATCGATTCGCTCGACGTACTTGTAACGCCGGCTCTCATACGCACCGCCGGACTCCGCGGCCGCCGCCGGTCCACCGGCCGGCGCCACCCCCCGGACACTGCCCGAGATTGAGCCGGCACGGCCCTCCGCCGAGGCCAATGCGCCGAGGAACGCCATCCACCTGAGAATTTGTTTCACGGTCATATTCAAAATTTCACCCCCAGTTCGGTCCCAAAAAAATCCTCCTTGTCGCGACGCAATCCGGACGCCGTCCGGCCCGATTCCCACGCATATTCGAATTTCAACACCAACGGCGGTCCAAAACGGTAGCCCAACCCCACGCTCGTCCGCTGTAATCCGGTGGTCAGCGTCGGCCGGAAGAAGAACTGCCCCATCGCACCCCAACCCGCCAGTGGATATCCCCGCGCAACGCGAATGTCGGAATACCGTAAGGCGCCGTAGAACCCGCCGGAAATATCCTGCACCGCCTCAAGGGTGCGGTAATGGAAGCCGCGCGAATTGTCCGCCACCCGATCATTGTCGGCATAGCGCGCCCCACCCAAAGTCCCGCTCAGATGCCCGTTTTTCCAGCGCGCCATGGCGTCGACTTCCTGCAGGGTCACCCAAAAGCTCGTGGCGCGCCCCCCCGGGGCGACCGACCGAAAAAAGCCGTTGGCGAACCACACCTCCGAAAGATTGTCCGCCACGCTCGCGATTTCCCCGGTCCGCATCGCGCTGCCACTGAGGTGGAGCCAGCGCGCCGGGTCCCAGCTGACGCGCGCCGCGACGGACTTGTCCGCGTTGAAATCGCGCAGGCGGCTGACGCCGCCGTTCTGCACGGCCAAGGCATATTGCGCCGCACCGATTCGGCCGTAGATCTCGACCCCCTCGTCCGTTCCCCACACATCCGCCAGGGAATGCGAGATGAGCGGATTCGCGACCGGACCACGGACCTGATATTCTTCGCCAAAGGGAATATTGACCCGACCCGCGCGGAAATTGAGCAACCCGGGCATTCCCCAGGCTTCGGACACATTCTCGAAGTCGACGTACATTTCCCCGAGCTGAAAATTCTCCAGATTCGATTCCCGCATGAGTAGCTTAAGCTCCGTGAAGATATAGGTGTTCTTCCGGATCGGCGCCTCAATCGCGATCACGGGGTCGTCGGCCCGGAACTCCGACTTCGGAAACTGGCCCTCAATCCCGGTGTTAAAAAACGCGATGCCGGTCTCGCCGGAAACCCGCACTTCATGCCCGCGATTGCCCGCCCGGACCGGTGCGACCGCCCCCGCCGCCTCCACGCGATCAGACAGCCCACGCAACTCGCGTTCATGCCGTTCGCTCGCCCGCAAAACCTCGGACATCTTCGCATTTAATCCCTCGATCGTCTGCTGCTGACTGCGTACCTGCTCCTGCAACCGTCGGTTCTGCTCCAGCAACTCCTGCACCTGGGCAGCAGTGACGTCCGCCGCACGACCAACCGCGATCATCAGCGTGAGCAGAACGCTCACACCGATAAACCAGGCAAAGTCAGGTCGACGAAACGGCATCAAAAGTGGGGGGGGGGCGACAGGAAACAAAGAGGAATACGAAGGCGCAGAACAGGCAAGCGTAGTGGTCGACGCAAGAATACAGCCCGGCGTTGCGGGCCCGGAGGATTTTTGAGTAACGATTTGTCCGAATTGGTGCAAATCAGAGTCGAACTCCACCCCGGAAAGCACTCCGCCTCGCCCAACCGGAGCCCCATTTACCCGACCATCCGCAAGAACTCAGCCTCGTCGATGACGGGCACGCCAAGCGTCCTCGCCTTTTCAAGTTTCGATCCGGCCTCTTCGCCGGCGAGGACGTAATGCGTTTTCTTGCTCACACTGCCGCTCGCCTTTCCCCCGGCCGCCTCGATTTTCGCGGTCGCCTCCTCCCGACTAAGCGTGGGAAGCGTGCCAGTGATGACAAAAATCTTGCCCGCCAAGGCACCGCTGGCGGCGATCGGTGGAGTCGGGCTCATACCCGCGGCCCGCAAATCTTGCAGCAACTGGCGATTGGTGGATTCTGAAAACCACGCCAGCACGGCTGCGGCGGTCTTTTCGCCAAAGCCGTCGACGCGCAGGAGTTCCGCCTCGGTGGCCACGGCCAGGGCGTCAAGCGATCGAAACGTCCGCGCCAAATCCTTCGCCGCCGCCGCTCCCACCTGCGGAATGCCGAGTCCGTTGATCACCCGCCAAAGATCCGCGGTCCGCCGCGCATCGATGCCAGCGACGAGGTTTCCAGCCCAGACTTCCCCGGATTTCTTCAACGGCAACAGATCCTCCACCTTCACCCGGAAGATGTCCGGAATAGTTTTGATCAGGCCTTTCTCCAGAAGCAACGCGACCATCTCCTCGCCCAGGCCCTCGATGTCGACACCGGCCTTCGAGGCAAAATGCTCAACCCGGCGGCGCACCTTTTCCGGACAATGCGGATTGGGACAACGCCAGACGACCTCACCCTCGCCGCGCACGGCCACGGTCGCACACACCGGGCAGTGCCGCGGAAATGCATAGGGCACGCTGTCACCGGGGCGTTTCTCCACCAGCACCGCGACCACGGCCGGGATGATTTCGCCCGCCTTTTCGACCAGCACCGCATCGCCGATGCGCACATCCTTCCGTGCGATTTCATCCGCATTATGCAAGGTCGCGCGCTTCACCGTGGTGCCCGCAAGAAACACCGGCTCAAGTTCCGCCACCGGAGTCATCGCCCCCGTCCGCCCGACTTGGATCGTGATGTCGCGCACACGCGTCTCCGCGCGATCCGGCGCGAATTTGAAGGCGCACGCCCACCGCGGCGAAAGCTTCCGCGCCGCCTCCGCCTTCCCATCGGCACCCATGCCGCGAAACCCGATTTTCGGGTGGCGCTGTTGGTCAAACGAATCGAGCTTCACCACCGCGCCATCCGTGCCATAGGCAAAGCTGCGCCGCACCTGGTCGAGTTCCTGCACCGCCGCGCAGATCGCATCGACTCCGCGCACGCTCCAGATTCGCTCCACGACCGGCAGTCCCCACGCCTTCAATTGCGTGTGATAGCCCGTTTGAGAATCGACCACCGCAGGCTCACAGACTCCCAATCCATAGAGAACAATTTCCAACCGCCGCGATCCCACGAGCTTTGGATCGAGTTGCTTCAGCGTGCCGGCCGCGAGATTGCGCGGGTTGGCGTAGGGCGCCTCACCGGCCTCCTCCTGCAATTGGTTGATGCGGCGGAACTCTTCTTCCCGCAGGAAGATCTCCCCTCGAATCTCGATCACCTCCGGCAGCGGCGCGCCGGCCAGCTTCGTCGGCAGTCCGTGAATCGTGCGCACATTGACCGTGACATCGTCCCCTTCCTCGCCATCGCCCCGGGTGACCGCGCGGGTCAGCACCCCGCGCTCGTAGGTAAGGCTGACCGCGACGCCGTCGATCTTCGGCTCAACGGTGTAGGCGAGATCCTCGCTCCCAAGCGCCTTCGCCAACCGCGCATGAAATTCACGCAGTTCCGCCTCGTCGTACGTGTTGTCGAGCGTCGTCATCGCCTGGCGATGCTTCACCCGGGCAAACCCCTCCGTGCGATCGTCGCCCACGCGCGCGGTCGGCGTATCCACACCGAGCGCACCGGCCACGTCCGGAAACTGCCGCTCCAAGGCCGCGAGCTGCTCCTTCAGCTGGTCGTAGTCAAAATCCGTGACCTCCGGCTTCGCGCGCCGGTAATACAGCTCGTCGTGGCGCGCGACTTCCGCGCGCAATTCGGCGATACGTTGCTGGGCCTCGGCGGGTGTCATGTCACCGCCGACTCAACCACGGCCCGAAACGTAGTCGAGCGAGAGATGCACCCTCGCCGCGAACACCACCTACTTCGCCTCGAGCACCGCCTGCAACCAAGCCTTCGCCTGCGGATAATCGGGCTGCTGGGCCAGCGCCGCGCGCAACTCGCGCAGGGCGTCGTCACGCCGGCCGAGCCGGGCATAGGTGAACCCGAGGTGCGCCCGTGACTCGGCATTGGTCGGCGCTGCGGCCAACGCTCGGGCGTAGCTTTCGGCCGCCTCCGCGAGCCGGCCGGCCTCGGCCAGGACGTTGCCGAGGTTGTGATGCGCCCGCGAGTCGCCGGGGCTGAGCTCAATCGCACGCCGATAATGGCGGATCGCCTCGTCGCGCTGGCCGAGCATCGCGAGGACGTTGCCGAGATTGCTGTGCGCACTGAGATTGTCGGGCGAGATCTGCAACGCGGTTTCGATACGCGCCCGCGCCTCAGCCAGCTTCCCCTGCATCGCGAGGCCGACGCCGGAATTCGTCAGCGCGTCGACGTGCCGCGGCTGCCGCGCGAGGATGAACGCGTACTGCTCCATCGCCTCCGGCACCGCGCCGGAGTCCGAAAGCGCATTCGCGAGGTTGTTGCGCACCTCGAGCGAATCGGGCTTTCCCTTCACCGCCTCGCGCAGCATCGGCACCGCCTCGGCCGCCCTCCCCTGCTGCACAAGCATGCGGGCGAGATTGTTGTTGGCCTCCGGATAGTCGGGCCGGATCGCGAGCGACTTCCGGTAGTCCGCGATGCCTTCGTCGACGCGGCCGTGGTCGCAGAGGTAGATCCCGCGGTTGTTGTACGCGAGGTAGTTTCGGTCGGTGACGGCGATCGCGTGGTCAAACAACGTGTAGGAGTTCTGCCAGACACCGAGCTGGTTCCAGGTGCGCGCGGCACAACCGGCCAGCACCATCGCACCGACGATCGCCCACGTGCGCCGCGCCGACGGCGAAACGGCGGCCTCGTGGATCGTCCACAGGATTGCGATCTGCACGCCGAACATCGTGACGTAGGTGTAGCGGTCCGCCATCGACTGCAGCCCGACCTGCACGATGCCGATCACCGGCACGAGCGTGCCGAGAAACCACAGCCAGCCAATCACGAGCTGGGGCCGCCGCCGGCGTTGCCACCACGCAACCGCCGACAACGCCGCGACAATCACGAGCGAGGCGACGACCTTGCGCGTCGGCCACTCTCCGGGATGCGGATACAGGACCGCGAGATCGAAGGGCCAGAAAAAGCTCCCGAGGTAGCGCACGACGGCGAACACCGCATTGGCGAGCCGCGCGCCCAGGCTCAGCGCCATCGAGACCGAGCCACCCTCACGTTGCACGAGAAAGGTCACCACGCTCGATGTCGCCGCCAGCACAAAGAAGGGCACCTTTTCCAGAATGAGCCGGGACAGCGTTGCGGCCGGTTTTGCTCCAGCGAGGCGCCTCAGCGGCCAGACATCCAGGAGCAACAGGACACACGGGAGGGTGACGAGAATCGGCTTCGCCATCAGGCCGAGCGCAAACGTGGTCAGCGCCAGCGCGTACCACCGCGCGCCGCCGGCGGCACCCGTCCGTCGCCGCTCCGCGTAGACCGCGTAAGCCCACAGCGTCGCGAACCAGAAAAATCCGCTGAGCACGTCTTTCCGCTCCGCCACCCATGCGACCGACTCAACGCGCAGGGGATGCCAGGCAAACAGCGCCGCGCAAAACGCGCTCGCCCACAACGCGCCCGTGAGCCGCCGGAGCGCCGCGAAGGCGAGCACCGCGTTGAGCGCATGCCAGAGGACATTGGTGGCATGGTGCCCGCGGGGGTTGTTGCCGAACAGCGACCAGTCGAGCATGTGCGACATCCACGTGAGGGGATGCCAGTTTGAGACCGCGCCGGATTTCATCGCCCAGGTGATGCCGGCGGCGGTGAGCCCCTCGTGCACCTGCGTATTGGTGATGACATAGTCCGGGTCGTCGTAGTTGACGAACTCGTAACCACCGCCGATCACCCGCGAGAACACGAGTATCGTTCCGAAGAACAACGCCGCGCCGACCGCCCACCGGAGGCGCGCTGACTCTGGCCTGGCCGCGACTCCACTCATCCGTGGGCAAAGTCAGGCTTCTTGGCCGATTGCATCAGCAACGAACCCTGACCCCAGAGGGGCCGTTCCAAGAGCCGCCGGTAGGCACCCCAGCCGGCATAAAGCGCAATTGCGACCGCGGCCCCGACCGTGTCGGCCGCCCAGTCCGTCACTTCACACGAGCGGCCGGGCACAAAACTCTGATGCCATTCGTCCGACACGCCGAAGGCCGACACCACGACCAACGTCAACGCCGCCCCACGCCAGCTGGTCGAGCGCCGTCCAATCCGGCAGACGAGCGTGGCGAGAAATCCATAGACGGAGAAGTGCGCAGCCGTGTCGAAATTACTGATCCCGGGCGACGCGACGCTCGACCGGCACGACGCGGCGATGATGAGTGCGGCAACGAACAGCGCCCAGAAGAGCTTCCAACGAACGCTGAGCCGTGAGTCTGAAGAGGAGGAATCCATCGAGCGCTACCGATTGCGCGGGCTGCGGCGGAATCGGCAATCGAAAACCGCAGCCTGAAGCGTCGGATGCGCCCGCGTTCGCCCTCGGCAACCGAGGGACGGAACCAGGCCAAATTCCCGGCGTCGATCGCCCGCGCAGCGCCGACAAGGCGGAGAAATTCAGTTGAGAGTTGGGGGCTGAGAGTTGAGGAGCGCCAAAGGGGAAGACATTTTTGGAATGCTAATCTTCGCTAATTGGCGCCAATCAAGGCGCGCTCTCGAAACGAATTCGGCGCAGACTGTTTTCTGTCCCGATCCAGGTCGATTTCTGGATTCATGATTTCCGGTTTCCGGGATGAGCGTTTATTAGCGGAGATTAGCGTCCCCCCTTCCCCGTTTGATCATGGCTGAAGCCGGGTCGGCAAACTCGGAGCTGTTTCTTGAGAATGTCTGCGCTCAATCCCGACTGCGCAGCTTCATCAGTAGGCTGAGCATCTCGACATAGAGCCAGACCAAGCCCACCAGCAACGCGAAGCCGAAACGCCAGCCTTCGCTCGCCTCCACTCCGTCGGCAATCGCCGACTCGATGGCCGCAAAGTCGATGACAAACGCCAGCGAGGCCACGAGGACGACGACCACGCTGATGCCGATGCTGAACATCGAACTGCCATGGATGATCGCGAGCGGATGGCCGAAAAGACCGGCAATCATATCCGTCAGATAAAGCAGACCGATGCCCAGGATTGCGGCGGTGATGACCTTCGTGAACAGCGGGGTCGCGCGCAGCACCTTCGCCCCATAGAGGCAAAGGACCCCGAGAAAGCACGCCATCGTCCCGGCGACCGCCTGCAGGGCGATGCCCGGATAGCGGGCATTGACGAACGAGCTGATGACGCCCAAACCCACGCCTTCACTCAAGGCATAGGCTCCGATGAGGAACGGGTTGGACGAGCGGGAAAACGAAATCACCAGGGCCAGGATCACGCCGATGATGAGACCGCCCAAGCCGGCGGCCGCGGGCAGCGCGCCGCTCTCCAGGCCGCGCCAGCTCAGGGCGAAGGCGACGGACGCCAGGAGCAGCAAGAAACCCGTGCGATGGACGACACCGTCGTAGGTGAGGGTTCCGGAACCGGAACTCTCCTTGGACACGCGTTGGATGACTGGATTGGCTTCGAACATGTAGGTGGCAGGTGGAAAACCCGGCAGTTTTTGAGCAGGTATTCAACTGTCAAGCACCCCGAGAACGTCGAGTCCCCTCGGCATATCCTGCAAAGTGGCCAGGCGTAACAAGCCATCGACCACACTCGTGCACTTGCGGGAACCGCGACGCCTCCGGTCGCGGTTCCGAACCACGCGACGGGGGCGTCGCGTCCCCAGGAGCCAGAATTCCGCTCTGTTCGGACTGGAGCGGCGACGCCCCCGTCGCCGTTCGGAAAGGAAACTCCGCCCTCCGCCGCCCCTCGTTCCCCGTTCAGATCGCTTCCCAGGCACGCGCGGCCACGGGGTCGCGGCCTTCATCGACGTCGATGTAGTCGAAACCGGTTTCAATCCCCTGGTTGGTCAGGCCGAGCTTGGCGATGCGGTCGCGCAGGAGGGCGGCGCGTTCATCCCTCCAGCCGACCTTCGACATAAAACGGTTCCAAACCATGCAATCGTCGTCACTCCGGCGCGTGCCGCGGGCTTCGACCCACGCGAGAATCTCCTCGTCGGTGCCACCTTGAAGCGTGCGAACCCTGAGCTGATCGTACGCCACCCCAAGGAAGCGGCAGCAGCGGGCGTCGAAGAAGAAGGGCTGAGCTTCACCCAGGTTGCTCACGTAGTCCGCCGGGAGCTGGCCGGCAGCGTGGAGGCGGATCTTGTCGAGCATGCGGCCGAAGTAGACGAAGCGGCCGACCTTGGCGTAACAACTGCGAAGACCGGGAACGTTGGGCATGCCGAAAACGATTTTCCAATTTGGCCCGATCGCAAGTCGGCTCCGGTTCCAACACTGGCGAGTTCCAGCACAGTGGCGTTTATTTCCCGCGAGGACATCGGCACCTTGGGATTGGCGCGATTTACGGGCGTCGCGTCTTTGACTCCCTCGCTCCGCGACGAAAACCCAAAATTCGTCCGGCGCGAGTTGCCGCGAAACCACGCCGCCCTATGATTTCGACGCAGATCCAGCGGAACCTAAAAATCCCGCTGCGGGTCCACTCCCTCCCCACCCCAAACGCCCAATTCACCCGGCGGCGTCCCCCTTCCCCCACGCCGCCACCCCGAGATGAAACACTCCGTCCGCCGCCTTTTCTCCTTCGTTGTTTTCCCGTTCCTCCTGGCGTCCGCGCTCCCCGGCGCGTCCGCACCTGCCACCGGCACGATCGAAGGCCGCGTCTACAACCCCATTTCAGATAACTACGTTGAAGGCGCCCGCGTGACCGTCGAGGGGACGTCGCTTGAAACGTTCACCGAGGACGATGGCACGTTCAGCCTGGAGGGCGTGCCAGCCGGCACCGTCAAGGTCCGCATTTTCTACACGGGCAGCGCGCCACGGATCGAAACCGTTCAGATGACCGCCGGCCAGACCGCCCAACTCGAAGTGTCACTCGCGCCGGCCGGCCAGATGTCCGCCACCAAAGGCGCCCCGGGCGAAATCCTCAAGCTCGACGCCTTCACCGTTTCCACCACGAAGGAAATGGAGGGCGCCGCTATCGCGATCAACGAGCAGCGCTTCGCCGCGAACATCCGCAATGTCGTCTCGACGGATGAATTCGGCGCCGTCGCCGAGGGCAACGTCACTGAGTTCCTGAAATATCTCCCCGGCATCACCGTCGATCTCAGTGGCGGCGACGGCCGCACCATCTCGATCGAAGGCGCACCCAACGCCAACACCCCGATCACGATCGGCGGGATCGGCCTCTCCAGCCCGTCCGGCACCGGCCGCGCGATCGAGGTCGGATTCTTCAACCTCAACAATGTCTCACGCATCGAGGTCTCCCACTCACCCACGCCCGACACGCCCGGAAAATCCCTCGCCGGTTCGATCAATCTCGTGCCGCGCAGCTCGTTCGAACGCTCGCGCCCGGTGTTCAACGGCTCGCTCTACGTGCTAATGCGCGACGACTACCACGACTTCGGGAAGGGGGCCACGATGTACCGCGATCCGCGCGAGAAGGTATGGCCCGGCGCGGATTTCTCCTGGATAGTCCCCGTGAACCGGAACTTTGGTTTCTCGATCGCCGCGGGCGCCTCCACCCAATATTCCAGCCAGGACCGCGCGGTGAACACCTGGCGCGGCGTGAGCACCGTCACCAATGGCGCCGCGTTTCCCAGCACGGTCCCCGGCCGGCCCTACCTTTCCGCGTTTCAGCTCAACGATGCGCCGAAGGAATCCGACCGCGACTCGCTCGGCGTCACGCTCGATTTCCGTCTCTCACCGCGCGACCGCGTGGCCTTGTCGTATCAATATTCGTCATTCGACGGCTGGATTTCCTCGCGACAGATCCTCTTCGCGCCGACGCAAATCGTCGCCGCGTCGATTTCGCCCACCTCCGTGCAGGGCGTGGCCGGCGCCGGCACCGTCACGCTCACCAACGGCAGCAACCGCGTCCGCGAAAACCGCACCTACCTGCCGACGTTTTCCTGGCGCCATGACGGCTCGGCGTGGAAACTCGATTTCGCCACCGGGCGCGCCTACGGCAAAAACGCCATCCGCGACATGGACAAGGAGCGCTTCCTCACCGTCACTGCGCGCCGCACCAACGTCACGATAGGGTTCAACGACACCGGGTTTCTCCGCCCCCGGGAAATCACGGTGGTCGACAACGCCACCAAGGCCCCGCTCAACCCCTATCGGCTCGAGAACTACGCGCTCAACACCCTCGTCTCCACCCCGTCATACGACGCCGATGTCAACTTCACGGCGACCGCCAACGCCCGTCGCGATTTCGTCTGGACCGTGCCCGTCACGCTGCGCACCGGCCTGGATTTCCGCCAGTCGGCGCGCGACACGCGGCAGTGGACCTCGACCTACACCTACCGCAACAACACCGTCAACGGCACCGCGCTGCCATTCCTCGATCCGGTGTTCTCCACGCGGTACGCGCCGTACGGTTTCCCGCAAATCCAGCACCTCGATCCCAAGGAGGTCTTCGCCTATTGGCGCACGCATCCCGGCGATTTCACCCTCAACGACAACAACCTCTACCGCACCAACGTCACCAACTCGAAATCGGCCAAAGAATCCGTCTCCGCCACCTACCTCCGCGGCGACGTCGCCCTCCTCGATCGGCGACTGCTCCTCGTGGGCGGCGTGCGCGTCGAGCAGACCAACATCAACGCCGAAGGCCCCCTCACCGATCTCGCGCGCAACGTCCAACGCGACGCCCAGGGCCGCCCGCTCCGCACCGCCACCGGCGCCGTCATTCCAATCACGACCGACGCCCTTGCGACTTCGAAGCTCACCTTCCTGGAGCGGGAGGCGCACGTGACGAAGGAGTACCTCCGCCTCTTCCCCTCGCTCAACGCGACCTATCATCTCCGCGAAAATCTGCTCCTGCGCGGCGCGGTCTCCACCAGTCTCGGGCCGCCCGACTTCAACCAGTACGCCGGCGGCCTCACCCTCCCCAACACCGACAATCCACCCGCGGCCAACAACCGCATCATCGTCAACAACGTCGCGATCAAGCCGTGGTCGGCCACCACCCTGAAGGTGCGCCTTGAGTACTATTTCGAGGGCGTAGGCCAGGTTTCGTTCGGCGCGTTCCGCCGCGACTTCAAAAACTTCTTCACGTCGACCGTCTTCCCCGCCACGCCCGATTTTCTCGCGCTCTACGGACTCGATGCGAGCGAGTTTGGCGCCTACGACGTCAGCACGCAGCGCAACCTCACCGATACCGTCCGCATGGAAGGGCTCGACCTCAGCTACCGGCAGTCGCTCACGTTCCTGCCGCATTGGGCGCGCGGCCTTCAGGTGTTTGCCAACGGCAGCCTGATGCGCACAAGCGCGCCGGCCGGCCAGCTCGGCGATAACAATTTCAACGAAATCCCGCGCAACGCCGCGTGGGGCTTCAGCTTCACCCGTTCGCGCTTCAATCTCCGCCTGAACTGGACGTGGCGCGCCGATCAAAACCAGGGTCCGGTCACGGGCGTCGGCATCGAGCCCGGCACGCTGAGCTAAACGCCCGGCTACACCAAGCTCGACGTGTTGGGCGAATTCAACGTCTGGAAGCGCCTCGCCGTCTTCGCCAACCTGCGCAACGTCGGCGACATCCCCGACCGTGGCACCACCGTCGGTCCGCACACCCCCGCTCACGCCACGCTACGTTTCCAGGAACGCTACGGCTCGCTCTGGACGATCGGGGTGAAGGGGACGTTC
Source organism: Opitutia bacterium (assembly GCA_947474365.1). Taxonomy (GTDB): domain Bacteria; phylum Verrucomicrobiota; class Verrucomicrobiia; order Opitutales; family Opitutaceae; genus ER46. Next base: position 10,382 of record CANJIU010000052.1, on the reverse strand, counting down.
TGAGCGAAAGGCAGCTGGGAGCGGAGGGTCGTGAGCTGAGAGCGATACCGTAGCCGTTCGTAATTCAACTGAATCGTGCCCGCTGAATGCTGGTTACTCCGCGGGCCGACCAATCAGTGGGCGCCATCTTTTGCAAATTGGGCCGCCTGCGCGAATGCGTGACGCGCCCTCGATTCCAGCGCCGCGGCGATTGGGTCGTGACATTCCGCACCCTCGACGTTGAGGATCGCGCAACGATGTTTGGACTGCACCGCAGTGGCCTGATCGCCACGCTCCTCCTGGGCTTTTTGATCCCCGTGATCGCGCCGTGTCGGGCAGCGTCGGCGGATGACGAAGATTTCTCCGCCCTGCAGGCCGATGCCAAGAAGTCGTTTCGTGATCGGGTCACGCCGTTTGTCACGAACTATTGCCTCGATTGCCACGGCAACCGGAAGTCGAAGGGCGGAATCAACTTCCAGCCCGCGCTCAAGGATCCCGGCAGCGCCGCGTTCAGCAAACGATGGAAGCAGGCGCTCGCGAACGTGAAGGCCCACGACATGCCGCCGGACGACGTGGAAAAGCAGCCGACGGACGAGGAGCGACAGGCATTCTTGGACTGGACCGCCAAAATCAAATACCTCAGCCCGAAGGATCCGGGTCCGTTTGTGCTCCGCCGGCTGACCAAGGTGGAATACGGCAACACCCTGCACGATCTCTTCGGTGTCGATCCAGCGGTGGCCCGGGAGTTGCCGGATGAAGTGTCTGGCGAAGGTTACCTGAATACGCTGTCGCCCCTCCAATCGGAGCAGTATCTCGGGATCGCCAACGACGTGCTGGATTCCATTTTCGCGCCCGATGGCGCGCCGCCGAGCCCAGTGCAACGACGGCTGTTCGGTGAACGACCTGCGCCCGGCGCCGACGCCCGGGCCGCGGCGCGAAAGGTCGCCCGTTCGCTCGCACGCAGCGCCTATCGCCGCCCTCCCTCGGAAGCCGAATTGGACGTTCTGGTCGGGGTATTCGACCTCGCGCGCGAAAACCAACTCAGCTATCCGGCCTCCCTGCGGCTGATGCTCAAGGCAATCCTCGTTTCGCCCCAATTCCTGTTCATCACGCCAGCCAAGGAAGTGGAAGCGGGCGGCAAGATTGTCCCCCTGGACGACCATCAATTGGCGTCCCGGCTGTCGTACATGCTGTGGGCCACCATGCCCGACGCTGAGCTGTCAGCGCTGGCCGACCAGGGCACGCTCCACGAGCCCGCGACCCTGAAGGCACAGGTGGACCGTTTGCTGCGGGACCAGCGGTCCCGCGCGCTGTTTGACGGATTTGGCGCGCAGTGGCTGGGGCTGGGAAATCTGGAGGGCAAGGTCTTCGACGCAGCGAAATTCCCCGTGATGACCGCCGAGATGCGCACGGCGATGTACGACGAGGTGCGGCTGTTTTTTGACAGCATCGTCCGTGAAAACCGCAGCGTGATCACGTTCGTCGACAGCGATTACACCTTCCTCAACGGCACCCTGGCGAAGCTTTACGGGCTCGAAAAAACCGTCACCGGTCCAGCCATGCGCAGGGTAGTGCTGACCGATCCCAATCGCGGCGGGGTTCTGGGCATGCCCGCCATTTTGGCGGCGACGTCGTTTCCCAACCGCACCAGCCCCGTCAAGCGCGGCGTCTGGGTGCTCGAACAGGTGTTGGGCGAACATGTGCCGCCCGCCCCGCCCAACGTCCCGGCCCTCGAGCAACAGGACAAGACCAAGGTCGCCAACCTCACCCTGCGCCAGCAGACCGAGTTGCACCGCACCGATGCGACCTGCGCCAATTGCCACAAGATCCTCGATCCCATCGGATTTGGCCTCGAGAACTTTGACGCCATCGGTCGCTGGCGGGAGCAGGACGATACGGGCGGCCCGATTGACGCGGCGGGTGAGCTACCCGGAGGAAAGCACTTCTCGTCCCCCAAGGAACTGAAGGTCATCATCACCGCCCGCGCGGGTGAAATCTCCCGCAACCTGACCGAGAAACTGCTGGCCTTTGCCCTTTGCCGCCAATTGGAAGGCTACGACGAAATCGTGGTGGATCGCGTGATGGAAACCATCGCCAAGGACGGTTACCGCATGCAGAGTCTCATCACTGAGATCGTCACGAGCTACCCTTTCACCCAACGTCGTATCCAATAATTCGTCACCTCCCGCCCCATGAGCAGCCGCTTCCTCATCAATCGTCGCACCTGCCTGAAGGGAATTGGCGCCGCGCTCGCGCTGCCGTTGCTGGACTCCATGGGCTGGGCGGAACCGGCCAAGGGCAAGCCGGCCAAGCCGCCGGTTCGCCTCGGATTCATGTACATGCCCCACGGGGTCATCATGGATCAGTTCTGGCCGGCGAGCCCGGAGAGCTTCCTGACGGCACCGCCGCCCGCGTTGGAATCGCTGCGTCCCGTGCTCGACCACTGTCTGATGATGAAGGGAATCTCGGGCGTGCCGATCTCGCCCTTCAACGGCGCGCCGCACGCGCTCGAATTGTCGACCTGGCTCACGGCGACGCTGCCGGATGCCAACCGCCGGAATCAGATCAATATTTCAATTTCGGCGGACCAGATCGCCGCGAATTACGTCGGCGCGCTCACGTCGCTGCCATCGCTGGAACTGGCCACCATGCCGCAGACGCACAAGGAGAACCAGGAGGGACTGAACGAGGGGTATTATTCCCACTGCAGCTTTCGCTCCGCCACCCAGTCCGTTCCCGCTGAGACCAATCCGCGCAGCGTGCTCAACCGGCTTTTCGGCATGTCCGACCAGGCGGGCCATGGCCGCAAACCCGGTCAAACCACCAAGGCGGACGCACTCGACCGGAAGATGTTGGACCTGGTCATCGGCGGAGCCAGGGACTTGCGGCGCACGTTGCCCCAGACCGACCAGCACAAATTGGACGAATACCTGGACAGCGTGCGCTCGGTGGAACGCCGCATCGCCGCGATCGAATATCGCCAGAAGGAGGCCGCGCTGGAGGCCGCCGGAGTCAGCAGCAGCAAGCGCCACGCTTCCGACTCCCCGCCGATCGAGATCAAGATCCCCGTGGGCGACAAACGCAGCGAGTACATGCAGGTGATGTGTGACCTCAACGTGCTGGCCTTCCAAACCGACACGACCCGCGTCAGCACCTACATTGGCTCCACTCCAAACGGCGTTTCGTATCCAGAACTCGGGTTCTCGGACACGCATCACTCCCAGACCCACCACGCCAACCAGGCCGACAAGGTGGGAAAGGTCGCCGCGATCACGGCCTTCAACATCGCCCAGTTCGCCTACATGATCAAGCGGATGCACGGCATCCGGGAAGGTGACGGCACCCTGCTCGACAATTGCATCATGATGTGGGGCTCGGGGCTGGAGGACGGCAACAAGCATTCCCGCGAGAACCTGCCCTTCATCGTCGCGGGACGGGGCGGCGGTTCGATTAACACGGGCCGGTTCCTGACCGACGTCCGGGGAAATCAAGGCGACCTGCTCACCACGCTGCTCGGATGTGCCAGTGTACCGCTCGACCGCCCCATCGGCATCGCCACGAAGCAGCTGCACGGAATTGCCGCCACGCTCTGAGCGGCAACGGCGCAGTCGAGCGCCGGTCGGGCGGGTCTGTGACCCGCCTTTTCACGGCGTGAATCCCTCGGGACGGGTCGCAGACCCTCCCTACTGACATCCACCGCTCCGTTTCGTCGGATCCGCTCCGCGCCGCGCGATTGCCATTTCCCGCCCGACCCCAAGGATCACGCGCATGCGTTTCCGGTCCGCCCTTCTCATCGCCACCGTCGGCATCTGCCCGCTCTGCGCCGCCGACACCGCCATCTCCGCCGCGAGCATCAAGGCCCGCACGGCCACGCTCGCGTCCGACGAATTCGAGGGCCGCGCTCCCGGCTCCGCCGGCGAGGACAAAACGATTGCCTATCTTGAGCGCGAGTTCCGCGCCCTCGGCCTCAAGCCCGGCAATCCCGACGGCACGTTTGTGCAGGCGGTGCCGATGGTCGGCATCGCCACCACGATGCGGACGATGTTTGCCGCGGGCGGCACCACCCTCATGCCCCAGCCGATCACGGAGTACGTCGCTCGCACGCGACGCGCAGAAGCCCGGATCGATTTAGCCCACACCGAGGTCGTCTTCTGCGGCTACGGCGTCGTCGCTCCGGAATACCGCTGGGACGACTTCAAGGGCGTCGATGTGCGCGGCAAGACCATCGTCGTGCTCGTCAACGATCCCCCGCAGACCGACCCGAAAAATCCCGGCCAGCTCGATCCCGCAGTGTTCAAGGGCAAGGCGATGACCTACTACGGGCGCTGGGATTACAAATACGAGCAGGCGGCGCGTTTCGGCGCCGCCGCGTGTATCATCGTCCATGAGACGGGTCCGGCCGGCTATCCGTTCGCCGTGCTCGGCAGCCGCTGGGCCCAGGAGGAGTTCGACCTGCGGCAACCGCCGGGTGCGGAGCCGCCCGTCGGGGTGCAGGGCTGGATCGCACTGGACTTTGCGCGCCGGCTCTTCAGCGCCGCGGGCCAGGACTACGACCAGCTCAAGGCCGCGGCCAACCATCGCTCGTTCCGCCCCGTGACGCTCGCCACCCACGCGAGCTTTGTCGTGGAGAACAAGCTCCGCGATGTGACTTCGCGCAACGTCATCGCCCGCCTCGAGGGCGCCGACGCCGCGCGCCGCGCCGAGCACGTCGTCTACACCGCGCATTGGGATCACCTCGGGCGCGATCCGAAGCGCACGGGCGACCAGATTTTCAACGGCGCCTTCGACAACGCCACCGGCACCGCCGCGCTCGTCGAGATCGCCGCCGGCCTCGCCGCGCGCCGGCCCGCGCCGCGTCGCTCCATCCTGTTTCTCGCCGTGACCGGAGAGGAACGCGGCCTGCTCGGCGCGAAATACTACGCCGAACACCCGCTCCACCCGCTCGAGCGCACGCTCGCCAACCTCAACATGGATCGCATCCAGGTCTTCGGTCCGTCGCGCGACCTCGAAATCATCGGTCACGGCAACTCGACCATCGATGATCTCGCGACCGCAATCCTCGCGCGTTCGGGCCGGGTCGTCGTGCCCGACACGATGCCGGAGAAAGGCTATTTCTACCGCTCCGATCACTTCGAGTTCGCGAAGCAGGGCGTGCCCGCCTTCTACAGCAAGTTCGGCAAGGAGATCATCGGCCGTCCCGCCGGCTACGGCGCGCAGCTCGACGAGGACTACACGACGAACGACTACCACAAGGTCTCGGACGAGATGAAACCCAATTGGGACTTCTCGGGCGCGCTGGAGGACGTGAAGTTCCTCATCGAACTCGGCGCCACCATCGCCGACGGCGACAAATGGCCCGAATGGAAACCCGGCAACGAGTTCAAGACGAAGCGCGACGCGATGCTCAAGGCCCGAAAGTAGCGCGCCGCGTCGCAGCTTCACGTTTCGTGCCCGTTCGATGGGCGGCTGGGTTGATCCCGCCCGCCTTAATGAAGCGATGCAGCAGCAAGTTCAGGATTGAGAGCTCGTTCTTCAGAATCGAGGCGCACGCCTTCACGTCTCAAGAGCGAGATTCATCCTTGGGTTTTGCTCTCAACCCTCATCACTCAACTCTCAACTGAATTTTCCCGGTCTATCCGCCATTCGGTCTGAGCTGGAAGACCGAGATCATGTTGTCGGCTGCCACGCCCAGCCGGACGCCCATCGTCTTTTTCGCATACGCGACATCGAATTCGTAGACGGTGTCGTCGCCCATCTCGCGCTTCGCGTGGACCACCGCCGCGCCCGGCGGCCCGAGCGGGCTGAGCATTTTCGCGAATTGCTTCGCGGTGGTGGAAAAGAAATCGGCGCGAACATAGGTCAGCTCGGCGGGGGACAGCGTGCCGGCCGCCGCTTCGGTGAGCAGCCGTCGGAGCCGCGCCGCGAGCTCAGTCGGTTGTTCGGCCAACGGCGTGTGCGCCGGCACTGCCAGGGCGGGATTGACGATGGCCGCGATGCCATCGGCGAGCCGTTCCGTGTCGGCGTTGGCAAGGTTGGCGAGCACCAGCACGGAGAAATCGTCCCCCACGTAACGGGTGCGCGAGGTCCTGAACCCCTGCCACGCCCCGGCGTGCCGTTCGATCCGCTGGCCGTCTTTGTCCTCGAGGGAAATTCCAAAACCATACGGATAGCTCCGCCCGCTGTTCAGCCGCACCGGCGTGAGCATCTGCGCCCAACTCTCCGCCTTGAGCAGGCGTCGCTCGCGCCACGCCCGGTCCCACGCAATCAAATCGTCGAGCGAGAAATACATCGCCCCGTCCGCCGTCGTGTTCAGCAGCGGCGCGACCCATTCCTGATTTTTCAACGCCCCGCCAACGAGCCGGTATCCGGCCGCGCGATGCGGCACGATGTCCGCCTCGTTGATGATCCGCATCGTCTTCATCCCGGCCGGCCGGCAAATTCGATCCCGCAGGAGATCGCCATAGAATTTGCCTGTCACGCGATTCATCAAAATCCCCAGCAAAACATAGCCGGTGTTGCTGTAGTTCCACCGCGCCCCCGGGGGAAATTCCAGCTTCAGGCCGAAGGCCAGCTTGGTCAGCTCGTCGTCCGTGTAATCGTGGCGCAGATCCACATTCACCGCGACATCATAGTCCGGAATGCCGGAGGTGTGGGTCAGGAGATGCCGGACCGTGATCGCACGCCAGGTCTCCGGCGCCGCGGGAAAATGCTGCGTGAGCGAATCGCCCAGGCCCACTTTTCCCTCCTCGACCAGCAGCATCATGAGCGCCGCGGTGAACTGCTTGCCGAGCGAACCGGACTGAAAAATCGTCGCCCGGTCGACCGGCACCGCATGTTCGACGTTTGCCTGGCCATAGCCCTTCGCGAGCAGCACCTCGCCGCCCATGACGACAGCGGCCGCCACGCCCGGAATCTTGCGCTGCTCCATTCCGGCGCGGACGAACGCGTCCACCCGCGCCTCCAGGTCTTTCGGGACTTCGATTGCCACGGCAGTGGTCGCCAGCGCGAGGGCGCCGATCCACCACACTCGCTTGAACGCCGTCGCGGGATTTTTCGTTGGCTGGTGCATGGGGTGGCCGACTTCTAGGTCAGATTCCGACGAACGCACGGCGAATCCTTTGCCGGGTCAGGGGCAACCGCCCTTCTCCCACGACGTGAGTTGGCGACACGGAGCGTGACGATGCAGTCTCGGTCTGTATCTTTGAGTCTCAGTCCGCGGGTGATTCCACTTCGAACCATTCTCAAACCACCATGAGCCGAATCACCGCCAATCTGCGATCACGCTGGCCGATTGCCGCGCGGTCACTCGCGTCTCTCGCGGTGGTCGCCGCGTTTGCCGGTTGCCTGACAACGTCGTTTGCCGCGGCGCCGGCGCCAGGGCGCTTCGAGCACTTCATCACGCGCCAGGGCACGAAGCTCTACGAAGGCGACAAGGTTTTCCGCTTCGTCTGGGCGAACATGCCCGGCATCATGTTGCCCTACGATTACACGCTCTCCCTGCCCGAGCGGATGAATCTTCCGACGCCTTGGGAACAGGAGGATGCCTTCAAGACCCTCGAGCAAATGAACCTGCGGGTGCTGCGCACGTGGAATCTGCCGATTCGCGCCCCGGACGCCGCTCCCCAGCCGTGGCACTACGTGCTCGGTCCCGGTCAGTTCAACGACGAGGCCTTCAAGGTCACCGACACGATGCTCGCCCTCGCGAACAAGCACGGCATCCGGGTGATTTTTTCCCTCACGGCCGAATACGGCGATTACCTCGGCGGCATCGGCACCTACGCGGCGCACCGCGGGAAGAAGCGGAGCGAATTCTACACCGATCCGCAGGTGCGGGAAGACTACAAGGCCACCGTGCGCCACGTGCTCAATCGCACGAACACCGTGACCGGCGTGCGCTACCGCGACGACCCGGCGGTGCTCGCGTGGCAATTCGGCAACGAGATGCCGGGCGCGCCCGATGCCTGGCTCCGCGAGATGGCCGCCTACATCAAGAGCCTCGACGCCCACCACCTCGTCGCTGAAACGCGCCACTCGCCCGGCTCGGCAATGGCGATCGACCCCAACATCGATCTGGTCACGCGACACCTCTATCCCAATTACAAGGGAACCGAAGCCGGCTGGCCCGAATCAATTCGCCGCGAACTGGCAGTGCTCAAACAACAGCGCCCGCTCTTCATCGGCGAATTCGGACCTTACCTCGACGACAAGAACTTCACCGCTGCCAACGCGGTCGCCCAGGTACGCGAATTCCTTGGCTTCGTGGAAAGCCAGCCGGAAATCGCCGGTTCGCTCCTGTGGAGCCTGTATTTCCACCATCAAGACGGCGGATTCTACTGGCACCAGATCATGACCTTCCCATCCACCTGGTCGTATCACTGGCCAGGTTTCCCGAGCGCCGACGCCCAGTGCGAAATCGGCCTCATGCAGACAATGCGCGAGGCCGCGTTCACGATTCAAGGCCGCCCAATCCCGCCCGTGCCGGTGCCCGACGCGCCCGAGTTGCTGCCGTTTTCCGACGTGCCGATGTTCTCGTGGCGGGGCTCGGTCGGCGCCAACGGCTACGATGTCGAACGCGCGCCGCAGGCCAGCGGTCCTTGGAGCACTCTCGCCCAAAACGTCTCGGACGCCGACATCGCCTATCGTCCACTGTTCAGCGACACCACGGCCCGCGCGGGCGAGACGTGGTTCTATCGCGTCAGCGCGCGCAACGCGAGCGGCACCTCGCGACCGTCCAACGTCGTCGGCCCGGTGCGCGTGACGCGCGTGTGTTTCTACGATGAACTGCAGGACTTCTCCCGCGTGCACGCCAAGTCGCCGGGCCTCACGATCAACAACGACTACAACGCCCTCTACGCGGAATACCTCTTTCGGGCGAAGGGCACCGCCAAGGACGAAATCACGTATCGTCTGCCGGCGGAGATCGCATCAATCAACGTGGTGGCGTTCTACGCCGAGGATCTCACGGATCTCACCTTCCTCGTTTCCGCCGACGGGAAAACCTTCTCCGTGTTGAAACCGGAACGCCGAGCGACGCTGCTCCCGCCCACGCCGGGCGGAGCCGCCGGCAAGCAACGCCGCACGCTCGTTGACTACGCGGGCCCGGTTCCCGTCGGGAATACGTTTTTAAAGGTTCTCTGGAACGGCCCCGCGGAACTCGATCGCGTGGAAATTTATCACCTCGGGGCCAAGTAATTCTCGGGAACCGGTTCGTGGATCGCCAGTGCGGAAGGCGAAGAGTCGTTCATCCCGTCGCGCCGACTTCGCGCCCTTCGAAGTGAATGTGGAGCGACGGACAAAAGCGGCCCAGTTTGCCAATGGTTATCTGCCAAAATCTCGGAACCTTCGTCATCCCCACGCGGTCGCCGTGCGCCTTGGAGATAGGGTCGCCACCGACGCGACGGCGACGGCGTTGAAAGGGGATTTTCATCCACCAATGATGCACCAATGACTGTCCCATCATTGAGCAGTTTAAATCCCTATTAACTTCCTATCTCTGCCGGGGTAACTTCCTGTGGCGTCCGTTGCGTGTGTCGGGAATATCCCGATAGCTGACGGTCGCCTTGAAGCCGGGAAGCCCCTGCAAACGAAAGCCACGACCGCCCCGAGCGTTACTCGGCCTCCCGAGGTCTTGAAACAGTCGTGGACCCATTCGCAGCGGCTTTCCCGCGGACCAGAGCGTTGCCCTGACGTCGACATCGGCCCACGTTCAGCGCGGACCGCCCTTTTTGCCGCAGATCAGTAGTGGCGCTCTCTTCCAGCCACTTGTCGTCGATATCGATGGAGAAGAAAAACGCGTTTCTCGCCGGCGTCCTCCTCGGTGCTGACATGGGCCAGCACTTGCCGGATCCCACAACTGACCGCAGTTGCACCGCAGAAGCTTGCGGAGGTATGGAGTCCAAGAGGGCCTCCTACCTCGGTTCGGCCTTCGGCAAGGACCGGAACGTTAATTCGACGTAATCCCCGGGGGACAATAATGACACCGCTTTGACGACGGAATCAGCGTCTTGCCGGATGCGCCGCCAATCGGTGGTAAGCAAGACAAGTATCGCCAGTCGGCGACTGGGAAGGTGCTGCTGATAGCGGAGATTTTGATCCGTGGTGACGATGGCAGCGAAGCCCTCCGCCTCCGCTGCACGCAACAAATCACCATTTTGCAGTGTGCCCCAGCCGCGTTCGAACGCCGTCACGACCTCGTACGCAGCCAGGGAGCGGCGCAACGGCACGGGCGTGCCCTGATCGAAAAGGATCTTCACGCCTCTAGCAGCCCGTCGGACTTGGAAAATCAGGCTTGGGGGTGATTTTCCAAAATTTTTCCGGCGACGGGAGGCCCAACTCTGACGGGCTGCTGAGCGCCGTGCGGAGCACGGCGGGAGGGACGGGTTTTTGTCGTATATTTGCGTTGG
>CANJIU010000051.1 GCA_947474365.1 Opitutia bacterium | reverse complement strand
GACGGCACCACGGGAGCAACCGTCACCGCGCGCAATCTGACCGGCGTGGTCGGAGCCGACGTCGTGACGCTCAGCGGTGGCACGGCAACCTTTGACACGAAGAACGTCGGCGCAGGCAAGACGGTCACGCTGACCGGCGCCTCGCTCACCGGTGCGAATGCCAGCAACTACACCCTCACCGCGGTCAACACGACGACCGCCGCGATCACGGCCAAGGCCCTCACGATCACCGGCCTCACCGCCCAGGACAAAGTTTACTCGGGCACCGTGCCCGCGACCCTCACCGGCACCGCCGCCCTTGCGGGCGTCGTCGGCGCGGAGACGGTATCGTTGACGGGCACGGCGAGCGGTGCGTTTGCCACAGCCGGCGTCGGCGCCGGTAAGAACGTCAGCGTCTCCGGCCTCAGCCTCACCGGCGGCGATGCCGGCAACTACACGCTCACCCCTCTGGTGCTTACCGCGGCCGTCACGACGGCACCGCTGACGGTGACCGCAGACAACAAAACGAAAACCTACGACGGGGCGGTCTACTCGGGTGGCTACACGGTGAGCTACACCGGCTTCGTGAACAGCGAGACGGCCGGCGTTCTCAGCGGCACCCTCGCCTTCGGCGGCGCGGCCGCGACGGCCACCCAAGCCGGCGCCCACCTCATCACCCCAAGCGGCCTTACCAGCGGTAACTACGCCCTCACCTTCGCCGACGGCACTCTGACGATCACGAAGAGGGGCGCATCGGTAACACCCACCGCCGCAACAAAGACATATGGAACAAATGATCCAACGCTCACCGGAACAAAGACTGGATTTGTGGCGGGCGACAATGTCACCGCCATCTACTCGCGCGCGGCAGGTGAATCGGTCGGATCCTACCCGGTCACTGCCATCCTTGCCCCCGCCTCAGTGCTGGCGAACTACGACATCATTTACGGCACGGCCCAACTCACGATCGGCCAAGCAAGTCCGACGATCACGTGGGCGCAACCGGCCTCCATCGTCTATGGCACACCGCTCACCGCTGCTCAGCTCAATGCGGTCGGGTCCGTGCCTGGCACGATGACCTATAAGCCGGTAGGCGGCACAGTGCTGGAACCCGGCACCCATACGCTCTCGGTTAGCTTCATGCCCACCGATGTCACCAACTACACCGGCCCCATCACCGCGACGGTGCCCCTAGTGGTAGAAATGCCCGCTGCACCCGCGGCGAACGACGATACTGTGCGTGCCGTCGAAAGCTCAGGCGTCGCCAACGGCACCGCTGGTCTAAACCCTCAGGGGAACGTCCTCGCGAACGATACGGGGACTGCGATCATCGTTAGACTCATGGGGGGCATCGCTGTGAACAGCAGTCCCGTCTCCCTCAACGGGAAATACGGCACGCTTACCGCCGCGGTGGACGGCACCTTTTCCTACGTGGTCAACAACGCGCTGCCTGCTGTCGAAGCCCTCAATGTCGGGCAGTCACTGACCGACTCGTTTGATTACACTCTGGGCGACAGGTTCAACCGAACAGCCGGAGCGCGTCTCTCAATCATAATTGCCGGGGCAAACGATGCACCGGTCTCCGCGCCGATCACATTGCCGCCCGCCACCGCCGGTCGGGCATTCGGGCCAATCACCATTTCTCCATTTACGGATGTCGACAATGCCCCCCTCACCTACCGGATCACCGGCCTGCCACCGGGTTTGGTCTTCGATCCGGTTGCGCGCACGTTCTCCGGCACGCCGGACGCCGCCGGCAGTTTCACGCTGACACTGACCGGGACTGACGGAGAATTCACCGCCTCCACCACGTTTACCCTACAAGTGACGGCCCCACCGGTAAACACCGTGCCCACCGGCCCGCTTGCATTCACCGGCGATCCTGCACGGGTGACAGGGCCGGACGGCAGTGTGTTTGCTGTCGCCGACGCCGACAGCCCCGAGCTTACCGTCACGCTAAGCGCTGGGGTAGGGTTGCTCACGCTGCCGAACCGCACGGGCCTCACGCTCCTAGCCGGCTCCGGCTTAAACGAAACCAGCCTCACGTTCCGAGGTTTGGTGCCCACTCTTAATACCGCCTTGGCCCAGCTCATCTACCAAGCCCCTACCGGATTCTTCGGTCAGGATACCATCACGATCACCACGACTGACGAACGCGGAAACACGGATATCGATCGGATCGATCCTCCGTTCACCGTCGTCTTGGCCACCTTGGGCGGCACGGATGTCAGTGCGCCGATTGCTTCCATCAGTTCGGGCGGCAAACAATTGGTGAGCGGTAGCGTTGTGCAGTTTGATCCCACCGTGGTCAAAGGCGTGACCGTTTCCGGGACGGGCGCCGCCGGGCAACTGGTGGTAGGTTCGCCCACGCGCCAAGACGGCTCGGTGCAGCAGACTACGGTCTCGGTGGAACTGACCTATGCCGACGGATCCAAGGACGTCGTGCCGGTCCAGGTCACCATCTATAACCCGAAGCTAAATCTGGTCACCCAGCTAGCGCTGAATCCCCAGACAAGCCTCTACGAACAACGCGTTCAGGTCACCAACTCCACCCCTTACGTGATCGACTCGTTCCGCGTCTTGATCCCGAGCCTCCCCGGCGGTGTCTCACTCTACTCCCGGAGCACCACCACGGCGACCGGGCAACCGGCTATCGAAGATACCCGCCCCCTTCAACCGGCTGAGGTTCGCGTGTTCATCATCGAATACTTTGCGCCCAACGTCGCGCAGTTCCCCGAACCTGCCGTCACCTTGGAAATCAATTCCGTCGGCACCACCGCGAGCCCGCTCGGCACCACGGCTCCCATCGATCGCACCGTGCTGGCGCCGAGCGGTCGGCGTTACATCGAATTCGCCACTGCCCTCAACCAAACTTACTGGATCCAATATCGCGACAGCGCGACGGCTTCTTGGGTGACCTCACCCGTCGCAGTCGCCGGCACCGGAACCTCGATCAACTGGCTGGATGATGGCTGGCCCAAGACCAACTCGGTTCCTACCGCGGCGCGCGAATACCGCCTGCTGGTGACGGCGCCGGGCGCCGGCTCCCTCACTCTCGCGGCTCAGCCCCAGCCGGTTCAGGCCACCCCCAACGGCACGGCCACGCTGCAAGTCACGCCCAACGGTGCCGGCCCGTTTACCTACCAGTGGTATCGCGACGGCGCTCCCGTCGCCGGAGCCACGGCCGCCACCTTCTCCGTCGCCAAAGCCAACATGGCCGACGAAGGCGACTACTACGTCCTGGTGAACGACGGAAAATCCATCGTGCAGTCGCAGACCTCCCGGGTTGCGCTGGCGAGCAACAATCCCGGGCGCATCGTCAACCTGTCCGTCCGCGCGCAACTGGAAGCGGCCGGCCCGCCGCTCATCACCGGCTTCGTGATCGATGGCGCCGGATCCCGGCCCGTCTTGGTGCGCAGCGTGGGCGAGACCCTGCGCTCCTTTGGCTTGGCGACCGCAATCGCTAATCCCGCCCTTCAACTCTACCGCGGCAGCACGCTCATAGCGGAAAACGACGATTGGGCCACCGATGTCACGTCCGGCGAAACGCTCACGGCGACCGGCTTGGTTGGAGCGTTCCCCCTTGCTTCCACCGCCAAAGATGCGGCCTTGGCGCGTCGCCTACTCGCCGAAAACTACTCGATCCAGACGCTTAACCGTAGCAGCGCTCCCGGCGTGGTCTTGGTGGAACTCTACGACGCCCTCGGGCGCTATAGCGGCGACAGCAGGATCGCGAATGTCTCCACCCGCGCCAAGATTCTGCCGGGTGATGGCGCACTGATCGCCGGCCTCACCATCGAAGGCAACACCACGCTGCGCCTGCTTGCGCGGGTAGTGGGGCCCGGCCTTGCGACGTTTGGCGTGAACGATGCGCTGGCGGACCCCACGCTCACCCTCTACGCCGCGGGCTCTTCCACGCCGATTGCCACCAACGACGATTGGGCCGCCGTGCAATCCACCGTCGTCGGCGAGTCATTGTTCCGTCGAGTCGGAGCCTTCGACCTTACGCCCGGCTCCCGCGATGCCGTGATCGTCACCCGCCTCCCTCCAGGCGCCTACACCTTGGTGGCCCAAGGCAAAGGCACCGCCGAGGGCCAAGCGCTAATCGAGATATACCTCATCGACTAACCCGCCGCGGGTTCCACCTCTATCCATGAAAACGACTCTCTCTCAACTCAGTATAACCGCCGCGGTGCTGGCCATCACCACCCTCGCCGGCGAGGCGGCGGAGCCGCCATTTTTCCGCTGGCATCTTGAGGCCGGCCCCAGCCTTTGGCTCAAGAGCCGAGTAACCTACGGAGCCACAACCACTGCCGATCCCACCCTCTCGCCCAAGACCGACCGCTTCTACGATGATGGTTTCAATCGCGTCGATGCTTCCGGCAATCTCGGCGACGGGCCGGCCGGGCCGCTCGCCAGCCGCACCGGTTATTTCGCCTATACTAGCGATGCCCAGGTCGATCTCAAGGCGGGGACGCTTTCCCTGCATCGCACGCAACTGGCCGCCGGTCCGTATCTTTCTGCGGATGCCAAGCAAAGGCAGCCAGCATGGCACCTTAACGCCCGGGTCTCACTGCAGCGCACCCCTCGGCCCGACCGGGATTGGGGACTCGGCGCCGGCGCGGAGTTCTCCACGTTGCGCCAAACATCCTCCGGACCGGTTGCGGCCAATCTCCGCACCCTGACCGACACCTATCTCCTCGGCGGGGTGGTGCCGCAACGGGCCCCCTATTCCGGCCGGTTCTCGCCCTTGCCGGGCGATCAACGAATCGGCGATACCCCCAACCGGACTTTCTCGGCAACGAGTGGGACCTTGAACGGCCGCCAGGAACTGGTCAGTCGCACCACCATTCTTCATCTGGGACCATGGTTTGAGTTTGGCCGCGCCCGCGCCGAGCGCGATCTGCCCGAAAGCGATCACTGGTCGCTGCAAGTGCGGGGCGGGGTCGCCTACTTTGTTTCGCGAGTAACATTCGCCACGAGCGACCAAGTGGTCGCATCCGGGTCTGTGCTAACCGCGACGGGCGGACGCAATCGGTCCGATTTCGGCGCGTTCGCCGGTCTTTCGCTGCGGAGGGCGTTTACGCCCCGCCTCGCCCTTTTGATCGGCGCGGATGCCTTGCGGGGACCGCGACTCACCGTAACCCAGGGCAACCGCTATGCCCGACTCGATCTACATGCCCCGCTGATCGTAATGGTCGGCCTGGAATTCGGCTTCGACAAGCGCTGAACAGGGCCAGCGAAACTTTCAGAAAGAGGCGCCGCGTGCTATTCCGCCTTCAGAAGGATATCCGCGATCAGAGCATGCCCTTCGCACTCAAATCGAAAAACATGCCGCTGGCATCCCTTGAAGGCCGCGACCTTGAGCGGATCGCCGCGCACTATCGTCGGTAGAGTCAATTTGCATGGCAGACCGATATCGCAAAGCGCGTTCTTAAAGCCGCCGACCGTCATGTTGGTGATTTCGCCGAAAACCCCTCCCGGCCCGATCCCCTGAAAATCCAGTTTCCTATCGGTTCGGTCGGTAAGGCGCTCGTGTGTCTCTTCCTCCAAGGTGGCAACGACGGCACTAGTCTCGTGATCCCGTCTGACGCGGCGAGCCACGCGAGCTACGCCTCGGCGCGCGCCGATCTCGCCGTGGCCCGCGCTTCCCTGCTTCCGCTCGCCCCTAAGAAATATTCTGACGGGCGCAGCTATGGCTGGCACCCTTCCGCTTCGGAACTGCAGTCGCTCTTCGGGCAGAACAAGATCGCCGTCCTCGCCAATGTCGGCATGTTGGTGCGGCCCACCACCCTTGCCCACTACAAGGCCGGCGACAACCTTCCGCCCCAGCTCTTCTCGCATAACGACCAGGCGCTCCAGTGGCAGAGTAGCGTGCCGGACAAACCCTTTGAAACCGGCTGGGGAGGCCGGCTGGCCGACATCCTCGACGCGCTGAACTCGAACAACCAGATCTCGATGTCGATTTCGCTGGACGGCGCCAACTCCTTCCAGCGTGGAAATGTCGTGCAGCCGTATTCGGTCAGTTCCGGGGGCGTGGTTTCGATGAATTATTTCACCTCGCCCGTCACGACCAACGGCGTGTTCAACGCCCGCTCGGCCGGTATGAAAGCCATCTTGGGCAATCCGCAGGCGAACGCCCTCGCCGCCGCCTTCGGCTCCATCACCAAGGAGGCGATCGACGACGGCGATTTGCTCGGCACGGTGCTGAGGACGGCACCCACGCTGAAAACGTTGTTTCCCGGCACGGGCACGGCCCGGAACCTCGCGATGGTGGCGAAGCTCATCTCCATTTCGCAGGCGCTCGGGCTGCGCCGGCAGGTGTTCTTCGTGCAGCTCCGCGGCTGGGACACGCACGGCGCGCAAGCCAACGCCTACGGCCCGCTCCTCACCGAACTCAGCGGCGCGATGAAGTCGTTCTACGCCGCCACCGTCGAACTCGGCGTTGCCAATCAGGTGACGACCTTCACGGCCTCCGACTTCGGCCGCACGTACGTCCCCAACGCCGGCGGCACGGACCACGGCTGGGGCAACCACCAGATGATCATGGGCGGCGCCGTCCAAGGCGGCGACATCTACGGCAAGATGCCGAGCCTCACGGTTGATGCCGACGATGACGTGGGTCGCGGCCGCTGGATTCCGAGCACCAGTGTCGATGAATACAACGCGACCCTCGCGCGCTGGTTCGGGGTGAGCGATGCGAACCTGCCGGTCGTGCTGCCGAACATCGGGCGGTTCGCGAAACGGGATCTGGGGTTCATGGGGTGAGGTGGAGGCAAGGCGGTTGAACCACTGATTTGCGCTGATGAACACTGATGAGGAAGGAATTCAGGGGCGCGGTGGCCCACGGAGGACAAATCGACCGTCTTCGCCGCAAAAGGCGCAAATGGGATCGTGCCGGCGCCGCAGCCAACGACTCCGGCAGGTCATGGCCGCAAAGGAACGCAGAGAGCGCAAAGATCGGATCGTGGTTTGGTCTCTGCGTTCCTTGCGTTCTCTGGCGGCAAAATCCGTTTGGACTCCGGGCCCCTTGGCTCGGTGGTGCAACACCCGTTTTCGGAACGGTGTCCAAAGTCTGCGCCTTTGGTTGCGGCCCTCCGGCCGCGTTGGGAAGAGTTCGAGCTCTACACGACGGCAAAAGTCCGGTTCGATGGGGGCGCGGTGCCCTCACCGCGCGGGCGGGCGATTCGGAAGCGAAATCCCGCGGGGTGAGGGCACCCCGCCTCCACCCCGAGGTAGTTTGTTAATTTGTTTTGGCTGATTTTCCCATGAAGGTAACCCACATTTTTGGCGGATTGGTCTGGTTCTTGGCGTCGCTCGCGGCTCTTGCCCAGGAGGCGCGCCTCTCCAACCTCTCGATCCGCGCGCAGGGCGGGGGGGCGGATGTGCTCGTCACCGGCTTCACCATCGGACCTGGGGCGGACAAGACGGTGCTCATCCGCGCGGTGGGGCCGACGCTCGGGGTGTTCGGCGTGACGGGCACGCTGGCCGATCCGAAGCTCGAACTCTACCGCGGCACAACCAAGATTGCGGAGAACGACAACTTCACCGCCAGCGACGTCGCCACGTTCACGTCGGTGGGGGCGTTTCAGCTGACGCCGGGATCGAAGGATGCCTCGCTCGTCGTGACGTTGGCGCCGGGTGGTTACACCGCGCAGGTGACGGGAGTCGGCGGGGTGAGGGGAGTGGCGCTGGTGGAAGTGTACGAGGTCGGGAGCAGCGGGACGCGCCTCTACAATCTTTCTACGCGCGCGCAGGTCGGGACCGGTTCGAACATTTTGATTCCCGGCATCACGATCTCGCCCGGGACGGCGTCGCGGCGGTTGTTGATTCGGGCGGTGGGGCCCACGCTGGGAGCCTTCGGCGTGGCGGGTACGCTCGCCGATCCCAAGCTCGAACTCTACCGCGGCACGACGAAGATTGCGGAGAACGACAATTGGGAGACGGCGATCGGCAACGCCAGCGGCACGGGTCCGCAACTCGCCACGACCTTTGGGCAGGCTGGCGCGTTCATTCTCGCCGCCGGATCGAAGGACGCTGCGCTCCTGACGAACCTGACGCCGGGCAACTATACGTTGCAGGTCTCCGGCGTGGGCGGAGCGACGGGTGAAGCGCTGGTGGAGGTTTATGATCTCACCGAATCGGCCGCGGCGGAGGTGAAGCCCAACTCCAATCTCTACTTCGCGCAACTGCGGCCGAGCGCGAACGCCCCCAGTTCCCTCGCGGGCGGTTTCGCTGCGATCAGTTTCGCGGCCGATGGCACTGCCACGGTCAACGTCAACATTTCCAACCTCAGTTCCGCCCAGACGGCGGCGTACCTCCGGCTGGCGGGCACCAATGATTACTTGCTCAGCCTTCCCACTGGTCAACTGGCGGAACGGCCGTGGGTCATCGGTCCGATCGGCATCTACTCGCGCAACGACATCATCAAGGCGCTCAACGAGGGGCGCATCTACGTCAGCCTCGATACGGCGAAATATCCGGCGGGCGAAGTGGTGGGCTCGCTCGTGACGGCGACCGGCTCAAGCAAGTTCACCCCGCCTGCCGCCGCGCCGCCGCTCGACGCGTCGGTTCTCAGCAACCTCACCGATCTCGATGCCGCGCGGCTCCTCAACCAAGCCACGTTTGGCGCCACAGACGAAGCGATCGCGGAGGCGAAACGCCTCGGCGTTCCCGGCTGGATTCAGGCCCAGATGGCCCTGCCGATGACTTCGCTCCATGCGCTCCTGCGCGATGACGTCACGCGATTCCCCAATCCATTTCTCAATCCGGACCTGACCGCCTTTCCCGCGGTGGATTTGGTGAACCACACGTTTGCGTGGTGGAAATTGGTGGTGACCTCCCCTGATCAACTGCGCCAGCGCATCGCCTTCGCCTTGAGCGAAATTTTTGTGGTTTCCGACTCCGACGACGAGCGCGCCGAACCGAAAGCGCAGTACCACGACATCCTGGCGACCGGGGCCTTCGGCAATTTTCGCAGCCTGCTGGAAAAGGTCACTCTCCACCCGGAAATGGCGAATTATCTCACCTACATGCGCAACCAGAAGGCCGATGCGGTGAAGGGCACGAGCCCGGATGAAAACTACGCGCGGGAGATTCAGCAGCTGTTCACCGTGGGCCTGGTGCAACTCCAGCCGGATGGAACCTTGCTCCTGGATGAGCGCGGCCGGCCGATTCCCACCTACGACAACATCACGATTACCGAAACCGCGAAGGTCTTCACCGGCTGGGCGTACACCAACAAGAAAAACGACTTCTTCACTGATCCGTCCTACGAGTCGGGCAGCTACTGGGGGCCCGACCGAATCCCGTACTTTCCGCCGGACAATGGCCGGCTGCAGCCGCTGAAGAACTACGACGCTTATCACGACACGACCGAGAAACGCATCATCAGCCTGCAGCAGTTGTCGCCACGCGCGGCGGCTCCGACCATCGTCCCGGCCAATCAGTCGGGCCCCGCCGATCTGAAGGTCCTGCTGGACGCCCTCTTCAACCATCCCAATACGGCACCCTTCATCTGCAAGCAGCTCATCAAGCGGTTGGTGACGAGCAATCCCAGCGCGGGATACGTGTTCCGCGTCGCGAGTGTATTTGCCAACAATGGACGCGGCGTGCGGGGTGACCTGGCGGCGGTGGCCACGGCGATTCTCACCGACTACGAGGCGCGTTCCCCCGAAGTCATCGCCAACGTGGGTTACGGCAAGATCCGGGAGCCTCTCATCCGCTATATCAACCTGATGCGGGTCCTGAAGACGTCGGCGCCGAACGGGCGCTTCGCGGATGGTTTGTTCAACGATCCGCGTGGGGGCTTTTACCCGCCGGGGTCGTTTGCCTTTCCCTCGAACGACCGGTTTGGGCAGGCGGCGTACAATTCTCCCTCGGTCTTCAATTTCTTCTCGCCCGAGTATTCGCCTCCGGGGCCGTTGGCGGATGCGGGGTTGGTCGCGCCGGAGATGCAGATTGTGGATTCCAGCCTGGCGCTGAAGGTGCCCAATGCGTTTCTCGAAATCATCTACAAGACTCCTCCCGTCATCGCGACGGCACCGGTGCCGTCGCCTTACTTCCGTAATGATTTCAGCTCGCTGCTCCCGTTGAGCGGCGACTCCACCGCGTTGATTGATCGCCTGAACCTCCTGTTCTGCGGTGGCGGCCTGACCGCGAACACCCGGCAGATCCTCCAGCGCCACCTGGCCGGCATTCCGGTGCCACTGCCGATCAGCAACTATCCGGGGGCCAAACCGCAGGCCTTTTCCGGCAGCGCGTCCTCCGGCCTGGCTGCGCCCAAGGTCGCGGCGTTCGATGCCGGCGCGAAGTTCACTATCGAAGCCTGGGTCTTTCCCACGAGCATTTCGGCGACAAACTGGTCGCACATTGCTGGCAAGCGGGGCGATCCCTCCGAAGTTCCGGGCATCTACGGACTGTCGAATCTCATCCTTAACCCCGGGGGCAGGGTCGGGTTCGAGGTCCACGACGGCACGCCCAACTCCAGTCGTGGATTGCAGAGCACGGGGCCGCTCGTTGCCGGCGTCTGGACCCATTTGGCTCTGGCCTACGACGGCGCCACCATTCGTCTCTACTTCAACGGCACGCAAAACGCGCAGTCGGCGGCTACGGTCGTGCCCCCGGCCGCGGTCAACGAGCCCTTTAGTATCGGCGAGGGCGTGCGCTCCGATGGGAATCCAGGATTGGGCGTGTTCCCTGGCTTCATCTCTCAGGCTCGCTTTTGGAACGTGGCCCGCACGGCCGCACAACTTCAGCAGGGGATGAAGGAGGGCGTTCCCGCCGAAAAGACCGGCCTCGTGGGCAACTGGCTGCTCGATGAGAGCACCGGACGCACCGCCGCCGACACCTCGGGAAACGGCCATCACCTCTCCGGCCGCACCGCGACCTCCGCCGTCAACTGGGTGGTGGCCAATGGGCAAAGCCTCGACCGCGTCCAGGATGCGCTCCGCCTGATCGTGCAATCCCCTGACTCCGCCTTGCAAAAATAATACCCATGTCTGGCGACATTTTGACTTCACCGCGGTGGGGCCGGCTCTCCGAGCCGGCCTGAATGCCATGATCCAAATCACACTGAACCCCAGGCCCGCTCGGAGAGCGAGGCCCACCCAAACAGTCCAAATCAATCAAGCCGTTGGTATCTAGCATGAACTCACCCGCCCCTGAACTGGACCGCCGTTCGTTCCTCCGCCAGGCCTGTTGTGCCGCGGTGGGCACGACCGGAATTCTCTCCGCGATGTCGCAACTGAAGTTAATCGGCGCCATCGCCGCCGACTCGACGGCGGTGCGCCGGGCTGCGGCCGACGCCGACTACCGCGCGCTCGTCTGCATTTTCCTGTCGGGCGGCAACGACGGCAATAGTGTGCTCATTCCGTACGACACGGCGTCCCACGCCGGCTACGCGAGTGCGCGCGCGGATCTCGCCATCCCGCGTGAGCAAGTGCTGCCCATTTCCGCCCGCCGCTACACGGACGGCCGCAGCTACGGGTTGAACCGCGATGTCGCGGAAATCAAGGCGCTCTACGATCAAGGCAAGGTTGCGCTCCTGGGCAACGTTGGCACCCTGGTCCGCCCCACCACGCTGGCCGATTACAACGCCGGCATCGCGTTGCCCAGCCAACTCTACTCCCACCTCGACCAGTCGGTGCAATGGCAGAGCAGCCTCCCCGACGAGTCCATTTTTCGCACGGGCTGGGGCGGACGCATGGCTGACGTAGTCGATGCCATGAATGTCAACAGCGAGATTTCCATGTCCATCTCGGTCGGTGGCCGGAATTACTTTCAGGTCGGCAAGTCCGTCTCGGCCTATGTCGTGAACTCGGGCGGCGCCGAAGTCCTCAATGGTTACAACAGCTCCGGGGGCAGCCCGCTGTACAAGTCGTTCAAGGAAATCGTCGACGCCCGCTTCGAGAGCCTGCTCGCCTCAAGTTTTTCCAGCACGACCAAGGACGCCGTCAAGGACAGCGAGTATCTCTCGACGGCGTTGTCCCGGGCCCAAGTCCTCAAGACCGTTTTTCCCGACAACTACACGGCGCAGCGCCTGAAGATGATTGCGCGGTTGATCTCGATCGCGCCCGCGATGGGCTTGAAGCGCCAGGTCTTCTTCATCGATGTTGGTGGCTACGACAGTCACGGCCAACAGGCCACCGCCCATCCGCTCCTGCTCCGTGAACTGAGCACCGCGATGAAGGCGTTCTACGATTCCACCGTCGAACTGGGAGTGGAGCGGCAGGTGACCACCTTCACCTCCTCCGACTTTGGTCGGACGTATACGCCGAACTCCGGCGGCACCGATCACGCTTGGGGCAATCTGCAATGGGTGATGGGCGGGGCGGTCGCCGGTGGAGACATCTACGGGAAAATGCCGAGCCTGATGGTCGGCGGCCCCGACGACACCGGTCGCGGCCGTTGGATTCCCTCGACGAGCGTGGACGAGTACAACGCGACCCTCGCGCGCTGGTTCGGGGTGAGCGAGACGAATTTGCCGGTCGTGCTGCCGAACATCGGGCGGTTTGCAAAACGGGATCTGGGGTTCATGGCGTGAGAGGGAGGCAAGGCGGTTGAACCACTGATTTGAACGGATGAACACTGATGGAGGGCTGATGCACGGGCGCAGTGGCCCGCGGAGGACAAATTGGCCGCCTTCGCCGCAAGAGGCGCAAACCTGTTCGCGCCGGAGCCGCAACCAAACGCCCCGGCAGGTTATCGCCGCAAAGGAACGCAGAGAGCGCGAAGATCGGATCGTGGTTTGGTCTCTGCGTTCCTTGCGTTCTCTTGCGGCAAGAACCGTTTGGACTAAGCCGTATCCATGAAGTCGATGTCCATTTCCACTTGTGCAACCCGACATCGGACGGTTGGTGTAGAGGCGTACCTAGTGTGCGCCCGAAGTGCGCATCCAAACGTCGGTCCGGGCGCGCACGAGGCGCGCCCCTACGACCGATTGAATCGCTTCCACTTCTTGTCAGTGTGTGCTCATCAGCGGTTAAACCTTCGACCAATCTTCGGATGAATCAACGACGCGGGTGGTGGATGTTGGTCGCGGTCGCGGGCCTGATCGGTGTGGGACTGTGGCTGCGCCTCACCGATGAAACCCAAAAAGGGTCAGGCCGTGATTTGTTAGCTCCGGAGCTAGCAAATCACGGCCTGACCCCTTCGCCGGTGGTGCCGTTGACGAAGGAGGCCCGGGCGAAGCTGCTGCGCGACGCTCCCGAGGCACATCTCGCGGATGATCTCAACAAGCCCGGGGGCACGATTCAGGCCGACATGTCCATGGTCGCCTCCATGTTCGCGGCCTATCGCTCCATCTATTCCGGACGCGGCAATCCCGTCGGCGACAATCGGGAAATCACGGACACGTTGCTCGGGCACAATCCCAATGGGATTATTTTTCTGCAAGCCGGGCATCGGGCGATCAATGCCAAGGGTGAACTGTGCGACCGCTGGGGCACGCCGTTTTGGTTCCACGCGGAGTCGGGCACGAGAATGGAAGTCCGCAGCGCCGGGCCGGACAGGATGATGCGGACGGCGGACGATGTGTCTCTGGTGCCGTAGGGGCGTGGCCCTTCGGCAGGCACTGGGCCCTGAGCGTGTCGAACGGGCTTGACCACGCCCGCGGGCGCGCACGAGGCGCGCCCCTACACGGGTTTCCGAACTGCGGCGCGGGGTGAGGGCACCCCGCCTCCAGTCACTTGGTTGGCCTCAGAATGCCCCGCGCACGCCGACATTCGTGTAGTAGCCGAGCTCCTGCCGGCGCGTGTACTTGGCGTAGTCGGGCGTGGTGGGCGAGTAGCGCTGGAGGTTTTGCACGAAGCCACCCCAGTCGACCACGGAGGCGTAGAGCGAATAGCGCCTAGTGAGACTGTAGGTGGCGTTGACGCCGATGCGCGTGCGCTTGGCCTGGTAGTTGAAGGTGTTGGGCGCAACCGTCGCGCTCGCGGCGACTAAACCCCTCCCGGCCCGATCCCCTGAAAATCCAGTTTCCTATCGGTGGTTATCCACGCGCCCCGCAATTCATGCTTGGGGGGGCTTTGTCCGGCGAGGGACAAGGTTAGCAACGAGAGCGAAACGTAAAGGAATGATCTGATCGAAAGCGGATTTGCCATCATCGGGGCCGCGGGAAAGATAGTTCGCCAAAAGGAGCGGATCCAGGGAGGAGTCAAGGCGAAGGCGCCGGGTGTGCTTCCTGGGTGGCTTCCCGGTTAGCCGGAGGGAGATCGGGCTCGATTTTGGCCCGTTCCAATATCCAAGGTATTCGGAACGTCCTCAGCGCACTCGACCAAGCCCTTCCAAAAGGGCAATTCCCTGCATGACGGCAGTATGACAATAGACTTCAATTACACGCTTGATCGTTCACTCGACGGCACTAGTCGTCTGCATGCAACTGAAACCCGACCACGTGTTTGCGAACCCAGCGGAAAAGCGCAGCTCACGTAATACGTGACACTTTTGCGTCGGGCAAATTTCCGCGGACCGCTCGTTTGGGGGCGGAAGCGGGGAGTGGGCGGGTTTTTCGCGGGTTGCGCCCGGCTCGGGGTAATGGTGTGGTGGGGCCATGACAATCGGCGTTCCCAAGGAAATCAAAATTGGTGAGACGCGGGTCTCGATGACCCCCAGCCTGTGCCGGCGCTGCGTTTCGCTCGGCGCGCGCGTGTTGATCCAGAAATCCGCCGGCGTTACGGCTGGCTTCACCGATTCAGAATACCGCGCCGCCGGTGCGACGGTTGTCGGCGACGCAGCCAAGGTCTGGCGATCCGCCGACCTCATCCTCAAGGTCAAGGAGCCGCTGCCCGCCGAATATGATCTGCTGCAGCAAGGACAGGCGATCTTCACCTACCTTCATCTCGCCGCGGGACCCGAACTCGCGAAGGTTCTGCTGAAAAAAAACATCCTGGGCATCGCCTACGAAACGGTCGAGGGCTCGGATGGGAGTTTCCCGCTGCTGAAGCCGATGTCCCAGATCGCCGGCCGCCTCTCCATTCAGATCGGGGCATATTTCCTCCAGTCGCAGCATGGTGGATCCGGTGTTTTGCTCGGAGGGATTCCGGGCACGATGCCGGGGCATGTCGTGGTGGTTGGCGCGGGCAACTCCGGAGCGCACGCGGTGCAGATGGCGGCGGGCATGGGGGCGCGGGTCACCGTCCTCGATCTCGACACGAGGAAACTGGAGGCACTCGACACGGAATATCGGGGGCGCGTGGTGACACTGATGTCCAATCCCGCCAACATCGAGGCGGAGGTCGCGGATGCCGATTTGCTGATCGGTGCGGTGCTCATTCCGGCGGCCAAGGCGCCGACAGTGGTCACCGGAAAAACCGTCGCGCGCATGCGCCCGGGCAGCGTGATCGTCGACATCGCGATCGACCAGGGTGGTTGCATCGAGAGCATCCGCCCGACTTCCCATCAAAACCCCGTCTACAACCAGCACGGCGTAATTCATTACGCGGTGCCTAACATGCCGGCGCTGGTCGGTCGCACGTCGACGTTGGGACTCACCCAGGCGACTGAGCCCTATGTCGCGATGATCGTCCGCAAGGGCGTGGAGCGCGCCCTGGCCGAGCATCAGGGGTTGTCGCGCGGCGTGAATACCGAGGGCGGGAAAATCACTTATCCCGCCGTGGCGAAAGCGCTGGGTCATGTTTAGGTCGGAGCCGTCGGCTGGGTTGAAGTGGGTGCGCGTCTGGTTGGCATTTGCAGTCGCGGGCATCGGGATGGCGCGGGCCGGGGATTGGGTTGAGTTGCGCACGCCCTATTTCCGGGTGATTTCCGAGGCGTCGGAAACGCGCACCCGGGAGTGGGGGATTGAGTTCGAGTTATTTCGGCGCGGGATGGAACTTGTGATGCCGGTGGATCCCACGCGGGTCGATCCTGTGACGCTGGTGTTGTTCAACAGCGACCGGCGGCTGCGACCGTTCAAGCCGATGGAAAATGGCAAGCCGGCGCGCATGGTCGGCTATTTTACCCGGGCGGGCGCGGAGAAATTCATCGCGCTCGGGATCGAAGGTAGCCGCGATGCGGTGCGGGAACTGCTGTTTCACGAGGCGGTGCATTGGCATCTCGCAGCCGCGGATCGGCCGCGTCCGTTGTGGCTGGAGGAAGGATTGGCGGAGGTTTTTGGCAATTTCCGTCTGGATGGAGATCGGTTTGTGATCGGGGCATTTCGCCCGCACTTCATGCGGCACGTCCAGGCGTCGACGCCGCTGCCGTTTGCGAAGATGATGGAGTTGGGATCGACCGGACTGAACTACAACGGCAAGCACGCAGAGCTCACCGTGCATTTTTACCAGCAGGCATGGCTGATGGTGCATGAGTTGATTTTTGGGACCGAGGGCTTCGGCTATCTGCCGCTGCGCTGGTACCTGTTGGTGCCGCCGCAACACCCGGATCCCATGGAAGATTTTGCGCGGGGCATGAAGATCGATCCGGCGAAGATGGACGAGCGGCTCGCCCATTACCTCGCGCGGGGTCGCTTCTCGACGTTCATCTATCCGTTTGATCGCCGGACGGTGGACGCGGGCTTTGTCCTCCGGCGTGCGCCCGACGCGGAGGTCGACTTGACCCTGGGAAGTCTCCTTGTCGGAGCGGGGCGCTTGGCGGAAGCGGAACCTTATCTCCGACGGGCCGACACCGCGATGCCGCAGGATTCACGGGCGCTCGAGGCGCTGGGCAACCTCGCTGAGGCGCTGGGCCGGACGGACGATGCGGCGGGTCACTACGCGGAATCGATTCGCCGGGGCGGGAGCAGTTTCCTGGCGCACTATTTTCTTGGGAAATACAGCCTGCGGGAAACGGGGGCGCTTTCCGCCGGTGCTCCGGATGCCAACAGTGCCGTTGAGCACCTCGTGGGCTGCATTCGCAGCAATCCGCGCTTTGGGCCCGCCTACGAGTCACTCGCGCTGGCGCTGCCGATGTTGTCCGCTCGTTGCGCGGCAGCCGAAGAGTTGCTGGAGCAGGGCGCGGTGCGCTTCCCGACAAGTCCCAAGATTCAAATGGGCGCGTCCTATGTATCGTGGCTGAAGCGGGAATCAGGCAAGGCGAAGTAGGCGAACGATACGCAATCCCGCGGGCGTGATCCGGACGATCCGGTTCGGGTGCGTGCAACGCTCTTGCCTGAACCGTGGTGATGGTGAAGCGTCGGGCATGAGCTTCGGCCGACTCCGTGCCCTCCTTATCGGGCTGTTTGGGTTGGGCGGGTTGGCCCCGGTGCAGGCCGGACCGCTCCCGTCGGGGCCGGGCCGGATCGAGGGCGAGTATCGCGGTTCGCCCCTGACGCTCTTTACGTACAAGCCGGTTGGGTACAAAGAGGGTCCGCTGTTGGTGATGTTCCACGGGGTGGTGCGCAACGCCGAGAACTACCGCGACTTTGCCATCCCGATGGCGGAGCGCTACGGAATGATCGTGGTGGCTCCGCTGCTGGATCCGCAGCGCTTCCCGGAGGAGTGGTATCAACGCGGCGGCCTGCTCGACGCTACCGGCAAGGCCAGGCCGCAGGACGAGTGGATGTTCAATGTGGTGCCGGCGGTGGTCGCCGAGGTGCGGCTGCGGGAGCGGCGTCCGGCGTTGCCGTACTATCTGATCGGGCACTCGGCCGGGGCGCAGTTTCTGGTCCGGCTGGCAGCTTATCTGCCAGGTGAGGCGCGGCGGATCGTGGCGGGCAATGCGGGTTCGCTGCTGTTTCCCAACCGGGAGCATGATTTTGGCTACGGACTGGGCGGGCTTCCGCCGGCGGTCAGCGACGACGCGATGCTCCGGCGGTATTTCGCGGCACCGCTGACGCTCTATCTCGGCACGGCGGACACCACCCCCCGGCGGCGTTTCGATGCCAGCGAGGCGGCGATGAAGCAGGGGCAGCATCGACTGGCGCGGAACCGGAATTTCTTCGAGGTCGCCCGGACGATGGCCAAGGAGCGCGGCTGGACCTTCAATTGGAGGAAGGTGGAGACGCCTGGAATTGAACATGAAGCCGCGATGATGTTCGAGGCGAAGGAAGTGGAGGACGCGCTCTTCGGGAAATAGCGGTGCGGGGGGGGCGGAGTCGGATTTCGAGGGGCTGTGCAACGCACTTGCCTGCGAGGAGGCGATGTTGAAGCGTGGGGAATGTTTTCTGGAATCCGCTTCGCGCTGGCCGTCGGCCTTCTGGCGGCGTTGTGGGCGTCCGCGTTACACGCCGGGCCCCTGCCGGCCGGGCCCGGGCGAATCGAATGCCCCAACGGGAAGGAACCCATCACCGTATTCACGTACAAGCCGCCCACGTACAAGGACGGGCCGCTGCTGGTCGTCTGCCACGGGGTGGGACGCAACGCCGAAGACTACCGCAATTACGCCATCACGATGGCGGAGCGGTTCGGGGCGATCGTGGTGGCGCCGCTGTTCGACAAGGAACGCTATCCGAGCGAGCGGTATCAACGGGGCGGTTTGGTGGGAAAGAACGGCAAGGCGCACCGGCCGGACGAGTGGACCTACGCGGTGATCCCGAAATTGGTCGCGCACGTGCGGGGCCTCGAGGGGCGGGCGGGGATGCCCTATTACTTGATCGGTCATTCGGCCGGAGGGCAGTTTCTGGTGCGGCTCGCGGCGTTCCTGCCCGGCGAGGCCGTGCGCATCGTGGCCGCGAACCCGGGTTCGCATCTCTTTCCCGTCCGGGATCAGGAATTCGGCTATGGCTTCGGCGGTCTGCCGCCGGAGTTGAGCAGCGACGATATGATCCGCCGTTACCTGGCCGCTCCACTCACGCTCTACTTGGGCACGGGCGACATCACTCCCGAGCATAGTTTTGACGCGAGTCCGGCCGGAATGAGACAGGGGCCCAACCGGCTGGAACGCGGCCGGACGTGTTTTGCCCTGGCGCAGCAGCTGGCGAAACAACACGGCTGGGCGTTCAATTGGCGCAAAGTGGAGACGCCTGGGATTGCGCACGAGGGCGCTTTCATGTTCGCGGCCAAGGAAGTGGACGACGCGCTTTTCGGAAAATGAAGAACCAACTTTGTATCGCCACCGAGGTGGCGGATGCGTTGCGCAAAGGCGGCGCAGTCGTCGCCCTCGAATCGACCCTCATCACCCACGGGCTGCCGTATCCGGACAATGTGACGA
Organism: Opitutia bacterium; assembly: GCA_947474365.1. Lineage (GTDB taxonomy): Bacteria > Verrucomicrobiota > Verrucomicrobiia > Opitutales > Opitutaceae > ER46. Next base: position 44,550 of record CANJIU010000051.1, on the reverse strand, counting down.
CGGCGGTGGCGATGGAGGCGGCGGTTCGGGCGGGCGGCGCCGTGCCCGCGACCATCGCGATCCTGGGCGGAAAGATTACCGTCGGACTGACCCGGGGCGAGATCGAGCGCCTGGCCCGGCGACCGGCGGGCAGCGTGCGGAAATGCAGCCGGCGCGACATCCCGATTGCCGTTGCTCGGGGCGAGGATGCGGCCACGACCGTGGCCGGCACGATGATTGTCGCCCACGCGGCGGGCATTCGCGTCTTTGCCACCGGTGGAATCGGTGGCGTCCATCGCGGAGCGCCGTTTGATGTCTCGGCCGACCTGATCGAGCTCGGGCGCACCCCCGTCGCCGTAGTCTGCGCGGGCGCAAAGGCGATTCTCGACTTGCCGCTCACGGCTGAAGTCCTGGAAACGCAGGGCGTGCCGATTGTCGGACTCGGCACGGACACCCTTCCGGCGTTCTATTCTCGCAGTTGCGGGCTTCCGGTCGACGTGAATGTCGCGACTCCGGCTGACGCGGCGGCGATCGTGGCGGCGGCCGGGCGGCTCGGCGCGCAGCATGGCGTGTTGATTGTCGCGCCGGTTCCCGCGGCGGACGAGCTGCCGGCGGAGAAAGTGGAGTCGGCGATTGTGCAGGCTACCGCCGAGGCGACTGCCCAGGGCGTGCACGGCAAACGGGTGACCCCGTTCCTCCTCGGGCGCGTGGCGGAGCTCACGGGCGGCGCATCGCGGCGCGCCAACACCGCCCTGCTGATCAACAACGCCAACCTCGCCGGCCAAATCGCTGTGGCCTTGGCCGGGATGAAATAAAAAAAGGCCGGTCGTTTGACCGGCCCGGCGTTACGCCGCCACAATCGTGATGCTTTCGACCGCGACGCGGTCGATGGGGGTGCTCTTTTCGCCACCGCCGCCGGACTTGGTCGGCACGTTGGCGAGTTTTTCCAGGACATCCTCGCCCTTCACCAGCGCGCCGAACGCCGTGTACTGGCGGTCCAGAAAGCGGGCGTCGCCGTGGCAGATGAAAAATTGGCAGCCGGCGCTGTCGGGATGGGAGGAGCGCGCCATGGAAAGGACGCCTTTGACGTGGGCCTTTTCGTTGAACTCGGCCTTTACCTTGTAGCCCGGGTCGCCGGTGCCGGGCATGCCGCGGGCGCCGACCTTGGTGTTGGGGCAGCCTCCCTGGATCATGAAGCCCTTGATGATGCGGTGAAACGCCGTGCCGTCATAGAAACCCTCGCGGGCGAGTTTCTTGAAATTTTCGACCGTCTTGGGCGCGACGTCGGGCCAGAAGGCGACAGTCATATCGCCGTAGGCGGTTTTGATCACGGCTTGTTCTTTGGTGGAGGCAGGATTGCTCATGGGAAACGAACAGCGAACGCGCCCACGGCTCCGCCGCAAGTACCGATTTGCAGCTGGTGCGGCAATTGCTGGATTCGGCCCCATGCGCCTCCTGCCGAGCTTCGCCCTGTTTTTTCTCGCCGCTACCATCGGATACGCTGCCCCCGCGGTGGTTTCCCCAAAGGTCGTGATCGTGACGATGTTCGAACCGGGTGCGGACACCGGCGACGAGCCGGGGGAGTTTCAATTTTGGGTGGAACGCGAGGCGCTCATCCGGATCTGGCCGTTTCCGCAGGGTAATCGCGATCTGCGCACCAATGCCGACGGCAGCGTGCTCGGGGTGGTGACCGGCGTGGGCACGGCGAAAAGCGCGGCGACAATCATGGCGCTCGGACTCGATCCGCGGTTCGATCTTTCTAAAAGCTACTGGCTCGTGGCCGGGATCGCCGGGGTCGACCCGCACGATGCGCCGCTCGGTTCCGCGGTGTGGGCGGAGTGGGTCGTCGACGGCGACCTCGGTCACGAAATCGACGCGCGGGAGGTGCCGAACGGTTGGAAGACCGGATATATTCCCCTGCGGAAAAAATTCCCGTACGAACTTCCGGTCGATCGCAGCGAAGGTGAAGCGTATCGGCTGAATGCTCGGCTCGTGGATTGGGCCTACCGGCTCACGAAAGACGTGCCGCTGGCCGACAGCGAGTCGATGCGACGGCGGCGGGCCCTATATGTCGGATATCCCAACGCCCAACGTCCGCCGTTGGTGCTGAAGGGCGACACGCTTTCGTCGATGACGTACTGGCACGGCAAGCTCCTCAACGAATGGGCGAACGACTGGGTGAAGTATTTCACCAACGGCACGGGCAACTATGTGACCACGGCGATGGAGGACACCGGTACGCTGCAGTCGCTCACCTTCCTTGCCCGCGCCAAACGTGCTAACCTCGACCGCGTTCTCGTCCTGCGTACGGCGAGCAATTTTGATATGCAGTGGCCGGGAGCCGATGCGGCGGAAAGCCTCAGCGGGGAAAAACTGGGTGCCGGATATTCGGCCTACCTGCCCTCACTTGAGGCCGCCTACGCGATCGGCAGCCGCGTGGTGCATGAACTGGTTGGGAACTGGGTGCGATTTGAGAACACGCTGCCGAAGTAGTCCCGGCATCGGGAAGAGGCACGCTCTAAGCTGAGCCGGCGGGCCGGCAGGCAGCGCGCCGTGTACTTTCCGATGAATTACGAACTCAACGTCAACGGTGGCCGGGTGTCGGTCGCGGCGGATCCGGCAACGCCGATGTTATATTTACTGCGCAATACGCTCCGGCTCCAGGGGCCGCGCTTCGGCTGCGGGTTGGGACAGTGTGGGGCCTGCACGGTCCATCTCGACGGCGTAGCGGTTCGCTCGTGTCTGCTGCCGGTCTCGGCGGTCGGGGCCCGGGCCGTCACGACACTCGAAGGGCTGGCGGCGACCCGCGGTGCGAACCTTCATCCCATGCAGCAGGCCTTTGTTGATGAGCAGGCGGCGCAGTGCGGTTACTGCATCAACGGTTGGATCATGACGGCAGCTGCGCTCGTGACGGCGAATCCCCGGGTGGGCGACACGGAGCTGCGGGAAGGGCTGAGTGGATTGAAGTGCCGGTGCGGGACGCATCTGAGCATTCTGAGGGCAGTGAAACGGGCGGCGTTGGCGATGGCAGAGGGCGCGAAATGAGCCCGGCAACCGCGCCGGCGGGCGTTGATCGGTCGATATTGTCGCGCCGGGAGTTTCTCGGCGCGACGGGTGCCCTGATTATTTCGTTTGGGCTGCCGGGTCCGGCGTCGGCCGCCGGCCCCGCCAAAGGTGGCAACGGGGCCGTGTTGCTGCCGGACCCTCAGCGGATCGATTCCTGGCTGGCAGTGCGGGCGGACGGCTCGGTCGTAGCGGCAGTGGGCAAGATCGAGGCCGGAATGGGGGTTAGCACCGCATTTGCGCAGATTGTCGCTGACGAACTCGATGTTTCGATCGAGCACGTGACACTCCTGATGGGAGACACAGCTTCGACGGTGGATCAACGCGGCACGGGCTCGAGCAACGGGATCATTGAGGGGGGAGGGGCGTTGCGCAAAGCGGGAGCAGAAGCGCGTTTGGCTTTGCTCAGGTTGGCGGCGGAGCGACTTGACGCTCCGGTGGGAGATCTCGAGGTCGTCGAAGGTGTGGTGCGGGTGCGGGGCGCGGCGGAGAGGGCGGTGGGTTACGGTGAACTTATCGGTGGGCGGCGTTTTGAACTCCCGATGACCGGCAAGGCGGTGCCGAAGTTGGCGACATCGTATCGCTATGTGGGCCGGCCGGTTCCTCGCGTCGATCTTCCGCAGAAGGTGTCGGGAGCTTACGCGTATCTGGTCGATTTCAAGCTGCCGAATATGGTGCACGGGCGCGTGATCCGACCTCCGGCGACCAGGGCGCGCTGCCTCGGGGTCGAGGCCGGGGAGACTCCGTCGGAGGCAGTCACGGTGGTGCAGCGGGGCGAGTTTGTGGCCGTGGTGTGTGCGCAGGAGGAACACGCGGTTCGGGCGGCGCAGGATCTGCGGGTGCGCTGGACGGAGGGTGCCGCGCAGTTTGCGGAGAACTACGATTCGCTGTACAACGCGTTGCGATCGGCGCGGCCCAAGGCGACGGAAGAAATGGACGGGAATGGCGACGTGGCGACGGCTTTGGCGCAGGCGATGCGGACGATCGAGGCGGTGTATGAGTATCCGTTTCAATCGCACGCCTCGATGGGGCCGGCGTGTGCGGTGGCGGACGTGCGGCGTGACGGTGCCACGGTCTGGATGGGCGGGCAGAAGCCGTATGCGCTGCGCCAGGCGGTGGCGACCCTGCTCGGACTGAAGCTCGATCAGGTTCGGGTCGTTTGGCTCCCCGGGCCGGGCTCCTACGGGATGAATGACGCGGATGATGCGGCGATCGACGCGGTTCTGCTGTCGCGGGAGGTGGGAAAGCCGGTGCGCGTGCAGTACACGCGGGCGGACGCCACGGGATGGGATCCCAAGGGGCCGCCGATTACGGTGCAAATGCGCGGGGCGATGGACTCCGCGGGTGCGGTCACGGCGTTTTCCTACGAGGCGTTTGGCTATTCGGGCCGCATCCGGCCATCGAGCACGCAGGAGCCGGGAGATGGGCTTTCCCCGCAGCTCATCGGCGGGTTCGCCACGAAGAGCACGGATCGGTTTCAGTTCTCGGACGAGTCCTACGAGTTTCCGAACAAGTTGAAACGGTCGCATCTGATCGCGTGGGAGCACTCGCTGGGCACCGGTTTGCGGACGGCGCATCTCCGGGACCCGGACGGGATGGCGACCTGTTTTGCGAGCGAAAGCTTCGTTGACGAGCTGGCGGCGGAGACGCGCGTCGATCCGATCGCGTTTCGCCTGCGCTATCTGTCCGACGAACGCGAGAAAGCGGTGTTGCGGGCGGTGGGCGAGCGGGCGGGTTGGGTGGCGCGGCCCTCGCCGGCACGGCGGTCAGGAGACGGTGCAGTGGAACTGCGCGGACGCGGCGTCGCGTATGCGCCGCGCAACGGTACGATTGTTGCGATTGTCGCGGAGGTGACAGTGAACCGGGAGACTGGCGCGCTCCGGGTGACGCGCTTCGTGGTCGCGCACGACTGCGGCTTCGTGATCAATCCCGGCGCCTTGGCGGGTACGATCGAGGCAAATCTGATTCAGGGACTCAGCCGGACAGTGCACGAGGCGGTGGGTTTCACCCCGACGCAGGTGACCAGTGTCGACTGGGCCACCTATCCAATCCTTGACATGACGGAGATACCCGAAGCGGTGGACATCGTCTTGTTGAACAACCGACCGGAAATGAAATCGACTGGAGCAGGCGAACCGGCGACGCGGCCGGTGGCGGCGGCAATTGCGAATGCGTTTTTCGATGCGACGGGCGTGCGTCTGCGGCGCGTGCCGTTCAATGCTAAAGCCGTGAAAGCGGCGTTGACGGGCTGAAACGCAGCGCCGCTCTTGGGCGGACCGGCGGCGGTTATTTTATCGAGGCAAGCAAGCCGTCGGCGTTCTGCAGGGCAGCAGTCCGCAATGCGGTCTGGAACGGCTCGAGATGGGCCCGAATGGCTGCAATTTCCCGTCTGGTGGAGTGCGCGGGATCCGCGGCGACGGGCGGTGCCCCGTGACGGATGAGGCAATGTCGGAGGACGGCCACTGCCTGGTCTGCCGTCAAGTTACCGCCATCAAGGAAGAGTCCGTCGGGTGATGCCGCGACCTCGCCCCGCGGCGCGAGTTTTACCACGGGAACGCCAGTCAGGGTGGCGCGGCTGAGAGCGTGCTCACCGCCGCAGGGGCGCATGCCGTGACGGTCGCCCACGCTGACCAGACCTGACGCGGCATGAGCGCGCTGCAGCTGGGCAATCCGAAGCAACACTTCAAATTCGCCGGCCCCCTCACGCGTGCTATCCCCGGGCGCCCACGCGGCCGCCTGCAGGACGGCCACTCCCACGTTGGCCGGCGCGGCTTGCGCGGGTGTCGTCAGGGAAAAAATGATCGATCCAATTGTTCCGAACAGTTGGAGAAGGCGGGAGACCCAACGGATGACGCGCATACGGGGCCCGCAAGCACTCGGCGTGCCCGGAGCCCACCGTCGCAGCGGGATGAAAAGAATTCAGCGACAAGAGCCGGGACATGAAAAAACCGGCCCAGTTACGGGCCGGTCTATTGGGGATGGCGACCGCAGGCGTCGCTCTGGCTCAGAATCAGATTTGTGGCTTTGCGACTGAGGCGTCCTGGAGCGCGGCGCGGAGCACGCTGCGCACTTCCTCGGGCTGACGGTCGAGTTGGTTGCGGCAGATTTCCAGCACCCGCGGGTGGGCGGCGGCATTCTGTGCCAGCGCGACGCGGGCGACGGTGTCGATGCCGCGCTCACCGGTCCCGATTGCGTCGAGGACCCTTACGATGTGGCGCTCGTCGCCGGTGGCGAGAAACGCGCCCCATTGCAGGTTCATCGACGACGACGAACGCACGGGGGTGTCGGAAACCAGCTGGGCCGGCGTGTTGGCCAGTTGCAGCACTTCGTTGCGCACGACGGAATCGACGCTCAGTTTGCGCAAGAGATCAGAACCGACCGGAAGGCCGGCCTGCCACAGGGCCGCCGCGACGAGGCGCTGATGCCTGGCGGGAAGGCTGCGGAAGTCGGCGATCCATCCCTCGACGCGAGCTGGATTCTTGGCGAACACCGTCGCGAGGAAACCGATACTGAGGGCCGTGTGGCCGGGCTTCTCAAAGAAGCCTTCGCGACTGAGGGAACGCACGCGGGTCACGAGCGCTTCCGGCTGGGGATTCAGATAATAGGTCTCAAGCCAGGCCTGCGCGGATACCTCCGCACGGGCGGCGAATGAACTGGCGAGCACGAGGCCCGTCACGAATAGTGATTTCAAGGTTTTCATACCGATGGAACTAAGTTTGGCGTTTGACTCCGCGGTTCGGTTCTTAGGGGCAGAACTGCGGCTGGGTCTAACGGTAGCGCCTTCGCCTGATCCGTCGAGCGCGGGAACGCTGAAATGTTTTCATCGGCCGCCGCGATTGCATGCGTTTGTGTCGCGCATCGGTTGCTCGTGCCGGACCTGCTCGCCGCGATTCTCAGGCCGTCGCGGCTTCCGTCTCCGGTGAAGTAGGGACGACGGCTCTGGTGCGCGTCAGGCGCTGCGTGAGCCGCTCCATGTAGAGGTAGAAAACCGGGGTGATGTAAAGCGTCAGCAGCTGGGACACGACGAGCCCGCCGACGACCGCGATGCCCAGCGACCGCCTCGCGTCCGCCCCGGCGCCCCAGCCGAGCGCAATCGGCAGCGTTCCCGCCAGCGCCGCGAGCGTCGTCATCATGATGGGGCGAAAGCGGACCACGCATGCCTCGTAGATCGCGACCTCGGCCGACTGATGGCGTTCGCGCCGCGCCTCGAGGGCGAAGTCGATCATCATGATCGCGTTCTTCTTCACGATGCCGATGAGCAGAATCAGGCCGACGTAGCCGTAAATGTTCAGCTCCTGGCCGAAAAGCATCAACGTTGCCAGGGCTCCGAAGCTGGCCGACGGCAGACCGGAGAGAATGGTGATCGGGTGGATGAAGTCCTCGTAGAGGACGCCGAGCACCAGATAGATTACCAAAACGGCGACCAGCAGCAGCACGCCCAGTCCCCGAAGCGAATTGGTGAACGCGGCGGCCGTGCCTTGGAACGACGCGTTGACGGTCGCGGGTAATTCCGTCTCGGCGAGTCTGGTCATCGCGTCCGTCACCGTGCTCAGGGAGACCCCGGGTTCGAGGTTGAACGAAATCGTCACCGACGGCAGCTGGCCGAGGTGGGTGACGGTCAGCGGCCCGACCGTCGTGCGCATCTGGGTCACGGCATCGAGTGGCACGAGTTTGCCGGCGTTGTTCCGCAGGTGGAGCAGGGAAAGCGAGCGGGCGTCGCGCTGGTATTCATCGGCCAGTTTGAGGATGACGAAGTACTGGTTCGTCGAGGTGTAGATCGTCGACACCTGCCGCGAACCGAACGCGCTGTAGAGGCCGTCTTCGATTTGTTGGGCACTGATGCCGAGGCTCGACGCGCGATCTCGGTCGATGTCGATGTAGAGCTGCGGGCTCGTGATGAGTAGATCAGAGGTGACGTCGGTGATGCCGGGGAGTTCGCGGACATTTTCCTCGAACGCAGGCGCGACGCGGTAGAGTTCGTCCAAATCCGATCCGTAGAGGGTGAACTGATAGACGGACGACGATTGCCGTCCGCCGATCCGGATGCTGGGCGGCACTTGGGGAAACGCCCGGATGCCGGGAACGGTTGCCAACTCCGTCCGGAGCATTTGCGCGACTTTTTCCGCTGACGGACGGCGCTCGCGATCGACGAGCCGGATGGTGAAGCGGCCGAGGTTGTTGGCGCCGCCGCCGCCGGTGCTGGTCGGTCCGATTGACGACGTGTAAGCCTCGACGTACGGATTCTTGCCGACGATGGCGGCCGCGGTCCGCTGGTAGTCTCGCATCGCCTCGAACGAGGTGTCCTGCGCGGTTTCCAGACTGCAGTTCAACATCCCGGTGTCCTCGGTCGGGATGAATCCCTTGGGGATTTTCACGAGGAGCCACAACGTGAGTGCGACCATCAATCCGGCGACAACCATCACCGTTCGGTGAAACCGGAGCGAAAGCTGCAGCGTGCGCTCATAAAGACGAACGGCTGATTGGTAGACGCGCTCGGTGGCGCTGAAGAACCGCCCATACGATGCATGCTGGCGCCCCGGTTGCAGAAAACGGCTGCAGAGCATCGGCGTCAGAGTGAGGGAGATGAAACCGGAGACCAGGATCGCGACGCTGATCGTGACCGCGAACTCATACAGCAGGCGTCCGAGCACTCCGCCCATGAAGAGCACGGGGATGAAAACCGCCACGAGGGAAATCGTCATCGAGATGATGGTGAACCCGATCTCCCGTGAGCCCTTGAGCGCGGCCTCCCGTACGGGGAGCCCGAGTTCGATGTGGCGGATGATGTTTTCGAGCATTACGATCGCGTCATCGACGACGAACCCGACCGAAAGCGTTAGGGCGAGCAGCGACAGGTTGTCGATGCTGAAGCCAAACCCGTACATGACGGCAAATGTTCCCACGATGGCGATCGGCATCGCGATGCTGGGAATCACGGTCGCCGAGAGCGTCCGGAGAAAGAGGAAGATCACGAGGACCACCAGAACGATGGCGAGAACCAGGGTGAACTTTACCTCGGCCACCGATTCTCGAATCGTCCGCGAACGGTCGGCCACGATGTCGAGGTTCACCGAAGGCGGAAGCTGCTCCCGAAACGTCGGGAGCAGCGCCTTCACCGCGTCGACGACCTCGATGGCGTTGGTGCCGGGCTGGCGTTTCACCTGCAGGTTGATCGCGCGGTCGTCGTTGAACCAGCCGGCGGATTTATCGCTCTGCACGCTGTCGACGATCTCGCCCAAGTCGGCGAGCCGGATCGGGGCGCCGTTGCGGTAGGTCACGATGACGCGACGGAAAGAATCCGCGTTCTTCAGCTGCCCGGTCGCGAGCAGCGTCACGGCCTTGTGCTGTCCGTCGAGCGTCCCGGAGGGCAGGTTGACATTGCTGTTGGCAATCGCGGTCCGCACCTCGTCGATTCCGATTCCGCGTGAAGCAAGGGCTCGCGGATCGAGGAGCACGCGCACGGCGTATTTCTGCGAACCCGAGACCTGGACCTGGGCGACGCCATTGATGCTGGAGATGCGTTGGGCGAGGAGGGTCTGGGCGTATTCCTCGACCTCCGACAGCGGCAGGGTCGCGGAGTTGATCGAGAGTTGAAGCACGGGTTCGTCCGCGGGATTCGATTTTCGAAATGCCGGCGGGCTGGGCATGTCCTGTGGCAATCGCCGTTGGATGGCAGAGATCGCGGCCTGGACGTCCTGGGCCGCGCCGTCGACGGTGCGATCGAGGCTGAACTGCAGCGTGATTTGCGTGGTGCCGAGCGCGCTCGTCGATGTCATCGAGTCGACGCCGGCGATGGTGGCGAACTCCTGCTCGAGGGGAGTCGCGACCGCCGAGGCCATCGTCTCGGGACTCGCGCCGGGGAGGTTCGCCGTCACGGTGATGGTCGGAAAGTCGACGTTCGGCAGATCATTTACCGGCAGCGTGTAGTAGGCCATCACCCCGAAGATCGTGAGGCCGGCCGTGACGAGCGTGGTCATGACCGGTCGCCGGATGAAGAATTCGGGAACACTCATTCGGCTCTGCGCTTCTTCTTGCCCTTTGCTCCGGTGTCGCCGGCGGCCGCGGCGGTAATGGGTTGCCTGATTTCAACGGCTTTGCCGGAGACCACGCGCAATTGTCCATCGGTCACGACGGTTTCCCCTTCGGTGAGGCCCTTCACGATCACGGCATATCCTTCGCTGATCCGCTCGATCGAGACCGGGCGCTGCTCGGCCTTTTTCTCCTCGGTGACGACAAACACGTGCTGACCTTTCTGGCCGTTTTGCAGCGCGGCGGCGGGCACGACGAGCGCTTCGGGCGAGTCGAGCGTGACCCGCACCGTCACAAATTGGCCGGGCCAGAGGCGGCGGGCCGGATTGGGAAACGTGGCCTTGAGTTTGACGGTGCCAGTGGCGGGATCGACGGCGTTGTCGAGAAAGGTCAGTTCGCCCGTCTCCGTTGACTCGCCGGCGCCGGTCGGGGTGGCGGACACGGTGATGACGCCGGCGGCACGGTAGCGGGCGAGACGGCCGAGGTGCTGTTGCGGCACGCCGAACGTGACGTAAATCGGATCGAGCCGGTTGATGGTGACCAGGGCGACGTTGGCGTCGCCCGCGCGCACGAGGTCGCCGGCGTGGGCGCCGAGGCCGCCGGTGCGGCCGGACAGTGGGGCGCGGATTGAGCAATACTCCAACTGCAACCGCCCGTTCGCGAGCGCGCTCTCGCTGGCGGCGAGCTGGGCGGCGAGGGTGCGCTCGGCGGTTTGCAGCGAATGGATCTGCTCCTTCGACACCATCGCGCTCTGGTTCAATGTTTCGTAGCGAGCGACCTGCAGCCGTGCGTTCTCGAGTTGGGCGCGGAACTTCTGCACGTCGGCCTCGGCGGAACTCACGGCGTTGCGAAACGGCCGCGGATCGATGTCGAACAGCAGGTCTCCCTCCTGTACGTCCTGGCCCTCGCGGAAATGAACCTTGATCGCGTTGCCGGTGATTTGGGAGCGAATCGCCGCTGTCTGGATGGGCTCCACGGCGCCCACCGCGTCAAGGACAAGCGGGACGACCTTGCGCTGCACGGTGCTCACGAGCACTGGAGGCGTGCCCCCGAGACTGCGGCGACCGCCGCCGGACTTCGCCTTCTCGGCGCAGCCGGCAAGCCCAAGTGCCACCGCCAGCGCGAGCCGGGCGATGAGTGAACGCGGCCGACGGGTTGTCACTTGAACCAACGCACGACGCTGTAGGTGGCGGAGGCGAGCTGCTTCGGCAGTTCGACGTGGCCGTAGTGGGTCATCAGCGGATCCCAGATGATGAGGCGAACCTTGGCGTCCGGATTGATGCGGCGATACTCGGTGGCGAAAAATACCTCCGTGGCCGTCATCGGATCCTCGGGCACCCAGTGATTGCGATCGTAGTGCGCGACCGTCCACACCATCTGCTGATAGCCGTCCATCTTCGTGAAGTGCGTGGAGAAAAGTTCCGCGCTGACCTCCTCGAGGTTCACCTTCCACGGATTGCCGGTTTTCTTGAGCAACGCCTCCAACGAAACTTCGATCCATCCCTTGAGCGCGATGTCGCCGCCGTGTTCGATGTTTTGGATCTGCTGTTTGAAATTTGCCCGGCGCCGGCCTTCGACCTCAAGCCATTTCTCGGCGATTTCCATCGTCGACATGCCCGGTTCGTAGAGCGGATTCAGCCAACGGCTGTAGCCGCGGGCGTAGGTCTGCTTGTTCCGACGGGAAAGGAGGTGCAATTCCAAGCGCTCCCGGGGGGCCGACGGGGCGCCACCCGCGGCGGCGCGACCGCCGCGGCCAGCCGGTGCGGCGTCGGCCGGTTTGGCCGCCGCCCGCGCGTCGCGGACGAGGTCCATGCGCGCCGGTCCGCCGCTGCCCCAGCCAAGGTAGCGACCGTTGGTGCGGGCGCGCAGCTCGGGGTCATTGTTCGCGAGCATGGCGAGCTCGCCCGACGTCGAGTGCCCGATGAGCAGCAGATCGCCAGTCGTGTTTTTCATGAGCAGCTGCTTCAGCCCCTTCATGACGTTGACGTTTGTGAGCAGACAATTGCGCACCTCGTATTCATCCATCGTGAGATCACGGTCCAGGAGGTAGGCGGGCTGCCGCTTCTCGCTTGTGATGGGTTCGTCCCAGCCGCCGTATTTGAAATTTCCGGGGATCGTGACGATCATCACGTTGAGCTTTTGCGCGAGAAATTGCCCCCAGCCCGGCCGGTTTTTCAGGTCGACGTAGAACTCGTAGACGTTGGCGGCGCCGCCGTTCATGATGATCAACCACGGATATTTCTTCGCCGCGGGATCGTTGCTGGTCAGGCGCAGCCCGGTGATGTCCCAGTCGAGATTGTAGTGCTTGTAGCGCTCGACGATCCAGTCGGCCTTGTAGCCGAGTGTCGTGGCGGGAATTTTTGCAACGTCGCGCGGATCAAACGCGCCACCCGGTGCTTTGAGGGCGAGATCGGTGACGGTCTTGCCGCCATCGGGCAGTTCGAAGCCGTCGCCGAGCGACATGAAGTCATCGGTGCCGAGCGAGACGTAGGTTGACTTCGGGTCGTCGAGGAGCGTCCAGATCTTTTTCTCGACGGTGACATTGGCAAATGCCCGGGTGGCGAGCAGGCCGGAGAGCGTGACGGCGGAAAGAGTGCGGAATTTCATGCGAGAGCAGGAAGGTTCAATTGAGCGAGGCAGTGCGGGCGGTGGCGTTGTCGGAGACCATCCAATCGACGACGTTGAAAACGGCGCCGGCGAGCTGTTCGGGCAATTCGACGTGGCCGTAGTGGGTCATGTTGAGGTCCCAGCCGATTACGCGGATTTTCGCGGACGGATTTTGGACGCGGTATTCCGCGGCGATTCCCACGTCGCCGCCTTGGCCGGGGTAGATCGCGTTCCAATGGCCGTCGAGTTTGGCGACGCACCAGACCATCGTCCGGTAGCCCTTGAGCGGCGGGAAGCTGGTCGAGCAAAGATCTTTTTGCACGTCCTCAACGCTGACCTTCCAGGGATTGCCGGTCTTCAGCAGAGCCTGCTCGATCGCCACCTCGATGTCGCCCTTGGCCGCGAAGTTGTTGCTGTGTTCCAGGTCCTGCAGCGGCTGCTTGAAATTGGCGCGGCGGCGACCCTCGACCTCGAGCCAGCGCGTGGCGATGTCGAGGACGGACATGCCCGGCTCGTAGAGCGGATTCAACCAGCGGCTGTAGACGCGGCTGTAGACCTGGGGCGTGCGGCGGGCGAGCGTGTTGAGCCACAACGGGCCGGATTCCTTCAGGTTCCGGGTGCCGCCTTCGTCCCCGCGTCCCCCGGTGAGGGTGGGAGCCGCGACGAAATCGGGATCGGCGGCCTTCTTCGCGTCGATGATGGATTTGATGCGGACGGGACCGCCGCTGCCCCAGCCGAGGAACCGGCCCTTGAGCCGCGGACCCAGATCGGCGTCGGCTTTGGCGAGGTGCGGAAGTTCCCCCGAGGTCGAGTGACCGACGAGGAGCAGCTCGCCCGTCGTGTTTTTCGTGAGCAATTGCTTCAGGCCCTGGAAAACCACGCGATTGGTGAAAACGCTGTTGTAAACGAGGACTTCGTTCGCCGTGAGATCGCGGTCGAGGAGAAACGCGGGATCACGATCCTTGATCGGCTTTTCCCAGCCGCCGTATTTGAAGTTACCGGGAATCGTGACGATCATCACGTTGAGTTTCTGGGCCAGATATTGGCCCCAGCCGGGACGGTTTTTTAGATCCACGTAGAACTCGTAGACGTTGGCGGCGCCGCCGTTCATGATCACCACCCACGGGTATTTGGCCGCGTCGGGATTGAGACTGGTCAGCTTGAGACCGGTGATGTCCCACGGAAGATTGTAACGCGAGAAACGCTCGACGCACCACTCGGCCTTGTAGCCCAGCGCCTTGGGGTCGATCTTGGCGACGTCGCGCGGATCGAAGGCGCCGCCGGGCGCGGCGAGGGCCAGGGCGGAGACGCTTTTCCCTTCGTCGGGGAGTGCAATGCGGAACGAGCGAAAATCCGGTTCCGGCAGCATCACGAAGGGCTTTTCTTCGGAAAGGAGCATGTGGACCAACGAGCCGGCGTCGGCTGCGCGAACGAGTGGAGCCGCGGCAAGGGCGGCTGCGAGTGCGGCGGTACGGAAATGGGCGGAAGTCATGGGGACGATCAGTTGGTGGCCGCGACGGTGGCCGGGTTGTAGTTGAACCACCGCACCACGCTGTAGAATCCGGCGGCCAGTTCCTTCGGCTTCTCAACGTGGCCGTAATGGGTCATGGGGACATCCCAGACGAGGATGCGCACCTTGGCGGAGGGGTTCTTCAGCCGGAATTCCTTGGCGAGAAACACCTCCCAGGCGTTCATCGGATCCTCGGGCAGCCAGTGGTTGCGGTCGTAGTGCCCGACGCACCACACAATTTGATTGAAGCCGTCCATGCGCGTGAAGGCCGTCGAGAACAAATCCCGGCTGACCTCGTCGAGGTCGACTCCCCAGGGGTTGCCGGACTTTGCGAGCAGCGCCTCGATTTGCCGCTCCAACTCGCCCTTCTTTCCCCACGCCCCGGAGCTGTGCTCCATGTCCTGGAGCGGTTGCTTGAAGTTTGGCCGGCGGACCTTTTCCGCCTCGAGCCACTTTTCGGCGATCTGCATGTGCGACATGCCCGGCTCGTAGAGCGGATTGAGCCAGCCGCTGTAGCCGCGGCTGTAACCTTTGGCGTCGCGCCGGTTGAGGACTTCGAGTGCCTTCATCGCCGACATGCCGCCTTCGGTGTCCCGCGTGCCGGGCTCCTTCGCTGCCTGCAAACCGCGGGCCCGCGCGGGGCCGCCGCTACCCCAGCCGAGGAAGCGGCCCTTGAGGCGCTCCGCGAGCGCCGGATACTCGTACGAGAGGAAGGCGAGTTCGCCGGAGGTCGAGTGCCCAATCATGAAGATGTCGCCGGTCGTGTGCTTCATCACGAGCTGCTCCAGTCCGTGCATCACCATGCGATTGGTGTAGATGGCATGGCGGACGTTGTTCTCGTCGGGCGAGAGATCGCGATCGAGGAGGTAGGCGGGTTGGCGGCTCTCGTCCTTGATCGGCTGCGTCCAGCCGCCGTATTTGAAATTTCCCGGAATGCTGACGATGAACACATTCAGCTTCTGCGCGAGAAACTGGCCCCAGCCCGGGCGGCTCTTCAGATCGACGAAAAACTCGTACACGTTGGCGGCGCCTCCGTTCATGATGACGAGCCACGGATACTTCTTCGCTTCTGGATCAAGCGAGGTGAGGCGCAGGCCGGTGATGTCCCAGTCGAGATTGTAGTGTTTGAAGCGTTCCACGCACCACTTCGCCTCATAACCCAGGGTCTTCGCGGGAATTTTTTCGAGAACACGAAAATCGAGCGCACCGCCCGGCGCGGCCAGCGTCAGGTCGGTCACGGTCTTCCCGCCGTCGGGCAAATCAAAGCCGGCGCCCAGGGCGAGGAAATCGGCCCCCGGCAGCGAACTGTAGAGTTTGTCCTGATCGAGGAGGGCCCAGATTTTCTTTTCGAGGGCGGCGGGATCGGCGTGAAGCAGCGCGGTGGTGAGCAGCAGCGCCACGGCGCAGCGGGGGAGACGGAGGCGGGAATGCATAGTCATGGAAGGTGAGAGGAAAAGGGGGCCACGCCGACGGGTGGCGTGGCGCGGGAAACCAAGACGCTCAGAAACTGCGCGTGAGTGAGACCTGGAAGCGGCGGTCCGGATTCACCGTGACCAGCGTCTCGCTGCCATCACCGCCGCTGCGGGCGCGGAAACTCAGATCGTTGGTGACGTTGAAGACGTCGACCTTGGCGCGCCAGCGGCTGATTTTGAAAAACAGGCCGACGTTCGCGGTGCGCATCGGCGGCAGCTTGAGCAACCGCCAGCGACCCGAGTAGGTCGCGTCGAAATAATTGCCGGAGATGCTGAATCCAAGTCCGCTCGGGAAGGTGTAGACTGACGACACGCCGTATTGATTTTCCGGCAGGCCCTGCTTTTCCGAGTATTGATCGGCGATGGCCTGAGGTACGTTGAGGTTCAGCTTGCCGCCGTAGCCGAAGGCGTTGGCGGGATAAACGACCTTGCCGGTGGCGGGATCGACGACGTCCTTGAACCCGAGCCAGTCGGCGTTGATCCAAATCGTTCCGGTGCGTACCGGGGTGTAGATGGTCTTTTGCGCCAGGGCGTAGGCCGAAATCGAAAGCGCGCGGTTGGGCACCCACTTGATTTCCAGTTCGGATCCGCGGGTCTTGGTCGACGACACCTCGGCGCCGAGCAACGACGTGTCGGAGTTGGCACTCACGTCCGTCCGTGTCTGCTCGTAGCCCGCGACGGTGATGAATAGCTTGTTCTTGAAGAGCCCGGTCTTGATACCGGCCTCCTTCAATTCGCCGTGGCCGATGTGGCCGGCGAGGATCACGGCGTTGTCCATCTTGTTGTTGTTGGCCTCGAGCGTAAGGCTCGAATTCGAGATCGTAAAATAGGGTGTGACCGAGCGGATGCCGTGATAACTGAGGCTCGCGCTCCAGGACTTGCCGGAGTCCCAGCCCTTGGCCGCGAGATCGGCCGTCTCCTGGCGCCCTGGATTGTCGGACGTCCCTGTGTTTACGTTGAAGGACGCGTAGTCGATGTTTTCGGCGGTTGATCCATCGATGCGCCCGCCGAACATGAGGTTGACCTTGGAAAAGACGTCGACGTCGAACATCACGCCGAGTCCGACCTCGGTGTAGAGTGTGCGGTAGCGACTCGTCCAGGGTGCGCCGTCGTTGTTGATGTCGGGGTTGTCAAAGGCGTGTGAGAAATTGTCATACGTGTGCGTGGCGGACGTGGCGTCGACGCGATAGCCGCCCCCGAAGTCACCGCCCCACCGATAGCCCGTGGCGCGGGTGCCGCGGACATTGGCGGAGGCGAGCGAATTCAGGCTCAGCCAGTCAGGCATGCCCGTGAAGCGCTTGGTGACCGTAAACTTGTTCTCGATGATGTAGACGTCCTGTTTGCCGCCGCTCGGGGTGTTGGAAATCTTGTATTGATCCTGGCTGTCGAAGAAGAGCTGGTTCTTGAACGTGAGATCCGGATTGGAATCATTGATTAGGTCGAGGTAGCCGACGATGAATTCGGCATCGACCTTTCGCTCGTAGGCGCTGGGGCGGCGGTAGTCGACCGTGCCGGTGCCGACGGTGCGCGGGTCGAGGACAAACCCGACTGGCAGCAGCCCGGAGGCGGGCAGGGGGGCGCCGGCGCCCTGCGCGCGCAGCAAGCCTGTGGGATCGGCGGCGGGATTGGCCTGCAGATAGGCGAGCATCGGCGCGGGGATGCCCGAGATTTTGGGAAAACTGCCGAGCGCGTAGGGCTTGCCGCTCGGGTCATTCGGCCAGTTGTAGCGCTGGCTGAGTGGGGCGTTGTTGGTGCTCAGCGCGCCGCGCACGGGGGAACCGCGGTAGAGTTCGTAGAAGCCCACCATGCCGTTGCGGTTGGCGTCGAGATTGACCAGCGGCGTGCCGGTGATGACGGTGCCGCGGTCGATCCAGTCCTGGGTCAGGCGCCCCGGAAACGCCCCGGCGGTGCCGCTGAGTTGGTAGCTGAATCCGGTCTCAAGGCGGAACTGGCCGAGCGCTCGATCGATGCTGACCGCCGCCTGGCCGATTTTTTGCTTCACAGGTACGTCGCTGACATAGGCGTCGGAGTCCTCGACCAAGCCGTACACATAATAGCCTCCGCGCCGGTCACCGAGCTTCAACGGCCCGCCGACGCCGGCGGAGACTTCCATTTTGTCATAGCTGCCCATCGTGAACTGAAACGTGCCTTCGTTTTCCCGGAGGTATCCGCCGGTTTTCGCCCGTCCGGCCTTGGGCACCATGTTGGTGTAGCCGCCGATCTTACCCATGCCGTAGATCGGCGAGGGCGGGCCTTTTACGACCTCGATTGAGTCCATCGCGGCGAGCACGGAGCGGCCGTGACCCTGGAGGTTGATGCGCTTCATGCCGCGGAAATAGGTATCCGCGGGAACATTGCGCACATCGATGCCTCCCTGGATTCCGAAACGTGTCACGGTGAACACGCCGGGCACGACCCGGACGAGATCTTCGACGGCCGAAAGCCCGAGGGTGTCGATGACCTCTCCGCTCACGTAGGAGACCGAGCGGGGTGTGTCCTGCATCGACTTGTTGAACCCGAAGATCGAGTCGGTCTCCCGGTTCGGCAGGAGACTGAGCGGGTCGGAATTCGATTCGTTGGCGACGAATTTTTCGAGGGTGACGACCGGTTCCGTGCCGGGCCCGCGATCGGGGCCCTTCGCGGATTGCGCCTGTCCGGCGACTGGAACGACGGCGGCGAAAATCAGCGTTGCATTCCTACTCCAGCAGACAAATTTTGACATAGCCTGGGCAAGTTCATGGTTGCGGTTTGAATCAGACGATTGGCGTTGTCCGGTTCAGCACAGCAGATGCCACAACTTGCCCGGGCATTTTTGTAGTAATTCAATTCCCGGAGCGGGGTGGAGGCAGAAAATTCCGTCATCCGGATGTGAAACGAAAGGCGGATCTCGAGTATGCGGAATTCAATTACGGCGAGTGGCCGGTGCGTCGCGCGCGTCGCCGCCTGTGAGACGGGAGGCCTATATCCCCGGAGCAGTCGACGCGGCCGTCAAAATGAAGGGTGGCGTTCCCGAAGGAACGGATGTCCAGCCTGTGCTGCCACTCTCCTTCCGGGAGAAGGAAAAGGGTCGGACGGGCCGGCATGATAAAGCGCATGCCGGCATGGTTCAGCGTGGCTTGAAACGCCACCTGGTTGCTGAGCTGATCGGACGATTGGCGTCGTCGGTCTAGCAGCGCGGGTGCCACGCCGCATTCGAAGACCCGTCGATTAATTCATTTCGGAGAAACTGCGGTGCGCAGAAAAAACGCGCATGAATCCCCGAATCGCGCGGTCAGACGGGAAACGCTTCGTCAATCCGTTCGCAGAAATGATGGATCAAAAACAGATGCGCCTCCTGGGCGGCGGCGCCGCTCCCGCCGGGGATGATCAAATCGACCGTGGCCAGACCTTTGGCCTTGCCGCCCCCGCGGCCGAGGAAGGCGACGCTTTCGAGGCCGAGTGTCCGGGACTCGTGCAGCGCGGCCATAATGTTGCCGGAATTGCCGCTCGAGGTGAGCACAACGAGCAGGTCCCCTTTTTGCGCAAGACCGGAGACTTGGCGGGCGAACACTTGATCGTAGCCGAAATCGTTGCCGATGCAGGACAATAGCGACCCGTCGGAGGAGAGCGCGATCGCCGGAAGGGAACGACGGGTCTTGGCATAGCGTCCGACCAGCTCGGTTGCGAAATGCGCCGCTTCCGCTGCGCTGCCGCCATTGCCGCAGATCAGCAACTTCCCGCCGCGTTGCAGCGTGGTCAGCATCAGGTCGCCCGCGCGTTCAATATCCGGGCGGATGGTCGGGAGGTCCTGGAAGGTGCGGACGGTTTCGGCGAGCGAGGCGTCGAGGGTCATGTCGCCGAGAGTAGCGGGCAGGGAAAACGGAGTGGCGAGGAGAAAATGGGATTCGGAAATTCGACGATTTCCGCCTGCGAAACAGGCTCGCTACCCGCCACACGCTACACACTACTCATGGGCCCATGCGCCTGCGCAAACTCACGCTCCGGCATTTTCGCAACGTGGGGTTTGCCGCGCTCGAATTTTCCGGGCGGCAGCACTTTCTCGTCGGCGCGAACGGGCAGGGGAAAACCAATCTGCTCGAGGCGGCGGGTTTCCTCACGGCGCTGCGTTCATTTCGCACGACCGATAACAAGCTTCTTGTGGGCATCGGCCAGCACTGTGCCGCGCTCGCGTTTGAGATCGAACATGAGCGCCAAGGGGATACCCAGGTCACAATTAAGCTGCGGCATGACGGCAAGGAGCTGTGGTGCGATCAGGCGCGGGTGACAAAGCTGGCGGAGTATCTCGGGAAATTTCCCACGGTCGTTTTTTCGTCGCAGGATCTGCTGCTCGTCCGCGGCTCACCGGCCGGGCGCCGCCGCTGGCTGGATCTCACCCTGGCCGCGATGGATGCGGGCTATTTGCGTGCGCTGCAGACTGCGACGCGTGCGCTGGCGGAACGCAACGCACTCCTGAAGTCGGGACGGGGATCGCCGGCGGAGTTCGGAGCCTTTGAGCAGGCGCTCGCGCCGGCTGCGGCGGAACTTATCGCCCTGAGGTCCGATGGGCTCCGTGCCCTCGGCAAAACCCTCAAGGAAGCCTATGCGCGACTTTCAGGTGACGGTGAGCCGGCCGGGCTGGTCTATGAACCGAACTTCTCCGAACCCTCGGCGGAATCGTTGCTCGCGCGGCTTGAGTCGGGGCGCGCGCGCGACCAGCAGTTTCGCACCACGCTCGTCGGGCCGCATCGCGACGACTTCCATTTCAACGTAAAGCGGACGGTGGCAAAGGACTTTGCGTCCGAAGGGCAGCAGCGTTCGCTCGTGCTGTCGCTGCGTCTCGCTCAGGCCGCGTGGTTTCGGGCGAAGAGTGGCATCTGCCCCGTGCTGCTGGCCGACGATGTGTTGGGTGAACTGGACCCGGAGCGGCGCGCGCGTTTCTGGTCGGCGATCGATCCCGAATCGCAGGTCATTGCCACGGGCACGCAACTGCCCACCGCCGCAGGCGGGCCGGACGCCGGCTTGGGGACCTGGCAGGTGTTTGAAGTGAGCGACGGCGCATTTTCGGAAAAGGCCGCCGCATGACACATCTGGAGGGTTGGGAATGGGGGCTCGCCATTGTGGCTGCCCTGATTGTCGGGATTTCGAAGGCTGGCATTGGCGGTCTCGGGATGCTGGCTGTCGCGATCTTTGCGCAGCTGATGCCCGCAAAACAGGCGACCGGAATGGTGCTGCCCCTCCTGTGTATCGGCGATCTCGTGGCGGCGGCGTCGTACCGGCAGCACGCGAAATGGAAACACATCTGGCGGCTGTTTCCGTGGACGGCGGCAGGGGTGGTGCTCGGCTATTTCGCCCTCGACCTGGTCAACGAGCGCCAGGCGAAGCTGCTAATCGGCGGGATTGTGCTCTCGCTGGTGGCGATGCATGTGATCCGTCGTCGTTTTGCCGGACACGAAACGGAGCACGGCTCCTGGTTTCCGCCGACCATCGGGGTGCTTGCCGGTTTCACCACGCTGGTCGCCAACGCGGCGGGCCCACTGATGGCGGTTTACATGCTGGCGATGCGTTTGCCAAAGATGGATTTTGTCGGGACCGGCGCGGTGTTCTTTCTGCTGCTGAATTTCTTCAAGGTGCCTTTCATGCTTCACCTCGGTTTGATCAACGGCGAGAGCTTAAGGCTGAACCTGCTGCTCGCGCCGCTCGTCGTGGCCGGCGCTTGGTTCGGCCGGAAACTGGTGATGAGGATCGAGCAGCGCTCGTTCGAGAACATCGCACTTGCGCTCAGTGTGATCGCCGGATTGAAGCTTTTGTTCTGAAGCAGGTCCGGCGCGCCGGTCACGGGCGGCGCTGGAGTCGGCATTCTGAAGGGTGGAGCAATGGTGCACCCCTCCGAAGTTTCGCTTGCAGCGCCAGTTTCCGTGGCCCTGGTTTTCGCCCAACCCCCATTCGTCATGCGCCTCTCCCTCCTGCCGCCTTCCCACGCTGTGCTTTGCTTCGGATTGCTGGTGCTCGGCGCATCTCTCACGGCCCGCGCTCAATCCGCCCCGGCTACTCCGAACTCAGCCGGAGGGAAGGAAGACGCGGTGGTGCTCAGTCCCTTCACGGTCACCGGCGATCAGGACAACGGCTACCAAGCGGCCAACACCCTCGCCGGCAGTCGTCTCAACACCAAGCTCTCGGAAACACCCGCGTCTGTCTCCGTCTTCACGGAGGAATTCCTGAAGGACCTCGGGGCCACCGGCCTCGCCCAGGTCTTGGAGTACGGCGTCAACTCCAACGCTGACTTCAATGCCGTCACCACCGCGCCCAGTTTCTTTTACTTCGATGGTGGCCTGCTGAACGACGTGCGCGTCAACAACCGCGGCCTCGCCGGCTCCAAGACCGTCGATTTTCTTGAGACCACCCTGCCGACCGACACCTATAACACGGGGCGTTTCGAGGTTTCGAGCGGTCCCAATTCCGTCCTCTTTGGTTTCGGATCCGCGGGCGGTATCATCAATGCCCAGACGCGTCTCGCCGACCTGCGCCGCACCTCAGCCAAGGTCAACGTCGTGGCCGGCTCCTGGAGCGCCTATCGCGGCGAGACCGACGTCAACGTCGCTGCGCTCAAGGACCGCCTCGGCGTCCGGGTGATGGCCGTGCACGACGAGGCCGACACGTGGCGCCGTTACGCCACCCGCACGACCGACCGCTGGTCCGCCGTCGCTGGCTTCAAGCCGTTTCAGAATACAATTCTCACCGGGCTCTACGAACGCGGCGAACTGTCGCTCCCCACGGACCGGCCCTTCAACCGCGCGGACGCGCTCTCGTTTTGGTGGCGGCAGGGGCGGCCCACGGTGGACAACACCTCGTTCGGCACCGGCACGTCCACTGTCCAAAATGCCTTCGGCATCCGCGGCACCGGAATCAAGAACATCCTCGTGACGAACGACGGCCGTTCGATTTTCACCCGCACTGGCAGCGCCAATGGCGTCGTCTATCAGAGCGCCAGCATCTACGAAACCGGCGTCAACAGCGGCATCCCCGTGCAGCGCCAGGACACCCCTTACTCCACCCTCCTGCCGACCGCGCCGCGGGCCGACGGTCTCCCGTACGCGCCCTACGACATCAATTACTACGGTCCCGAGGCGCGGCGAAACAATACGATCTCCCGAAAGTTTTTCCGCCTCGAGCAGAAGCTGGGCGCCGACGGCTTCTTCGAACTGGCCTTCAACGAGGAGGGCGGCAGCGGCTTCTCCCACCAGCTTTCCGGGAGCTTCTCGCTCTACGGCGACCCTAATCTCTTCCTACCCAACCCCGACGGCACCGCCACGCGCGTCGCCAATCCCAACGCCGGAAAACTCTACGTTGAGCAGGTCGGGTATCACAACTTCGAGGACACGGTGAACCGCGTCATGCGCGCCACCGGATCGTGGAAACTCGATCTTCGCCGCTGGGGCGAGCATCGCCTCGCCGGCATGGCCGAACGCTCGATCCAGAATTATCGCACGGGGCAGGGACCGGAGATTCTCGTCAACGCGACGACCCATGTTTCCGTGCTCAACGCCGCCGCGCCGGAAAATGCCCAAAATCTCCTTTCCCGGCGCAACTACGTCACGCCCGGCGCGCCTGAAACCTACATCCCCGGCACGCGCTTCGACCTGCGGCCGATCGCTTTTGGCGGCACCAACTACAAGGGCCGGCTCGTTTCCAACGCGGGTACGCCTGGATCTCATCGCGAGATCGACAGCCAGATGATCGCCACGCAGAGCCGCTTTCTCGACGGCCGGCTCGTCGTCACCGGCGGCCTGCGTCACGACCAGGTGGACATCGTTCCGCTGCTCGTCGACCGGCTGCCCGCCAGCGACCCGCGGGTGATCTCCGGCGAGAAGCTGCTCAACGAATATGGTTTCCTCGGCGAGGACACCGTCGCGGCCCGTTCGTACGACTTTACCACCTACACGGCTGGCGCGGTCGTCAGGCTCACGTCGTGGCTCAGCGCCTTCTACAATCAGTCGAACAACAACGGCGCTCCTCAGACCACGCGCCGCATCTTGCCCGACGTCACGTTTCCGCCTCCGCCCGAGGGTCTGGGGCGCGATTACGGAATGATGTTCAGCTTTCTCGACGGCCGGGTCTTCGCGCGCGCCACCGCCTATCATACCGCCTCAAAAAACGACCCGACCGTGCGCGACAATACGTTTATCCTCGCGCATCGCCGCATCATCAACGCCTACCGCGATGCGGGGCGCATCACGCAGGCGGAGGCGGACACGCGTTACATCAATGCCTACCTCGGTGATTTTCTGTCGGATCTCGACACCCAGGGATACGAGTTCGAGCTCAAGGCCAACCCGACCAAGAACTGGACGATCACCGCCGCCTACTCGTACACCAAACTCGAGCGCAGCAACCTTGGGCAGGAATGGTATTCGTGGTTCGCGGAGCAAAAGGCGTATTATGCGAAGTTCCCGACCAGCCTGATCACGACGGCCAACATTCCCGTCGCCACCGAAATCGCCCAGATCGAGACCGGCGTCGAAAATCTCTTTGCCCTGAACAAGCTCGGCTACAACAACCGCCCGCACAAGGCCAACGTCTTCACCCGCTATTCGTTCAGCGATGGTCGGCTCAAGGGAGCCTTCATCGGAGGCGGCGTGCGCTGGCAGGATAAGAACGTGCTGCAGCGCGACATCGTAGGCTTCGACGCGCTGGGCAAGGACGTGCTCGGGAAAGTCCTCTACGGCCCGGAAATCTACAATGTGGATGCGCTTTTCGGGTATGCGACGAAGCTCAAGTCCGGTCCGCTCGGAGCCGGCACCACCTTGCGCGTGCAACTCAATATCGCCAACCTGCTCGACAATACCGACGCGCAGATCATCCGCTTGAACCGCGTGGGGGATGGCTACTGGCGTGTCGTGCCGCGCGAGCCGCGCAGCTTCCGGCTCTCCGTCGCACTCGGCTTCTAGTTCCACGCTCATGTGCCCCGGTTGCCGCTCGCAATGATTTCACCGCTCCGCGCCTGGGTCCTCTGCGGCCTCTTGTTTTTCGCGGCGGCGCTGTGTTTTCTCGATCGGCAGGTGCTCAGCGTCCTCGCGCCGCAGATCATCGCGGAGTTTGGCATGACGAATACCTCGTATTCACGGGTCGTGTTCGCTTTCGTCCTGAGCTATACAATCATGCTCGTGCTCGGCGGTCGCGTGATGGACGTGCTGGGCACACGCCGTGGTCTGGCGCTCTCGGTGGGCTTTTGGTCGGTGGCCAGCGCGGCGCATGCCTTCTTGGTCGGCCCGCTCTCACTCGGTGCGGCGCGGTTTTTACTTGGGGCCGGGGAGGGCCCCGCGATTCCCGGAGCGATCAAGGGTGCGGTCGAATGGATGGATCCCAAACGCCGCGGTATTGCGATCGGGCTCGCCACGAGTGGCGCATCGTTGGGGTCAATGATTGCTCCGCCCCTGGTGGTCTGGACCGCGTCCCACGTCGGCTGGCGGGGCGCGTTTGCGGCGACGGCTGCGCTCGGTGCGATTTGGCTGATCGGTTGGATGCTCGCCTTTCGCGGCGTGCCAGCCGTCACGCGGTCACATGCTGCAAATCTTCCGATCTCCGGTTGGCGGGCGCTGCTGGGCCGGCGCGAGGTGCGGCGGCTGCTCGCGGCGCGCTTCTGTTTCGATCCCGTGTATTATTTCTACATGTTTTGGATTCCCCAGTATCTTTCCCGGGAACGCGGCATGTCGCTGGCGGCCATCGGGGCGCTGACCTGGATTCCGTTTCTCGCCCTTGAAGTTGCCAACCTCGGTGCCGGACAGGTGTCGGACATGTGTGTCGCGCGCGGCTGGCCGCAGCGGCGGGCCCGGATGACGCTGATGCTGGTGGCGGCGTTGCTGACGCCCGCGTCGTTCTTTGTTGTTCTTGCCGGCACTCCCGTGTTTGCGATCGCACTCATGTGCGTGCTGATGTTTGCGCACGGCGTCTGGATCACGAACTTCATGACGCTGATTGGTGACACCGTGGAGCCGCGGGATGTCGCGACGACGGTCGGCCTGACGGGCTTTTTCGGCGGCATCGCCGGGATGTTGTCTAATCTCGTGATCGGCCCCGTGGTGGATCACTATTCGTTTACACCCATCTTCCTCGTGTCCGGCGTCGTCTATCCGCTTGCGTGGCTGATTCTGAGCGGCCGTTCGCCGCTCCGCTGATCGTTTTCCATGTCTGCTCCATTTCAATCTTTGTCCGAACCTGTCGTTCGTATTCCGCGCCGGAAGCCGCGCACTGCGCGCATCGGCCTCTTTGGCGTCGGCTACCACGTCTACTGGGGGCAGTTTCCCGGTTTGCTCGACGAGTTGCGCGCGAAACTCGCCGTGCTCGAACAGCGTGTCTCCGCCACCGGCGCGACCGTCACCAACTTCGGGATGGTGGACAAGGCACAGGATGCCTACACGCTCCTCCCGAAACTCAAGGCCGCCGACCTCGATCTCGTTTTCTGTGACATGGTCACGTACGCCACCTCGGCCACGTTTGGGGCGATCATCCGCGGCCTCGATGTGCCGATCGTGCTGGTCGCCCTCCAGCCGCTCGCCGCGATGGACTACGCGAAGGCGACGACCCATCTGCAGCTCGCCAACGATGACTTTTGCTCGGTGCCCGAGTTCACCGGTGTCGCCATCCGCATGGGAAAGCGCCCGCCCGAGGTCATCCTTGGAACGCTCTACGACGACCCGGTCGCCGAGGCCGAACTCGTCGAGTGGTGTGAAATCGCGATGGCGCTCCACGATTTGAGGCGCGCGCGCCTGGGGCATTTCGGCCATCCGATCGAGCACATGCTCGACATGCAGACCGATCAGACCGCGCTCACCGCCGCCTTCGGGTGCCACATTGTCCAGACTGAGGCAGACGATCTGCTCCGTCTCAGCCGGGATATCACGACCGCCGAGATTACCGCCAAGAGCGCCGAGATTCTTGCGCTCTTCGACACGCCCGATCCCAAGTCCGATCCGCTCACCCGCAAACTCACCGACGAGGACCTTCAGGTTGCGGCTCGCACGGCCGTGGCGCTCGATCGGTTCATCGCGCACCACGAACTCGACGGACTCGCCTACTATTATGAAGGTGAGGCCGGAAGCCCGCTCCGTGAACTCGTGACGAACCTCATCGTTGGCAACTCGCTCCTCACCGCGGCTGGTTTCCCGATGTGCGGCGAGTCCGATCTGAAGACGTGCGTCGCGATGCTCATCATGGACCGACTCGGCATTGGCGGGAGTTTCGCGGAGTTTCACCCGATTGATTTTCGCGAGGGCTTCGTGCTCGTGGGGCACGACGGTCCGCATCACATCAACATCGCTGCCGCCAAGCCTGTCCTCCGCAGCCTCGTCAAATACCACGGCAAGCCCGGGAAGGGCGCGGGCGTCGAATTCAAGATCAAGGAGGGACCGATCACGATGCTCAGCGTGGGCGTCACGGCGGCGGGCAAGTTCAAGTTCATCATCGCGGAGGGAGAGAGCGTCCACGGTCCGATCCCCGCGACGGGCAACACCAATACCCGCGGTTTTTTCCGGCCCGACGTGCGCACGTTTCTCAAGCGTTGGGTGGCCGAGGGGCCGACGCATCACTTTGCGCTCGGCGTCGGACACCGCGCGCAGTCGCTCCGGCGGATCGGCGAGGCGCTCGGCCTTGAGACCGTCATCATCAACCGGGAGAAATAACCATGCGCGCTCCGTCGGTTCGTGCGTTCGCGATCGTCGTGCTACTCGCGCTGCGCGCGGTGGCGGGCGAGCCATCATTGGAAAACGGTTTTCGCCTGCCGCCGCCGGCCGCTCGCCCGCACACGTATTGGCTGTGGCTCAACGGCTATGTCCACCCGCGGACGGCCGCCGAGGAACTTCGCGCCATGCGTGACGCTGGCCTCGGCGGCGTGCTGATCTTTGAGATGGGCGCGCGGGGCGACAAGGCCACGATTCCTCCTCCCGGCCCGGCGTTTCTGAGCGCGCAATGGGTCAGCCAGCTGCGTGCGACGACCGAGCAAGCGAAGACACTTGGCCTGGAGGTCGACGTTTCCGTCATCAGCAGTTGGGACATGGGCGGTCCGTGGATCGAGTCGCGGTACGCGAGCATGGGGCTCTATTCCGCCGAGTCGACGGTCACGGGCGGCACGAAGGTCGACGCGGTGTTGCCGTTTCCCACGCCGGAACGAACCGCGCCACTCGGTGCCGATGGTCGACCCGCGTTTTGGACGGATGTCGCGGTGCTGGCGCTGCGCGCGCCGCGCCGACTGCCGGCGCATGAATTCGTTCTGCGCCTCGATCCGGTGGGCGTTCACCCGTTGGCGACCGTGGTCTTCGATCAAGGCACGCCCAACGCTCCCAAGGATCTCGCCGCGACGATGACGCCGGTGCGCGAGTTCAGTGTGTCCGTTTCGGCTTCCGGTACCAACGAAAGTGACTTTACCGAGGTATTGCACGGTACGCTCACCCCGAAGGCCGGTCCGCAACGGTTCGCGCTGCCCGCGGGGACGCGCGGGAACTTCGTCCGACTTCGACTGCTGGGGGGACACGACGAGGCCCGTCCGCGTTGGACGCTTGGTGAGTTCGAGGTGATTGACGCGGAAGGACGGAACCTCGCCGCCTCGCACCGCGCTGATCCGACGCGCTCCGGTGCGCTGCTTGTACGCGAGCCCGAGTCGCTGACCTTCAATGGATGGAGCGCCGGCAAACTTCACGATGGTCTGCGCGAGGGCGCCGGCGGGGTGTTCGCGACCGCGGGCCGCCCGTCGTTTGACATCGTCGATCCGAAGGAAGTCGTCGATGTAACCGAGCACGTCGACCGCGAGGGTCGTTTGCGGTGGGACGCGCCGCCCGGAACGTGGACGATTCTGCGTTATGTCTGCATGGTCACAGGCGAAAAGCTCAAGGTGCCCAGCCCGGCCTCCGACGGCTATGCGAGTGATCATCTCAGCGCCGCGGCGACGCGCATCCACATGAATCACGTCATCGCGCAGCTTCGGGCCGGCCTCGGGCGGGATTTGTCGACGAGCGGCATCGGCAACCTCTACCTTGCAAGCTACGAGGTCGTCGGCCGCGTGTGGTCGCCGGTCTTCGCGGGCGAGTTCAAGCGCCGTCGTGGCTACGATCTCACGCCGTTTCTTCCGGCGATTTTCGGTGCGCGCATCGGTGGCGAGCAAAACACGGAGCGGTTCCTTTTCGACTATCGGAAAACGCTCGGTGAAGTCGTGGTCGACGCTTATTACCGCACTGCCGCCGAGGTTGTCCGCGCTGCTGGTCTGAAAATAAAATCCGAAGCCGGCGGTCCCGGTCCGCCCATCCACACGCCGCCGATTGATGCCCTTTTGGCCCACGGTGCCATGGACAGTGTGCAGGGTGAATTCTGGCCGTTCTGGCCGGAGAACGACGCGATCAACGTCATCAAAGAGCCGGCCTCCGCCGCGCACATTTACGGCAAGTCACGCGTGCATCTTGAGTCGTTCACCTCGTTTCACCATTGGGCGGAAGGTCCGCAGGACCTCAAGCCGAGCGCGGACCGGGTCTTCACCGAAGGTGGTAATCACTTCGTCTGGCACACGTGGACGCACCAGCCGCCGGACGCCGGTTTGCCTGGGCTGGTTTACGGCGCCGGCACGCATCTCAGCCGCAGTGTCACGTGGTGGCCGAAAGCGAAGCCGTTCCTCGACTACCTCGCGCGCGGATCCTTCCTCCTCCAGCGCGGTCAGTTTGTGGCCGACGTGCTCTATTACTATGGGGACGCCGGAATGAACTTCGTCCTCCCGCGCAAGAATCCCGCCACCCTTGGTCCAGGTTACGACTACGACGTCACCAATGCCGATGTGCTGCTCAACCGGTTTACGGTGCGCGACGGCCGCCTTACCCTGCCCGAGGGAACGAGCTACGCGGTCCTCGTGCTGCCCGACCGCGATGACATCCATCCGGCGGTCCTCGCCAAAATCGAGGCGCTTGTCGCTGCCGGCGCGACGGTTGTCGGTTGCAAGCCCACCCGCGCCTCCGGCCTCGAAGGTTTCCCGGCGAGCGACGCCCGCGTGCGCGAACTCGCGGCGAAACTCTGGGCCGACCTCGGTGGCCAGACCCGCAGCAGCCGCGTTCATGGCCGCGGCCGCGTCTACACGGGCGTGCCAGAGCGGCAGGTCTTGGCGGCGCTCGGGATCGTTCCGGACTTCACCGCGGGCCCCGCGCTCGACTTCACGCATCGGCGTGATGGCGGGGATGAGATTTATTTCGTGCGGAACAAGACCGCCGTCGCCGTCAGCGAGAACGCCACCTTTCGCGCTGGCGGGCTGACGCCCGAACTCTGGGATCCGGTTTCGGGCCGTATCGTCCGCGCGCCCGGGTTCCGCCACACCGCCGCCGGCGTCGAGGTGCCGCTCGTTTTTGCGCCCCACGGATCGACGTTCGTGATCTTTCGCGAGCAGTCCGTGGCCGCACCGTTCGTTGCGTTTGACGAGAACTCCGCCGGCCTGCCCGCGCCCCTCGCGCTCGACCGCGATTGGACGATCGACTTTGCCTCTCCACTCGGCGCGCCCGGCCGGGTGACGCAGGCACAGGTCGGGCCGTGGACGGCAACACACGATGCCGGACTGCAGGCCTTTTCCGGTGCGGGCACGTATCGGAAAAGCTTCACGCTTCCCGCTGGCTGGCGGGTGCCCGGCTGCCGCGTCGAACTCGATCTCGGACACCTTTGGACGATTGGCGAAGTGACGCTCAACGGAAAGTCCCTCGGTGTGCTCTGGACGCCGCCCTTCCGGGTGGATTGCACCGAGGCGTTGCGCGAAGGGGAAAACCAACTCGCGGTTGAGGTGATCAATACCTGGCACAACCGGCTCGTGGGCGACGCCCATTTGCCCGGGGCGGAACGTCGCACCCGCACCAACATCACGAATTCGCAACGCAAGTCGTGGAAGGACCTCGACCCGATCGCGTCCGGCCTCTTCGGTCCGGTGCGCCTCGTGCCCGGTCAGTTGCGCGAACGGTGATTGTCCCGATCGACGAGCTCGTTCTTTGGGAGGAATCGGGGCACCGCCACAGTTCTGGCTGGAGTGCGACTGCGACCTTCGTCTCCCTCGCGATGACTAACATGCGATTACGATGGCGCGGATGAACGTCAGGCAGATGTGGGCGGCGAAACTGGCGGGCAAGGCCGTGCCGGCGGCGGTTGCCTTGCCGGGCAATGCCGCGGAGACGGGGCAGCAATCGCTCGCCGTGAAGCCGCGGGCGCCGTTTGCCGGGGTGGTTCTCGGCATCGATCCGTCGCTGCGCGGCACGGGGCTGGCCCTGATTGAATTTGCGGCAGGCCGGCAGCCGGTGCTCCTGCGCTGTCAGACGGTGAAGGTCCCGCCGAAGCATTCGATGGCGATGGCGCTGGGCGAAATTCACCGCGCGGTCACGGCGTTCCTCACCGGCACGGGCGTGCGCCACGTGGCGCTCGAGCAGACGATTTACGTGCAGAACATCCGTACGGCGCAGATCCTCGGTGCGGCGCGCGGAGCGGCGATTGCAGCGGCGGCGCTGCATGATTTGCCGGTGTTTGAATACCCGCCGTTGCGGGTGAAGCAGGCCGTGGTGGGTGCCGGCCGCGCGAGCAAGGAGCAGATGGCCCGCACCGTGATGGCGCTCCTCGGCCATGGCCGGACACTCGCGCTCGACGAGGCCGATGCGGCGGGCGTTGCGCTCTGCCACGCGTTTACCTGGCGGGAATAGTCCTGTCGGGCGCCTTGCTCTTGGCTCAGCCGATCGCGTCCTTCAACACCTTGCCGAGTTCCGGCACGCGGTAGGGTTTTGTGAGGTAGCCGAGAAATCCCTTTTCGAAAAACTGGCGCTTCATGTCGTCGTTGTCGTAGCCGCTGGCGACGATCGCGCGCACCTCGGGGTCAAGCTTGCGTAGTTCGTAGAAGCATTCCTCGCCGCCCATCCCTCCGACCACCGTCAGATCCATGATCACCGCGTCGTAGGGTTTGCCGAGATTGAGCGAGTGCCGGTAGAACGTGATCGCCTCGTCGCCGTTCTTGGCCAGGTCGTACTTGTAGTCGAGGCTCGTCAGCATCGTGGCAGTGAGGGCGGAGATCTTGGGATCATCGTCCATGAACAGGATGCGTCCCGTGCCAAAGCGCAGCGAGGCACTCTTCCGCGGTTGTACCTCGATGGGCTTTTCCGCCTTGGGCAGATACACGGTGAACGCGGTGCCGACGCCGACCTGGGTGTCGAGGCCGATCTGTCCGCCGTGCTTGCGGACGAGGGAAAGCACCGTGGCGAGGCCCAGCCCGGTGCCGTGCTTCTTCGTCGTGAAGAACGGGTCAAAAATCTTTGCGACGTGCTCGGGTTTGATGCCGGTCCCGTTGTCTCGCACCTCGAATTCGACATAGTCGCCGGCAGGGAGAGACGGCACCTGATCATCCACCAGCGAAATGTTGCCCGCCCGAACTTGCAGCCGCGCGCGGTGGGGCGCGGGCGGCATCGCCTGCAGGGCGTTGACCATGATATTTTGGAAAACCTGCAGAATCTGCGCCTTGTCGACACAGACGTTTTCGATCGATTCGGGGACGTCGAGGGCGATACCCGCCGTGGACGCGGCGGCGGCAATCTTGAGCGAATCCTCGAGGATCTCTTTGGGCGCACAGACGGTTTGGGTGCCGGTGCCGCCCTTGGCGAACGACAGCAGCTGCTTGGTCAGCCCCTTCGCCGTCATGCAGGATTTTTCCGCGTCTCCGAGCGCGGTGTAATCATGGTTGTCATTGGCCAGCGAGACGGCGCCGAGAATCGTGGTGAGGAGGTTGTTGAAATCGTGCGAGATGCCGCCGGCGTGCAGGGCGAGCGACTCGAAGCGGTTGGACTTGATCAGTTCATCCCAGGTCAGGGTCATCTCGTCCGGATTGCGGAAGACGATTACGATGCCGAGGGCCTTGCCGTCCGGCCCGAGCGCGGCGCGCGCGGTCCACACGACGGGTAGGGGAGTTGCGCCCTCGGCGTTTGGAGCGAGGGCGTCGTCGCCGCTCAGCGGCAACGGTTGGTCGGCGGAGAGCACGCGTTCGACCGGATCGTCGCCCGGGCGCTTGCTCTGCCGGTTGACGAGCCGGAAGACGTCGCCGACGGCCTGTCCCCGGACTGCGGCGGCGTCGAGCTGCATGAGGCGCAGGGCGGTCGGGTTGGCGAAAATAATCTTTCCGCGCGCATCCGTGACGATCACGCCTTCCGCCAGCGTGCCGAAGGCTTCGTTGACCAGGGGAACCGGAAGCGCTCCCTCTTCGGCCGCGGCGCCGGCGGGGATTTGGCAGGCAAAGCCGACGACGCGGACGAGTTCGCGTTTGCGGGTCACGGTGCGGTGAGCGCCGAAGAGCACCGGCACCGGTTTGCCGGTCTTGGAACGGAAACGTACGATTTCGGCAAAGGCATTTTGGCCGGGGGCGCGGTTGAGCAGCCAGGCCTCGACTCCCGCGGCGGCTTCCTCGGCCGGCAGGGCGGCGGCGAACGAAGCGGCCTCGAGGGCGAGTTCGCCTTCGTCATAGCCCAGCAGGGCCTCCCAGGCGGGGGAAAACCAAAAGACGCCGTTGGCGAAATCCAATTCGAACGCGGCGAGCGGGCCGTTGTTGCTCAGGTCTTGGAGCCGGGCGTCGTTGGCGACGAGCGCGTCTTCCAGCTCCTTTCGCTCGGAAATATCGAGATGCACGCCGACCACGCGTTCGAGGGCGCCCCCCACTGCCAGCACCTGAACGCCGAAGCACTGCACCCACGTCCAGTGGCCGCGCTGGTGTTTCATCCTGAACTCGACGCTGAACGGCCGCAGGCTGGTCACACTGAGCACGCTCGCGCTGGCGCTGAGCTTCTTGCTGAGCTTGTCCGGGGCAGCGCTGGAATCGTCCGGATGGATCAAGCGATGCCACGTTTCCAAGGTGTCGGGCAATTCAGCTGCGGCGTAACCGAGCATTCTTTTCCAGACCGGAGAAAACTGAACGTGGCCGCCCTTGAGGTTGAGGTCGAAGAATCCCCCGGGGCCTTTTTCAGTCAGGAGCTTCAAGCCGGCCGCCGCTTCATCGTTGGCGGCAGTGACGGTCGCCGTCGGGGTCGCGACGGGGGCATGCACAGTGGCGATGTAGGTGGTGGCGGATCCGACGGTCCTTTCAATGCGGACGCGCATGTCGCGCGGGGCGCCTTCGCGCGGCTGGATCGAAAATGTCGTCGAACGGTCGAGCGCACTGGCGAGCACGACCTCCCATTGTGCCTCGAGAAACTCCGGATCGTTGGACACCACTTCGAAAGCGAAGAGCGTGGCGAAGGCCTCGCCGATCAATTCGTTCTCCCCTGTCTGCCAGAGTTGCCGCGCCGAGGTGTTGGCGGCGGAAATCCGGCCGTTCGCATCAAGGAACAACACTGCGGCGGGCGCGGCTTCGGCCGCGTGGACGCTGGCGTTGCGACTGGCTGCAATCTCGTTCAAGTTAGTTTCGATCCAGCCATTCGCGCGTGCGTTTGGCGAGAAAATCGATGTAGGCGGGGTGGTCGTTCAGGCACGGAATGTGGGTGAACGATTTGCCGCCGGCGGCGGTGAATTCCTCCGCGCCGCGGACGCGGATCTCTTCCAGCGTCTCCAGGCAGTCGGTGACGAATGCCGGCGTGATCACCAGCAGACGCGAGCGGCCCTCGGCGGCGAGGCGCTTGTACTCGAAATCGGTGTAGGGGGTGAGCCACGGTTCGCCCGCGATGCGCGATTGGAACGCGATCGACCAACGGGCGGGGTCGAGGCCGGCGCGCTGCGCGAAAAGGTGGGTCGTTCGGGTGACCTGGGCCTTGTAGCAGGTGGCGTGGGCGGGCGAACAACTGTTGCAACAATCGGCCACCGTGAGGCAATGCGCCTTGGACGAGTCGGCCTTGGTCAGGTGGCGCTGCGGGATGCTGTGGTAGCTGAAAAGCAGATGATCGTGCGGCTGCGCCAGGTAGGGCCGGGCGCTTGCTACGAGGGCGTCGATGTAGTCTGGGTCGGCGTAGAACGGGAGGATGCTCTCGACCTTCAATTTGGGCGCGAGCGTGGCGGCTTCGCGATGCACCTTGGCGACGACGGTTTCCCAACTCGACATCGCGTAGTGCGGATATTGCGGGAAGAGCAGGACTTCCTCGACGCCGGCGGCGACGAGGCGGCGCAGCGCGTCGGGGATTGACGGATTGCCGTAGTTCATCGCGAGGTCGACGGGCGCGGAGGTGCGTTTCTGCAGCGCGGCGTGGGCGAGTTTGCTCGTCACGATCAGCGGCGAGCCCTGTTCGGTCCAAATTGTCGAGTAGGCATGCGACGAGTTTTTCGCCCGGAAGGGAATGATGATCCCGTTGACGAGTATGCCGCGCAGGAAGGCAGAGTCGGGCTTGTCGATCACGCGTTCGTCGCCGAGAAATTCGCGCAGGTAGCGCTTTACGTCCGGGACCGAAGTGGAGTCGGGCGAACCGAGGTTGAGCAATAAAATGGCGAGTTTGGGCATGGGAGCGGTGGTTACCCCGCAAAGACCTCGATTAATCGGTCCGCCGCAAGGCGGAAAGCTCACGCCAGTCGCCCGCAAAACTGCAACTGGGCGATCAGCCGGTGGACGTTCTCGGGGGCGATGCGATCCGTGATGACGGAACGCGGGTAATTGGGCTCGACGTCAAGCCGGACGCCTTCCTCGGTGCCGGGGCGGACGAAGTCCTCGACAAAATCCATCCCGCCCCGCGCCCGGATCCACTTCCAGTAGGGATCGGGGTCTTCGGATTCGATGACGATCTCCGCATGCATGAAGCAGTGACAATAGAGCGTCAGATCGCGGAACGAGGAAAACCAGGTCGGCGGGGTTACCAATTGGTCTCGAATGATGAGGGACATCGAGGGGTTCGATTAGCAGACTTGCTGCCATCTTCGGCACAGGCCCGTAATTTGTAAGCCTGATCGTCCGGCGAAGGGGGGCTTGGCGGCGATTTTACCTGAAATTTTACCTTTAGTGTCGCGAGAGGAGCCGGCAAACGTGAGATTTCTTTTCTCCATGAGCACTCCGCGCAAGCCCGTCCTCCTCGTCATTCGCGATGGCTGGGGCAAGAATCCCGATGCCTCGCAGAACGCGACCAATGCCGTCTATCTCGCCAAAAAGGCGTGCGATGATGCGCTGCACGCGCGCTATCCGCACGCGCTGGTGTCGGCGAGCGGACTCGATGTCGGCCTGCCCGACGGTCAGATGGGCAACTCCGAGGTCGGCCACGAGAACATCGGCGCGGGTCGCGTCGTGGACCAGGAACTGGTGCGCCTCAACAAGCTGTTTTCCGATAAGCAATTGGCGCGCAACCCGGTCTGGCACGCAGCCGTGGCGCGCGTGAAAGCGTCGCCGTCCGCAAAACTCCACCTGATGGGCATCGTGTCCGACGGCGGCGTCCACGGCATGTTGGAACATCTTTACGGCATTCTGCGCCAGGCGAAGGAAGACGGTCTGACGGCGAAACAGGTGTTCATCCACGCGTTTACCGACGGACGTGACACGCCGCCGTCGGGCGGGTTGGGCTACATCAAGCAGGTGGAGGAGCAGTGCCGCGCGATCGGCGTCGGTACGATCGCGACGGTGTGCGGCCGCTTTTGGGCGATGGATCGGGACAACCGTTGGGAGCGGGTGCAAAAGGCCTACGACATGCTCACGGGGCGAGCGGCGGTCGCGACCGCCCCGAGTGCCACCGCCGCGGTGGCGAACTACTACGCGAAGCCGCTCAGCGAGACGCAGAAGGGCGACGAGTTTGTCCCGGCCACGTGGGTGCTCGGCGCGGACGGAAAACCGGTCGCGACGATCGGCAACGGCGACGCCGTCCTGTTCTACAATTATCGCGGCGATCGTCCGCGGGAAATCACGCGGGCCTTCGTGATCGACGGGTTCAAGGAGTTCGATCGGGGTGCCAAGCTGGACCTCTATTATGCGACGATGACGGAGTACGAGAGTGGGTTGCCGGTGAAGGTGATTTCTCCGAAACCGGAGGCGCTGAAGAACATCCTCGGCAAGGTCGTGAGCGACGCCGGCATCGCGCAGTTCCGCTGCGCCGAGACGGAAAAGAACCCGCACGTGACATTTTTCTTCAACAACTACCGCAAGGAGCCTTTTCCAGGCGAGGAACGGGCGTGTCCGGCCAGCCCAAAGGTTCCGACCTACGACATGCAGCCCGAGATGTCGGCGGCGGAAGTGACCGCGGCGGCGAAGGCGGCGATTCTGTCGGGAAAATTCGGACTCGTGGTCGTGAACTTTGCCAACCCAGACATGGTCGGGCACACGGGCTCGTTGCCCGCCACCGTGAAGGCCGTCGAGGCGACCGATCGCGGGGTGGGGGAGTTGCTGGCGGCGATCGAGAGCGTCGGCGGGCGTGCGGTCGTCTGCGCGGACCACGGCAACGCGGAGCAGATGTGGGATCCGATCGTCAACGGCCCGCATACGGCGCACACGTTGAATCTCGTCGAGGTGTTTGTGGTCGGTGACGGTTTCGTCTCGGGCCGAACGAAGATGCGCAGCGGCGGCCGGTTGGCGGATATTGCACCGACCGTGCTCGCGCTCATGGGGCTGTCGAAACCGGCGGAGATGACGGGCGAGAGCCTGGTGGTCACGGCCTGATGGCGGCCGTTTAGTTCCGCGTTCGGGGGGTAGGCGGCGGACCCCTTTCCCTCCGAAACTCAGGCGCGTTCCGGCTTGCGCAGCGCGAAACAGGTAAAGCCGATCAATGCCGCAACACACACCGCTGCCACAACCAGCGTCAAGGAGTGGCCGCGGGACAACGCGCCGCTGACTCGAGCGAGGTCGTCTCCGAACCGGGTCCAAATCCAATGGCCCAGCCACACGAACGCGGGCACGCTGATCAAGGCCGCCAAGCTGTCGATGAGGACGAACTTTCCATAGCTGGCTCGCATCGCGCCGGCCGTGCAGTAAATCGGCGCGCGCAAACCGGGCAGGAAACGGGCGACAAAGAACACGGTGATCCCATAACGTTCGAACATGCGCCTGATCCGATCCCGTTTCTCGCCGGAAAGCATTCGATGAGCCCAGCGCTGTTCGAGCAGCCGGCAGCCGAAGTGACGGCCAATCCCAAAGACGAGGGAATCGCCCGCGATGATGCCAAAATACATCAGCACGCTCGTGTGAACCCAAGAAAGATGGCTCTCACCCGCGATCAGCCCGGCCGTGATCAGGATGATGTCCTCAGGGATCGGCAGGCCGACACCGCAGAGGATAAGCACTCCAAGCAGCCCAAAAAGGGCCAGCGGGGAGCCGTGAAAATATTCGAAAAGGGGTTCTAACACGCAGCTAAGGCCCGGGACCCTGAGAGGCTTGCCTCGTCAGTGCAAGCAGGCGTGTGAAGTTTTTTCCCGGCACGCCTCCTATTGCAGAACACCTGCGCTGGGAGTTGCGGCACGGTCAAGTGCGGTCGACCTGCCGGTCATCAATCCGCCACTACCGCTGGTGGCAGATGCCGGATGCGCCGGACGCGTCTGCCAATTGACGCTGAGAATATCGTCAGCAAGCAACCCTCTCGTAGCCGCGAGCGCCAGCGAGTGGACGCTGGGTCGCGTTCTGCCGTTCCACTCGCTGGCGCTCGCAGCTACGGATAACCGTCAACTGGAGATGCGCCCGGATGCGCCGGATGCGCCGGATGCCCGAGAATCTGTTTGCGCTACGCGGCGACGCTGCGTTCTCCTGTCCGACCTACGTTTCCATGAAGCGCACCCATCACTGTGCCCAGCTCACTCCCTCCGACCTCGGCGCGACCGTTTCGCTCCTCGGCTGGGTCGATACGATCCGCGACCAAGGCGGCATCATTTTCGTCGACCTTCGTGACCGCAAAGGCGTCACCCAGATCAAGCTCGAGCCGCATGACAACGCGACGCTGGCGGAGCAGCTGAAGCACCTGAAGACCGAGTCGGTCATCGGCATCACGGGCGCCGTCGTGCATCGGCCGGCGGGAACGGAAAACAAGAATCTCCCCACGGGCGAAGTCGAGGTCGTGGCGTCGTCGCTGGAGATTTACAATATTTCCGACACGCCGCCGTTTCCGCTCGACGATGTCGGAGGCGACAAGGTCAACGAGGACCTGCGGCTGACCTACCGGTACTTGGATCTGCGCCGGCCGAAAATGCGCAAGAACCTTCAGGTGCGCCACAAGGCGGCCAAGTCGATCCGCGATTATTTCGACTCCCAGGAGTTCATCGAGGTCGAGACGCCGGCGCTCTTCAAGAGCACGCCCGAGGGCGCCCGCGAGTATCTGGTGCCGTCGCGCATTCACGCCGGCCAGTTCTACGCGCTTTCCCAGTCGCCCCAGCAGTTCAAGCAGATCCTCATGGTGGCGGGCGTGGAGAAGTATTTTCAAATCGCCCGGTGTTTCCGTGACGAGGATCTGCGCGCGGACCGGCAGATGGAGTTCACGCAGGTGGACGTCGAGGCGTCGTTTGTCACCCGCGAGGACATCTATGCGCTGTTCGAAGGCATGCTGAAGAAGCTGTGGAAGGACATCCTCGGCACGGACATCCCGACGCCGTTTCCGCGCATGGCGTTCCACGACGCGATGAACCGTTTCGGCGTGGACAAGCCCGACGTGCGCTTCGGCCTCGAACTCGTCGACTTCACCGAACTTTTCAAGACGTCGGCCTTCAAGGTCTTCGCCTCGACCGCCACGGGCGGCGGGGTAATCAAGGCGATCAACGCCAAGGGCCTCGCCGACCTCACGCAAGGTGAGCTCAAGAGCCTCGAGGAGATCGCAAAATCACTCGGCGCCAAGGGCCTTGCCTTCATCAAGGTGGAGGGCGGCGAATGGAAGTCGCCGATCGTGAAGTTCTTCTCCGAGGCGGAAAAAGCGGAACTCACGGCGAAGCTCGGCATCGGCGAGGGCGACATTATCTTTTTCGCCGCGGCGCCCTGGGAAAAGGCGTGTGCGATTCTCGGCCGGCTGCGGCTCGAGGCGGCGCAGCTCCTCGTCAAGAGGGGGAAGCTCACGATTCGGCACGACGACTGGCAGTTTCTCTGGGTGATCGATTTCCCGTTGATGTCGCACGACGAAGCGGAGAACCGTTATGTGGCGACGCACCATCCGTTCACGGCCCCGGTGCCGGAAGATGCGGCATTGCTCGACACCAATCCCAAGGCGGTGCGCGGCCAGCACTACGATGTCGTGCTGAACGGCATGGAACTCGGTGGCGGTTCGATCCGCATTCACCAGCCGGCGCTGCAAAAGAAGGTCTTCGAAGATGTGCTGAAGATTCCGGCCGATGTCGTGGAAAGCCGGTTCGGCTACATGCTGAAGGCCTTTACCTATGGCGCTCCTCCGCACGGTGGCATCGCGTTCGGTCTCGACCGCATGTGCGCCCTGTTATGCGGCACCACGAGCATCCGCGACGTGATTGCGTTCCCCAAAACGCAAAAGGGGCAGGATCTCATGGCCCAGAGCCCGACGCCGGTCACGGCGCGGCAATTGAAAGAGCTGCACATTTCGGTGGTGATGCCGGAGTGAGGCGGGGAGGGCGGCCACCCCGTGTGACCGCTCCTGCTGGCTAGACGTCGTGACGGCGGAATGATTACCCATCCGCGCCCGCTCGGGTGCGGTGGCGAGGGTTTGCGTGTCGCCGCACGGGTTAACGTGCGGCCGGAGGAGCGGGTGCTTGCCTGTCGATTGCCGCCGATGGACTCCGTTGTGGCATAGATGCCGCTCGACGATTCGCCGTGCGCGCATTACTTCACCCGGACCCCAAGACCCCACCCACCATGAAGAGAATTGCCCTGCTCCTGACCTTGGCGGTCGCGGCGCGCGTGATCGCGCAGTCAGCTCAGTCGTCCGCTCCCGCCTCGGCCGGGAAAACCGACGAAGCCGTTTCCCTCTCAGTGTTCACCGTCACCGACGAAAAGGACCTGGGCTACGAATCGATGCACACGACCGCGGGAATGCGAACGGTGCAGGAGCTCAAGAACGTCGCCAACTCAATCTCGATCATGAATTCGCAGCTGATCGAGGATCTCGCCGTGCTCAACATCGAGGAGATGTCGCGATGGTTCGTAACCGGCGAGCAAAGTCCCGATCCCGCCCAGCCGAATCAGCTCATCTTCCGCGGTGTCCGCAACAGTTTCGCCCTCCGCAACGGATGGATTTGGTACTCGCCGATGGACTCGTTCACCACCGAGCGTGTCGAGCTGCTTCGCGGACCGAACGCGTTCCTCTATGGCGAGGCGGATCTCGGCGGAGCGAACAACCAGGTCACCAAGCACGGTCTCTTTACTCGCGACCTCAACCGCGTGAAGCTGATGTTCGGTGCCGGCGGCCTGAGCAGCGACCAGATCAAGGGAAACAATCTCCGTCGCGCGGAGATTGACCTCAATCGCATCGTCGTGCGCAACAAGCTCGCCATCCGTTTTGCCGCCGCCGTCAGTGACAGCGACGGCTGGACCAACAACCAGAGCCGTGGCATCCGCGGCCTCTACGGGGCGGTCACCTACCGGCCGTTTGCCAAGACGTCCATCAGTGTGCTCGTCGAGCATTCCGCCACCACCTCCGTCAATTCGATGGGGCTGTTCCTCGAGAACTACACCTTCACCAACGTATCCACGCTCGCGGCGGCCGGCGGGCTGATCTACCTCCCGGCCACGGGCGTCTATTATCGCGCCACGGGGCAGCGCCGGAGCAACGGCACCGGCCTCACCGCCATCGACTCATCCGTCGTGCCGCGAGGCCTCCACGTTGCGGGCCCCAGCAACACGTCGCGAGACAACTACAAGACGGTCACGCTCGAGATGGAGCAGCATTTTGGCAGAAATCTGCACCTCCTCTTCTCGGGCAATTTCTACGATCGCAACACGGACATCCGCGGCATCGCCGCCGCGCGCAACATCTTCCGCGACCTCTCGCCGACGCTGCCCAACGGCACCGTCAATCCGAACTTCAACCAACTCTACTCGGAATATTTTCGCACCGATTTTTTCAGCGGCAACATCGTCCGCGACATCCGGCTCTCTGCCATCTATGATCTCAACACGAAGTGGATGAAGCAGCAGTTCGCCTTCAACGTGCAGCAGCACCAGGACAACCCCGGCCAAAAGAAGCCGAAGTACGGCGAATACATCGATCCGTCCAATCCGGCCTGGCAGGGCACGATCAACCCAGCGGTCACGCAGGCGGCCTTCACCGCCAATCGCGCCACGTTTACGAACAACCGTTTCATTCGGCGCTATTATCTGCGCGACGGGGATGATCCTCGGATCACGGGCGATTTTGGACCGGTACCAGGAGTCTCAGCGTGGTTTCCCGATTTGTCGAATGGCGTGCCTGCGACCGGCAATTTCATCCAGCGCCGGTTTTACATTCCCTCGATTGGTGTCGGGGCATCCGGCAGCTACTTCAACAACCACTTCTTCACCCTCGTCGGCTACCGTCAGGATCACTTCAACATGAAGACCACCGTCGGGGCCGTGCAGCCGGTCAAGAACGCGTGGGTCAACGAATACATCCCGGGGGCGTTCGCTCCCAATCCCGCCTTCGTCCACTACAGCGTCGATGGCGCCAATTACGGCGTCGTGCTGCGCGTGAATGACACGCTCGCGTTCTCAGTGAACCGCGCGCAGTCGTTTCGAATTTCCGCCGGCGAAGGCACCGACTTGTTCACGCCGGGCAAGAAGCAGGAGATCCAGACTGGCGAGGGGCAGGACGCCGGAATTCGCCTGAGCCTTTTCGGCGGACGGATGGAAATCAACACGACTTACTACAGTAACTTTCAACCGAACTCGCGTATCTCGCCGGCACCGGCAATCGCGATTCGCGACGAGGTAACGGCGGTCTTTGGCTCCGCGTTCAATGCCACTGGCACCGACTACCAGCACCTCCGGACGAGCGGCTACGAACTCGAACTCGTCGGCAACCTCACGCGGCACTGGCGTCTCGTGCTCAATGGGGCCACCAACCAGCTCGTAACCGAGGAACGCCTGCCGCTGCTGAAGAGTTTTCAGGCTCAGGCCAAGGCGCTGGGCAAACCCACGCCGTTGCTCGACGCGTTTCTGCTGACGTTTCCCGAGGGCGTGCCCAACGCCGGCTACACGAAGACCCGCGCCAATGTCTTTACCCGTTATGAGTTTTCCACCGGCCGGCTGAAGGGATTCTACGTCGGTGGCGGCGCCAATTGGCGGCAGCCCACCTTCCGCGGCAACGCCGCCGTGGTACAAGGCGGTCCGGTTCTCGCGCTCTGGTCGCCCGCCTACACGGTGGGGACTG
Source organism: Opitutia bacterium (assembly GCA_947474365.1). Taxonomy (GTDB): domain Bacteria; phylum Verrucomicrobiota; class Verrucomicrobiia; order Opitutales; family Opitutaceae; genus ER46. The sequence goes on along the minus strand of CANJIU010000051.1, from coordinate 1,702 downwards.
TACTTGTGGGTTGTAACACCAGGGTCTTCCAGCGTGCGACCACGTTCGCGCTGAACGTCGACAACGTGTTCAACAAGGACTATTATCTCTCCGCCACGACGACCACCGGCTCCTGGGGCGCCCCACGCAGTTATCGCTTCACGATGACGACGGATTTTTGATCCAATCAATGCAGTCGAGGGCTCAGAGCGAAGAGCGGAGAGCCGAATTCTCGATCATCCGTTCCTGCCTGCCGCTGAAAACGAAGTCCTCCGGCGGTTTTTGCTCTTCGCTCCCGGCTCTTCGCTCTCCGCTGGTTCGTTGGCTACGAATGCGCCCAGCCACGGTCGGCGAGGATCTCCTGGCCGGTGATCGCGCGGCTGGCGCCGCTGGCGAGGAAGAGCACGACCTCGGCGATGTCTTCAGGCCGCAGGAGTTCCGGCACGCACTGCGAGCGGCGGATCAACCGCTTTAACGCCGGGGTCACGAACTGCTGGAGCTGGCGTTCGGTCATGATCCAACCGGGGGAGACAGTGTTGACGCGGATGCCCTGAGGCCCGAGCTCGCGGGCGAGGGAACGCGTGAAGCCCATGACGCCTCCCTTGGTGGCGACATAGGCGCTCATGGCGGCGGGCGCGATGTGATACGTGATCGAGGCGAGGTTGATAATCGCGCCCCGGCCGGGAATTAGGTGGGGCACGGCTTCGCGGGCCACCAGGAAATACGCCCGAAGGTTGGTGGCGAAGAGACCGTCCCAATCCTTGGCCGACATGCTGGCCAGGCTCATGCGGGGATCCCGGGCGGCGTTGTTCACGACGGCGTGGAGGGGCGCGTCGGACTTCGTCGCCTGCCGCACCCAGCGGACGATTTCGTTTTCACGGTTCAGATTCACGCGCGTGAACGTCGCTCGCCCGCGCAGCGCCGCGGCGAGTGCTCGGCCTGCAGCCTCGTCGGTGTCGCAGAAGAACACCTGGGCTCCCTGGGCATGAAAGTGCCGCACGATGGCTTCGCCAATGCCGTTGGCTCCGCCGGTGACGAGGACGCGTGCGCCGTTGAGGTCGGAATAGGTGCAGGACATGTCGACGGTGGAGTCACAGCAGGCATTCCCGCCGGGCGCAAGGCGGGAGGGATGCGGGGGCCAGGGGGCGCATCTCCACGTTGACGGTTACCCGTAGCCGCGAGCACCAGCGAGTGGACCGGGAAAACGCGACCGACCTTCCACTCGCTGGCGCTCGTGGCCACGAAACGATTGGTGGCTGACGACGTTCTCACCGTCGATTGGGAGATGCGCCCGGGCCGAGGACCCATCCCATTTTGAAATGCGGGAAATGCCAGCGACGACAATCGTGCGATTACTGGAGCGGCGACGCCCCCGTCGCCGGCGAAACGAGATGGGGCGTCGCGTCCCCCGTATTCAGAAATTGGGCTGTGCTCGGGGCCTGGCTCAGCCGTAGGAATTCAGTTGAGAGTTGATTGTTGAGAGTTGAGAGCAAAACCAGGAGGTGCTGTCACATTTTCCAGGGTGATAACGCACAAATCCGCCCTGGAGATGGAACTCTCAACTCTCATCCTTCAACTCTCAACTGCATCGATCCGGTACGGCTGATTTTTTCTAATTTGGAAGCCAGGCGGTGGGGTTATCCGCCGTGATCAGCGCGAAGGCGCGGGCGGCACTGTGGGCTTCGAGATGCTCCTGAAAACTGCGGGTGCTCTTGCGACTGTG
>CANJIU010000050.1 GCA_947474365.1 Opitutia bacterium | reverse complement strand
GCGACCGCCCGCCCGGCTTCGAGTGCTTGTGGAAGGGATACGCCATCTTGAGCACCATGGTGCAGATCATGCAGCGATATCATGACTCCAACCCGAAACCCCGCCGCCCCATGCGTCGCGGCAAATCTGTGGGCCATGCGCAGCGCTAGGCCGCTGTCGCCGACGGCGAGAAACGAACCCGCGACGACACCGGCGCCGTAGAGGTTGGTCGTCACACCGGTGGTCGCGCGCGTCCACGTGATGCCGTCGGTCGAGCGGAGAATCACGCCGTTGAGGCCGGCGGCGACAAACGTGCCGTTGTTGAACGTTACGGAATTCATGTCGGTCGTCACTCCGCTCGTGCGCTCGGTCCAGCGCACGGCGTCCGGGGACGAAATGATCTTACCGCCGCCCGCGACGACCACCCAGAGGTTGTTGCCGAAGGCGGCGCCGCGGATCGGGGTGTTGAGTCCGCTGGCGGGGCGCGACCAGGTGACGCCGTCGGTCGAGGTGACCAGGACGGAACCGACACTGCCGGCGATCCATTTGTCTGCCGCGTAGGTGACGAAATTGAGATTGATGAGATCGTTTGGGAGCAACTGCGTCCACGCATAGCCGTCGGTCGAGGTCCAAAGTGGACCGATTTCCTCCCCGGATGCACTGTCGAGGTAACCGGCGGAAACGACGAAGCGGCCGTTCGCGTAGGCGATGCCCGTGAGATGCTGGGTGGTGGGAAAATCCACCCGTGAAAACGTGCCGTCGGCGTTGATGGTGAGAAACGCTCCGCTGCGCCCGACGACCCACCATTTGCCATCGACGCGCACCGCGCCCGCGAGGTCCGTGCCGACTGGCGAAGGGTTGCGCCAATTCCACCGCGACACCGCCGCCTTGGCGGGATACGACGCGGAGACAACGCTTTCACCCGAGGCTGCGACGCCGCGAACGACGAGCGAATAGGTGCCGATGGCCGCAGGCGTCCAGGCGAACGCACCCGCTGATCCCGAGATATCGCTGACCTTCGTGCCGTTGGCATAGAGTTCAAGCCGCACAAATCCGGCGCCACTGGCGGAGAGGACGTTTTTCTTACCAACCGAAACTTTGAGTGAATCGGCCTCAAAACGCAGCGAAGGAGCGGCGATCAACGGTGAAGAGGAAGGTGAAGGAGCCGCGGCGGTGTAGATGATTCCGTTGGAGCCGACGACTGCGATCAGTCCCTTGCCCTCCGCCGCGCCGGTCATCAGGTTCGTTGCCCCCGCGTCGACTGGCTGGCTGGCCCATGATCCTGCGTCTTCGGAAATATAGACGCCCCCGCCGGCATTGACGCCGAGCAGGAGGCCGGCGGTGGAGATCACTCGGCTCATGCTGCTGGTCCGGCCCGAGGTAGGAATGCGCGTCCACACCGCACCGTCCTCCGATGTGAAACACTCGGACGTCGGCGAGAACGTGTACCAGGCGCTTTTGTGCCGCGTGATGTTGAGGAGCGAATTGACGGTGGAAACCGAGCGGTTCAACCACGCGATGCCATCGGCCGATGTAAGGATGCGCCCGCTGTCGCCGGTCGCCACAAACTGACCCTCCGCAAACGCCACCGCCCGGAGGGAATTCGTCACCGGCGAAGGGGTGTTGGTCCACGTGATGCCGTCCGGCGAGGTGTAGATGCGGCCCAGTTCCCCTACGGCGACGAAGCGATCGGCGCCAAAGGCCACTGCGGTCAGTTGTCCCGTGCCCGCGGGAACGGTGGCAAACGTCCACGTTGCGCCATCATTGGAGTAAACGACACCGCCCCGATCGGTCCCCGAGCCGCGCAATCCGACCGCGACGTACGTCGTCCCGTTATAGGCCAGGCCGCTCCAGCCGTCGTTCGACGCCCCCACTGCGGTGCGCGTCCATTGAATGCCGTCTGGGGATGTGAGCACGAAGCCGAGGCCACCGGCCAGAAACCGGTCGCCGGCAAAAATAACATTGAAAAGCGTGTCCAACAACTGGCCGGAGGCACGTTGCGTCCAGTTGACCAGCGGATCGACGACGTTGAGGGTGAATTTTTTCGCGTCGATGCCGCCCCGGCCATCGTGCGCCGAGACGCTGACGGTATAGGTGCCGCCTTTGGTGTAGCGGGTCGTGACGGAGCCGAGCTGAGGCTGGACTTTGCCATCGCCAAAATCCCAGCGGAAATAGAGCGGGTCTCCGTCGGGGTCGGTGGCGCTGGCGTTGAACACCAGATTGGACCGGGCGTTGATCGTGCCGGACGGAGCGTTGGCGACGAGGACGGGATTGCGATTGCCCGCAGCCGCGCCGAAAGAGACCTGAACGTCGATGTATTCGTTGGGCGTGGTTCCTCCAACGGCGAGCGGCCTGAGGGTGATGCCGGCATCGGGATCGACAAATGTCTCGCCGACGCGGAGCGCCGCGTCGTTGGCACCCCCAGACGAGCCGGGAGTTCCGTCGATCAGATAGCTGCCGCCTCCGTTGGTGAAACGCGGTGCTTTTCCCGGGCCCCAATGAACCATCACGCCGTTGCGCAGTCGATCAAGCTGTGCCGTGGTCAAATTGGTCGGTCCGAACTGACGTTGTTCGAACCAGTATTCGTATTCGACGTTCCCCGGCGTCACTTTCAGCGCGCGCACGCCGGAGGCGTCGGGATGATCATGCCGGGCGATCCGATACGTGCCGGACTGCGTGATGGCGGAGATGTCCGCGCTTTCGAGGTAGCCGAGCTTCGCCTTTTCCGGGGCATTGAAAAAATTATTGGCGCTCCCGGTCGAAAAACCCATCGAGTCGAAGGTGTCGCCGTATTCCACGTGCGCGCCGGGGCCGATCGCAGACGTGCCCGAGGGGAGCCAATAGTGGGCGTGGTCGAGGCTTTGCGTGTGACCCAATTCGTGGGCGACAATTCCGGGTGCGATCGTTCCGTGCATTTTCACCCGTGGTCCCCCGGTCTGTGCCTTGCCGGAGAACGTGTAGATCGCGACGTTGCTGAACAGCACGATCCAGCGGTCGTAGCGGTCGGGATCGTAGGTTCCGGTGCCACCGTTGGCGGCGTCATATTGCTTTGCGAGGGTCCGCGCCGCTTCCGCCAACTCGTCGTCGCTGGTGCTGAAGGAATTGTAGTACGCCTTGTCCTTGGGCAGCCGGAGCAGTGCCGGCAGAATGGAAAACGTCATCGTCGTCTTGCCCTGGGAAACGGACTGGTAGAATTCGGTGACGGCGGTGTTGGTGACGGCGATCTGAGCGTCGGTGGCGACCGCGCCGGTGGCGTCGGAGAAATCTACCTTCACCCAGAGCACGCGCTTCGGGCCGAGAATCCAGCTAGCCGGTGAGGTCACTGCGGCGGTGGACGGCACTTCCGGCCCGCTGGGTGTGCCGGCGCTCGCTTCGCGGAGGACGAGCGGACCAGGAACCGATTCGGCGGCGACGAGTTCTTCGTTCAATTTCTGCAGATCGGTGAAGGAGTTGGCGGAGACGATTTCATCTCCGACAAGAACCACGGTCTTTTCCGGATCGAAGCCGCGGACGGCCTTTTCCACGGGGTCGAGTTCGCGATAGGGGGCAGGATCGAGTGCGATCGAGCCATCGATGGCGATGCCATGCAGTGGCACCCCGAACTTGGTGCCTTGGTGGTCGCGCCGGCCGAACACATGGGCCGCGTAGCGTTCGCCGTTGATGATGGCAAACCGGTCGGTGTGCGATTCATTGGGGCCGCATGAAATCTGAACATCGAAGTCGCCGCGGGCGTCGATGCGCCGTTCGAGTAGGGCTTGCAGGTCCGCCGGCAATTCTGCGCGCAGGCCCTCGGGGAGTGCTTTTTCCAAAGCGAGGCGGGGATCAATTTCGATCAGTTGGGCAAGCGCCGCCCTTCGGGCGACCATGCGATCGCGGCCCGTGGCGACCAGTGCCGGCCGGGTGGTCGAATCGGCCCGCCGCCACTCCGTCAACCACTCCTCGAAGGCCGCCGTTTTTGCCAGCGCGCCTGCCCGCAGCGCTGTCATGCCGGTGGGCGATTTCGTTGCCAACGGAGATTTCATCTCGGTTGCAGGCGTCGGCTTCGCCGGGTGCTTGACCGTCGCGGATCGACCCCGCTCGCTGAAAGCCGCGCTGGACGTGGTTTCGGGGGCACCGGGTCGTCGCAAGAACGCGAGCCCAGCGACCATCGCGACGATGACCAACACTCCGAGGCGGAAACGAGGATTCATGATTTTCAAGGAGGGGCGGGAAACGGCGTCCGATGCTCTGCTGCAACCGGATGGGATATTGCCCCGAAGTTTCGTGCGAAACAATTTCCAAAAACGGATCACAAGGACGATGGAAACAACCCGTGCCTGCGGGGTTTTCCCCGGTTTCCCGCGTTGACCCCTACCGCGCCCCGGCTACCTAGGACCCCTCCCGGAATGAATCGCGTCCACATCAAGACCTATGGGTGCCAGATGAATGAGCGCGACAGCGAGGCTGTCGCGGCGATGCTGCGCGCCCGTGGCTACCGGATCGTTTCGGACGAAAGCGACTGTGACATCCTGCTGCTCAACACCTGCTCAGTGCGCGATGCCGCGGAGCAAAAGGCGATTGGCAAGGCCGGCTACTTGCAACAGCGCAAGAAGAAGCAGCCCGATTTCGTCCTCGGGATCCTCGGGTGCATGGCGCAGAACCGCGGCGCCTCGCTCCTCGAGCAGCTGCCCGATGTGGATCTGATCGTCGGCACGCAGAAATTTCACCAGGTCCCCGGCTATCTCGACAACCTCCGCGCCGCCCGCGACGCTGGAGTTCCCATCGGCGAAACCATCGTCGACATTGGCGAGGAGGCGGGCTCGCAAAACACGATCAAGGATCACCTCGAACCGGAGTCCGGCGAGGTCGGCGTGGACCGGCAGGTGAACGCCTTTGTTTCGATCCAGCAGGGCTGCAACATGGATTGCTCGTTCTGCATCGTGCCGAAGACCCGTGGGGACGAGCGCTCGCGGCCGATGGACGAAATCGTCGCCGAGTGCCGGGCGCTCGCGGCGCGCGGCGTTCGCGAAATCACGTTGCTCGGGCAGATTGTCACCAGCTACGGCCGGAGGGACTACACCCACACGGGTGGAGTGTCGCCCTTTGTGCAGCTGCTCGAACAGGTCCACGCGATCGAAGGCATCGAGCGGATTCGCTTCACGTCGCCGCACCCGCGCGGCTTCAAGGATGACTTGGTCGCTGCGTACGGGCGGTTGTCCAAGCTTTGCGGTTACGTGCACCTGCCGATGCAGAGCGGAAGCGATCGGATCCTGCGCGCCATGAACCGGCCCTACACCCGGGAGCGCTACAAGGAAATCGTCGATGCGCTCCGCGCGGTGCAGCCCGACATGTATTTTTCCACCGACGTGATCGTGGGCTTTCCCGGCGAAACCGAGGAAGACTTTGCGCAGACCCGCGAACTCTTCGAGGCGTGCAACTACGACATGGCCTACATCTTCAAGTACTCGATCCGCACGGGGACGCCGGCGGCCGTGCTGGGCGATCAGGTGCCGGACGAGGTGAAGGAGGCGCGCAACCAGATCCTCCTCGAGATTCTCCAGAAAAACTCCCTGCGCCGGACCGCGGGTCTGGTCGGCACGGTCGAGGAGGTGCTGGTCGAAGGGCGCGACAAGAACGGCGGACGTTTCACGGGCCGGACACGCGGGAACCGGGTGTGCGTGTTTGACGCCGAGCCTCGGCTGGTGGGTTCGCTGGTGCCGCTCCGGATCGAACGCGCCAGTGTCAGCACGCTTTACGGGCAGTTGGTGCTTGCCGGAGTTGAGAGCTGAAAGACCGGACTCGCTTGCCGAACCTTCCCTTGCCACCTTCTAATTTTCACTTTTCCGCCCGATGTCACTTCTGATTGCCACGCTCATTCCCGGCCTTCTGCTACTCGCGCTGGGAGTCCCTCTGCTGCTGAATCACTCCGGCTACGTGGCCATGCTGAAATCCTTTCCACGCTCGACGGCCGGCGCCTACCTTTTCTTTGGCACCGGCGCCGCGTGGTTCCTTTACGCGATCTGGCACCTCTCGCCGGCGGATTTCGGCGATTACAAGCTGTATCTCTTTATCGGGTTCCTGCTCGTGGCGGTGTTTGCCTTCAAGTGCGTGCCGGACTTCCTCGCGGTGCGCGGGCTGGCGACGTTGATTTTGATGGGCGCGATGCCGTTGCTGGAAGCGGGCTACATGAACTTCCAACATCCGCAGATCGTCCTCTACAAGATTGCCGTCTACCTTGGGATTTCGGCGGCGATCTGGCTGGGCGCCCAACCGTGGCGGCTGCGGGATTTCTTCACGTGGCTGTTTGCGCAACCGGCACGGGCACGGGGCTTGGGCGGCACACTGGCCGGTTATGGGCTCCTGCTCTCGATCGTGGCGTTCACCTACTGAGCTTTGCTGCGAATGTCCGCCGCCGCCCCTGTCCTGCTTGTCATCGCTGGCCCCGCTGGTTCGGGCAAGAGCACGCTCTGTGATCGGCTGGTCCAGGAACGGACAGAATTCTCCCGGGTCGTGACGACAACCACCCGGTCGCCCCGACTCGGTGAAATCAACGGCGTGCATTATCATTTTTTTTCGCCGGCCGATTTTCAGAAAAAAATCGGGCAGGGGCATTTCCTCGAATGGGCGCAAGTCCACGGGGACCACGAGGACCGGCTGTACGGCACATTGAAATCGAGCGTCTACGAACCACTCACGGCCGGACAGAATCTGGTCATGAGCATCGATGTACAGGGCGTCGAGAGCCTGCGACGCGCAGCGCGCGACGATGAGCGGCTGCGGCGCGCGATGACCACCATCTTCATCGTGGTTGACCACGAGCGGCTCGAGGCACGAATGCGCGAGCGGGCCAAGGACCATGAGGATGAGATTGCGCGGCGCATCGCGACGGCGGAGGCCGAGCTGCGGGAGGCGCCCAAGTTCGATTTCACGATCGAAAGCCGGACGCGTGACGAGGATTTCGCGGCATTGCTGGCGATTCTGCAAAAGGCACGGGAGCGCAGCGCGGCATTCGGCTGACCGGCCGTGAACTTTGCGGGGCGTGCCTGTTGATGAAACGGGCAAGTCCAGCAGGGACGCACTCCGATTTGCGTCCTGACAGGAATGTCAGCGTCACGGCCTTGAAAGGCCGTTCCGCCGGGCCGAGCTTGCGCTCGAAATGCCGTTGGTACCCGTTCCGCTGCCGGCCGCAGAGACTATTTTCGAGCCCGTCGCCCCTGCCGCGATAGCTAACACAGCGTCCTTCTCCCGCCGACGGGCACCGCCATGGGTGGGATGGGTCGTAGGCATTCTGCTCGTTTGCTATATCGCGATGGCGTTCATGGGGACGCTGAAAAAAGGCGTGTCGTTCGACGAGGGGCTTCAGCTCGCTGCGGGCTACAATATCTGGCGCAACGGCGATTACCGCTTCGAGGGCGCCAACGGCGATCTCATCAAACGGTGGGCGACGCTGCCCTATCTTGTTTCGCAGCCGGCGTTCCCCGGGCACGACGATCCCGTCTGGCAAAAGGGCCTGGCCTATGAACTGGGAGACAAATTCCTCTTTTCGCTCGGCAATGACACAGAGCGATTGCTGCGACAGGGCCGGGCGATGATGACCCTGCTGGGTGCCGCGACCGGATTGTTGGTCTACGGATGCGCCCGCTATCTCTTCGGCTACGTCGGCGGACTGTTCGCCCTCACGGTCTTTGTCTTCAGCCCGTCGATGCTGGCCTTTGGAGGAATCGTCTCGACGGACATTTCCATCACGCTGCTGCTCACAGCCACGACGATCTCCGTCTGGTGCCTCCTGCACCGGATTACGCCCGCGCGCCTGCTGGCAAGCGTCGTCTGTTTCGGACTGCTCGTGCTTTCGAAACCCAGTGCGCTGACCATCCTGCCCATCACTGCGGTGTTGGTCGGAGTAAAATGCCTGGGGGGCCGGCCGCTGATCGTGAGCGGATGGAACATCACCTGGAGGTTTGTGCGGTGTCGGAGCCAATTGCTGCTTATCGCCGGTTGCGTGGTGCTTCACGCCCTGGCAGGGTGGGCGGCGATCTGGATGCATTACGGTTTCCGCTACGCGGCGAGTCCGGATCCCGCCGACCCCAGACTGGAGCTCTTTCAGGTGCCGGTGCGCGACACTACAGCGCCCGCTTTGATCGAGATGATCGCTTGGATGAAGCGAAGTCGGCTGTTCCCGGAAGGTTTCCGCCATGGGGTTGATTCACTCCTCGCCAATGACGATTTGATGGGTGGTTTCATGGGTGGAAAATGGAAGATCGGCGGCCAGCCGCTGTTTTTCCCGTATGCGGTGTGGGTGAAGACGCGGCCGGCGTTATGGATCGCGTTCGCCATGGGATTCGTTGGCGCGATTCAGGCCCGGTGGGTGCGGCCACGGAAGACCTCGGTCGTTGTCGATCACGGCGCAATCGCGCGGCCGTCATTCTACGCACTCACGCCCTATTTCGTCCTCATCGTCTGCTATCTCGCCATTGCGATGACGGAGGATCTCAACATCGGGCACCGCCATGTCCTGCCCATCTACCCGGCGCTCTACGTGCTGACCGGGAGCGCCGCGTTGCTTTGCCTCGGCCGAAACCGGTGGTGTCGGGCGGTCCTTGTGACGCCGTTGATCTGGATTGTGACGGAATCCTTCCTGGTCCGGCCGGACTACCTCGCCTACTTTGCGCCGCAGGCCGGTGGGCCCCGAAATGGCTACAAGCACCTCGTCGACAGCTCGCTTGACTGGGGGATGGAGCTTCCCGGACTCAAGGAATGGATCGATCGTCATGACCCGCAGCAACGCGAACTCCTTCATCTCGCCTATTTCGGCACCGACCAGCCGGAGCACTATGGCCTGCGTGTGCGGAGGCTCCCGGGATTTTTCGACCGACGCCCGATCACGGCGTACGGACTCCGGCCGGGTTATTACGCCATCAGCGCGTCGTTGTTGCAGGGAGTGTATACCGCGGCGTTCGGCCGTTGGAGTCAGACCTTCGAAAACCACTACCAGAGGGCGCTGGCCAACATCCAGCGACTTGAACGGGTGGGAAATGATGCCGTCGCACGCGAGAAGCTGATCGCGCAGCGGGGGACGAAATTCTGGCTCGGGGAAATCGACACGTACGACAACCTCCGGCTGGCGCGCCTGTGCGCGTGGCTCCGCCACCAAGGGCAGCCGCCACATCACGTGGGACATTCGCTCTTCATCTGGAAACTCGACTACGCCGCGCTTGAGGCCGCATTGAACGGGCCGCCGCCGGAACTCTCCGACGATCCGCCGGTTTACCGCTCGCTCCGCCCGATCCGCTGAGCCACGAGCGAACCGCGGCGGTGAGGCGCGTCACGCCTCCTCGACGACGTAGTGGCTGCCCTTGCTGCGCGGGTTGAGTGACGCCGCGTGGACAACGAGCAATGCAGTCTGGATCGCGTTGCGCAGTTCGATCAGCTCCCGGGTGAGCCGGCAACCGCGGTAGAAGCTCTGAATCTCCTCGCGCAGCTCGAGCAGGATCCGCCGCGCCCGCGTGAGACGCTTGGGCGAGCGGACCACACCGGCGTAGTTCCACATCGTGTGCTGGATTTGCAGCATGTCCTGCCGGATGAGCACCGGATCGGCCTCGCGCGTGGGACTTTCCCATTCACGGGGATCGGGCAAGCGGAAGGTGTCCCGCTCAATTTCCGCCGCATCGGCGAGCGCCGCAAACTTCGCGCTCACCAGGCACTCGAGCAGCGACGTGCTCGCAAGCCGGTTGGCCCCATGCAGCCCGGTACAGCCGGTTTCACCGATGGCGTTCAGATGGCGGACGCTCGTGCGGCCCGAGAGGTCCGCATGCACTCCGCCGCAGGCAAAATGTGCGGCCGGCACGACCGGAATCGGCTCCCGCGTGATGTCGAGGCCGTTCTCCCGGCAGCGCTCGTAGATCGTCGGGAACCGATCCCGGATGAATTCCGGCGTCATCGCCGACAGGTCGAGCAGCGCGTGCGGTTCGCCGCTGGCCGCCAGCTCCTGCTTGATCGCGCGCGCCACCACGTCACGCGAGGCCAGCGAACCGCGCGGATCGACCGCATCCATAAAGCGTTCGCCGCGGGCGTTGAGCAGCACTGCTCCCTCGCCGCGCAACGCCTCGGTGATGAGGAAGCGCGCGGCGTTTTTCTTCGCAAAAACTGTCGGGTGAAACTGCACGTATTCGAGATCGATGAGCCGCGCGCCGACCCGGTAGGCCATCGCCACACCATGCCCGACACTGCCGGGGACGTTGGTGGTGTGGAGGAAGATCTGGCCGAGACCGCCGGTGGCGAGAATGGTTTTTTTCGCCACGATCGCGACCGTCTCTCCAGTCGACGTGTCGAGCACATAGGCTCCGAAACACGTCAACGGCTGGTAGCGGTCCGCCAAATCGTCGGAATTGTGCGAGAGGGTGAGCAGGTCGATCGCGACCCACCCGGCGCGCCGGGAAATCTGCGGAGTCGCATCCACCCGCGCCGCGACGGCTGACAGGATCGCGTGACCGGTGGCGTCCTTCGCGTGAATGATGCGGCGCGCGCTGTGTCCGCCTTCGCGGGTGAGGTCGAGCTCACCGGCGGCGCTGCGATCAAAACCGACGTGCAGCTCGTCGAGCAGCAGTTCCTCGACGGCGCGCGGGCCCTCACGCACGAGGTGTTCGACCGCCGCGGGGTTAGCCGTGCGATCGCTGGCCGCGAAAATGTCGCGGGCCAGCGCCTGTGGGTCCGTCGTCGTGTCGTAGATGATGCCGCCCTGCGCCCAGTCGCTGTTGGCTGCGAGCGGTTCGGAGAGGGAGAGTAATTCCACGGACAGAGCCGACCGGGCCGCGCGCAGCGCGTAGGCGGAACCGGCGAGCCCGGCGCCAATGACAAGACAGTCGGTGTGGAGGATCTTCACGGTGTCAGCGACGCGCTGCCCGCATGGGAATCACATCCAGACTCAAGTCCACCGCCGTCGCCGAATGCGTCAGCGCGCCGATGCTGATCACGTCAACGCCGGGCAACGCATAGTCGCGCAACGTCTCGAAACGCACGCCGCCGGAGACTTCCACGACGGCTCCGCCGGCGATCAGTGCGACGGCACGTCGGACGGTTTCCGGGGGCATGTTGTCGAGGAGAATGACCTCTGCGCGGGCCCGCAGCGCGTCCTTCACCTCCGCGAGCGTTTTCGCCTCGACCTCGATCTTGGCGAGATGCGGGGCGGCCGAGCGGGCGAGCGCCACCGCGCGGGTCAGCGACCCGGCCGCGGCGATGTGGTTGTCCTTGATCATGACGTGCTCGCCGAGCGAAGACCGGTGGTTGTGGCAACCCCCGCAGCGCACCGCGTATTTTTCCAGTGCTCGCCAGCCGGGGGTGGTCTTGCGCGTGTCGACGATTCGTACGCCGGTACCGGCGACGGCATCCGCGAATTTCCGGGCGAGGGTCGCGATACCGGAGAGCCGCTGCACGAAATTGAGCGCGGTGCGTTCGGCGGTGAGCATCGCCGCGGTCGGTCCCACCACGCTCAACACGCGCGCACCCGGCTTCATCCGATCGCCGTCGCGGGCAAGGAGCTTCACCTGCAGTTGAGCCTCAACCCGCTCGAACACTCGCGCGGCCACGGCGAGGCCGCACACCACGAGGTCCTGCTTCGCGTCGATGTAACCGCGCGCGCGGTCACGCGGGGAAAATATCGCGCGGCTCGTCACGTCGCCCAACCCGGCGTCCTCGTCGAGGGCGAGATCAATGAGGTGGTCGGTGCGGGGAGAAATCATGGGTTGGGCCGGGTCAATCGGTCGGTGAGAGTTCGAACATCCGATCGATGCAGTGCGCCGCGCGCCGCCGCACTCCTTCGTCGAGGGTGATGATCTGGTCGGGCCTCGGCGCTTTCAATGCGTCGCGCACTTTCTCAAGCGAGTTCAGCTTCATGTACGGACACAGCCGGCAACCGCCGATGAACGCCTTTTCAGGCGACTCGACCTGCAACCGGCCGACGAGCCCGCATTCGGTGAGCATCAGGTAGTAGGGCGCGCCACTGTTCTTCACGTACTTCATCATCGCGCCGGTGCTGCCTACGAAGTCCGCTGCCGCCGCGACCGCGGGCGGACACTCCGGATGCGCCACCACCTTGAGGCCCGGATAACGCTCCCGGGCCTCCGCGATGTCCGCCGGACTAAACTGATCGTGCACCATGCAGGTGCCGTCCGAGGTGATGATCTCCTTGTCGGCGCCGCGGCGCTTCATCTCGGCCCGCAGATTGTCCCCCATCAGCCGGTCCGGCACAAAGAGGATCCGCCGGGCCGGGAGGTGTTCGACGATGTGGTAGACGTTGCCGGAGGTGACACACACGTCCGACTCGGCCTTTACGTCGGCGGTGCTGTTGATGTAGCAGACAACCGTGGCGTCTGGATACAGCGACTTGAGCCGTCGCAGTTGGTCCCCCGTGAGCGAATCGGCGAGCGAACAGCCGGAGCCGCGGTCTGGAACGATCACCGTGGCCTCGGGCGAGAGAATTTTCGCCGTCTCGGCCATGAACACCACGCCGGCAAAAAGGATCACCTTGGCGCGCACCTCCCGCGCCTTCATGCTGAGGAAATACGAGTCGCCGCGAAAATCTGCCACGCCGTAGATGATTTCCGGCTCGAGGTAGGAGTGCGCAAGGATGACCGCGTCCCGTTCGGCTTTCAGCCGGTTGATTTCGAGGGTGAGTGGCGCGATGGCGCGGCACGTCGCGAGGTTCCACGTCTTGCCGTGCGGATCGCAGTCGACGTGCATGAGCGACCGCAACAGGCGTTCGGCCTCGAGTTCGATGGCGTCATCAGTAGCGGTCATGCGTGGCGGATGGTTCCGGGCAGAGTCGTTGAGTGCCGGGGATTTTTCAAGCTGCGCGGTCACCGTTCGCACGAACAGCTTGCGCGCCGGGAGGGGAATCGGCTAACCCTCCTTCGTGCACGAACTGCCCGCACTCCTCATGGCCGCCGCCGAGCCGACTGCCTGGGAGCAGATTAAGAAAATTCCCAAGGACACGTGGATCAATATCGGGATCTGTGTCCTCACCGTGGTGATCGTCATCCGGGCCTGGGGTGTGTTGAAAAAGATCAACGAGGTCCTGCCCTACATCGCCGCGGTCCTGGGGCTTTTTCTGATTTTTTTCTACTGGGTTTATGACCGGAGTGAGCCGCGTTTTCTGACGCCGGTCGTTGAAAAACTGGCCCCGTTTTTCCCCAGCAAGGGCACGCAGAAGCAGATTGAAGAAAAGCGTCGCAAAGGCCGCGACGTGTGAATGCCGCTGCGCGGCAGCTCCTCGACACTCTCGGGCTCGCGCCGCTGCCGGGCGAAGGCGGTTTTTTCCGGGCGACGTGGCGGAGCGAAACGGCGTCCGCGATCTACTTTCTGCTGACGACGGAGGAGTTTTCCGCGCTCCACCGGATCGGGCAGGATGAGATCTGGCATTTTTACGCGGGCGATCCAGTTGCCCACGTGCAATTAGACTCGGTAACCGGCGACGTGCGCCTCGCGCGGCTGGGTCCGGATATTCCGGGTGGCGAGCAGCCCCAGGTGGTCGTGCCGGCGGGTGTGTGGCAGGGCGCGCACCTGACGGCGGGCCCTGAACGCGGGAGCCATGGTTTCGCGCTGCTCGGCTGTACGGTTTCACCTCCGTGGGACCAGCGAGGATTTTCGCTGGCCGACCGGGATGAACTGACGCGGGCGTTTCCCCTGCAGGCCGCGCTCATCCGGGCGCTGACCAGATGACTTTTGACAGCCGGGCGTGGTGGGACCACGGTTGCAGCCGTGACTCTCGCCGACCTCAGGAAAGATTACTCACTCGCCGGTCTCGTGGAGAAGGACCTCGCACGCGATCCGTTCCGGCAATTTGAAAAATGGTTTCAGGAAGCCGAAGCCGCGAAAATTCCGGAACCCAACGCCATGACGTTGGCCACGGCCACCCGCGATGGGCGGCCGGCCGCGCGCACGGTCCTGCTCAAGGGACTCGACGGCCGCGGCTTTGTGTTTTTCTCCAACTATGCGAGCCGCAAGGGACGCGAACTCGAAGGGAACCCCCACGCGACGCTGCTCTTCCCCTGGCTCGCGCTCGAACGGCAGGTGACCATCGAGGGATCGGTTACCCAGGTGCCGCGGGAGGAGAGTGAGACGTATTTCCATTCGCGACCGCGCGCGAGCCAGCTCGGAGCGTGGGTGGCGCAACAAAGCTCGATCATCTCCGGTCGGGCCGTGCTGGAAGACACGATGAAGCTCCTCGATCAGAAATATGCCGGAATCGATGTCCCGCTGCCTCCTCACTGGGGCGGCTGGCGGTTGGCGCCGGAAACGGTGGAATTCTGGCAGGGCCGCCGCAGCCGGCTGCATGATCGCCTGCGTTACCGCCGCGATAAAGACGGCTGGATCATAGAGCGGCTCGCACCTTGAAGTGCGGTGAGGGGGGGAGCAAGGGAGACACGGCGAGAAAATCCCGTCATCCCTCCGCCATACTCCCCATTCCCTTCACCCCCTTTTTTTCCTGTTCCCTCCGGTTGTGCCCCCCGCGAAAAAAGCTCCCCGTCGGCCGCGCCGTTCCCGCGCTGCCAAATCGGCGCCGGCCAAGCTCCTGGCCGCCGCGCTGCGGGCACAGAGTGAGGGCGTGTTCATTGCGGAGCGCGGCAACGATCCGCGCGGGCTGAGGATTCTTTTCGTCAACGACAGTTTTTGCCGGATGGCGGGCCACGCCGCGGCTGATCTCGTGGGGCAGCCGCATGGGATGATTCACGCCGACCGGGCCGACGTGGAACGGCTGCGCCGGTGGCTGGCGGAGGCCAAGCCCGGCGAGCCCCTGCTGGGCGAGGGTTTTCTGGTGCGCCGCACTGGTGGCTCAATCGGCGTGGCGTGGTGCTTCGACCCGCTTTTCGACGCGGACGGCCGGCTGACGCACGTCATCGCGACCTATCGCGATCAGACGGAGAAACGCCGGCTGCAGGAGGCGCTGGTGCATTCGCAACGGCTGGACGCCGTGGGCCGCCTCGCCGGTGGCGTGGCCCACGATTTCAACAACCTGGTCTCGGTGATCAACGGCTATTGCGAAATCCTGGCGGCGCACGTGTCGGCCAACCCCCAGGCGATGCGCGACGTCGCCGAAATCCACCTGGCGGGTCGCAAAGCCGCCGCCCTCACCCAGCAGCTGCTCGCCTTCAGCCGCCGGCAGCCGCTCAAATCTCGTATCCTAAACCTCAACACGATCGTCCGGGAAAACGTCGAAATCCTCCGAAAATTGATCGGGTCGGCCGGCCAGCTTGAGGCGGAGCTGAGCGAGCCGCTGCCCAACGTGCGCACCGACCCGGCGCAAATTCAACAGGTGCTGCTCAATCTCGTCCTCAACGCCCGCGACGCCTTGCGCGACCGGGGTCGGATTGTGATCAGCACTTCCCTGACCGAAATCCCGCCCGGCCAGAACAGCCGGGCCACGGACACGCCCCCGGGCCGCTATGTCACACTCACCGTGGCTGACAATGGCACCGGGATGGATGCCGACACCCAGAAACATCTCTTCGAGCCTTTCTTCACCACGAAACCGGAGGGCCGGGGCACCGGCCTCGGCCTGGCCCTCGTCTATGGGGTCGTGCAGCAGAGCGGCGGCTCGGTCGTGGTTCGGAGCGCAGTGCTGGTGGGCTCCACCTTCGAGGTCCACCTGCCCGTCTGCGACGAACCCGTTTCCGCGCCTCCGCCCGCCATCACGCCGCTCGCCTCCGTGCGGGGCAACGAGACCGTCCTGCTCATCGAGGAAGACGAACTCGTCCGGAAAATGATCATGGGCATCCTCACTGCCGATGGTTATCGTGTCACGGCTGCCGGCTCCTTCGCCGAGGCCGCGCTCGAACCTCCTCCACCGCGACCGTTTCAGCTCCTGATTGCGGAGCTGGAGGGTGATGGCGAAAAATCCGCCCGGCGCCTGTTCAAGGCCAACCCCGCCCTCCGCCTCCTCTGCACCTGTCAGAGTGAGGAATCCAAAGGCGGCCTGCGCGGGATGAAGCCCGGGCACCACGCCCGGCTCAACAAGCCCTATGCTCTGAGCGAGCTGCTGCGGGCGGCGAGAAAACTGCTGGACGCATGATCGATCGGAACTCGGCGGACCCTTTGACTGACCTCGGGACGATGCTCTACCTCGTCCGCCATGCTGACGCCGTCGCGACCGAGAAGGATAAGGAGCGTCCGCTCAGCCGGCGCGGCCGGAAGCAGGTGCGCATCCTCATTCGCTGGATGCGACGGACCGGAATCTTTCAACCCGAGGAAATCTGGCACAGCCCCCTTGTGCGTTCCCGGCAGACGGCGGAGCTCCTCGCGGGTCGTGCCAAATCCCCCGTGTCGCTCGTGCTACTCGACGGACTCGAGCCCGACGACGACGTGCGGCGGATCGCGCACCGCCTCCGCGCGCCATCCGGGGCGGTCGGCATCGTGGGACACGAGCCACATCTCAGCGCCCTCGCCTCGCTCCTCGTGACAGGAAGATCGAAACCAGCGCGGTTCGTGATGAAAAAATGCGCCGTGCTTGCGCTGAAGCGCGACGGCGCGCGGTGGCGTGTCTGCTGGCACGTGTCGCCCGAGGTGATCCCATGAATATTTTTCTCGCCGGTGCCTCCGGGTTGGTCGGGTCGGCGTTCGCACGCGCCGCCGCGCGCCGCGGCCACCGGGTGGTGGGCACAGTCGGCACGTTTGCCGGTGCCATCGAGGGGCTGACAACCAAGCTCTCCGTCGACCTCGGCAACGAAGGGGCCACCACGGCCGCGGTTCTCGACGAATTTCCCCAGGCGATCGTCAATTGTGCGGCCATTTCCGTCCCCGAGCAATGCGACGCCCATCCGGCGGTGGCGCAGGCGTTGAACGTGGCTTTGCCCGCCACGCTCGCCCGTCTCGCCCATCATGTCGGTGCGCGTCTCGTCCATCTCTCCTCCGAGCAGGTCTTCAACGGCGCGCAACGGGCACCTTATGGCGCGGGCGATCCCGTTGCGCCGATCAACCTCTACGGCCGTCAGAAAATCGAGAGCGAGCACGCAGTGCACGCGGCTGCGCCGGAATTTGCCGTGACGATCCGCGCGCCCCTGCTGATGGGCAACAGCGCCGCGGGCCGGCGCAGTCTTCATGAGCGACTCCTCGCCGACTGGGCGGCGGGCCGCACCCCGGGATTGTACACCGACGAGTTTCGCCAGCCCTGCACCGCGGAGAATCTCGCGGAGGTGATGGTGGAGATGTGCGAGCGCAACGACGTGCACGGTGTCTTCCACTGGGCCGGCACGGAGCTGATTTCGCGGTATGATTTGGGGCGACGACTCCGCGACCATTTCAAGCTGGGCGAAAAGCAGGCGCCGCTGCTGGCGGTTTCGCGGGCCGATCATCCCGACGCGGTGCGGAAGCGGCAGGCCTGCCTTGCGCTCGAAATTTCGCCGCTCGCCGGAAAGCTGAAAACGCGCCCGCAGTCGATTGACGCGCAACTCGAGGAACTGATTGTACCTCCGCCGGTGCGCGAATGGTATCTCAGTCTGGCGTGAAGCGCGGAGCTGGCGAAGCTCGTGGAACCAATCCGCGCTCCGCTCCGACCCATTCTCCGCGATCTCCGTGCCCCACACCATGAATTTGGAAATTCTTCCCACCCGCACCGCCGGCGCCGCGGAAAACATGGCGATCGATTTTCTGCTGCTGCAGCGCTACCCGCGGGCGACTGTGCCACGATTTCGCCACTACGCGTGGCGGGCGCCCGCCTTCACGTTTGGCTATGCGCAGAAAATCAACTTTGTGCGCACGCAGCTTCCACCCGACGAACACTTCGATCTGTGCCGTCGCCCGACCGGGGGCGGTATCGTGGACCATCGCGAAGATTGGACCTATTCGCTCGTGATCCCACGCGGCCATCCGCTCGAGGAGCAACGCGCCGCCCAGAGCTACCGCGTGATCCATGAGGCGCTCGCGGCTGCGCTTGTCGCCCAGGGCGTAAATGCCGTGACGAAACCAAGCGAGGTGGATCCTGAGGACGCCGCGGAAGCAACCGGGGTCTGTTTCCAACGCCCCGAAGTCCACGATGTCGTGCACGCGCTGAGCGGTGCAAAGATCGCCGGTGCCGCGCAGAAGCGAAACAAACACGGCCTGCTGTTTCAGGGCTCGATTTGGCGGCCCGCGGCGGGCGTGGGAATTGACTGGGAGCTTTTTCGTGATGCCTTCATCTTGCTCCTCTCCAAAGCTTTGGGCAACGAGGCGCAGACGACCCCTTGGCCGGACCTGAACGAGGACGAGGTCAGCGGATTGGGGGAGCAATATTCGTCCCGGGAGTGGATCGAGTATCGGTGAGAGCCGGGGGGGCGCTTCTCGCAATGACAGTCCAAAGAACACGAAGCGGTGGTTTCAATTCAGCGCCGACCGAATTCGATCCCGCGGAAATGAGCGACCGGCTCGGCCAAAATGGGCAAAAAATATGCCGTCTCGACCCCTCGAGACGGCACTTTTGACCTAACACCAAGCAAACCGTAGAACTGACTACGCAGGGAAAGACGCGGTAGAGGTCATTCTGTTCAAACAAATCCGGAATTTCATTTACCGGGGCCAGTCAGAGCGAGATGGTCCCGCTCCGAAGCTGGCCGACGGGGGCCTTTTCCTTGCAGCGGCTTTGACTCGCGGCGGATGGCCGCCCAGCCTCGCTGCCCATGAAGCCCTTCCGCGCCCTGTTCGCGCTGACTCTTGTGCTGTCGGTGGCGTTTGCCGCCGAAAAACGTCCGCTCGCTCCCGCTGATCTCTGGGCGATCAAGCGCGTCGGCAGTCCGGCGCTTTCGCCCGACGGCAAGCGGGTCGTGTTTACCGTGCAGGAATGGTCAGTCGACCAGAACAAGAGCACGACCAATCTCTGGCTCGTCGAGGTTACTGGCGGCGAACCGCGCCGGCTCACCACCGCCCACGCGTCTGACGGCTCACCCGCCTGGAGCCCCGATGGAACGCGCATCGCATTTGTCTCGAAACGTGGCGACGACGAAACTGCCGCGCTCTACGTGCTGCGCCGCGACGGCGGTGAGGCGGAAAAGATCCTCGAATTGCCCTACGGGATCGCCACGCCGCAGTGGCTGCCCGATGGCAAGTCGGTCATTGTGCAGACCAAGGTGATTCCGGAACTCGTCGGCGCGTGGACCAAGGCGGACCTCGCCGCGATGAGAAAGGAAATCAAGCGTCGCAAGGACTCGAAGATGACGGCGCGGGTGACCGAGAACCGCCAGTACCGCTACTTCGATGCCTGGCTCACCGATAACCTCGCGAGCCGCCTGCTGCGGGTCGACGTCGCGGCAAAAACGTTCCAAGATCTCACGCCCAAGCGCGATTACCTTTTCGCGAACAGTGGCGACGCGGCCTTCGACATCGCGCCGGACGGAAAGTCCCTCGCGTTGACGATGAACTCCACCCCGCCGCCCTTTCGCGAGGACAACAACGCCGACATCTATCTCGTGCCCGTCGATGGCAGCGGTAAGCTGCGCAACCTCACGGCCGAAAATAAGGGTGGCGACTCATCACCCACCTTTGCACCCGACGGCAAGTCACTCGTCTTCGCGCGGACAAAGACCGCGACCCACAATGGCGAGAGCCGCCGGCTCTGGCGGCACGATTTTGCCAGTGGCAAGAATTCCCCGCTCACCGAGCAATACGACCGCTCGTTCGACGAGATAAAGTTCACCGACGATGGCAGCGCGCTGTGGCTGACGGCCGAGGAAAAGGGCCTGCTCCCGATCTTCCGCCTCGCGCTCGACGGCTCCGGCCCGCCCATCCCGATGTTCAAGGAAGGTACCGTGACGTCGATCGATGTGGTGGGACGCACAGTGGTGTTTCTCAAGGACAGCACGAGCCGGCCCAACGAGCTCTACGCGCTGAACGGCGACGGCAGCGGGCGGGCGCTCACGCATTTCAACGATGCGTTCATGGCGCAATTCGATCTCGGGCGCGTCGAGGGTTATTGGTTCAAGGGCGCGGCCGGCGCCGACATCCACGGCTGGCTCGTCTATCCGCCCGGCTACGACGCGGCGAAGACCTATCCGCTAGTGCAGTTGATGCACGGCGGCCCGCATACGATGAACCGCGACAGCTGGAGCTATCGCTGGAACACGCAGCTTTTCGCCGCCACGGGCGCGATCGTCACGTGGGTCGACCGTCATGGCTCAACCGGCTACGGGGAGAAGTTTGCGATGAGCATCGTCAACCAATGGGGCGAGATGCCGTTCGATGACATCATGCGCTCGACGGATTTTCTCCTTGGGAAATTCCCGAACGTCGATCGCGAGCGGCTGGCCGCAGCCGGAGCGAGCTACGGCGGCTACATGGCGGCATGGGTCCTCGGCCACACGGATCGGTTCAAATGCATCATCGATCACGCCGGCGTGAACAGCTCCTATGCCCAATACGCCACCGACGCACCGCACGGTTTCCCCCTCGTGATGGGTGGCACGCCGTGGGGCGACGTCGCCGGGATGCAGCGGGAAAACCCGATGTTCTACGCGAAGAACTTCAAGACACCGACCCTTGTGCTCCACGGCGAGCTCGACTACCGCGTGCCGTACGGCAACGGGCTCGAGCTCTACGGCGTGCTGCAGGCGATGGGCGTGCCGTCGCGGCTTGTGGTGTTTCCCAATGAAAACCACTGGGTGCTGTCGCCCCAGAACGCGATTCACTGGCACTGGGAAATGCAGAGCTGGCTGGCCCGGCACATCGGGGTGAAGCCGACGCTGGCCAAGCCCGCCTTTGACGGCGGAGGAAAGTAGAATTTGCAGGGCGGGGTCGCCGAACCCCGCCCTACATCTGCCGCAGGTGTTTATTTCTTGGCATCCGCGGCGGGCGCCGCGGCAGGTGCCGGCTCCCAGAAATAATGTCCCGTCTCCACACGCTTCCAGCGGATCACGATGGCGGCCGCAGCGATTGCCAGGAGCACAAAGAGCACGGTTGCCCGGCGCTTCTGTTTCGCGGCGTCCTTGTCCTCGTACGGATCCTCAAGTGAGCGCTGAGAACCGGGCGGTAGCGCGGCGACGTCCGTGAGCGCGGTGCCGAACGGAATATTGATCTTTACGCGGCCGTTCACCGCCCAGCCGTTGCCTTCCAGGATGGGGCCGAGGGTGCGTTGCCGGAGCTTGAGCCAGGCGATGACCATCGATGGTCCGGAGATGACGAGCATCAAGCCGCCGAGGACGAGCGGGTATTGCCAGGGTGCGAGGCGGAAAACGTAGCCGAGGATTAAGGTGAGCGCGCTGATGGCGCCGGTGATAGCCACGCCGATCGCGGCGACGGCGCCGACGTCGACCTTCTTGGCCGCGTCCGCCTTGGCCTTGTCGGCATTGGCGGTCTTTTCCGCGGCCGCGGAAAGTTTGCCCGTCGCCTCGGCGTCCGCGGCGGCGGCGCGCTTCGCGACCTGTTCCTCGATGAAACGGACGAATTTTTTGTAGGGCGACCAGAAAGCCTGCCGGATGCTGATGGGATTGTCGACGATGCTGGTGATCACGGTGTCCCAGTCGCGGCCCGCGCGGTCGTAGAACACGCCGTGGCGGCCGACAAAGAGGTAGTCGCTGTCACCCTGCGTGAAACAGGCGGCGATGGTCATCGGCGGGCTGCCGGCGCGCGTGCAGGTGCAGTAGGCGATGTACGCCTTGCTCATCGCGGCGAGGGGGTTGGGGCCGTCGACGCGGAGACAAAGTTCGGTGGAGCGGCTGTCGAGATAGAGGGTGCCCGACTGGAAGACGGCGTAGCGGTCGCGGGAGTAGAAGTCGGCGAAGTTGACGAAATTGTGCAGCAGCGCGCGGAGGTCGCGGTGATAGCGGGTGAGGCGCTCGACATCCGCGATCGCCTTGAACTCGGGCTCGAGAGCCTTGTCCTGCGCGATCAGGGCGGTGAGCGCGGCGCGGCCGCCACTGGCGAGAATTTCCTTCACGCGGGGGAGGCCGAGTTTTTCAACGGTGGCGCCGGCCTTGCCGCCGAGCCAGGCTTCGTAGGCGGCAAAACGGGCGTTGAGCGCGGCCCATTCCTCGGCGGTGAGGGACGTTTTCGCGGCCCCGAGGACCGGTGCGACCGCTTTGGCGTGCAGCGTGGCGAGGGCGGCGGCCCAGGCGGGATTGACGTTTTCGAGCAAGGGGAGGGGGCGGCCGGCCTCGATTCGCGCGAGGGGGAATCCGCTGATCTCGGCGGCGGAGATGCTCATGTCTTTTGCCGCGATGGCCAGGTACTCGGTCTCGCTGCGGTTGAGGGCGGCGAGGGCGCGGGCGTCAAATGCGGCCAGCCGGGTGCGCGCGAAGTAATCTTCGACCTTGACCCGGACGGCCTTGAGCGCGGAACAGGCCGCATCGGTGCCCTCGCCGAGGATGGCGATTTCCGGGGTGGAGTTTTTTTCCACCCACGCGACATAGGCGGCGAGGTCGCTGAAAAACGCGTCGATCTTTTCCGCGGTGACACCAATGGACCCCGTGCGATCGGCGGTGCCGCCGGCGCAAGCGATGATGTCTTTGATGAGTGCCTGGACCACCGGATCGGTGGCGGCCTCGGGCGGGATGATGCCGTCGCCGTTGAGCGGACTGGCGGAAAAGATCTTGGCCGTGTTGGCGGCGTCGGCAACGGAGAGCTCGGTAGCGTCCTTCTTGCCGAGATTGCCGAGGATCTGTTTGGCGGAGGCGAGAAGAATAGCGCCACCGGGGGCGGTCACGTTGATCGCGGCGAGCGGCAGGGTGTCGTGACCGAGCAGCAATTGGGCGGGATCGACGAGGCGGGAGGACGCCCATTTGACCGCAGCCAGGAGCTCCGGCACCCGGATTCGGCCGTCGGCGTCGGTGTCGATCAGTGCCAGCGTCTTTTCGTCGAGCTCAAGGCCCTTGACCGGGCAGCTCAGGGCGACCCACAGCTTCTGGTCGAGCTGTTCGAGGGCGCTCAGGTCGGCGCCCGTCGTCAGGGCCACCTGGTCGAGGCCGCCGGTGCGGAAGAATTTCCAGTGGTGGAGGGAAGCGGAGGGAGTCGCCATGGAGAATGGAGAAAAAAAACTGCCGCCAGTGCAACCACGGGAATCAGGTTGAAAACACCCACCGTCCGAACAAGGCGCAAAACAGGTTCGCCACCGGCAAACGCGGCGCTTTGCTGCGGAGATGGGATTTTTCGACCGCTTTTCCGCGAAGAAACCGGAGCCCGGCCCGACGCCGTCCAACGGCGCGCACGAACCCGTGGCCGGTGCTGCCACCTCGAGCGCCGGTGGCGTCAAGCCCAAGCTCGCCGCCGCACGGGAAAAGCTTGCGGCCCACGACCTACCGGGCGCGATGGCTCTTTACGAGGAGGTGCTCGCCGGAGCCGGCGACCGCGCGGATGTACTGGTGGCGATTTCGGGCGACCTGGGGTCGCATGGTCATGTCGCGGAAATCATCGAGTTGATCGCTCCGCGCTACGACGCTGACCGCCACGGTCCGGCGACGGGGTTGAATCTACTCCAGGCCTATCTCGCGGTGCGCAACGCCGACGCCGCGCAGCACGTGCTCGACATCCTGTTCACGTTGAACCGTCCCGAACTTGAGGACCGCCTGCATGGTTTCTCGAATGCAATCGCGGAGATTCTCATGTCACCCGACCAGGTGGCGGCGCACCCGAGCGGAGGCGCGCCCTCCGACGCGGCGAAGATCGGCCTGATCACGATCAGCAAACCCATTTGGTTTTACGGACTGGATGCGCTTGCCGGCCAGATTCTGCCGCCGAAGGAAGGCCGGCTGCGGCGCATCGCCTTCGCCCAGCTCGCACTGCCCGGTTACAAGCCCGCCGATCCCAACGTGCCGACGCCGGAGGATGAACTTGGCCGCCTGTCGCGTGCGCTGCCGTTGTGGTTCGCGGAGACGTTCTATTTTTGCCCGTCCTACATTCCGGTCGCCGCGATTGGTATCAAGACACCACCCGGAGGTCCCGCGGAGAACCACCACGTGGTTTTTGCCGGCGAATGGACGACCGAGAATCTGCGCCAATTGGTTGAGACGAACGAGGGCGGCCTCGACTACATCGTGACGGGTGCGCTGCGCGTCAACGCGGGCGACTACGAGCTGTTGCTCCGCATCTGGGAGGTGAAAACGTTTCGCGAGCGGAAGACGTTCAACGTCCGCTGGACGCCCGCGACAGCGGATGCGGCACTGACCCGGATTCACGCGGAGCTGCGCGGCTACATGGAGTGGTCGCCGGCCAGCGCGGCGTTTGCCTACATCATTCCTGTACAGCCGCGCCCGTGGCTGGAGACGCTCGGCGCCTCGCTCGGTCTGTTCCTCGCGGAGAAGTCAATTCTCGCCCGCGATCAGTTGGCCCCGGTCGCGGAAGACCTGAGCGCGGCCGCCCTGCGTGCTCCTCAGGGGGAAGCCGCCTCTCTGGCCTACCTTACACTGCGGACCCGCGCCGCGAAGCTCGGATTTGCCGTACCAGAGGAGGCGACGCTCGCCCGATCGCCTGTGGTGCTGCAGGCGCAGAAGTCCGTCGTCTAACGGTGGCGCCCATGCATCCACCAACCTCCGACCTGCGCATCCGCGCGCAGAAACCCCTGATCGCCCCCGCCGTCCTCGAGGACGAGCTCCCGGTATCCGACTCCGCGGGGGAACTGATCGCCCGTACCCGCCGCGAGATTGCGGCGATCCTCTCCGGCACGGACGACCGCTTGCTCGTGGTCGCCGGACCCTGCTCGATCCACGACCCGGTGGCGGCCCTGGATTACGCCACGCGCCTGCGGCAGGCGGCGGCCCTTTATCCCGGGGAACTCCTGATCTTGATGCGGGTGTATTTCGAAAAACCGCGAACGGTCATCGGCTGGAAGGGAATGATTAGCGATCCGCTGCTCGATGGCAGCCACCACTTCAACACCGGCCTGCGTCGCGCCCGCCGGCTGATGCTCGACATTGTGCAGGGAGGTCTGCCGGTCGCCACCGAGTTCCTCGACACGACCCTTGGTCAGTACTACGCCGACCTCGTCTCGTGGGGTGCCATCGGCGCCCGCACCGTCGAAAGCCAGGTGCACCGCGAGCTGGCGTCCGGCCTTTCCATGCCGGTCGGATTCAAGAACCGCACTGACGGCGACGTGCAGGTGGCGATCGATGCGATTCGCACGGCGCGCCATCCGCATTGGTTCCCCTCGCTGACCCGCGAAGGCGCGCCGGCCGTGATGAGCACGACCGGCAACGAGCACGGGCACCTGGTGTTGCGTGGCGGATCGCGTGGTCCGAATTTCTCCGCGGAAAACGTCGGCGCCGCGGTCGACGCCCTGAAGAAGAACTCCCTTCCGCCGCACCTCATGGTCGACTGCAGCCATGCCAACAGCGGCAAGAACCCGACCCTCCAGCCGGCGGTCGCGAGCGAACTAGCCCTCCGGATCGCCGCCGGCGATCGTGCGTTGGTCGCGTTGATGATCGAAAGCAACCTGCTCGGCGGCTCCCAAGACTACCAGGCGAAGCCGCTCGTGCCCGGCCGCAGCATCACCGATGCGTGCCTCGCGTGGGAACTCACCCTCCCCATTTTCGCCACCCTCGCCACCGCGGTGCAGCAACGGCGGCGGGCGGGCGCCGGGTTGGAACGTCCTGTTTGATTGGGGACGCCCATCCCAAAGTCGTTTTAGCCAGACCCACGGTTCAATCGGGTGCGCAACTCGTCGATCAGCATGTCGCACTCCTGGGCATACGACTCGACCTCCTGTCGCACCTCCGACAGCCACGCGGCATCGACGAGGTGCTCCTCTGCACAGGCGTCCGCCGCGGCGAGGGCGTCGTCGAGGTAACCACGCGCGCGCTTCAGGCGGACAATCGTGTGGGCGCAAAAATCCACCGCGGGTGGCCATGGTTCCCCGTTCAACGCTCCGGCAAATTTTACGGACGCTCGCAGCACCCGGTCTCTCAACTCGGCGACGGGGTGCTCGGCACTCGCGTGATCCGGTACCCACCCCCGCTGCTCAGTCTGCCGCACCAGGCGCAGACTCAGTTTAAATGACCGCTTGGCCAATGGATGTTTGATCGCCCGTTCGGCCTCGAGCTCCGGATCGGGATTCTTCAGCACCTCTTCCGTGGCGCGATTCATCTCTTCGATCCACTCCGCGCTCCTGGCCACTTCCTCGGGCGCCGGCGGTGGGCGGCCCCGCTCACGATCCCGGCGTTCAAGTTCTTCCTCCAGGATTTTGTCGTAATCCGCGTCCGGCCCCTCGCGGTCGAGTCGCGCCTGAATCCGGTCCATGAGCCGGTCGCTTTCCGCCTGCATTTTTTCCGCCTCGGCCTCGGTTGTAGGCGGGAGGGCGCGCAACTCCCATGGTTCCGAAGCGTCCTCGCTGGCCTCGATCAGATTCTCCATGAACTCCGTCAGCGCCCGGGAGTTCTCGCGTCGTTGCTTTTCCTCCTCCTCCTCTGACATCTCCCAGGTGATATCCGGTGCGATCGTGAGCTGAAAGTCCGTCGACTCGATCACGACGCGGCCGTTTTCCCGGCTATGCCATTCGAGATAAAGACTGTTGCCCCAATGCCACGGGAACGGCTTCCGGGCGTCGTCGTACTCGCCGACCTGATCGAGCGGAATGTCAGGCACCTTGACCTTGCGCGACGCGGTGCAGTCGCCGATCACGCCGTCCTGTCGTGCCGCCAGACTCTCCAAGCTGCCGGCTTTCGGTTCGGGGTTGACGAACTCGAGCCGCCGCCCGGCCAGATCACGCCACGCGTTGCCCGCGAGGCTGAGTTCGATCGGCGCGGCCCGACCGGCAAACCAGATCCGGCCGGTCACACGGCCGCGCGTGCGATTGTCGATCACACCCCGAACGACCTGCTCCTGTATGCGCCACGCCATTCCGGGAGCGTGGAGGCGGACTGGACCGGGCTCAAGCCACGGCTTCACCGGGATATTTCAAGCGGGCGCGCACCTCTTACGATCGCTGTCCGTTGGTGGTCCAAATGAGCCGATCCGTTCAAAACTCCAGCGTCGTCGTGAGACGATAGCTGCGTGGTTCGTTGAGGTACACGCGGCGCACGCCGGTATAGTTGTCGTTGTACCGCCCGACGCCGGAGAGGTACGAGTTCGAGATATTCTTCACGTTGAGCTGCAGCGTCACCGGCAGCTTCGTGCCCGGCAGGCGCGTGCGATAGCCCGCAAACGCATCGCCGAACAGTGACTCGTTGCCCCAGTAGATCCGGCCGGTCGCCTTGTCCCAGCTCATGAAATTCTTCCCGTTGTAGCGCACCGACCCGCCGATGAATCCGCCGCGCAGCATGCCCTCGCGAACGGTGTAGCGTGCCGTGCCGTTCATCTTGTGCGGGCGCGAGCCGAACGGTGAATTCTGCCGGTCGACCTGGAAATCGAGTTCGCTGTACAGGTCGCTCACCGCCGTTTCGAAGGCCTTCAGCTCTGTCGGATTATCCTTCAGCAGGGCGCGCCATTCCGGGATGCGCGTCCCGAAGAACGTGAACACCTCGCTGAAAAAATTCTCCCGCCGCCGGTTCGAGTGGGCGTAGCTCGCGCGCAGCGTGAGACTCTTGGTCGGGTTCGCCACGACTTCCACCTCCAGCCCGTCGGTGAATACGTCGATGCTCGCCGTCGTCCATGTCACGGCTTGCCGATCGTAATCGCCCTGGGTGATCTTTTTCGCGGTCAGCAGTTGGTTGAGCATCGTGGCGAGATTGTCGACGCCGAGTGCGTTGCCTCCCGGAAGGATCGGCGTGTCCCTGAGCTGGCGGGTCTCGAACCACGTCGCGCGGACAAACAGCCGGTCGTCGCTCAACACATCGAACATCGCGCCGAAGTCGCGGCCCCGCCCCTCGGTCGGCTCGGGCACGTCGCCATTTGGCAGCACGGTGCGGTCAAAGCGGGGCGCCCCGTTGTTGCGCGACAGGTTGTAGAAGACGGACAGCCGCGAAGTCACGTGGAGCACGGCGCCCGCGCTGAACGTCGTCGGCCGGTAGCGGTGCTCGGTGGTCGTCCCGTCGAAATCCCATTCGGCCAGCGCGAAACGCCCCGAGGTGATCCGCGGGTCGTTCGGGTTGGTGATGCGGTTCTCCTGCGCGTTCACAAACGAAATGGCATCCCGCCGCGCCCCCAGCGTGGTGACGAGCCGGTCCTTGAGCCAGAAGCTCTGGCTCGCGAACATCACCGTCTCGACCTGCTTCACCGACTGGGTGTTGGCGCGGGCGCGCGACGCGTAGGTGGCGTGGACCTGCCGGCCACCGAAGGTAAACGCCGGCATGGGGATGCTCGAATCGCTGGAGTAGTAGTTCTTGAAATCACCCTCGGCGGTATAGTGCCGGCGGGTGAGCTGGTTGGCCGCCGCCTCGGCGTTGGCCGCGTTGGAAATCGGCACGTTGTTCTGGTCGACGAGGATCTCATTGCGCCAGCGCCGCAGCCGGTCCTGACGCGAATGCTCGAGGAGACCCGCGATGCGGTGGCGGCCGAACCAGCGCCGAGCGCTGCCGACCTCCCAGGCCGCGCTCAGCCGGAAAATCTCGTTCGAGCTCAGGATGCGATCCTTGAACCACTGCGTCTCGAAAAACAGCTCCCGCGCGTGCGGATTCGGGACAGTGGTCGTGGGCGCGTCGACGCGCGGAAGTGTCAGGTTCGGATCGCCGCGGAGGTCCTGGCCGCCGCCGCTGACGGCGAGCCCGTTGGCCTCGACGTCCGTCGTGTTGTAGAAGTACGCGAGCTCGAGGTTGACGTTCTTCGGCAGCCGCTGCTGCACCTGCACCTGGGCGGTGTGGAAGGTCTGGTGCCGCACCCCGCCGGGTCCGGTGAGGTTGTAATTGTAGGGCGACACCGCCGCCGGCAGCAGCGTGGCGACGCCGCCGAATGTGCTCGTGCTCTGCAATTCCTGGGCGAGGTTATACACGACACCGTCCCGGTCGTTGAACGTGAAGCGGTTCGCCGTTCCGAACCGGCTCGTGCCCGCCACCGCCGCGCCGTCCGCCACCGGCCGGCCGGCCGCGTTCCAGGCCGAGATTTGATCGGAGGCGTTCCAGCCCATGGTGAGATTGTTGTCGGTACGGCCCTTCTCGAAGGAAACGTGCACGGTCGTGTTCTTGAACGGTTGATACGCCACCGCGCCGGTCATCCGCGCCTGGTCCGTGAAGTCCCAGTAACGCCAGCCTTGGTTGTTCTGGTAGAGGCCGAGCAGGCGGAGGGAGAGTTTCTTCGGGAGGAGGACGCGGTTGTAGTCCGCCTCGTATCGCTCGTAGCTCCACGAGCCGAACATCGACTTGAGCGTGGTGCGATCGCGGCTGAGGTTGGCTTTCTTGCCGGAGAGGGAGACGAGGCCGCCGGCGGAGCCGAGTCCAAAGAGGATCGAGTTCGGACCGCTCGCCACCTCGGCGCGCTCGACGTTGTAGAGATCGACGGGGATGCTGGACTCGACAAAATCGCGCGAGGCGCCCGCCGGCGAACCGCGCATGCGGAACTGGTAGTCGTTGCCGTCGGCGCCGCGACCCTGCGGGTTGTTGAAGCCGGCGTTGGCGTCCTCGACGTCGATCTCGATGTTGGTGGCGTGGCCGAGCATCTCCTCAAGGTTTGTCGCGGCAATGTCCGCAAGAAACTCCGGCGTGAAGGCCGACACCGAGGCGGGCGTGTCGCGGAGCCGCGAGTTGAGCCGGCTGCCGCTGGTGGTGTTGGCGGCCTGGTAGCCGACGTCTTTGTCGGCCGTGACCTCGAAGGGTGATAACTCGACCGGTGCCGCAGCAGAATCAACGGTCATCGCCGGTTTGACGGTGGAGAGAGAAGGTGCCGGTGCTGTTTGGGCATGGGCGCCCTCCCCAACGATCAATCCGGCGAGCCCGGCAATGGCCGTGGCGCGGCGAAAACGGCGATGCGGAGTTACAGCAAAGGCGGAGAGGGTCATGGGGTTGAACCGGCAGCAGGAGGTGTCTGGCAGAACGATCCAATCGACCACGCCGGGCACGGCGTGGCAAGCCGGCACACCTGGTTCGGTCATCGCCGGAGCGTGTCCGCCCAAGGCAGACTTTCCCGGGATCGTATCGGAGAGTCGAAAGGCGCCGCTTGCCGCGCGCCGATGCAGCGGTTCCACTGTCAGCCAATCATGGAACCCTATGATCGCGCCCGGACCCTCATCGATGCCGTCCACGCCGCCGATCCGCAGCGTGCGCCCGACGGCCGCGCCGCCGAACTCGTGTATGGCGAGCGGGTGGAGGCTTGGGTGTTGCGGCTCGTGCCCGACGCCTCGCCCGCCCTGCGCCTCGCCGCCCGCAGCCAGCATCTGGAACGTTGGCTCACACCGCGAGCGACCTTCCCCGATGGGAAGGTTGGCTATCTCCAATGGCGCCGCTCGCTCTACGTGAAGCAGGCCGAACGCGCGCGGGCCCTGCTGCTCGAGGCGGGGGTCTCGGCCCGGGAAGCGGAGGACGTCGCCACCTGGATCTCGAAGACCGGTCTGAAGACGAACCCCGGCACCCAGGCGCTGGAAGATGCGGCCGTGCTCGTTTTTTTGGAAAATGAAATCGGAGCGTTCGCCGCCCAGCACGCCGATTATCCGCGGGAAAAGTTCGTCGACATCCTCGTCAAGACGTGGCGGAAGCTCAGTCCCGCCGCCCAGCAGTTTGCCCGCACCCTGCAATTGCCACCCGCCATCGCCGAACTGGTGCGCGCGGCGCTCGCATCCGTGTAGCCCGGACCCGTCCTGCGCCGTCTCTTCTTCGACTCGCCATGCTCAAAAAAATCCTTCTCGCGCTCGCGCTCGGGTTCGTCGCGATCCAGTTCATCCGTCCGGAAAAAAACCTGTCGTCCGCCCCGCCCGGCAAAGACGATCTCATTGTGCGCCTGGCGCCGCCGCCCGAGGTGAAGCAGATGCTGCAGGTGGCCTGCTACGACTGCCACTCCGACAATACGCGCTACCCGTGGTATGCCGAGATCCAGCCCGCGGCGTGGTGGCTCAAACAGCACATCGACGACGGCAACCGCGAATTCAGCTTCTCCGGTTTCGGTGCCTACAGCGCGAAAAAGCAGGCCAAGAAGCTCGCCGCCGTGGTCGATGTGATTACGGACCGCACCATGCCGTTAAAATCCTACACCTGGATTCACCGTGATGCGATCTTCACCGACGCCCAGCTCAAGACTCTGACGACTTGGCTCACGGCCGCGCAGGAAAAGCTCGAGGACGAGAAATAGGCTGCCAGCGGTCGTGTCATGAAATTACGCCCGCCCGTCACCTTTGCCACCGCCCGGCTCCATGGCCGGCCGCCCCGCGCAGACGATGGCCCGGCGGTGTTCGCCGCGTACGCGGCCGACCCGGAGGTCACCCGCTATCTCAGCTGGCGGGCCTACGAGCGCGTCGAGCCGTTGAACGCCTTCCTGAGCGAGTGCGTCTCGCATTGGGAAAAAGGCAGCGGACATCTGGCGTGGCTCTTGTGTCTGAAGGGTACCGACTCCCCCGTCGGATCGATTGGCGTGACGCTTGAAGGCGATGGGCGCGCGATGTTCGGCTACGTGTTGGGAAAAAAATTCTGGGGCCACGGCTTTGCCGCCGAGGCGCTGACCCACCTCGTTGACTGGGCACTTGCGCGGCCGGAAATTTTTCGTGCGTGGGCGTTTTGCGATGTCGAGAACCCCGCGTCGGTGCGCGTCATGGAGAAGGCCGGCATGCAGCGCGAGGGTGTGCTGCGCCGCTGGCACGCCTGCCCCACGCTCGGCCCTGGCCTCCGCGACTGTGTCGTCTGTGCCAAGGTGCGGTAGGCGGAGGCCCCGGGCCGTGCCCGAATACCCCGCTCGCCATTCCCGAAAAACGGATCATATTGTCCCCATGACCACCGTGACCACCTGCTCGAATCCCGCCGAGGCGATGCTGCTCAAGTCCGTGCTCGAGGCGAATCAGATCCCGGCCTACGTCCCCGAGGAACTGACATCGCAGGGTGCCGTCGATTTCGCCGGCTCCGGCATCCGCGTCCAGGTCGATGATGAAAACGCCGCGGCGGCGCAACGCGTACTGGCGGAAACGGAAAACGCGTTTGCCGAGGGCGCGGATCCCGAGGCCGACGACGAAGCGTCGCCGCCGGCCACGGGCTGAACTGTCAGCGTCCCAATTCCAGTCGGACCGCTGCCAACGACAGGTTCATGTCGTGGATAAACGCGATCACCGACCCGATCAGCGCAATCTGGCTCAGGCAGAAAAGAGCGACGATCACCCAGCCGGCTTCGAATTGAAACAGCGCGGCGACGAACAAGACCAGAATCAGCACGGCGACAAACAGGACTGTGGCGGCACCGAGAATGACCGCGAGGCGCAGGATGCCCGCCCGCCGGTGCAAAATGTCGATCTGGGCGCGCAACGCCGCCGCACCGGCTGGCGTCTCCGCCTTCTCATGATTCAACAGCCGCGAACGATCGAGCAGCCGTCCGAAGCGGTTCGTCATGGTGAGCAGCAGCAACCCGACACCCGAGATGAGAATCACCGGGCCGATGGCCAGTTGCAGAATCGGGACAAGCTGGGCAAGAGAAGTCGTGTTCATAGATTGCGCGCTGCGAGCAGACGCACCGCGAGCATGGACGATTGCGGTGCGCGCGGAAGCGGCATTTTTCCCACCCGCCGCGCGTCCGGGGGCGCATCTCACGATTGACGGTTCCCAACCGCACCGTCACCGGTGCGGCTATAACAATTCGTTTTGGTAGCCGCGCCGGTTACGGCGCGGTCACGTGAGGCCGACCTGCACGTCATCAATCCGCCGCCACCATCAATCGACAGGTGCGCCCCTCGACTCCGCTCACTTCACATCATCCCAGTTGTAGTCGAACCGCACAATCCCCGGGGGTTCTCCCCCGACCGCCTTGTAGGTGAAGACGTGCAGACGGGTCCCGGCGCCCGTGCCGGAAAATGCCGTCACCGCGTAATAGCCGTCGGTCACGTTTTTGTTGTCCGCGTTGTCGAGCACGACACACGACGTGATCGCCAGCGTCTCGGGATCAAAACGGAACAGGCACAGCTGCATCGGCGCCGCCGCCGCCGACTGCGTGCGGTTCCGGCCAATGAGATAGCCCTGGCCGTCGCGCACGAAAAGCCGCGGCCGGCCGATGTGACTGTTGATGAAGGGATATTTCCCCGTGAGTTCGACCTGCCGTCGGAGGCGGAATTCACCGTTCGTCAGGTGCAGCCGCTCCCGGTTGTCATAGCCCCGCGTTGTGACGATGAAGCCGTCGCCGTGTCGGACAAACGCGCTCTCGTTGGCGCGGATGCCGCCGAACTCCGCGGTGAGATTGCGCACCAGTTTCCAGGAACCGCCGGAGTTCTCCGAGCGCAACGCGTCCACGCTCCAACGCCCGCCTTCCATGTAGCCGAACGCCATGATCAGCTGCCACGTCGATTTCCCCTCGGAAATGAAATCCAGCGGATAGCCGTAGCGCACCCCGTTGACCGTCTCCAGCGTCGTCGGCGCATCGAAGGCCAGCCGGGTGGTGTTCCAGCGAAAAACTTCCGCGCCGGCGCGATAATGCCGGCCATCCCATCCGACCGCCTGCACATCGACGTAGAGTGCCACCGTGCCGTCGGGCATCCGTGTGAGCTCGCCCATCTGGTAAAGCTTCGGCGCCGGCGCCGGCAGTCGCTGGATCAAGGTGGTCGTGCCGGAGGAGAGAGTGTGGCGCACCACCTCGATTGCCGCTCCGGCATCGGTCGCGTGAGTGCGGCCAGCCTTGTAGGCCAGCCAGGCCTCGTCGGATCCGACCATCAGCAGCGTGGGGAAAGCCGTGTAGCGAAATTCGGCCGGTTGCGTCGCGGCTGATACGAGCACCATTTCCCGTCGCGGCGGAACGGACCGGACCGCGGGCTCGGCTGCCTCCGACAAATTCACCAGCAGAAGCAGCAAGACAAGACATCGAAGCGGTCGGGGCATGGGAGGCCGCGAGGTTCCGCCGCAACAGCCGAAGAGTCAAACCCTGGCACGGGCGACGGTGCGCCTTCGATTGGGTGGGACGGAGATTGGCAATCAAGCCGCGGGCTGTGATGCTCCACCCGCATGATTTTCCCCGTCACGCGATTCCTGTACCCTGTCGTTTGGTTGTTTGCGATGGCTTGCAGCCCGAACCTCGGCGCGGCGTCGGCCGTAGCCGAGGGTCGGGCGGCCAGCTGGCTCCGGGCCTGGGATGGCCATGGTATCCACCGTACGGCGACAGTGGGCGACGAAGCCGGCGCCGCCTGGCTCGCGCGGGAGGCCGCGGCCATCACCGGGCCGGTGACGAGCGAGACGTTTTCGCTGCCGCGGATTGATACCATCGGGGCCTTTGTGGAAATCGACGGTGAGAGGATTCTCGGCGAGGCCCTGTTTGACGCTCCGCCGACCACCGAGGACGGAGTGCGCGCCGCGGCCTCCGAGACGGCTGGGCCGCGAGAGATTGCGGTGCTGCTGCTGTCACCCTCGGCTGTCTACGGGGCCGAGTATTACAAGATGCGCCGCGAGAGCCGGCACGCGGCGCAGATCATCATTACCTTGGGAGGTGCCCCGGGGTTGGCTCCGTTGAATGCAGAGGCCTTTCGCCGCCCGTTCGGGCCCCCGACGGTGCAGGTATCGAGCCTTGAGCGCGATCGGATCAGGGCGGCGCTGGCCCGAGGAGCGAAGTTTCGCGTGGTGGTGCGGGAAAAGCGCACGCCGGCGGAGGCCCGTAACATCGTGCTTACGATTCCCGGGCGCGATCGCAGCCGTCCGCCCGTGGTGGTGATGACGCCGCGCAGCTCGTGGTGGCAATCCACCTCCGAGCGCGGAGGCGGCCTCGTGTGCTGGTTCGAGACGTTGCGCGCATTGCACGCGAATCCACCCGGCTGCGATGTGGTCTTCACCGCCAACAGTGGACACGAGCTCGGCCACATCGGGCTGGACGACTTTATTGCCCGACGGTCCGGTTGGGAAACGAAGGCCACCTGGGTCCTCTTCGGGGCGAACATCGGTGCGACCGGCAGCAAACTCGTCCTCCTGTCTGCGCATGATGATTTGCGGGAGCTCGCCGTCCGGCACCTTACTGCGGCCGGACAAAAGCCGGATTCGCTGGCGGACAAGAGCGTGGTCCCCTCCGGCGAGACGAAGGACATCCAACGCGCGGGCGGGCGGCACCTCACGGTCGTTGCGCCGACGACCAATCCGCTCTTCCATCTGCCACAGGATCGCTGGCCCCACGCCACGGATGTCGGAGCCATCGCGCGCATCGCCGAAGGCATGGCGAGTGCGGTGGTGGAATTGACGCGATGAGGCGGCCGCAAGCCCGGATGCACCTTTTGTGGTCCCACCTCGAAATTTCTGTTTCCCAATGAACTTCATCTCCGTGCGTGCCGCGGTCCTTTTCACCGTCGGTCTGATCGCCGTCGCGCCGGGCCCCGCGGCTGAGCGCTACGAAATCAGCGCTCAGCGCCATGTGATGGTCGCCACGCTCGATGGCACGCGGCTCGCCACCGATGTCTATCTGCCCGCGCGCAACAGTGTGGCGGCGGACGGGAAATTCCCTGCCATCGTCGAGCGCACACCTTACAACAAGGACAACGTTTCGTCAGCGATGATCGAGTATTTCGTCACGCGCGGTTACGTTTTTGTCACGCAGGACGTGCGCGGCCGGTTTCGCTCCGAGGGGCATTGGCGGCCGGTGCGCGACGACGGGGCTGACGGCGCGGCGCTGCTGAAATGGATCGGTGAGCAACCTTGGTCGAGCGGCAAGGTCGGTTCGGTCGGCACCTCGTACGGCGGCGCCACGCAGCACGCGCTTGCGCTCGCCAACGCCCCCCATCTCGCCGCGATGGTGCCGGTCGACGCGATGAGCAATTACGGCCGCTACGGCATCCGGCACAACGGCGCCTTCGAGCTGCGGTGGTTCAACTGGGTTTTCACACTCGGCAACGCGACCGGCACCCGCGCGGCGGCGACGGGGTTGTCCCAGAGTCCCAACGGAAAGTTCGCCGCCGAACGCGCGGCTTCGAATCCCGCCGCCGCGGCCGCGCTGGCGGACATGGGGTCCCACGTGCGCGAGTATGTGAAGATGCTTCCCCTCCGCCCGGGCACGACCCCGCTGAAATTCGCGCCCGACTACGAGTCGTGGCTGATCGAGGCGATGCGCCACGGCGACAACGACGCGTTCTGGGCCGACATGGGATCGAGCGTCATCGACCACCTCGCCAACTACAAGGATGTGCCGGTCTGTCACGTGACCGGCTGGTACGACTCGTGGGGGAGCCAGGTGGCCAATCTGAATTACGTCGAACTGGCAAAGGCGAAGAAAAGTCCGCAGCGCCTGATCGTCGGTCCCTGGACGCACGGTGGCCAGGCGCAGTCCTATTCCGGCCTCGCCGAATTTGGCGCGGCCGCCGCGATGGATATGAACGCACTGCGGCTAAAGTGGTTTGAGCGTTGGCTCAAGGGCGTGGACAACGGCGTCGAACGCGAGGCGCCCGTGCGACTCTTCGTGATGGGCGGTGGAGACGCGCACAAGACCCCCGAGGGCCGCCTCTTCGTCGGCGGATCGTGGCGCGACGAACGCGAGTGGCCGCTGCGACGCGCCGTCGACACTGCGTACTACCTTCACGGTGACGGCACGCTCGCTCCGGGAAAACCGCGGGCCGCTGTACCGACGAAGTACCTCTTCGATCCGCGCCGACCGGTTCCGACCATCGGTGGCAACGTCTCGTCCGAAGGCGTGTTGATGCTGCGCGGCGCGCAGGACCAGCGCGGCGGCCCCGACCGCTGGCTGCTCGAGGAGCCGTTGCCCCTCTCGGCGCGATCGGACATCCTCGTGTTTCAGACACCGCCGCTCGAGCGCGACCTCGAGGTGACCGGCCGGCTCATCGTCAAGTTGTGGGCGAGCTCCGACGGGCCGGATACGGATTTCACGGCCAAGCTCATCGACGTCTATCCGCCCAACGCCGGCTTTCCGGCAGGCGTGGATCTGAACGTGGGCGACAGCATCGTCCGCGCCCGCTACCGCGAATCGCTGCAGACGGCGAAGATGCTCACGCCGGGCGAGCCGGCGGAATTCACGATCGAGATGTACCCGACGTCGCTGGTCTTCCAGCGCGGCCATCGCATCCGGCTGGACATCTCGAGCAGCAATTTTCCCCGCTTCGACGTGAACCCTAACACCGGTGAACCGCTGAACGAGAACCGCCGCTGGCGCGTGGCGGAGAACACGATTTACCACGACCCGCAGCATCTCTCGCGCATTGTGCTGCCCATCGTTCCCGCCCAGGCGGCGGGCAAATGATTTTCCCCATGAGAACTGCACCGCTCCTCGCCCTCGTCTTCCTCGCCGCGGCTTCGCTTTTCGCCGCCGATCCGTCGCCCGCGCTGCGCAAAATCCCGGGCGCCAAGCCGCGCAACATCGTCTTCATCCTCACGGACGACCATCGCTACGACGCGATGGGATTCATGGGCCATCCGTTCTTGAAAACGCCGCACATGGATTCCCTCGCGCGCGAGGGAGCCCACCTGCAGAACGCGTTTGTCACGACGTCGCTCTGCTCGCCCTCGCGGGCGTCGATCCTCACCGGTCTCTACACGCACCGACACGGGGTGGTGGACAACAACAATCCGGTGTCGCCGGAGCTGACGTTTTTTTCGCAGCACCTGCAACGGGCGGGGTACGCCACGGCGTTCATGGGGAAGTGGCACATGGGGAGCGACAGCGACGCGCCGCAGCCGGGCTTCGATCGCTGGATCGGTTTCAAGGGCCAGGGCACCTATTGGCCCAATCCGAACGGACTGAATGTCGACGGCCGCAAGGTCCCGCAGAAAGGCTACCTCACGGACGAACTTACCGATTACGCGGTCGAGTGGCTGCAGCAACAATCGGCGGCGAAACCGTTCCTGCTCTACCTCTCGCACAAGGCGGTGCACGTTGATTTTGTGCCGGGGGACAAGAAGGAGGGAAAGCTGTTGGTGCCCGGCGTGGAGGGCCTGATCGGCTTCGTCCCGGCGCCGCGGCATC
Source organism: Opitutia bacterium (assembly GCA_947474365.1). Lineage (GTDB taxonomy): Bacteria > Verrucomicrobiota > Verrucomicrobiia > Opitutales > Opitutaceae > ER46. Next base: position 25,943 of record CANJIU010000050.1, on the reverse strand, counting down.
AGGGGCGTTACGCGCAGGAGGCGTTCGTCGAGCCGGAGTCGATGGCGTTCACGCCGCGGAATTTTGCGGACAAGCCGATGTGGGTGCAGAACCGAAAGAATTCCCGGCACGGCGTGGATGTGCCGTTCGGCAGCACCGAGCTGAGCATGGCGACAATTTACCGCCAATACATGGAGACGCTGCTCGCCGTGGACGAAAGCGTGGGCCGCGTGATGGAGGTCCTCCGCAAGAAGAATCTGCTCGATTCCACCCTCGTGATTTACATGGGCGACAACGGCTACGCCTGGGGCGAACACGGCATGACGGACAAACGCTCGGCCTATGAGGAGTCGATGCGGGTCCCGCTAATGATGCGGTGCCCGGAGTTGTTCAAGGGTGGCACGCGCGTCTCCCAGATGGTCGCGAACATCGACATTGCCCCGACCGTCCTGGAGGTCGCCGGGCTGGAATACCCGCGCTCGATGGACGGACGGAGCATGCTCCCGCTGTTGCAGGGCCGCAGCGTGCCGTGGCGCGATGCGCTGCTTTACGAATATTATTGGGAGTGGAATTTTCCGATGACGCCGACGATCCACGCCCTGCGCGGCGACCGCTACAAATTCATCCGGCCCTACGGAATCTGGGACGTCGAGGAGCTGTACGATTTGCAGAACGATCCCAAGGAATTGACGAACCTCGTGCGCGAGCCGCAGCACCAGGCGCGCGTGAAGGAGATGCGGACGCGGCTCTTTGCGATGCTCAAGGAAACCAACGGCCTGTCGATCCCGCTGCTTGAGGATCGCGACGCGCAGATGAACCGGCGCCTGCAGGGCGGTACGCCGCAAGGGGCGTTTCCGCCGCACCTCATCCAGCCGTGACGAGTTGGACCTCAAGGGCGAGCGCCCGCGGAAAGAGCACGTTGTTTTCCTTGTGCACGTGCTCGTGCAAATCCGTCTCCAGATGAGCCAGCCCGGCCAGCAGGGCGCGGTGCGTGTTGCAGGCCTCGGCGTTCGGCTTAAATCCGTCGGTCAGTTCCCGCAGCCGCGCCAGGGCGCCGCCGGCGTTGTCGTGTTCCAGCTCCATCACCCGGATCGGATTGGCAATCGTGCCGCAGTGGCTTGTCGCCGGTCCGCCCTGCTCGAATTGCCGCACGAGTGGAAAAAGGATCTGTTCCTCCTTGGCCATGTGCAGGAACATCTCGTCGGCCAACGCCCGCACTGTCGCGGCGACCTCGGGTAGACGCGAATCCCTCCAGCCGTGTTTCATGGCGACCCTCGCGGCCTTTTCCACGAGCTGCGGCAGCTCTTCCTTCAGATAGGCATGGTGAGATTGCTCGATGTGATCGGCGAGCGCGGTGAGCGACATCGCCGCCGCGTCGACGACTGGTCGCGCATCCGCCATCAGGGAGGCGGCGTCCAACATGACGAGCACGGTGGCGGCATCGAGACCCTTGGCGGTGCAAGCCTCCTGCAGGGTCTTTTTTCCGCCGCAGCAGTAATCGATACCAACGCGCTCGAAAATGCGGGCAAGCAGAGGCTGGCGGGCGACGATTTCGCCAACGGTCATGGGAACGGCGAGGGAGGGAGGATTCATAGGAGAGGAAATGAGCGGTGGGAATGAGCCTGAATGACGACCGCTCAAGAATAGCACCGGTGTCCCTCCTGCGCCTTGATTGAGGTCAAGGCCTTGTGAATCAATCCGACCCGCTGAACCTGCGCTGGGGCTCGTGAAAATTCCTTCGAACGCATTTTTCCATCGCGCTGCGGGTTGTGATTCATTGATTCATCGACTCGCCCCGATCCGGTTTGGGTTCACGCCCGCTTGCATCCGAACCGCCGAGCCACCCACTTCATGTCGATTCAGGAGGAAACCATTCCCACGGCCGTTCCGTCCACGGAGGCCTTGCTTGCGGTCAAGGATGTCCGGGTCCGATTTGGTGGCATCACCGCGCTCGACGGCGTCTCCTTTTCCATTCCAGCCGGGAAAATCTGCGGGTTGATTGGTCCCAACGGTGCGGGCAAGACCACGTTGCTCAATTGTCTGTCGCGCATCTACCCGTGCGAACAGGGTGACATCGTCTTCGACGGCCAGTCCCTGCTCGGCCTTTCCCGGCACCGGATGGCTCCGCTCGGGATTGGCCGCACCTTTCAAAATCTGGCGCTGTTCAAGTCGATGAGTGTGGCCGAAAACATCCTGGTGGGGCGCCATTGCCGGACGCAAAGCGGTTTTTTTGCCAACGCCGTGCGGTTGCCCGGTGTTGACCGCGAGCGCCGTGCCGCCGTGAGCCACACGGATGAGCTGCTCCAGTTCCTCGAGCTCGACGCCGTGCGCGACACCCGCGTTTCCGATCTTCCCTTCGGCACGCAGAAGCGCGTGGAATTGGCCAGGGCACTCGCCAGCGATCCGAAGCTGCTGCTGCTTGACGAGCCCGCGTGCGGCCTGAATCACGAGGAAGTCGAGGACCTCGGCCGCCTCATTCGGGAAATCCGGCAAAAGCGCGGCGTCACCGTGCTGCTCATCGAGCACCACATGCACTTGATCATGGGTGTCTCGGACCAAATCGTGGTGCTGAATTTCGGCCGCAAGATCGCGGAAGGCACCCCGGAGGAAATTCGCCGGCACCCCGAGGTGATTCAGGCGTATCTGGGGGACTTCGCCGCATGACCGCCCTGCTGGAAGTCAGCGGCCTCTATGCCGCCTACGGCTCGACGAGCGTGCTGCATGGCATCGGGTTCACTCTTGAAACGGGATCGATCACCACGCTGCTCGGCGCGAACGGTGCCGGCAAGACCACCACGCTGCGGGCGCTCTGCGGCATGGTGAAAACCGCGGGAGAAATCCGCTTTGCGGGCGACCGGATCGACGGGCAGGCCACGGAGGACATTGTGCGCCGCGGGATCGCGCACGTCCCGGACGGACGCGGAACCTTTCTGCAGCTGACGACCGAGGAAAACCTGCGGCTCGGCGCCTACACGCGGAAAGACCGACGCGAAATCGCGCGCGACTACGAGCGGATCTACACGTATTTTCCGCGGCTGAAGGAGCGCCGCACCCAGCAGGCGGGCACTCTCTCCGGAGGCGAACAGCAGATGCTCGCCATCTCCCGCGCCCTGATGATGCGTCCGCGGTTGCTGTTGCTCGACGAACCGTCGTTCGGCCTCGCGCCGCTGGTGGTGCGGGAGATTTTCGGGATCATGCGCACGATTAACCAAACCGAGAAGGTGAGCATCTTGCTCGTCGAGCAAAACGCCGCGCTCGCCCTCAACCTCGCGGACCGCGCCTATCTGCTCGAGACCGGTCGCATCGTGCTGGCGGGACCCTCCGCCGAAATCCGAGAAAACGAAGCCGTGCGACGCTCGTACCTCGGGAACTAGAAACCGGATCTCATGAAAACTTCCCCTCATTTCCGAACGCAGCGCAAACCGTCCTATCCCGGAAGATTTCACCGCCGAGACCTGACGCGGTTGACGCCGCAACCAAGGGAATTGAAAAGGGTGGAACCGCTAATGAGTTTCGCCGATGGGCGAAACTTTGATCACCCCTTCGCCTCATCGGCTACGGAGCTCGATTTGGGTCCGCTCATCGCGGACGGGAGAGTTCGCGATGAGCGAACACCAAAAATTTGCCGCGAAGGCGATGAGCCGAAGCTCACTTGGAAGATTTCATCCCTTGATGAAATCCGATTAGCGGTTAGTCCGCCCGGGTCTCCGCTTGAAGCGCCTCGCCGCGTAACAGAAAATTCGACCCGCGTACTACAGAGCTAGAGACGCCAGCCATGGAATCCTTCCTCCAACAGCTGATCGCCGGGCTCGCGACGGGCGGCATTTACGCCAGCGTCGCGTTGGCGTTGGTGATGATCTATCAGACGACGCACCATGTCAGCTTCGCGCAGGGCGAGATCGCGATGTTCTCCACCTATCTCGCGTGGGCGATGCTCCAGGCCGGTCTGCCCTACTGGGTGGCATTTTTTCTCACCGTCGTCCTCTCCTTCACTCTCGGCGTGCTGATCGAGCGCGTGATCGTGCGACCGGTGGAAAACGCACCGGTGCTCTCCGTCGTCGTCGTGTTCATCGGCCTGCTCGTGATTTTCAACAGCCTGGCCGGCTGGATTTTCACCTACACGATCAAGACGTTTCCCAGCCCCTTCCCAAAGCAATCCGGGTTCGCCGGCAATCTGATCTCCGCGCACGACCTCGGCGCCATCGGCGTGACGCTCACTGTCGTCACGCTTCTGTGGGCCTTCATCCGTTTCACATCGCTCGGTCTCGCGCTGCGCGCCGTGGCGCAAAACCCGGCCTCGAGCAAATTGGTTGGCATTCGTGTCGGCTGGATCCTCGCGCTCGGTTGGGGCCTTGCCTCCGCCATTGGCGCAATCGCCGGCATGCTCGCCGCGCCCGTCGTGTACCTTGATCCCGGCATGATGTCCGGAATCCTCATCTACGCTTTCGCCGCCGCGCTGATCGGCGGCATCGACAGTCCCGGCGGCGCCGTGTTCGGCGGCTTCCTCGTCGGTGTGTTGGAAAATCTCCTCGGCACCTACGTGATCGGCAACGAACTCAAGCTGTCCGTCGCGCTCGTCCTGATCGTCGGCGTGCTCCTCGTCCGACCCTCGGGACTCTTCGGGCGCGTCCAGGTGAAACGGGTCTGAACATTCTCCCCGCTGCGCCTTCGCCAACCGGCATGAACCTACCTCCTTCCACCGCCAACGGTGCCTCGCGCCGGCCCGTGGGAATTGTGATCGCCCTCGCACTCGTGGCCACGGCGCTGCCCTTTGCCGTCAGCAATTACCATACGTTTCAGTTCACGCAGGTGATGATCTATGCGATCGCTCTGCTTGGCCTGAACATGCTGACCGGGTACAATGGTCAGATCTCGCTCGGCCATGGCGCGTTCTTCGCGATCGGTGCCTATGTTGCCGCCATCCTGATGGAACGGTTCGGCGTGCCCTACTGGGCGACCCTCCCCGCGGCGGCCGTGGTGTGCCTGGTGGCGGGATTTCTGTTCGGCCTGCCCGCCCTGCGGCTCGAGGGTTTGTACCTGTCGCTGGCCACCTTTGCGCTCGGCGTGGCGCTGCCCCAGCTGCTCAAGTACAAGCATCTGGAATCGTGGACGGGTGGGGTGCAGGGCATCGTAATCGTGAAGCCGAATCCCCCGTTCAATCTGCCCGTGAGTCAGGACGTGTGGCTCTATTTTTTCACGCTCGGGGTGGCGTTGCTGATGTTCCTGCTCGCCTGGAACCTGCTCCACGGCCGCATCGGCCGCGCGATGATCGCGATCCGTGATCAGCCGATCGCGGCCGAGGCGATGGGCGTCAACCTCGCCCTGACCAAGTCGCTCACATTTGGAGTCTCCGCAATGTACACCGGCGTGGCGGGCGCGCTCGGCGCGATCGTCGTGCAATTCGTCGCACCCGACAGCTTCACGCTGTTTCTCTCCATCACGTTTTTAATCGGGATCGTGATCGGCGGTCTGTCGTCGATCTCCGGTGCGATTTACGGCGCGATCTTCATCCAATTCGTGCCGAATCTCGCCGGCGACATCTCCAAGGCGGCGCCGTGGGCGATCTACGGGGTGTTTCTCATTGGTTTTGTCTACGCGGTGCCTGGTGGCATTGCGGGGGGACTACAGCGGCTCCGGGCCCGGTACCGCCTTCCGTTTGGCCCGGGGATCGCCCTGGCCGTTGCCACGGCCACCGTCGCGGTGCTCCTCATGATGCGGCTGGCCGCGCCGGAGTCCGGAAAGAAATACGATCCCGGTGCGTCCGACACCGAGATCAAGATCGGCAACATCATGCCCTACAGCGGACCTGCCTCAGCGTGGGGCACCATTGGCCGGACCGAGGCCGCCTATTTCCGGATGATCAACGAGCAGGGCGGGATCAACGGACGGAAGATCACCTTCATCAGCCTCGACGACGGCTACAGTCCGCCGAAGACCGTCGAGGCGGCGCGGCGGCTCGTCGAGCAGGAGCAGGTCTTGTTGCTCTTCGGCACGCTCGGCACGGCTCCCAACTTCGCGATTCGAAAATATGTGAACGCCAAAAAAGTGCCGCAGATGTTTCTCAGCAGCGGTTCCCGTCACTGGAACGATCCCGCGCATTTTCCGTGGACGATGGGACTGCTGCCCGAATACCGGACTGAGGCGAAAATCTACGCCGCGCACGTCCTGCAAACCATGCCCGAGGCGCGGATTGGCGTCCTGTACCAGAATGACGACTACGGCAAAGACTACCTGGATGGCCTGAAGGAAGGACTTGGCCCGAAGGCCGGCCTGATTGTCGCCGCGCTGTCCTACGAAACGAGCGCGCCCACGGTCGATTCACAAATCGTGCAGCTCAAGGCTTCAGGCGCCAACGTGTTCTTCAATATCGCCGGCACGAAGTTCGCGGCGCAGGCGATCCGAAAGGCGTACGACATTGGATGGCGGCCCGTGCAATATCTCGCGCTGCCCGCCAGTTCGGTGAGCTCCGTGCTGACCCCCGCGGGACGGGAGAAGTCGGTCGGGATCATCTCGTCGTGTGTAATCAAGGATCCCACCAGTCCGCAATGGGCCGACGATCCGGCCGTCCGGGAGTGGGTCGCCTTCATGCAAAAATACTACCCAGAGGGCAGCCTGACCGACATCTTCAACGCCAACGCCTACGGTTCGGCGCAGGTCATGGTCCAGGTGCTGAGGCAGGCCGGCGACGTGCTGACCCGGGAGAATATCATGAGGCAGGCGGCCAACCTGAAGGACTTCCAGACGTCGCTGACGCTGCCGGGCATCAAGATGAACACCAGCCCGACTGACTACGCGCCGCTTGAGTCGCTGCAATTGATGCGCTTCGACGGGAAGAACTGGGTGTTGTTCGGCGAGGTGATGGGGAATTGAGGGGTAAGCTGAGCTGAGAGCGAAGAGCTCAGAGCTGAGAGGCGGACCAAGACGGCGCGTTTCAAAACCGGTTTCCGCAGGACTTCGCCGGATTTGCTCTCGGCTCTGGACCCTCAGCTCTCAGCTGTTTACCCAATCATCCCAGCCTGAAGCGCTCCTGCAGCACGCACGCGCTCAGGATGGACATGAACATCGGGTCCCATGCCACGCGGTCGCCTTCGGTCATGCCCGGCAGCTGGTCGAGGAGCGCGATGACCTTCTTCTGATCGTAGAACGGCAGTGCCGCCAGCGAGCTCCCGCGCAGCGTGTCCTGCAGCATCTCGTGGAAGCGTTCGCCCGGCAGCGTTGTCACCGGCGGCGAGAGGAAGGGATGCTTTTGCCGGCGGTACACCGTATCGGTGATCACATGACGCGTCGCTTCGCGCAGGATGTATTTCTCGGTCATGCCGCGGACCTTGAGCGCGACGGGCACCTGCCGCAGGCACTCGACGACGTGGTGGTCGAGGAACGGCACCCGGCCTTCGATCGAGTGCGCCATCTCCATACGGTCGCCGAGCACGACAAGGATGTAGTTGAGGAGCGACGCCTTTGACCAGAGGTAGAGCGATTGGTTGAGCGGATCGCGGCCGGTCAGCTGGCCCGGTACGTCGAATTGATTCAAAAACACGCTGGCGCTGTCGCGGCCGGCGAACTGGCCTTTGAAATCCTCGCCCAGCACCGAGAGACGCTTCATCGCCATCGCGCCAAAAATTTCGAACCAGGTCGGGACAAATCCCAGGGTGCGTCGGATCGCGTCGACGGGAACGGATTCTCCCGCCGGCAGCAGCAGACCGCGGGAAACGGAGTTGTTGTCCTCCAGTTCGCGGAGCAGCCGTTGCACTTCCGTGGGATTTTGCCCCTCGGCGTTGTGCAGCAGCATATCGCGCCGGAAGTGGGCATAGCCGCCGAGGATTTCATCGGAGCCCTCCCCGGTGAAGACCACCTTGTAGCCGGCGTCGCGCACCGCGCGGCTGAGGAGAAATTTCGAGACGCCGTGGCCGTTGAAAAACAGCGTCTCGGCCTGCCAGATCGCGTCGGCAAAATGCTCCGCGATGTCGGCTTGCTTGATCGGAATCGGATAATAATGCGCCCCGGCCTTCGCGGCCATTTCCTTCGCGATCGCGCTCTCATCGTAGGCGGCCTGATCGAAGGTGAGGGTGAAGGCGTGAATCGGCTGCGAGGCGTGGCGCGCGGCCAGACCCAGTACGGCGCAGGAGTCGAGGCCGCCGCTCAGGTAGCAGCCCACGGGCACGTCGGCGCGCATCCGCAACCGGACGGACTCGTCGAGCACGGCGCGGAACTCCTCGATGTAGGAAGCATCGTCGCGGCGATGGGCGGCAAGGTCGGCCGCCAGGGGATAATCAAAATCCCAATACGGCAGCACCCGGAAACTGGAGGGCGTCGCCAGCAGGTAGTGACCGGGTGGCACCTGGTGCACACCGGCGTAGAGTGATCGGTCGGGCAGGGTCGGTCCGGTCGCGACCTGATAAAAATACTCGTGGTCCCAGCGCGCGGGCACGCCGGCGGCGAAGAGCGCCTTGGCTTCGGACGCCACGTAGAGGTTGCCCTCGTGTACAGCGTAGAAGAGGGGCTTGATCCCGAACCGGTCTCGTGCGGCGAAAAGCGTGTGGTTGCGCTCATCCCACAGCGCAAACGCGAACTCACCGCGCAGTTGCGGCAGGCAATGCACCCCCGTGTCCTCATAGAGGTGGAGGGCGATCTCGCTGTCGGAACGCGTGCGGAAGTGATGCCCGCGCCCTTCGAGCTCGCGGCGAATGCGCTCAAAATCGTAGAACTCACCGTTGACGACGAGGTGCAGCTTGCCGTCTTCACTGACGAGCGGCTGGTCGCCGGTCGTCAGGTCGATGATGCTCAGCCGGGCATGGCCAAGTCCGACCCTTCCGTCGGCGGAGATCCATTGGTGCTGGTTGTCCGGCCCGCGGTGATGCAGCGTGGCGGTGGCGCGGGAGAGCGCGTCAGGCGAAACGGGACGTTGGCGGGACAGGAAGGCGACGATGCCGCACATGAGTTCGGATGGGGGTAGAAGAAATTACCACTCCAGGGCGGGGAGCACGGATGAAGAGGGAGGCCGACAGGTTCGTCAAATTTGACGCACACTCCAGCCAAAACCCACCGGGCCTGGCACGGTGGGACGGGCCCGGTTTTCGTAGGGCTGCGCGTCGTCGCAGCTTCCTACTTTTCGGCCGCGAGGAGTTCCTGACGAGCCTTGAGGAAGTCCGCCTCCGAAATCTCGCCCCGATCCTTTAATGCTGCGAGTTGGCGTAGTTGTGCCGCCGCATCCGGAAACGATTGCGCCGATAGGATTGCGCCCATGCCCGCTTGCGGCCGCCCGTTGCCCGCACCCTCCAAATCGGCCAGCTGGGCAAACCGGCCCACGGTGTCGACCCGTCCACTAACGAGCCGGACCATGTACGGTTGTTCACCCACTTTGGCATCAGCGGTGAGATAGTACGTCAGATACTCCACGTTCCCACGCAGGCGTGCTCCGTCTGGCGAGCCCAGCAACGTGAGCACCTGATCCTTGGTCATGCCATCCTGCACACGATCCATTTTCTTCGCGGATGACACGCATCCGGCGAATACCATCAACAACGCCAAACTCGACGCCAACACAGTCGTTTTCATGACGTTTTCCTTTCTGAAAACTGCAGTTGAATGATTAGACGCTCGGGAGCAGCCGACGATACCGGACGACCGTGAATCGCCCCATGCTACTCCGGGGGCTAATCGCGGAGATTAGCAGGACTCGGTTGGTTTCTTACCTCGAGATCGCCCGGTTCCTCAGGGCACCTATCATTTAATGGATGAAAAACCCATCGGGCCGTTTTCGATGAGGAGTGGCACGGGGTGGTAGTGCGTCGCTGGGATGGAACGAAAGTCGCGCGGATCGATCATCCTGGAAAGGGCCCGTAATACATGGACAACCCCACGTCGCCCGGGCCTGAAGTAGCTCGTCCGCCCGCCGACCATCGCACTCGGGTTTATCCGCCCTTCCCGTTCCTTGAAGCCCACCTTCCTGCTCCGGTTCGCCCGAACGTTCATAATTCTGCAGCGCCGTCGACACGCCGGATTACGCTCGCGCCATCCGTTACGACTACTACGGCGCGTTGCCGACGGTCGGCGTCAAGGGCACCGATTGAGCGCAATGAGCCGGGTTCGCTCCAGTTAGCCGGAACCGGGAGTGTCGGCCTCCAGCAAAAACACTCATTTAGGTTGGCGCCCGGGAGACGATGTAGATGTTGAACGTGTTCCCGCCCGAGGCACACGGCGGCACGCCGTCTGTGTCTCACGGGCACCGTTTGTGCCGCCAAGACATGTCACCTCCCGTTGCCACCAAAATTGAACCATCCCCTCGCCGGGGTGGATCGCTTTGGCGTGGGGTGTTCGCCACGCTGGGGGTGATGGTCGCTGCGGCGCTGGGGCTTGTATTGGCCGCGCTTCACGGCCACCTCTCACCGGTGTGGCCGGCGGCCGGGATGTCGATTTGGATTTTGGTTACGTTTGGCCAGCGGATGTGGCCGGCGGTCGCTGTCGCTATTCTGCTCGTTGAGTTGGGGTTTGCGGGCTATTCGCCTATGGCGTCGTTGGCCGCTGCGGTGGGGAGCACGCTCGAAGCGGTCATTGGAGCCTGGCTTTGGAGCGTGTGGGCGCGGAGCAGATTGCCGGGAGATTTCCGCGAAGCGGCCGGTTGCATCGCAATTGCACTCGTGGCGCCGTTGGCCAGTGCGACCATTGGGGGGATCGCGTTGTTTTCGCTCGGGGCGGTCAAGGTGCCGTTGGATCGGCTCTGGATCAACTGGTGGCGGAGCGATGTGATTGGAGTTCTGGCGGTCCTGCCGGTTCTGCTGGCGGGATCCGAATTGCGGTCGCTGATGCGGGAGGCGAAGGCGCGCGATTGGGGAAAAGCCTTCCTGGTGTTCGCGGTGGTAGGGTCCGTGAGCTGGGTGTCGTTTTTGGTCGTAGGTGGCGGAGTGTTTCTTTTTGCGGTCTTTCCCGCGCTCCTCCTGGTTGCGGTCTGGTTCGGTGCGCCGGGTGCCCGGCTCATGGCACTGCTGATTGCGGCCGCCGGTATCGTGGCGGAATATCGCGGGGTGGGGCCTTTTGCCGGCGGAAGCGTCGACGGGAATTTGCTCAATCTGCAGCTTTTTCTGGCGGCAGTGTCCGTGGCCGCACTGCTCCTTCCGCTTTTCCGGGCCCGGGGCAATCTGCTGCTGCCGGTCACCGTGCTGCTCGTCGGCTGGGCGCTCAGTGGATGGATTTTTGCCACGATGCAGCGCGACAGCCTGCGGCGGCGGGAGGAGGTTTTCAACGAGCGGGTGTCCACGGCCGAAGCGGCCATCCGGGTGCGGATGACGAGCTACGTGGATGCATTGTTGGGTGGCGCGAGTTATTTCACGGCCTCGAAAACAGTCGAGCGTGATGGCTGGCGGGCGTATGCGGAATCGTTGCAGCTGGCGAAGCGGTATCCGGGAATCAATGCGATTGGGGTCATCTATCCGGTGACAGCGGCGGAGGCTCCGGTCTGGCTCAAGAAAATGCAGGCCGACGGGGCACCGGCCCTGGAAATCAAACCGTTTCCGGCGACGACCGGTGCCGCGGATGATGTGAAGTATGTGATTACGTTTGTTGAACCGTTGGAGCGGAACCGCGTGTCGGTCGGGCGCAACATCGCGACGGAGCCAAGCCGGCGGCGGGCTGCCGAACTCGCGCGCGACACGGGCGAGCCGCAGATCAATCGTCGCATTTTGGGCACGCCCGACGCGCTCCGCCGGTCGGGCTTGCTGCTCTACGTTCCCCTCTACCGGCCGGGTGCGCCGGTCACGACGGTGGCGGAGCGCCGGGTGGCGCACCTCGGCTGGGTCTATGCGCAGTTTTTCGCGGATAATTTTCTCGACGGCGTGCTGGGGCCGATGCGCGAGACGCTGCACCTCCATTTCTTTGAGGAGGGAGGCATCGAGGGTAGACATCTCCTTTATGCCTCGACCATGGGTGCCGGTACCGCCGATCCCGCTGTCCTGGCGGCCACGGTCCTGCCGCGGTTCGAGCGGGTGACGGAGATGGAAATGGCGGGGCAGCACTTTCAGCTGGGCTGGCAGCGCGGCCCGAATTATGTGACGGGCGATCCGCTGCCGATCGCTTGGGCCGCCGTGAGTTTTTCCTTTGCGACGATCTTTCTCGCCGGACTTGTCATGAGCCTGCAGACGACCGGGCAGCGTGCCCGCCTGCTGGCGGACGAGCGTACGGGCGCGCTGGCGGCGACGGAGAGCCGGCTCAAGGCTGTGCTCGATGGAGCCACCTTCAGCGTGATTGCCACCGGGCCTGCGGGAACGATCGAACTCTTTAACGCGGGTGCGGAACGGATGCTGGGATATTCGGCCGAAGAAATGGTGGGACGGGAGACCCCGGCGTTCTTTCACCTGAAGGAAGAGGTGCAGCGGTGCGCCGAGGAGCTGAGTGCACGGCTTGGCCGGACGATCGAACCCGGCGTCGAGGTTTTCGCGGCGATTGCCGAGCAGGGAAAAACGGATGAACGCGAGTGGACCTACGTGCGCAAGGACGGTTCGCGGCTGCCGGTCCTGCTGACGCTCACCGCACGGCGGGACGGGGCCGGACGGATGCTCGGCCTGCTCGGAATAGCCCAGGACATCACGCTGCGCAAGCAGGTCGAGGCGGTACGGGAGGAGGATCTCGCGCGGCTGGGCAAGCTGGGCTCGCAGCTGCCCGGCATGATATACCAGTTTCGGCTGCGGCCCGACGGTAGTTCCTGCTTTCCTTACGCCAGCGAAGGCATCCGGCAAATCTACCGGGTGACGCCCGAGGAAGTCCGCGAGGATGCGTCGAAGGTTTTTGGCGTGCTGCATCCGGATGATTTGGCGGCGGTGGCAGAGTCGATCCACGTTTCCGCGCGCACGTTGGAACCGTGGCGTTGCGAATACCGGGTGCGTTATGCTGACGGGACCGAGCGCTGGCTGCTGGGCAATTCTGTGCCGGAACGCGAGGCGGACGGTGGCGTGCTCTGGCACGGCTTCATCACGGATGTCACCGAACGCCGTCACATGGAGCTCGCCGTGGCGGAACACGAGGCGCGACTCCGGTTGGTGCTGGACGAGATGCCGGTGGGCGTGCGTTGGGTGCGAAACGTGGACGGCCGGAGAGTGGACATCCTCAATCCGGCGCACGAGCAGATCACTGGAGTGCGAAAACAGGACAGCCAGACGCCCGATGTCTACCTGAAGCGAACCCATCCCGACGACGTGGCCGCGCAGGAGGCGGGCATGGAACGTCTGCGCCGGGGAGTAATCAGTAATTTTTCGATCGAGAAACGCTTTCTTCTGGCGGACGGCAGGGTGCGCTGGGTGATGGTCACGTGGGCGCGCCGGATTCCACCCGGCCGGGAGAATTATGAGGAGCTTTCCACGGTGATGGACATCACCGCGCAAAAAGAAGCGGAACTGGCCCTGCGTTCGTCGCTGCGTGAAGTCAGCGTGCTCCGGACCGCGCTCGATGGCCACGCACTCGTGGCGGTGACCGATCTTGAAGGCCGGATCACCCAGGCCAACGCCCGTTTTTGCGAGGTTTCGAAGTATTCCGCGACGGAGCTGATCGGGCAGTCCACCCGGCGTATCAATTCCGGACAGCATCCGAAGGAATTCTTTGAAAAAATGTGGGTGGTGATCGGGCGCGGGGAGGTATGGCGGGGAGAACTGCGCAATCGGGCGAAAGATGGCTCCCATTACTGGGTCTCGGCGGCGATTGTCCCGTCGATGGACGAAACGGGCCGCCCGGTCGGTTTCGTCGCAATCCAGATCGACATCACGGAGCGCAAGCGACTGGAGGAGAGTCTGGGGCTGGCGCGTGACCAGGCATTGGAGGCGTCGCGGCTGAAGTCGGAATTCCTCGCCACGATCAGTCATGAAATCCGCACGCCGATGAACGCGGTGATTGGCATGGCCGGGCTGCTGGCCGATACCCAGCTTGACCAGGAGCAGAACGAGATGGTGCGGACGATCAACGGGGGTGCCGAAAACCTCTTGGCGATCATTAACGACATCCTGGATTTTTCCCGCATCGAAGCGGGCCGCATGCGGCTCGACGCGCTGGAGTTCGACTTTCGGCGGGTGGTGGAGGAGACGGTCGCGTTGCTCGCGCCTCGCGCGCACGAAAAGGGTCTGGAGTTCACCTGCGAATTTGATCCCGAGCCGGGATCGCTCCTGCTCGGTGACAGCGGCCGGGTGCGGCAGGTGCTGACGAACCTGATTGGCAACGCCATCAAGTTTACCGATGCCGGCGAAGTCTCGGTGCGCGTGAGCGTGCTGGCGGAGACGGCCGCCCGGACGCGGCTGCGCGTCACCGTGCGCGACACCGGTGTGGGAATTCCGTTCGAGTCGCAGGCTCGCCTCTTCCAGCCGTTCACCCAGGCGGACGGGAGTACGACGCGACGGTTTGGTGGCACCGGCCTTGGCCTGGCCATCTGCCGGCAATTGGTGGAATTGATGGGTGGCGAAATCAGTTTTGAAAGCGAACCCGGGAAGGGATCGACGTTTCAGTTCGAGCTCGAGCTCAACCGCCGCGGCCCGGTCACTCCGGTGCCGGTTGTCAGCCTCCCTCCCGGGCGGCAGGTGCTGGTGGTGGATGACAACGAGACGAACCGGCGCATTCTGATCGGCCAGCTGAAGCGTTGGGGAATGCAGGTTGAGGCTGTTTCGTCCGGGCCTGCGGCGCTGGCGTTGTTGCGAAATCCATCCGCCGGTCCGTGGCATCTGATCCTGCTCGACTGGCGTATGCCCGAAATGGGCGGGCTGGAGTTGGCGGGAGAGATTTGGGCGGATCCGGTGCTCGCAGCCTTGCCACTCGTCATGCTCTCCTCGGCTGGACCGCAGGCCGATCCGGAAGCGGTCAGTGCGGCGGGTTTGTCGGCGCTGCTCACGAAGCCGGTCACGATGGTGCAGTTGAGCCGCTGTCTTGCCCGGGTGTTGTCGACGACGGATGTGGCGGTGGTTGAAACTCCCAAGCCCGAACCGGTGACGGCGGTCGCCCCTGGTGGGCTGCGTCTGCTGCTGGTGGAGGACAATGTCGCCAACCAACGCGTCGCCTCGATGCTGCTGGCGAAGATGGGATTCTACGTCGAGGTGGCCGCCAACGGTCAGGTTGCGCTCACCCGGCTCGGTTCGGCGACGTTTGATGCGGTGCTGATGGACTGCCAGATGCCGGTGCTGGATGGCTACGAAACCACGCGGCGGATCCGAACTGGCCTGTTGCCCGGGGTGAATCCGCGACTGCCGATTATCGCCCTGACGGCCTACGCGCGCCCCGAGGATCGCGAGCGGGGCCTCGCGGCCGGGATGGACGACTACGTTACCAAGCCGATCCGGCCGTTGGAGCTGCGGGCGGCATTGGAGCGTCGGGGACTGGGATCAGGCATGATGGACGCGGCTTCGAGCGAGGCCGGTGGCCGGCCGGAGTTGCAGCGGGTGTTTGACGAAGTCGCGCTGGAGGCGGCGCGTGGCCTGCCCGGGGAGGAAGGTCCGTCGTTGCTGCCGGAGCTGGTCCGGCTGTATTTGAGCGATGAGGCGGAGCGGTTGGCGCGGTTGCAGACGCTCGCGACCGAGCGCCGGGGGGAACAGCTCGGCGATGAAGCGCACGCGTTTGGCGGCAACGCCGCTTCATTCGGTGGCGCGGAAGTGCGAAGGGAAACCCTCGAGGTCGAGGAAGCCGCCCGGGCCGGCGACTGGTTGGAAGTTTCCGCGCGACTGCAACTGCTCTTCACGGCATGTGAACGCTTGCGGAGCGAGATTGCCCGGCGCAATCTTGCCGCGAGATGAAAATCCTGGCGATCGAGGACCAGCCCGTGGCGGCGATGCAACTCGTGGCCGTGCTGCGGTCGCTCGGTCACGAAGCCGAACAGGTGGGCGACGCCACGGCTGCCTGGTCGCGTCTGATCAATGGCAAACACCGGGTCGTAGTGAGCGATTGGCGCATGCCAGGGATCGACGGCCTCGGCCTGTGTCGGATGATCCGCGACCGCGGCGGCGACTACGTCTATTTCATCCTCATCAGTTCCAATCGTGTCACCAAGGAGAACCGGCAGCTCGCGCTCGATGCCGGGGTGGACGACTTTCTGATGAAACCGGTCGATCCCGATGAATTGGGCATGCGGCTGCATGTCGCAGGGCGCATCGTCGGACTCGCGGCGCAAATCAAGCAATTGGAGGGATTTCTGCCCATCTGCGGATACTGCAAGAAAATCCGCGACGACGGGAAATACTGGCAGGAGATCGAGGCGTATTTCAGCCAACGTCAGGGAACGAAATTCAGCCACAGCATCTGCCCAGGTTGCTACGAACAGGTGGTGGTGCCGCAGCTCCAGAAACTCGGGTTGGACCCGGCCGCGACCCAGCCCAAGCCTACCTCGTAAGCGAAATGCGGCCGGCGGAGTCCATGCAGAAATACGGCCGCGACCGGGCACGGGGCTCATCTCTCGTTTGACGGTTCCCCTCCGCACCGTAACCGGCGCGGTCAGGTGAGGCGACCTGCACGTCATCAAGCCGCCGCCACCGTCAATCGGCAGATGCGCCCATCGGGCACGGTCGCGGACTGCGGACAGACTTTGCGCGGCGCAGGAATTCCCGTTCACTCCGCCTTCATGTCCAACGCCCTCGCCCACGAGAAGTCGCCCTATCTCCTTCAACACGCAGACAACCCGGTGAATTGGATGCCCTGGGGCGGCGCGGCGTTTGCCCGCGCGCGATCCGAGGACAAACCCATTTTTCTCAGCAGCGGTTATTCCACCTGCCATTGGTGCCACGTGATGGCGCACGAGTCGTTTGCCAACGACACGATCGCCCAAATTCTCAACGAGCATTTTGTCGCCATCAAGGTCGACCGCGAGGAGCGCCCGGATGTCGACAAGGTCTACATGGCGTACGTGCAGGCGATGACCGGCCACGGCGGTTGGCCGCTCAGCGCGTTTCTCACGCCGGAGTTGAAGCCGTTTTTCGGCGGCACCTACTTTCCGCCGGAGGATCGGCACGGCCGCGCCGGCTTTCCGGCGATTCTGCAGGCGATTGCCCGCGGGTGGCGCGACGAGCGCTTCAAGCTGGTGGCCGAGGGAGATCGGGCCCTCGCATCTCTCCGCGAGTATCACGAATCGCGAGCCGGGAGTCCGGAAACGGGCGCGGAACTTGGCGCTCCTGGTTCCGGCGCCCAGGGCTTAACGCCCAGCTCGGAGTTGTTCGCGAGTGCGTCGCGCGCCTTCGAGCAGGGATTCGGGTATCTCTTCGAGCAATTCGACCCGGCGCACGGCGGCTTCGGCGGTGCGCCGAAATTTCCCCGCGCCTCCAATCTTAATTTTCTTTTTCGCATCGCCGCCCTGCAGGGCCCGGAAAGCGAGATGGGCGCAGAGGCGATCCGGCTGGCGGCGGCGACCCTGCGGGCGATGGCGCGTGGCGGAATCCATGATCACCTCGGCGGTGGCTATCATCGGTACTCGGTCGACGAGAGCTGGTTCGTGCCACACTTCGAAAAGATGCTCTATGATCAGGCGCAGATCGCCATCAACTGCCTCGAGGCGAAACAGGCCACGGGCGATGAGCGTTTCGCGTGGATGGCGCGGGATATCTTTGAGTACGTGGCCCGCGACCTCACGAGTCCCTTCGGCGGCTTTTTCACGGCGGAAGATGCCGACAGTCCGGTGGCCGGTGGCGGTCGTGACGCCGCCCTTGCCGAGGGTGCCTTCTATGTGTGGACCGCGGCCGAGCTGCGGGACGTGCTCGGTGAGAACTATGCGTTTGGCGCGGCGCACTTCGGGGTGGAGGACGCGGGCAACGTGCCGGCTTCGCTCGATCCCCACGCGGAACTTCGGGGCCGGAACATCCTGGCGCAGCGCCGCCCGCTCGCCGAGACGGCCGCGAAATTTTCCCTGACGCTGGAGGAGGCCAACGATCGGCTGCTGGTGTTGCAGGCGGTGCTGCGCGCCGTCCGCGGGCGCCGGCCGCGTCCCCTCCGGGATGACAAGATTCTCACGGCGAACAACGGACTGATGATCTCGGCCCTCGCGAAAGGGGCGATGGTGCTCGGGGATGAAAACAGGGAGGCGGAGAAATTGATCGACACCGCGACCCGGGCCGCGGAGTTCATCGAGCGCGAACTGTTCGACGCCCCGCGCGGTGTCCTGTATCGGGCCTGGCGAGACGGCCGTGGCGGCCACGAGGGATTTGCCGAAGACTATGCTTACCTGATCCAGGGATTGCTCGATCTTCACGAGGCATCCTTTGCGATCCGCTGGTTGCGCTGGGCGGAGCGGCTGCAGGCGAAGTGCGACGAACTTTTCTGGGACGACGCGCGCGGCGGCTATTTCAATTCCGCGGCGGATGATCCCAGCATCGTGCTGCGCCTGAAAGAGGATTACGATGGCGCGGAACCGGCACCGAGCAGCGTCGCGGCGATGAACCTCCTGCGCCTCGGCGGCCTCTGGCACGACGAGGTCCTGCTTGAGCGCGGCCGGCGCACGCTCGCGGCATTCCGATCGCAGTGGGGCCGGACGGCGCACGCGATGCCGCAGATGCTGTGCGCGCTCGAACTCGCGCTCGAATCCCCGCGACACGTTGTGCTTGTCGGAGAACCGGACCAGGCTGATTTCCGGGCCATGGTCGCGGTGTTGCACGAGCGCATCGGCCCGCGCCGCCTGTTGCTCGCGGTGGGCCCGGCCGGCGCGGACGAATGGCTGGCGCAGCGGGCGCCGTGGCTGGCCGGGATGAAGCCCGTCAACGGGCGCCCTACGGCTCATGTCTGCGAGGATTTTTCGTGCCGCGCGCCGGTGACGACTCCCGAGGCGTTGAGGGCGATGCTGCGTTGAATCGTACCGCCGGGCACGGTCGGTGGACCGCGTGTAAGTAATTTTCGGGATTGCGGAGGCGTGGTCGTGGCTGCACCAAACTCCTAGCTCCCCGTGAAAATCCTCGCTGTCGAAGATGATGCTGTTGCCCGTACCGTTTTGCGTCAGGCGCTGCTGCGTCTCGGACACGAATCGGTCGAGGCCGCCGACGGCCAGGCGGCGTGGGAGCTCCTGCAGCAAAACGACACCGTCCGGGTTGTCGTGAGCGACTGGATGATGCCGCGCGCCGACGGCCTCGACCTGTGCCGCCGGATTCGGAAACGCACCAACGCCGAATACATCTACTTCATTCTGCTCACCAGCCGGGATGCGACGGCCGAGAATCAGTCGAGTGCGGCCGATGCGGGCGTCGATGATTTTCTGACCAAGCCGCTCGATCTGCCCGAGCTCTGGACCCGTCTCCGGGTCGCGGAGCGGATTCTCCGGTACACGACCCAGGTGCGCCAGTTGGAGGAGATGCTGCCCATTTGTTCCTACTGCAAAAAAATCCGCGACGACCAAAATTACTGGCAGCAGCTGGAAGGTTACATCAGCGAGCGGACTGGCAGTGATTTCAGTCATTCCGTGTGCCCCGATTGTTACCAGCGGGTGCTCGTCCCAGAGCTGGAAAAAATCAAGCAGAGCGCCGCAGCGCCCACGCCTCCGCCCGCCGGTGAATGATCGCTTTCTGACCCTCGAGGAGAAGATTGCCTACCTGGAGCGGCACGTCACGGAGCAGGACAAGGCAATGTTGGAGTTCGCGGATGAACTGAAAGTGTTGCGTCGCGAACTCAAGGCGATGCGCGAACGTTCCGGTGACTCCGGCTCCAGCGGCCCCGGGGAAGAGGGTCTGCCGGAACCGCGGCCGCCGCATTATTGATTGTCCGAACCGGGCTGGCCTCAGAATGCCGCCGTCAACTCGTGCTGGTGACCCGGCTCGAGGATCTGCGTGCCCACGGCGGTGCACTCAAGATCGTCGTTCTTGTAGAGCTTGAACGGCACCGGGGTAGTCAGGTCGTTGGATTCCCAACGCCATTTTCCGATCGAGACAAACTGGAGCGGCACGCCCTTTTCCCAGCTCAATCCCGGACCCTCGCCGCGGATGAAAAGCCGGTTGCCAATGCCGATGTAGGCCGTGGCGATGAGCCGGGTGGCTCCATCGGAAGTGATGACGCGTTCGGACGCACCGGTTGCCGGGCTGGAGGCAGTGTCGTCCAAATCCAATCCGAGGCCGGGTTCGTCGTCCTCCACTTTTCGTACCGCGGTGCGCTTCCGCACAGGCCTGGCCGGTTCGACGACCGGTTCGGGATCGCTGGCCACCATGTCCACCGGCGGCGGGGCGGGCGTGGGCTCGATGGCTGGTGCAATTGCTGCGACTGGCTCAGGCTCGGCCACCGGCGTCGGTTCCGGGGTTGGGACGGCTTCGGGAACGGGAGTAGGCTCGGTGGCGGGTAACGGCTCGGGAACTGCCGCAACCTCGGGAGCCGGCGCGGGCTCAGGGTTCGGTGCGGGTTCCGGAGATGATACAGGTTCGGGGATCGATGCGGGTTCCGGGGCCGATTCCACTGCGGCGGGTGTCTCGCCAAAGGCTCCGGTGGTTTGGGGTGTGAAAGGTGCGATGTCGGGAATATTTTCGACCGGGATTGGTGCGGGTTCCACGCGAGCCGCTGTTTCGGCGGAAGGTGTTGCGGCCGGCGTTTCTGCCACGGCGGGCGTCACTTCGTTGGCTGCGACCGCCGGTGGTGGCGTAACCTCTTCCACAACGGCTGCGACTGTCGGCGCTTCGGCGACCGGGGCTGGAACCGCCGGTTCTTCGCGGCGCGGTTTGCGCGGTCGTTTCGGGGAAGGAGCTGGAATGGGGTCGGCCGCTGCGTCGTCGTCAGATTTCGCCGGGGACGGCGTTTCTTCGGTTACCGAAGGCGTCGAAACCGGGAGAGCGGGCGATTCATCCGCGACGGGTGCGGGAACGACGGGTGCGGGAACGACGGGTGCGGGAACGACGGTTGCGGGAACGACGGGCACCGGGATAGCGGCCGGCACCGGAGTTTCGATCCGTTTGGCCACGGCCTCCAGTTGGGCAATTTTCTCGTCGAGCGTCTGGGTGGCTTGGGTGAGTTTGGTGCCGAACTCAAGGGCGACGCGGTCGATGATCGCGGCCGTTGCCGCCACGAGTTTCGTGTCGAGCTCGGTGAGCGCGGTGGATTTTGCCGCCTCAACCGCTCGAGCGGCAGCTCCGCTCTCTTCCCCGATCGCGCGCGCCGCATCGATCCGGGCCTGCCCGAGCGCCTGTTCGGCGGCGGCCTGCGCCTTGCCGATGGCACCGGCCGTGCCGTGCGAAAGATTGGCGACCGCCTCGTTTGCCAAGGCCAGCTGCTGTTGCGCCGCGCCGAGCTGCTGTTGGGCGGCCACGAGATTCTGATGGGAGGCGGACTCGAGTTTCGCCCATTCTGTCGCCGACTTGGCGATGCGCTGTGAAACCGATTCGAGCCGTTCGCTCTCGCTGGTCCGGAGCGAAAGGAGCTCTCTTTCCATTTCTTCCTTGTCGGCGTCGTTGGCCGTGGCGAGCTGGGCCTGGAACTCCGCGATCTTTTCCTGGAGCTTGTGCGGGAGCTGCTCGGCGTGGCGGAGATTTTTTTGTGCGAGCTCAGCGATCTCATGCAGACCGCCGGTGGCGATGCTGATTTGTTCGGCCGACGTTGAGACGGTGCGCGCCAGCGCCTCGAGCGCGCGCTGCCGGTCGTCGAGCGTCTCGTTTTTTTGCCGCTCGAAACGCGCCACGAGTGGAACAAGGAGAGCGATGGCCCCTAATCCGACGCAGGCGACGATGGCGATGGTTGACGCGATTGGGAGCGGTTGGGCGCTGTGCTGCGCGATCCACGCGGCAGTGGCGAGGAGCACGACATCCGTGGCGATGAAGAGCCACGTGGGAAGTTTGGGGTTCTGATCGGAAGGATTCATGAGCAGTCGTCGATCGTCGTCGCACCCGGTCCTCGCCAATCGCTTCGCTGGACCGAACGGACCCGGCACGCAGGCGACGGGAAGTTTCTGCGCCGCACCACGCCGCGGCTCAAGGTTTTTGCAGCGTTGCCCTGAAATAGATTTTTGGCGGCGGCACAAAATCCCTGGTTGTGCCGGTGTGACGGTCTGGCCAAGCTTGGGACGAGCGATGAACCTCTCCGATTTCCTCCGCGTCGAACGTGAGGGCAGTGATGGCTCCCGGCACTACGTGGTGCACACCCACGACCCGACCTTCACCATGGAACTGACACCCGATAGCTCCGCGCCGGACCGGATTGGCCGCGGGGTGATCAAACGCGTGCTTGTGCCCAACTCTTGGGCGGGCGACTACACCCAATATTCGAAATTTATCGGAGCCGCGCAGGATTTCTTCGCCAAGTCGTTTGCCGAACCAGCGCCCAAGGGCGAGACGCGTCGTTTCCAGGCATAAATCGGGAGGCCTATCCCGAAATCAGCTCGGTGCGGTAACCTGTGACGAATTCCTCGCGGGTGAGCTTGCCGTCCTGGTTCGTGTCATAGCGCTTGAAAGCCGCGGGTCGCATGTACTCCGACTCGACCGTGGTAAGTGAGCCATCGTGGTCCGTGTCAATTTCGTCGAAGGCCTTCGCCAGGGAATCGCTCAGTTCGGAGAGATCGACCCGGCCGTTCTGGTTGCGGTCCTGCCAGCCGACCTTTTCCATCACGATCAGGAGTTCGTATTCCACCGGGCTGAGGAAATCGTCCCGATCGATGTCCGCGGTCTGAAAAATCGCGCGGCGTAGTTCCGTGAACTCGCTGACGCTCAGTTTTCCGTCGTGGTTCAGATCCGCCCGGAGAAATGTGTCGGGCGCGATCGAGGTGTTGTTGATCTCGTCGCTGTCGATTTGGTTGTCGTTGTTCTTGTCGGCGGCGCGGAAAAGGGCAAAGGAGGCCGCGTCCCACTCATCGCGACTGACTGCGCCGTTGTGGCTGGCGTCGATCGCGTCGAACGCGGCCTTAATCTTGGCGGCGGCGGGAAACGCGCTCAAAGCAGGCACTGCGAGTGCCAGTGCGCAGGATACCAGGAAGGCGCAGCGCCATCCGCCGCGGAAAATCATGATTTCTTGGCCGCTTTCCATGCCGCGTAGGCGCTGGAAACCTGAGCGGTGGCCACATTCGTGGCGGCCGGGGTCTGGGTCGTCGAGCGGGAGGACGCGACGGCAAGGCCGAGACGGCCACCCAATGGATCGGGGCTCACGGCCTCAAGGGCGGCAACGAGTGCGGCGGCCTTTGCCTCGGGCTTCTGGGTTGCGGCGAAAACGGGTTGGGCAAACGTCGAGAGGCTGAGAGCGGCAACGAAGAGGGAGAGGTGAAGCTTCATGGGAGGTTTGTGACTTCCCTGGGGTATACCACCTAGTCCAAAAATGATAGTGGTAGAGCTACGAATTCAACTACGCAGTAAGCGAACTGGGTCTGCGCAGTATCCCCAACCTGCCGTCAAATGTGGTACTGACAATAGGTTAGTTGATGTTAATAAGCTAATTGAAAAACACCTATAGTCGACGCCACGCCATCCCACAGAGCGAAAGCAGCAGGCCTACCCGGATTGCGCCCTCGAAGGTGAGGATGACCAAAACCCATTTTAGGGCGTTTCCGCGCCGGAGGGAATACCCTATCATGGTGACGATGAGCAGGCTCATCCCATGGATGCGTCCGATCGGTACCGCTAGGAGCATCATCATCCAGAGCCAGTAACCGATGAGTTGCATGCTCCAGATGAAAGCGGTGAGTTCCCCGAGCCCGAGGCTGCGTGGGTCTGCTCCACGGGCGATTTGCTTGATGCCCAGGTAACGTTCGCTGAGGACGAGCTGCCAGACCTCAAAGATGAGGAAGAGCGGTGCGAACAGGATCAACGTGAGCACGCCGCGAGCAAAATTGATTACGGACGCTTGGCAACGCGCACCTGCGTGGGGCGGGGATCAAATTTCCGCCGAGGATTGCGGCGACCTGAGGCTGGCTGGCCCAAGCCTCGCCTCCGATCACTTCCCTCCGTACCACACGCCGCGGCGCCAGTTGTGGCGGCGGAGTTTTTCGACCAGCGGTGCCGGCATCGAGGGGAGATCGCTCACGGCGCAGTTGGCCTCCGCCTGCGCGGCGTTGCGCATCCCGGGAATCACCGTCGAGACCGCCGGGTGCGTCAGGACCAACTTGATGGCGGCCTGCGGCAACGTGTAACCGCTGCCGGCCAAATCCTTTTTGATCTCGCCGCTGCGGGTGATGACACGACTGAGCCGATCACCCTCAAAGTATCTTGCCCGGAAATCGTCCGCGGCGAATTTCGTTGCCGCGGTGAACTTGCCCGTAAGCGCGCCCTCGTCGAAGACGACTCGCACGATGATTCCGACGCCGCACTCCTGCGCCACGTCAAGCAGTTCCGCGGCCGCCTCCTGGTCGAAGAGATTATAGATTACCTGAACGGAATCGACCCAGCCACCCCGCATAAGATCGATGACGCTGTTCTGGTCCTGCTCCGGAGTGGAAATTCCGATGAGACCGATGAGCCCTTCGCTTTGCAGCCGGCGGAGGATTTTTAACGGTGTCGGGTTGCGGTTCCAGGCGCGTGTCCAGGTATGGAGCTGCAGCAGATCGAGCTTGGCCGTCCCAAGATTGGCGAGCCGTTCGGTGATGTCGGCGCGGAGGTAGCTCTCGGAGTAACGGTCTTCGGCGCGATCGTAGGGCGAAGGCGGCCAATTGCCGGGCGCCGGCGGGGTCTTGGTCGCGACGAAGATTTTTTCCGTCTTTCCGGACGCGGCTCGCTCCCGGAGGACGCGGTTGATCACGCGTTCGCTGCGACCGTTTCCGTAGCCGGCGGCGGTGTCGATGAAGTTGCAGCCGAGATCAAGCGCGTGATTCAACGCGGCCAGCGAGTCGGTGTCGGACTGCGCACCCCACGAACCGCCAATGGCCCAGGCGCCGAAGCCGATTTCCGAACAGTTGAAGCCGTGTTTGCCAAAGGGGCGATGGTGCATGCCGGAAGAATCAGGGAGACGCGGGGAAATCCAATCTGGAAATACCATCGGCGCGGCCCCATCGTCGTTGCGGTCACTCCGTCACGTGCGTCTGATCCCGGCGCACATTTTCCCTACGCTCATGAAACACGCCCTTTTTCCCTCTCTGCTGGTTTGCCTGAAACGGATTGGATTGGTGTTGGCGCTGCTCGTGATGGCGAGGGCGGCGGACGCGCCGGTGCGGCGGGAGTGGACCGTCGATGGCGTCGCGCGCGAGGCATTGGTCTACGCGCCACCGGCCGCCAAGACCCGCGCGGTCCCGGTGATTTTTGCGTTTCATGGCCACGGGGGATCGATGGCCCAGGCGGCTCGCAGCTTCGCGTTTCATTCCCAGTGGCCGGAGGCGATTGTCGTCTACATGCAAGGTCTCAACACCCCGGGCCGGCTGACCGACCCCGAGGGGAAAAAACCCGGCTGGCAGTCGGCGGCGGGCGATCAAGGGGATCGCGATCTGAAATTCTTCGACGCTGTGCTCACCGATCTGCGGGGCGACTTTCGCGTCGACGACCGACGCATCTACTCGACGGGGCATTCCAATGGCGGCGGATTCACTTACCTGTTGTGGTCCACCCGCGGTGACGTATTTGCGGCGGTCGCGCCCTCCGCTGCCGTGGCGCCGTCTGTCATGGGCAAACTGAAACCCAAACCGGTGATGCATGTCGCGGGCGAGAAGGACGCGCTCGTGAAGTTTCCCTGGCAGCAGCAGACCATCGCTTCGCTTCTCAAACTCAACCAATGTGGTGACGGGCGGCCGTGGGACATTCAGTGCAAGATTTATCCGTCGGCGATCGGCGCACCTGTGGTGACGATGATCCACCCCGGGACGCACGCGTACCCGGCGGAGGCTCCGGCGCGGATCGTGAAGTTTTTCAAGGAGAACGCGAAACCCTGACGCCGTTGTAACCGTGCGCGCTGACGGTACGACGCTCAGCCGCGAAACTAATTCCCACTGCCATGGGGTCGGGATTAAGAGCCTATCCGTAAATAGAGAATGAGCATTCTAGGCCATCCGAAAGCAGATCATGGCAGCTGCGCAGTGTGCGAGGGCCAGGTAATTCGCTTCCTTCTTCTCGTAGCGCACGAGGAGCTTTCGAAAGCGATTGAACCACGAGTGGCTG
>CANJIU010000049.1 GCA_947474365.1 Opitutia bacterium | reverse complement strand
GCAGGTCCGAAGCGCCGAAAGGCATCGACAAAAGGGAGGGTGGTGTTGGCGGCAGTCCGTGCCCGTTGCCTGCCCGCACCGGGTTCAAATGATGGCAGATTTGTTCCCTTTCCGTTCCCTTTTTTTGAGCTACCTATGAGAAAGAGTCCTGTCCCGGGCACCAATTCCCCGCCCATCCCCACAAAAATGAAACGAAACAGTGTCATCACTCTTTTTGGCGTGGGGCTGGCGCTCTGCATGAGCGTCGGCGACCGCGTTCGCGCCGCAGACGACGTCATCTCCGGCACCGTCGAAGGTCGGGTGATGAGCGCGCGCTCCGGTGACTATCTGGAAAAGGCCCGCGTCACCCTGGAGGGTACCGCGCTTGAGGCCTTCACCGATCCCAACGGCATCTATCGCCTCACCGGTGTCGCGCCGGGCTCGGCCAGATTGAAAATTTTCTACACCGGATTTCCGATGCAGAGCGTCGAGGTCACGGTTGTTCCCGGGCAAACCGTCGCGCGTGACATCACCCTTGCGGACGTCGGACCGAAGCGGGAGACGGAAGCGGGGGCGAAAACCGTGAAGCTGGCGAAGTTTGTCGTCGAAGAGTCGCGGGAGATGGCCGCCGCCGCCCTGGCGATCAACGAGCAACGCTTTGCGCCCAACATCAAGAACGTGGTCTCGACCGACGAGTTCGGCGGCGTCGCCGAAGGCAATGTCGTGGAGTTCATGAAATTCCTTCCGGGGATCACGGTCGATTTCAACGGCGGCAACGCGCGCACCGTGTCCATCAACGGCGTGCCGTCCGCCAACGTGCCGGTCACCATCGATGGCTTCAGCCTCGCCAGCACCGAGTCCGGGGGCACCAGCCGCGAGGTCGCGCTCGACTTCGTTTCCATCAACAACGCCTCCCTCATCGAGGTCTCGTTTTCGCCGACGCCGGAGTCGCAGGGTTCGGCGCTCGCGGGCTCGGTCAATCTGGTCCCGCGCAGTTCTTTCGGTCGCTCCCGCGCCGTCTACAATGTCAGCGCCTTCCTCATGATGCGCGACGACGATCGTCACTTCAACGCGACGCCTGGCCCGCTCAAGGGAGCGTCGCGCAAGGTCCATCCGGGCTTCGATTTTTCCGCCATCGTCCCGGTGAATGGCCGCTTCGGGTTCACGTTGTCGGGTGGAACGTCGACTCAGTATTCCAACTCATCCCTCTCCTCCAGCACGTGGCGCGGGGCGAGTGCGGTGACCAATGGAGGCGTCTTTCCCGACACCACGCCCGACAAACCCTACCTGTCCCAGTATATCGTACGTGACGGCCCGAAAACCACCACGCGGCAATCCGTCGGCGTTACCTTGGATTACAAACTCACCACCCGTGATCGGATCACATTCTCGTATCAGTGGTCGTCGTTTTCCGTGCTTCAGATGAACCGCAGCCTTACATTCAACGTGAACCGCGTGTTGCCGGGTGAGTTCACGACGCGGTCGACCCATGGCTTCGCCGGCGCCGGCAACATCGAGGTGGCGACCGACTCCGGGGCGGACCGGCTGAACCGGACGCACATGCCGACGCTCGTGTGGCGCCACGACGGCCGGGTTTGGAAGGCCGAGGCGGGCGCGGGGTATTCGCGTGCGACCAACGCCATCCGCGGGGGCGCCAAGGGTTTCTTCAATGTCCTCACCGCCCGGCGCACCGGTGTCACGGTGTCGTTCGACGACGTCGTCTACCTTCGTCCGGGCCGGATTACGGTCACTGATGGCACGACGGGAGCGCCGGTCGATCCGTACAGCTTGGGCAACTACGCGCTGATCTCCGCCAACGACCAGGAGCGGAATCCGTACGACCTCCAGCGCAGTGTCTACGCCAACGCGCGCCGCAGTTTCGGCGGATCCGTGCCCCTGACGCTCAAGGGCGGCATCGATGTCCGCCAGTCCGTGCGCGACGTTCCGGGCAACTACAACGCCCCCTATGCCTACGTCGGACGGGACGGTCGCGCATCGACCACGCCGGTCGGCAGCGATGACGGTGCCGCGCCGTTCCTGGACGCGAGCTTCTCGCAGCGCATCGCGCCGTTTGGTTTCCCGCGTATCCAGCACCTCAGTCCCGAACTTGTCTGGGACGCCTTCAAGGCGAACCCGAGCCAGTTCACCCTCAACGAAGACAACCTGTATCGAACGCTGGTCAGCACCTCCAAGTACGCCGACGAGGTGATCTCCTCGGTCTATCTGCGCGGTGACCTGGCGTTTTTCGAACGGCGGCTGAAGTTGGTCGGCGGAGTGCGCGCCGAGCAGACGAATATCCACGCGGAGGGCCCGCTCACCGATCTCTCGCGCAACATCCGCCGCGACTCCCAGGGCCGGCCGATCCTGGCGGCCAATGGCACGCCGCAGCCCGTCACCACGAATGCGCTCGAGACCTCCAAGCTCACCTTCATCGGCCGGGGGACGAACGCCGAGAAGGAATACCTCCGCCTCTTCCCCAGCCTCAACTCAAGTTTCGATCTGCGGGGAAATCTCGTCGCGCGGGCGTCCTATTATTTTTCCGTCGGCCGGCCTAATTTCAATCAGTACGCCGGTGGGGTCACGCTGCCGAACACCGACAATCCGCCGGCCGCGGGAAACCGGATCACGGTGAACAATGCGGGCATCAAGGCGTGGAGCGCGAAGACGACCAACCTGCGGCTCGAGTACTATTTTGCCGGCGTCGGCCAGTTCTCGGTCGGTGGCTTCCGGCGCGACTTCAGTGATTTCTTCGGCGGCACCGTGTTCAAACCGACGCCGGAGTTTCTCCATCTCTACGGCTTGGATCCCGCGACCTACGCGGCCTACGATGTTTCGACCCAGCAAAATCTTCCGGGCGTCGTGCGCATGGAGGGACTCGAGTTTGGTTACAAGCAGGCGCTGACGTTTCTGCCGCAGTGGGCCCGCGGCGTGCAGGTGTTTGCCAACGCCAGTTCGATGCGCGCGACCGGCCCGAACCTGGGCAACTTCACGGGCATCGCTCTCATTCCGCGCACTTACAGCTGGGGCGCCAGTCTTACCCGGGCAAAGTACAATCTCCGCATGAATTGGAACGATCGCGGCCGCCAGCGGGAGGGGTTGGTCGCGGCCGGGAGGGGGATTGAACCGGGCACGTATAACTGGACGGCGCGGCGCTATTCCTACGACATCCTCGGGGAGTACACCCTTTTCAAGCGGGTGTCGTTGTTCGCGACGCTCCGCAATTTCAACGATGCGCCGTTGCTGCGGGAAGTCGCCGGCCCGAGCACGCCGGCGCATGCGCAATTGGATCAACGCGTCGAGTACGGGGCGTTGTGGACATTCGGGCTGAAGGGGACGTTTTAGGCGCACATGCGACTCCATTATTTTTTCCATCTTTTCGTCCGACGGATCACGGGGCGATGGCTCGCCCTGTCGGTGGCACTGAGCGTCGGCCCGACCACCGGCGCAAGGGCAGCCCCGGCCGCGCCGACTTGGCGGGCGGGCGCCGCGACGGTGGAGATCACTCCCGCCAGCAACATGTGGATGGCCGGCTTTGGCAGCCGCAACCGCCCATCGGAGGGAGTGGCGCAAAAGCTCCACGCCAAAGCCCTCGCGCTCGCCGATGCGCAGGACGGCCGTTTCGTGTTCCTGACGATGGACTTTATTGGCGTTTCGCGGTCGCTGCGCCAATCGTTGGAGAGGCGCCTGGCGGCGTCCTATCAGCTTCGGCCCGAGCAATTCGTCCTCACGGCGTCACACACTCACTCCGGTCCCGAGTTGCGCGAATACAAGCTGCCCGCCGGCGCCGCCGAATCGCCGCAGGCGGCGCTAATCCCCGCGTATCGGACGGCACTTGAGGACAAGCTTCACGCCGTGGTGGGCGAGGCGCTTGCCAACCTGGCTCCGGCCCGTGTCGCGTACACGCGGGCGCGCGCTGGATTCGCGATGAACCGTCGCCGGCCGCAACCCAAAGGGAATTTCACCGACGCGTCCTATCCTGACGGCCCCGTAGACCATGATGTCCCGGTGCTTCGGGTGGACGCGCCGGACGGACGCCTGCGGGCGGTGCTGTTTGGCTATGCCTGCCACAACACGACCCTCAGCTTTTATAAATTCTCCGGCGACTATGCCGGGTATGCGCAGGAGTATCTGGAGGCCGATCATCCCGGAGCAATCGCGCTCTTTTTGACCGGCTGTGCCGGGGACCAAAATCCGTACCCGCGCAGCACGGTCGCGTTGGCGCAGATTCATGGGCGGACATTGGCCACGGCGGTCGACGCGGCCCTGGGCACAACGCTGACGCCGCTGACCGGAGCGCTTCGTTCGGCTTTCAGCGAGATTGACCTTCGTTACGCGCCACCGCCTTCCCGGGCCGAGTTTGAGGCGCGCCTCGCCTCGAAGGACCGGATCGAGGTCAATCACGCGCGCCGGATGCTGGATCAGATCGAAAAGGACGGAGCGATCCGGGCGAGTTATCCTTATCCCGTGCAAGTCGTGCGGCTCGGCAATGAACTCAAGCTCATCGCCCTCGGCGGCGAAGCCGTCGTGGATTATTCGTTGCGGCTGAAGCAGCAGTTTGGTGGTCCGCGCTCGGTTTGGATCGCGGCGTATTCGAACGATGTCATGGCCTACATTCCGAGTGAGCGGGTGCTCCGCGAGGGTGGTTATGAAGCTGTCACTTCGATGCGGAACAGCATCCACCCGGGTCCGTGGGCGCCCGGTCTAGAGGAACAGATTGTGGCCAAGGTGACAGAGCTGGAACGTGTCACCGGGATGGCCGGCAAAGCGACTGCCCCGTAGCGGGCGATGGGCTCTCCCGGCTCAGGCCAGGAGGCGGCGAACGACGTTGCCGTGCACGTCGGTCAGCCGGAAATTTCGGCCACTGTGGCGGTAGGTGAGCTTTTCGTGATCCAAGCCGAGGAGATGCAGCACGGTGGCCTGCAGGTCGTGAACATGGACGCGATCCTCGACCGCCCGGAAGCCAAAGTCGTCAGTCGCGCCGTGCACCACGCCGCCCTTGGCGCCGCCCCCGGCGAGCCACATCGTGAAACCGTAGTGGTTGTGATCGCGTCCCGCGGTCGGGCCGACCTTCTCGCCCTGGGACAATTCGACCGTGGGGGTGCGCCCAAATTCACCGCCCCAAATCACGAGGGTCTCGCCAAGGAGCCCACGCTGTTTCAAATCGGTCAGCAGCGCGGTGATGCCCTGACAGCTTTCGGCGGCGAGTTTGCGGTGGGCCTTCTCGATGTTGTCGTGACTGTCCCAGGGCTGGAGCGTGCCATGCCAGACCTGCACAAAGCGCACGCCGCGTTCAACGAGGCGGCGGGCCATGAGCATCTGCCGCGCCTGCGGGGTGTCACCGTAGAGTTTCCGGATGTGTTCTGGTTCGCGCTCGATGTCAAAGGCGTCGGTCGCGGCGGTCTGCATGCGGAACGCCGTCTCGAGACTTTGGATGCGGGCTTCGAGGGCCGGATCATGCCGACTGGCGAGATGGCGGCGATTGAGGGCGCCCGCCAAGTCGAGTTGCGCCCGTTGCTCGTCAGTCGTCAGGTCGGTGTTGGCGAGGTGGTCGATGAGTTCCGATGCCTTCCGATCCTGGGTTTCGATGTAGGTGCCCTGAAATGTCCCGGGGAGAAACGACGCCTGCCAGTTGTCGGCTCCCGCGACCGGCATGCCCTTGGGCACGAGCACGACGAAGCCCGGGAGATTGCGATTCTCCGTGCCGAGCCCATAGGTGATCCACGATCCGATGCTGGGTCGCGCCATGATGCTCGCGCCGCAGTTCATCAGGCGCAGCGAGTTCTCGTGGATGGGCGTGTCCGTGTACATCGAGCGGATGACGCAGAGATCGTCGGCGTGCTTCGCCGCGAGGTCTCCGAAGAGTTCGCTCACCTCAAGTCCACTCTGACCGTACCGGGCAAACGTGAAGGGCGATCCGAGCGCCGTGCTGGTCGGGCGCTCGGTTTCGAGGTGAATTGGCAGGCGCTGGCCGTGATATTTTGTCAGCACCGGTTTCGGATCAAAGGTGTCCATCTGCGCCGGTCCGCCGTTGGCGAGGATCTGGATCACATACTTGGCCCGCGCGCGGAAGTGCGGCGGCCGTGGCGCCAACGGATCGACGTTCTCCGTCGCGAGGGCCGGAAATTCGCTCAGCAGGGCGGCGAGTCCCAAGGTGCCGAAACCGGCGCCGCACCGGCGCAGCATCTCGCGCCGCGAGATCGCAGACGTAGGACGTGACAGGTGTGGGGTCATGGTGCGATGGGGTCAGTCACAATAGGAAAATTCGTTCGAGAGCAGCAGCACCTGGGTGAAATGCACCCACTGCTCCTCCGTTGGTGCCGGGCCGAGAAAACGCGCCGCGAGACTGGCCTCCTCACTCTCGGGATTGCGGATGAGCACGCGCCGGTAAATCGCCATGACCCGGGCGGATACGTCGAAAAGTTCGGCGATCTCCGCCTGGCGATTGACCGACTCAGCCTGCGCGCGAACGAACGGGCTGTTGAGAAAGAACAGCGCCTGGAGTGGATGGATGGATTCGGACCGGCGGGCGATCGACTGGTCCGGATTCGCGACGTCGAAATTCCGCAGGAGGGCGGGAATCCGGAAACGATCCGTGTAACCATAGACCGCGCGGCGGACATTGGTGTCGGTCAGTGGGGCGCTGCGGCCGCCAAGGCGGGTGTCGAGCCGACCGGCGACGCGCAGAAGGCTGTCGCGCAGCGGCTCGAACTCCAGCCGTCGCGGGCTCATGCGCCAGAGCAGGCGGTTCGACGGATCGCGCTCAAGGGCGGCGATCTGCTCCGCGCTGCTTTGCTGCCAGGTTGCGGAGGCCATGATGTAACGGTGCAGGGACTTGAGGGACCAGTCATGCGCGATGAACCACGCGGCGAGATGGTCGAGCAGTTCGGGATGCGAGGGTCGTTCGCCGGTCGCTCCGAAGTTGTCCGGCGTCGCGACCAGGCCCTGTCCGAAATGCTGCTGCCACACCCGGTTCACGATTACGCGCGCGGTGAGCGGATTCTTCGGGCTCGCGAGCGCGCGGGCAAGTTGCAGCCGGCCGTCGTCTGCGAAGGTGTTGCCGTCGACGGCGGCGAGAACCTGCGGAATGCGCCGGGGAACCACCGGGCCCAGCTTATGCCGGTCGCCGCGAATCATCACGTGTGGTTCCACCAACTCGGACGTGACGACCAGGGCCTGGGCGCGACGGACGGGCGCCTCCGCCTCGAGCACGGTCAGGTCCTTGCGAATTTTCCCCGCTGCTTCGCCGTCCTTGCGGGAGACCAACTGATGCTCGGTGACGAAGCGAAGCAGGTCGCGGCGTACTTCTTCGCGGGAAAATTGCAGCGGCGTCGCGGGGTCGTTGAGCAAAGTGGCAAGACCGGAACCGTCGGGCGACTTCAGCGCGGCGGTGATGAGTTGGCCGAAGAGGTCGGCCACGTCGTGCATCGTGGTGGGCGGTTTCTCGTTCAGGGCGGCGAGCACCGAAGCGTCATGCTGCTCGGAGGCATGGTTCGCGTCGTCGATCAGTTTTGCCGCAGCGGCCGCAAAATCGACGCGGGGCAGAGCGAGAAATTCCGGCCAGAGCAGGAAGGTTTTCTCGCCGCGCCGAACGCACTCTCGGATCAGGGCGTTCCAACGCGGAGGGCCGCCGCGTACGAGCAGCCCGCGCGGGGTGTCGAGCGGGATGAAACCCTCGACCGTCCGGTGATTGGACGATTCCTCGACGAGGTAGCGCAGATATTCCGGGGCCAGTTCACGGAGCAGGCGCTTCGCCTTGGTGACGCAGGCATCGAGGTGCTTTTCGTAGTCGGCAAAAAGCGCGGCGCGCTTGGCGCGATATTTTTCCACCGCCTCGCTGGTCTTGGACGATCCCACTTCCGGAAGGTCCATCGGTTCGTCGCTGCTGGCGAGAATGCCGTAGAGCGAATAGTAATCGGCCGTGGGAATGGCGTCGAATTTGTGGTCGTGGCAGCGGGCGCAGGCCAGCGTCAGCCCGAGGACGCCGCGACCGATCGTGTCGATCCGATCGTCGACGATCAGATCGGGAGCGTCGACATTACCCTCGAAGTGGCGCCCGACCGTCAAGAAACCGAGCGCGCGCAAGTCGGGGTTTTCCTCCGGCGCCAGGCGGTCGGCGGCGACCTGCTCGCGCACGAACCGGTCGAAGGGCCGGTCGGAGTTCATCGCCTCGATCACGTAGTCGCGATAGGTATGGGCGAACGGAATGCGGCGTTCGCTGTCGGTGGATTTTTCCGTGGTGTCGGCGTAACGGGCGACATCGAGCCAGTGGCGCCCCCAGCGCTGTCCGTACTCAGGGCGGGCCAGCAGCTGATCAACGAGCGCGGCGAAAGCGGCCGGGCCGGGGTTGGCGGCGAACTGTTCCACGCGATCGAAGGATGGCGGCAAACCGAGGAGCGTGAGATAGGCGCGGCGCACGAGCGTGCGGGGATCGGTGGTTGGATTGGGCGGGATATTTTCCGCTGCCAGCCGCGCCCGCACGAACCGATCGATGGCGTTGTGGCCCGGCCGGCCCGGCACCCGTTTGGGCTCCTCCGGCGGTACGATCGGCTGGAACGCCCAGTGCCCGCGGGCCTGTTCGGGCGTCATCGGTGCGAGCTTGGGCGCGGATGGCACCGGCGCGGCGAGACGCGGGTCGGGGGCGCCCCGTCGTACCCATTCAGTCAATACCGCGACCTCGTCCGGATCAAGCCGGTTCTTTGGCGGCATTTGCAGATCCTCGTTGGCGTAGCGGATGGCCTGGACGAGGACGCTCGCGTTGGGATCGCCGGGCACGATGACGCGGCCTCCGTCGCCGCCGGCCTGCCAGCCGGGTACCGAGTCGAGGCGAAGCCCTCCCTTTTGCTTTCGTTCGTCGTGGCACTCGAGGCAACGTTCGATCAGCAGCGGGCGGACCTTGGCCTCGAAGAACGCGAGGTCGTCGGTTGCCGTCGCCGCCACCGCCGTCGGAGCAGCGCCCGCCAGCAAGGCGGAGAAAAGCGCGGCTATAGGTCGAAGGCTCGTGCGCACAATTACGGGGAGGGATGGAACAGACGCGGGGCGAGGGGAGAGTTGAAATGGTTCGGCCCGGGAGCGCAACCCTCCGCCGGGTCGGGCGCCGCCGGGTCGGGCGGCTCGTTTCGTCGGCAAATCGGTTTACATCGGGCCGCTGCGGGTGATAGTACCTCCATGCTCTCTTCCGCGTCTGGCCGGGTGTCGACCCTCTTGCTGACGGTTTCGTTGGCGGTCGGCGTGCCGTGGCTGGTGGCGGGTGCGGACACGCCCGGATTTCGTTTTTCACTCCAAACGAGGGTCGGGACGAACCCCGCGTCCGAGGGATCGCGCGTGGTCACCGCTGCCGAGTCGTGGGATCCGGGACGGACCGCGATCATTGTCTGCGACATGTGGGATCTGCACCACTGCAGCAATGCCGTGAAACGGGAGGCGGAATTTGCGCCGCGCATGAATTTTCTGCTTGAGGCGGCGCGAGCGCGCGGCGCCTTCATCGTGCACGCACCGAGCAATTGCATGAAGTTTTACGAGGGGCACCCCGCCCGGCTCCGCGCCCAGAGCGCGCCGACGGCGGCCAACCTGCCTCCCGACATCGGCGAGTGGTGCCGGGCCCTGCCGGCTGAGGGCGCGGTGCAATATCCGCTGGATGACACTCCGGACGAGTCGGACGACGCCGCCGCGGAACATCTTCGCTGGGCGGCCGAACTCACTGCGCGGGGGCTGAATCCCAAGAAACCGTGGACGCGTCAGATCGATGTGCTGAAAATCCACGATCAAGATGCGATCACCGACTCAGGCGTGGAAGTTTGGAATCTGCTCGAGGCGCGGGGCATCACTGGCGTGATCCTGATGGGCGTGCATGTGAACAAATGCGTGACTGGCCGGCCGTTCGGCATGCGGCAGATGGCGAAGAACGGGAAGCGCGTGGTGCTGATGCGCGACCTCACCGACGCCATGTACAATCCGCAGTGTCGGCCGTACGTGGATCACTACCGTGGCACCGAACTCTTCCTCGAGCATGTCGAACGCTTCATCGGTCCGACGATTACGTCCGACCAGATCCTCGGTGGCGCGCGATTCACGTTCAGTGGCGACCCGCGGGTGGCGGCGACGCGAGATCGCTGAGATTGAGGTGTTGAAGGAAATCGAGGTACATTTTCAACCCATGAGATCAATCGGTATCGGTTTGTTTGGACTTGGCCTCGTGATCGCCGTCGCGATCGCGCTGCAGGTCCGCACGAACCAGGTTTTGCATTCGGAGATGAAGGCGATGCGGGCGGAGCGGGAGGCCGCGCTGCAGGAGGCGCGTGAGGCGGCTGCGGCGCGGGCGGTGGTGGCCCAAGCGGCCGCGGCGGCGCGGCGGGCAGAGGATCGCGAATGGGAGAAGCTGCGCGAGGACATAGCGCGCCTGGAGAACGAGATGAAAAAAATCTCTGCGGCGCAGGCGACTCAGGGCGGAGCGGATTCCGCAATTCCGGTGGACCTCATTCCGGCGAAAGACTGGCAGAATGCCGGCGATGAGTCGCCCGCGGCGGCGATGGAGACGTTTTATTGGGCGGCGCTCCACAGCGAACTTGATGTGCTCGCGGCGGGCATCCTTTTTCCGGAGGACGATGCGACCCGAGTGAGCGAGTGGTTTTCCAACCAACCCGAAAACATCCGGCAGGAGTACGGCACACCGGAGAAACTGCTGGGGCACCTGATGGCAGACGATTCCGGCATGCTCAGCGGCATGCAGGTGCTGGAGCAGCGGGACGTCGGCGATGGCGACGTCATGGTGCGAATTCGGTTTGGCACGATCGACGGCGAGATCGACGCGGTGGACTATCTGGTGCGTCCCACCGCCCAGGGCTGGCGGCTCGTGCTCTCCGCCGAGACGCTCGACCATTTCTCCCGGCGCCTGCCGCCGCCAAACTGACGCCGGCGGCGAAGGCGGCGTCACGTGGTTCTTAATACGACCACGTCGTCGTGAAACGGAATTCGCGAGGCGCCACCAGATCGTACCGGCTGTACGCGGGGCCGCGGCCTCCCGGGATCACGAAGCCATCCGGCACCGTTGCGCCGGTGGCAAGGCGTATCGGGAGGATGTCGGTGTTGTCGAGTACGTTGGAGACGTTGAGTTGGAAACGCACGCGGCCGGGCAGCCGCTCAAATTTCCGGGTATAGGCAATCATCAGATCGTTCGCGACGATTGGTTCGCCAATGATTTCATTCCCCTTGGAGTCGGCGCCGATTACATTGGCCGACCGCCAGCGCCAGCCGCCGCCGACCGTGAATCCCTTGAGTCGGCCCTCCTTGAAGTCATATGCCGTGAACAGGCTGACCTTGTGCGGCCGCAATCCCCAGCGCTTCTCCTCGTCGTCACGCTCGTTGTTCATCGTGTCGACCATGTTGTAGATTTCCTGGGCAATCGTCTGGCCGTTGGAGGTCGTCAGGCTCGAGACGTTGGCTTGCGGCCGAAGGGCGCCGAGTTCGAGCCATTTGGCGACGGTCTTGCCCGCCACATACGCGCTCGGGTCGACCACGTAGCGCCCGGTGGCGTCTTGACGTGCGCCCTGCACCAGGCGGTCGTCGGCCAGCTTCAGCCCGTACCAGGCGGCGATCTCGGCGCCGACGTTTTTGCGAATGAAGTCGGTGTAGGAGTAGTTCGCGACGAGCCGCCAGTTCTTCGTCAGGTTGGCCACGATTCGCCCCTCATAGCCCTTTGATTCGGAATCAGAGGAGGCGGCTGTCGCCGGCGGGTTGAGTGCGCTGAGGACGGGTTGCCACGTTGTGGTCGAGTAGGGGAGTCCGCTGCCCACGAGCACACCAGTGAACGCGGTCGACACCCGGGTGTTCCGGCCGGCGGCGCCAGCGAAACCGTTGGTGGTGATTCGCCCCTGTTCCGTGGAATTGAAATAGACCGCCTTGGCATTCAGGCGACCGCCGAAGAAGTCGAAGGACAATCCGTAATCGGAGCCCACCCCCTTGGTCGGCGGCGCGAGATTTCCGTCGGGGAAGACCTTCCGGGTAAACGAGGGTACGCCCTGGTTCGTGGAATGGTTGGCAATGAGCGACAGCCAGTCGAAAACATGCAGCACGCCTCCCGACGTGCCAGTGTGGCCCGTGGCGCTGGTCGTCCGGCTCTTGCTCCGGTCGCGATCGACGATGTCACCGATGATCGGGTCGTTGTAGAACCCGAGTTCGATAATATCGACCTTGTCCTGCCGGTAGCCGAACGTGGTGACGAGGCGGTTGTCGAGAAACCGGCTTTGAACGACGCCGAGCAGGGTCGTGCCCTCTTGTTCGCCGCCGCTGTTGTTCGCGCCGGCGACTTCGTTGCCCCAGATAAGACCGTAGGATTTTCCATCGAAGCGGATTGGGTTCGGCAGCGTGCGCCAGTCGCCGACGCGATAGGTGGCCCAGCTTCCCTCGGTGATGTAATTGCGCGACGTGATCCGGTTGTTTGGGTCGTTGGGCAGGGGGGCATAGGGGTGGCCGGCAAATGCCAGCCAGGAGTTCGCGCGCGCGTCGAACTGTGCCATTTTGGAGCCCATCGCGGCCAGTTGGTGTTTTCCGAACCACTTCCACCGGGTTTCGAGATTGTAGGAAGCCGAGAGCCGCGTCTCGTGCACGTCGCCCGTGTGGACGTCGCGCCGCCAGTTGCCGTCGAAATAAAGCCGGCCGGCAAACGGGTTCGCTGGTCCGTCGATTCCCAGCGTACGATTCGGATCGCCGCGCAGCGTCGGATCGGTGCCGACCATCAGGTGCACGAGCGCCTTGGTGTATTGGTAGTTGTGCGCGACGTTGAACGCCAGGTTGCGCGTCGCCTGCCAGTCGGCGGTGATCGTGTAGTTGCGGAGGTTTTGCTGCCGGTACATCCCGGGACCGGCGGCGTTGGCGTTGTCCGGGTAGATGCGGGGATCGCGGACCCGCAGGATGGAGGCCGTGATGCCCGGGGTGCCGTCGGGCCCGCGCACGGCGGAATTGTTGTAGGTGCCGGAGAGGTAGCCGCCGATGTTGTCGAACACGGTACCGTTGTTCTCGATGAACACGGCGCGGTGGTTGGTCCCCGTCTTGGTGCCGTCCCGGGTCGTGACTCCGAGCGCGATCATCGCCGCGGTGGGGGCGGCCGTGGTGGGCGTAAACGTCACTGCATCGACGCCCTTGGCATTGCGGTTGTCGTACCACGCCAACGCCTCGTCGGTATCCACGGTGCTGCGGATGACGGCGTTGATGTCGCGGCCGACCTCGCCCATCGCCGTCACCTTCACCGAGTTTGTGGGGCGGACGGTGACCGAGCCGAAGAGGCGTTTCTTGTCCTGGAAATCGAAGGCGCGCCAGCCGCCGTTTTCCTGGAGCACGCCGGCCAGCGACAGCGCGAGAAAATTCCGTTTCAGTACCTTGTTCGCATCGAGTTCGAGGCGGTTGCGATCGAACGATCCCGTGCTGTGCCGGATAGTGGCGCTGTCGCGGGCGGTGCTCGCGATTTTGGAGTATTCGTTGATCATCCCGCCGGGGGCGCCGAGGCCGAAGAGAATGCTGTTGGGTCCGCGGTTGTCCTCGTAGCGGCTCACCCGATAGGAATCGGTCGGGATGATACTGGTGAAATAGTCGGTGCCGAGGCTGGCGGCTGCCCCGCGGATCAGGATCGTGGGCGTCAGGCTCTGGGCGTTGACGACAGGATTTTGCCCGTTCCCCGCCTGGTTCTCGTTCGTGTTCATCTCGGCGTTGAGCGAGTACTGCACGAGCTCGTTCACATTGGTGATGGCGAGGTCGTCGATGAATTCCCGAGTGAAGACGGTGACCGACCCGGCGGTGTCGCGGAGCGGGGCGTTCAACCGGCTGCCCGCGAGCGTGTTTTCCGCGGAGTAGCCCACGTCGCGGCTGGTGTTCACCGTGAACGGGCTGAGTTCGACCACCTCGGGAGCGGCGACGGCGGGGAGGGCGGGGCGGGGCGGCGGCGCGATTTGGGCGGCGGCCGGGTTTGCCGTTACGAGGGCGAGCCAACTGGCGAGGCCGACGGAGAGAAGACGGAGCGGTGTGGTCATGCGGAGCGAGGGTTGCCGGGCACGATTCCGGCAGGAATCGGCCGCACAAGGACAACCCGACCACTGTCGGGCGACAAGCGAAAACGGGGCGCGCGGACGGCGCCTCCGTATCTGAATATATTATACTAAAAGAGGTGGTGGAAATCCGGATGGATGCCGTCCATCAGGCGCCAAAATTTTCGCGGATTTCGTCGAAGGTCGCGCTGGTCGCCTGCAGCA
This sequence comes from Opitutia bacterium, assembly GCA_947474365.1. Classification (GTDB taxonomy): domain Bacteria; phylum Verrucomicrobiota; class Verrucomicrobiia; order Opitutales; family Opitutaceae; genus ER46. Next base: position 51,432 of record CANJIU010000049.1, on the reverse strand, counting down.
TGGCGTCGACCGCATCCGGGGTGAGATCGTGGTGGTCCATGAACGTGCTCACTTTGGGCGGTTCGGGCCAGTTGGTCCCGATGGCGGGCAGGAAGGGCGTGCCGGTGCCTTGCGGGAGCAGCGCCGAGGCGAAGAAGAGCGCGTCGGCCAGCCAGTTTCCGTCGGGCAGCGTGGCGGGTGCATCCTGCGCGCCCACCGCCTGCACGATGGACCCGGGAAACCGCCAGCGGCCGAGGAGCTTCGCGCCGACTTCCGCCTGCACGAGGCCGACGTTTTCGCGCTCCCATTCCGCGAGGGAGTCCTGGCCGTTCCAGAACAACCCGCCGTGGAGATGTTCGAGCGTCTGATTGATCGCGAGGCGACCGATGTAGCGCAGCAGTCCGGTCGTGTAGGCCTCCTCGGGGTCGTTGCCGCCGGTCTCGATCGCGAGGCGGTGCATGAACAGGCCGTTGAAAAGACTTTCCGCCCAGTAGTCGGTGCCGTGAATCCCGTAGCAGGTCAGGTCGCGGCTGCTGACGATGCGGGCGACCGCGAGATTGAGGAGACGCATCGTCTCGCGTACCCCGACTTTTTGCACGGCTTCGAAGATGCCGGTGCTGGTCCCGCCTCCGTAGTAAACGCTGTTGGCGCAACGGATGATGTCGGCGGTCAGGGCCGAATCCCGGGCCACGAGTGACGCGATTCCCTCAAGGTCGGCCAGCGGGTCGCTCAGCAGCTTGAGGGCGCTGGCGAGGATGACCGGCGCCGGACTGAATTCCTCGATTTCACTGAGGGCGACGACAATCTTCTCCTTGGTGGGTAGCATGGCGGGGGATGGTTCGGAGATTGGGGCGGGCGCCCGGGTGGATTCCTGGTTCGGCAACGTGAATCATCGGCCGGACCCGGGGAAACTTGATCGGAATTTTTCGCGTGGCCGGACGTCAGGTTTCGGCGCGGCCGACGCTGCCGATACGTTGGGAGATGAGCGCAGTGTTCTGCGAGACTCCGGTGATGCTGCGGGAGATTTCCGCCGTCGCCTGGACCTGCTCGCCGACCGAGCGGGATATCGCCCCGGCGCCTTCGCTCACCCGCGCGATGGCGGCGTCGATCGACTGCATGTGCTCGCTGACCATGCGCACGGTTTCCTGCATCTTCAGCACCTGCTGCGCGATGTCGTCGGTCGCCTTCGCCGTGTTGCGGGAGAGGTCCTTCACCTCGGCCGCGACGACCGCGAAGCCCTTGCCCGCCTCACCGGCCCGGGCCGCCTCGATCGTGGCATTGAGTGCGAGGAGATTGGTCTGGCCGGCGATCGTGTTGATCAGCTTCACGATGTTATCGACCTTCTTGGCCGCGGCCATCAGCTCGGTGACGGCAAGCCCGGCCTTTTGGGCGACCGCGACCGCCTCGGCGCTCAACTTGGCGGAGCCGCCGGCCTGCCGGGAGATTTCGCCGCTCGTGCTCGACAATTCCTCGCAGGCGGCGGCCACGGTGGTGACGTTGGCGGCGGTTTCGGACGCCATGCGCGCAACGTAGCGAATCTGATCGCTGCTTTCCTTCATCTTCACTCCGGCGTGGTTGATCACGCCGGCGCTCTGCCGGTATGCCCCTTTGAGGCCGCGCAGAAGCACCGGGCGGTAGTAGAGGTCGCGGCTGCAGTGATCCATCGCCGCCGCGCTCTCGCGGACAAACGAGTCCGCCAAGTCGAGCATGCGGTTGATGGACGAGGCCAGAGGCTGCCAGTCCGGGTCGCCGGACAGGCCGGTGATGCGGGCCTCAAGGTCGCCCTGCGCGGCGCGATCACAGACCTGGGTGATCGCCCAGACGCGCTGGGCCGTTTGCTCGTCCTTCGAGATGAAATCCTGGACTTGGGCGGTTGTTTCGTGGGACATGGGGTCAGGCGGTCGCGAGTTGAGTTTGGTAGGAGAGGCTGAAGACGAACTCCGCGTACTCCATTTTTTGATCCGCGAGGACCTTGGCGAGCAACCGGCGGCCGGCCTCGACGGCCTTGGCGGGCTCCTTGTGCTTCTGCTCTTCCTGCCGCAGTTGGGCGTAGAGGTCGCGCACCTTCGGCAGCGCGTCGCTGTAGGCAGTGCGGCGGTTGGAGTGGTAGCCGACTTGCCTCCCCTCGGCGTCAACGCTCGGCGTCACGTGGGCGAACACCCAGTAGTGGTCGCCGTTGCGCGCCATGTTGACGACGTAGGCGAAGATCTCGCGGCCCGATTTGACCGTGTCCCAGAGCAGCGCGAAGACGCAACGGGGCATGTCGGGGTGCCGGATGAAATTGTGCGGCTGTCCGATGACCTCCTGTTCCGTGTAGCCCGCGACGCGGAGGAAGACGTCGTTCGCATAGGTGATGACGCCGTGGGTGTCGGTCTTGCTGACGATGATCTCGTGTTCGGCAAAGGTGATTTCATTGCCGGTCGGGGCGGTGGTGGGTCGGGCCATGGCTGAAGGGGATTGTGATTTCACCACGGGCGAACGTGCGCACGCCAGCGGTGAGGGGTCTCAACGGCATGCCGGGTTTGAACTTTAGCCGGGATCGAGCGGCGCCCGCCGAATGCCAAAATATGCGCAGTAATTGCCAAAGCAAAGACAACGCTCGCGCGAGGCGGATCGTCATCGCCGCATGACCACAATTGGTGTTGCCGCTTGTTCCCGGCGACCGATGATTTGCGACGCGGGTGCCGCTCCGCGCACCGCTGAAATGTCGCGATGCCGCTGAACGATCCAGAACCGATACCCCAGGCCGCGTCGCAGCTGCGTGTCGGCGGAGCGTTGCTGTTGGGGACAATTGCCTGTGCCGCTGCTTCCCGGCTTGGGGTCTCGCTGGCGCCCCAGGGGCAGGGGATCAGTTCCCTCGGAGTCGCGACGGGGTTGGCCATCTGGCTGGTTGTCCAGTTTGGGCCGAAGATGTTGTTCGCGGTGGGACTCGGGCAAACGCTGGGAATTCTTTCCTCCGACCTGTCCGCCTTGGCGGCACCCATGGTGAATGCGAGCCTCGTGCTGGCCCAGGTGTTCACGGCGTATCTGGGCGCGCTGATGTTTCGGTTGGGCGTGCGATTTGGGAGAGCCAATCTGGAGGCGTTTGACGAACCGGTGGGTTGCTTCGCGGCTGCGCTGGTCGCCCCGTTGGTGTCCGCCACTGTGGGCGTGTGTATGCCGATTTTGGTGACGGGAAGTTCGGTCGGGGGGATTGACACGGGCAATTGGGTCGTTTGGTGGATGGGCAAGGCGGCCGGGGTGTTGGTGATCTTGCCGTTGCTGGGGGTGGGGCCGGAGCTCTGGCGGCGTGGGCGCGGCGCGAGCCGGCGGGCAGTGGGACTGGGGCTGCTGTTGGTGGGGCTCTTGGGCGGAGTAGCCTGGATTACTTTTGGGCCCGCCCGGGTGGATGGACTTATTTTCGGGGCGTTTCCGGTTTTGCTGCTGACGGCGGCGCGATTCGGTGCGGCCGGAGTGCGATTGATGGCTTTTCTCGTCGCCGCAGCGGCCACGCTCGCGGTCTCATCGGACCGCGGCATATTACCCTTGGACGGCTTCGGGCCTGATCCGCTCGGGGCACCGTGGTTCATCCTGGTGGTGGCGTTCGTCGCGCTGGTACTACCGGCGATTCACCGTCGGCGCAGTTTGCTGCGGCCTCTTCCGCTGGGGCTGATGCTGACTGGTTGGACGATGGGTGCGATCGCGTTCCAGCGGGTGCAGATTTACCAACGGCGCGAGATCGCGTCAGAAATTTCGCTGCTGGCGAACAATGCGACGGAGTTGATCGAGCGGCGTCTGGCCACGTACACCGACGGGCTGTACAGTGGAGTCAGCTTTCTCCTGCATGCGCCTTCGATCTCGCGTGCGGAATGGATTGCCTTTGCGGATACGCTGAATCTGCCGGAACGCTATCCCGGGATCAACGGGATGGGCGTGATCTATCCGGTGGCGGTGGAAAACCGGGAAACCTTTCTCAAGCGGGTGCGTGCCGACCAGGCGCCGGACTTCGCTCTCCGCGCGGTGCCCGGTGGCGTGGCGAACGCCGGTCCGGAGCACTATGTTGTCACGCATGTCGCCCCGCTGGCCGGCAACCGGCCCGCGGTCGGCCTTGATCTTGGCACCGAAACGGCCCGGCGACGGGCGGTGGAGGCGGCCCGCGACACCGGTCGGACTCAGGTCACGGCGCGCATCACCCTGGTCCAGGATTCCGGCGGGTCCCCGGGATTTCTCCTGCTGGTGCCCGTGTACCGACTCGGTGCGCCGGTCACGACGGTGGCCCAACGCCGCTCGGCGCTGCAGGCGTGGATCTACGCACCCTTTGTCACTCCCCGTTTCCTGCAGGGCGTGCTGGGAAAACGCCGCGAAAAAATCGAACTCCATTTTTTTGACGGAGACCGGGCCGATCCCGCCCGTCTGCTCTACGCTTCTGGACCGTCCCGGGTTTTTCCCGCGAGGTTCGACCAGGTCACCTCACTCGATCTCGGTGGGCAGCGGTTTACGCTCGGCTGGAATCGCGGGCCGGATTTTGTTCCTGCGTCCCGCTCGCCGCTGTCCGTGCTGGCCTTGTCGTCTCCGATGGGCGTCGTGTTGCTGGTCGCATGGCTGGTGGGCCTGCAGACGTACCGCGAGCGGGCGGAGGAAATGGTGCGGAAGCGCACGGCTGAGTTGCAGGCGAGCGAGGGTCGGTATCGCCGCATGGAGCGGGGCACCAACGACGGGATGTGGGAGCAGAATATCGTCACGGGGGCGGAATACTGTTCGCCGCGGTGGTTGGAAATGCTCGGATATCCTCCGGATGATTCCCCGAAGGATTTCGGGTCCTTCAACGCCCTGATCCACCCCGACGACCTTGCGCGGGTCATGCAGGTGTCGAATCGGAGTCTGGAAAGCGGCCTCCCGTTCCAGATTGAAATGCGGCTGCGGCGCAAGACCGGCGACTACCTTTGGGTCGTATCGCGCGGCCTGGTGGAGCGCGACGCCGCCGGGAAACCGCTGCTCATGACGGGGACCATCACCGATATCTCAGAGCGCAGGCGTTCGGAGGACGCTCTGCGGGACAGCGAGCAGCGCTTTCGGACGATGATTGAGTGGTCGCCCGACGCGGTCATCGTGCATCGGCACGGCCGGATCAACTATGTCAACCCTGCCGCGATTGCCTTGCTGGGTGCGACGACGGTGGATGATCTCGCAGGAAAACAGGTTTTGGAGGTCACCCATCCGGACTATCATCCCCTCGTGACCGAGCGCCTGGCCAACGTCACGGGTGCAATGCCCCTCGTCGAGATGGGTTTCCTGCGGCGCGATGGCTCGATGGCGGAGGTGGAGATCCAAAGCATCCCGATATTTTATGACGGGAGTCCGGCGGTGGAACTGGTCGCCCGCGACATCAGCGCCCGCAAACGCGTCGAGGCCGCGCTGCGCGAAAGCGAGGTGCGGTTCGAGGCCGTCTTTGAACAGGCCGGAACGGGTGTCACTGTCGTCGATTCAACCTCGGGCGCCTTTGTGCGCGTCAACCGTCGCTTCTGCGAGATGATCGGGTATTCGTCGGATGAACTGCTCCGGATGACGATCGGTACCGTCACCCATCCGGACGGTGTCGAGGAATCCCGGACTTGGAACCAGCGGGTCGCCAGCGGTGAGATTCGCGAATTCTCTCTCGAAAAGCGGTACCGTCACAAGGACGGTACGACGGTCTGGGCACGGGTCTTCGTTTCCGCGATGGCGACGAAGGGCGCTCTCCCCCGGTTCAGCATCGGTGTCGTCGAGGCCATCTCGGCGTACCGGCGGGCGGAGCAGGCATTGCGGGAGAGTGAGGCTCGGCTGAAATTGTTGGTCCACGCGTCCAATGTCGGTCTGTGGGACTGGAATCTGGTCACCAACGAGGTTTATTTTTCTCCGGAGTGGAAACGGCAATTGGGCTACGCGAATGACGAACTGGGGGATCATTTCGAGGAATGGGAGACACGGGTGCATCCGGCCGACCGACCGCCTACGCTCTCTGCCATCTCGGACTATCTGGAGGGACGCCGTCCGATCTTCGACCCCGAGTTTCGCCTGCGCCACCGCGACGGATCCTGGCGATGGATCCTGGCCCGGGCGGATGTCACCCGTGACGAGACCGGACGGCCCCTGCGCATGATGGGCTGCCATATCGACGTCACCGGGAAAAAATTGGCGGAGGAAGCGGCGATGGACAGCCAGGCCAAGCTGCAGACGATCTTCGAGACGATGTCGGAAGGGGTCGCCCTGAACGAGGTGGTCTACGACGAACAGGGGGAGATGATCGACTACCGGATCCTGGAGATCAACCGGGCGTTCCATTCGACCGCGGATTATCGCGGGAAGAAAATTGTCGGCGGGCTCGCCAGCGAGGTTTACGGCCTGTCGGCGGCTGACATTAAGGAATTCTGGGACGCTCACCGGAGCCGGACGGACGTGCGGCATACCGAATTTCAGAGCCCGATCGGCCGCCGCTGGTATCACGTCGCGACATCGCCAATCGTCGGGAACCGTTTTGTCACCTCGTTCTTCGACATCACGGCGCGCAAGACGGCGGAACTCTCGGTCCAGGCATCGTTGCACGAAAAGGAAGCTCTGTTAAAGGAGGTTCATCACCGGGTAAAAAACAACCTCCAGGTCATCACCAGCCTCTTGCGGCTTGAAAGTGGCCGGAGCGAGCTTCCGGCGACGCGGGAGGTTTTGGGTGCTATGGTGGGCCGCATCCGGTCGATGGCGCAATTGCATGAGGCGCTTTACCGCTCCAAGGATTTTTCGGCGGTGGACCTCGGTGCGTACCTTGGAAAACTGGCCACGCAGTCGTTTCGCACGCTGGGCCCCGCGTCCGGAGCGATCCAGCTCCGGCAGGACCTGGTCTCGGCGAGGGTGTCGATGGATTTGGCGCTCCCCTGCGGTCTGCTGGTCAACGAACTGCTTTCCAACTCACTCCAACACGGATTCCCGGCCGGCCGCTCCGGCGAGGTTCGGATTGAACTCACTTTGGTTGACGATGGGGCACGCCTGCGCCTGCGAGTCAGCGACACCGGAGTCGGCCTTCCGGCGGATTTCGCGGAGAAAAAGGCGCGGTCGCTCGGGATGCAGCTGGTCGGCGACCTCGCCCGGCAGCTCGGGAGCCAGCTGGAAATCGAAAAGGGATCCGCGGCTGTGTTCACCGTCACCTTCGGAGTCGGCCTAATTTCGGACTGATGGGCGCCGATGTTTCCTTTCGCCTTCCCCCGTTTCCTGTCATGTCATCAACTGTGAAAAAGCGAAGAATACTTGTTGTCGAAGACGAGGCGATCGTCGTTCGCGACATTGAGCGCCAATTGCGGGAGCAGGGTTACGATCCGGTCGGCGACGCCAGCCGGGGTGAGGAGGCCATCGCCTTGACGGGGACGCTCCGGCCCGACCTCGTGCTGATGGATATCCGGCTCTCCGGGGAGATGGACGGCATCGCCACCGCCAGCGTGATTCGTGCGCAGTTTTCGATTCCGGTCGTCTTCCTGACCGCGTTCGCGGAGGATGCCACGCTTGAGCGGGCCAAGCTGACCGACCCTTTTGGCTACATCCTGAAACCCTTTTCCGAACGGGAACTGCACACCGTGATCGAGATGGCGCTTTTTAAGCACGCTGCGGATCTCAAGGTGCAGCGGTCGGAGGAGCGGCTGCGCCTTGTGCTCCAGGCTTCAACTGACGGCGTGTGGGATCGGGATTTGATCTCGCAGGAGGTGTTTTATTCCGACCGCTGGTGGGAGATGATCGGATATGAGCCGAACGAGTTGCCCCTTTCGGTCGACCTGTGGCGGAGCCTCATGCACCCGGATGATCAGGAGCGGGTGTTGGGGCTGTTGGCTGAGGCCTTGTCGGGGACGACGAGCACTTTTGATTTCGAAGTCCGCCTGCGGCACAAGGCCGGGCATTATGTGCCCATCCTCTCGCGTGGCCTGACGCTGCGGGACGCCACCGGCCGGGCGATCCGGCTGCTGGGAACAAATACCGACCTTACGGCGCGCAAGCGCGCGGAGGAAAAACTGCGGGTGAGCGATTTGGCCCTGAAAGCGATCTCGCAGGGCGTCATTATTTGCGGTGGAGACCGGCGGATCATCGCGACGAATGCCGCCTTCGCCGCCATCACCGGCTATGAGGAAATGGAGACGTTGGGCCGAAATCCCGGTTTTTTGTGGGGACCGAAAAGCGATCCCGAGGTCCGCGAGGCGATTCGTTGCGCAATCGAGAGTGGGGTCGGGTACTCCGGCGAAGTACTCAACCATCGGAAGGATGGCACTCCGTTTTGGAATGACCTGACAATCTCCCCGATCCATGACGAGCACGGGGAATTGACTTACTTTATTTCGGTCATCCGCGATGTGACGGCCCGGCGCCAGGCCGAGGCCGCGATGCGACATCGCAATGCGTTTCTCGCCGGTCTGGGCCAGATCGTGCGCGATCTCCTCGCCCATCGGGAACTCGACGAACTGCTGCCCGCGACCGCCGAGCAGGTCGCGAGGACGTTCGACGCGAAGCAGACGGTGATCTATCTTCGCGAGGGCGACGCGCTCGTCAGCCGGGCCACGTGGAATCGCGACGTCGGGGCTCTGGCCAGCAATGTGATTCTGACCCGAGGAGGGACGGAACCTGCCTGGGTCGCGTTTGACAGTGGCCGGACGCTCCGGACCAAGACCCACGCTGACGCGGGAGAGGGCGTGGATCCGGCCGCGGCCCCGAAGGGTGCGGTGGTGTTGCATGTTCCCATCACCTTGGGGACGGAGCATCTCGGGGTCCTTGAGATGACGCGGCGGGCGGAAGATTTGGATTTCAGTTTAGAAGAGCACGCCGAAGCGGCGCAGCTGGCCGACGCTCTGGCGCTCATCCTGCACAACGCCCAATTGCTCGCCAATCTGCGCGAGGACATCTGGCGGCAGGCACAGACGAAGAAAAAAATCAAAGAGAGCGAGCTCCGTCTCGCCAGCATCATCGATTCCGCGATGGACGCGATCATCACGGTAGATGCCCGGCAGCAGATCGTGATTTTCAATCCCGCGGCGGAGGCGATGTTCCGGTTTCCGCGGGCGCAGGCCATCGGACAGCCTTTGGATCGGTTCATCCCGGCGCGGTTCCGGTCGGGTCACCGCCGGCACGTTGAGCACTTTGCGAGTTCGGGCCATACCGGCCGGGCGATGGGCAATCCCGGCGTCGTCCACGGCCTGCGGGCTGACGGCGACGAATTTCCCCTCGAGGCTTCGATTTCGCAGGTCAACTTGGGCGAGGAGTCGCTGTTCACGGTGATTCTACGCGATGTCTCCGTGCAGGAGAGGATCGAGCGGGAAAAAAGAGGGGTCGAGGCGCAGCTGCGGCAGTCGCAAAAATTGGAGGCGATCGGCCAGTTGTCCGGTGGCATCGCGCATGATTTCAACAATCTGCTCACGGCGATCCTCGGCAGCACGGCGATCCTGCAGGATGATCATGTGGCTCCGGCCATCCAGAAGGAATTGCTGCAGCAGATCAGCAAGGCGGGCAACCGCGCCGCGAGTCTGACGCGTCAGCTCCTGCTCTTTAGCCGGCGCACCGAGCCGGTCCGGCACGATCTCGATCTGAACCAGGTCGTCACCGAGATGTTGAAAATGCTCCGGCGCATTCTCGGGGAGAACCTCAGTCTCGACGTCGCCTTCGCGTCCCAGCCGCAGATGGTGAACGCAGATGCCGGCATGTTGGACCAGATCATCCTCAACCTGTCGGTTAACGCCCGCGACGCGATGCCGCAGGGTGGCAAGCTGATCATCGGAACCGAAACCGTCACCTTCGCCTCCGAGACTGCTTCGGCAAGCCTGTCCGAATGGCGCGGTGTCGAGCGGCGGGTGCGGCCCGATCGACGTTCCGTGGAGAGGAACAACCCCGGCGAGCTGGCGCCATCGGAGAGTGTGGCCCGCGCCGGAACGTTTGTCTGTCTCCGGGTGACCGACCACGGCTGCGGCATGCCGCCGGAAGTGCTGGAGCATATATTCGAGCCCTTTTTTACGACGAAGGAACAGGGCCAGGGAACCGGGCTCGGTCTCGCGACCGTCTATGGCATCGTGCAGCAGCACCATGGCTGGATCGAGGTCGACACCGAGGTCGGGGTCGGCACCACGTTTCGCGTCTATCTCCCTGCGATCAAGACGGCCCCGGCTCCGGGGTTCGAGGAGACGCCGACGCATTTGAAAAAATCCGGTCGCGGCGAGACGATCCTCGTCGTCGAGGATGAACATGCGGTGCGCAGCCTGTTATGCCTGCTGTTGCAACGGTCGGGATACCACGTCCTGGAAGCGGCCTCGGGAGTTGCCGCGCAGGCTCTCTGGCCAGAGCACCGGAAGGAAATTCGGCTGTTGATCACCGACTTGGTGATGCCGGACGGCGTCAGTGGGGCGGATCTGGCGAAAGCCCTGCTGGCGGATCGTCCGGACCTGCGAATCATTTTTATCAGTGGCTACAGCCCCACGCTGGGCAAGGACCGGAAGACGTTCGGATTCGACGTGGAATTCATCTCCAAGCCCTTCGAGTTGCACAAGGTGCTCGCCGCCGTGCGCACGCAGCTTGACGCGGGGCCGGAAGACCGGGCCGGTTGATCCCGGTTTCCCTCAAGTTGCTTCCATCGGGTCCGATAAGGTGACGGGCTGCCTTTCCGCCGCCTGCGCCTCGGTGGCGTCCCTGCTCGATTACTCTCCCCATGAAGATCGCGATTGTTGATGACTCCCTGTTCATGCGCCGGCTAATCCGGACCGCGCTGCTGGAGGCCCATCCTCAGGCCCAGGTGGATGAATTTGGCGACGCGTCACTCGCGCTGGCGGCACTTCCGGCGCTCGGGCCGGATCTTGTCACGCTCGACCTGCTGATGCCGGGGATGAGCGGACTGGCTTTCCTTTCTGCGATGGAAGGAAATGCGCGACGACCGCGGATCATCGTGATCTCCGCCGATGTCCAGAAAACCGTCCGCCAGAAGTGCCGGGATCTGGGCGCCACGGATTTCATCGAAAAGCCGATCACCTTGGAGAAATTACAGGCGGCTCTCGGCAAATTGATTGCCGCATGATCTCCACGCCAACGCTGGCCCCGGCGACCGCTGACGTTCTCCTGGAGCTCGTCAACATTGGCGTCGGGCGTGCCGCGCGCGGGCTGTCGGAGCTCACGGGCCGGGAGGTGACGATGACAATCCCGACGCTGGAATTGATCAACCACACCGCCGGGGACCATGTCCTGGAGTCGTGCCATGGCATCACGATACGGGTGAGCCAGGCGTTTTCCGGTGGCATCGGCGGTCACGCCATGCTGGTTCTGAATCGTGCGGGGGCCGTGCGCCTGGCCGAGTTGCTCTTGGGCAAGGAGGCCGGTGACGATGCGTTCGATGTGAACGAACAGGGCGCCATGCTTGAGCTCGGCAACATTGTCATCGGCAATGTCATCGGACTGCTCGCCAGCGAACTCGACGCTCCGGTGGAGTATGAGATGCCGCAACTGCAGCTCCGCGGCACCAAGAACTACATCGATCTCATTTCTGACATCGTCGACCCCCGCCTGGCCAAGGTGATTATCATGCGAGCCTCGCTCTCCATACGGGAAGATCGGATCAGCGGTTATTTCCTCATGATGTTTCCCGATACCAGCCTGGCGGGCCTCATCAGTAAGCTGACATGCTTGGCAACCCCCTGAATTCAGGTGACGGCGGGCCGCTCATCGACGCATTGCCCTGCGGTCTGCTGCAGCTTGACGCCGAGGACTGTGTTGTGCGGTGGAATCAATGTTTGCAGCGCTGGACCGGACGTTCGCTTGAATCGGTGCAGGGGAGGCGATTGACCGAGATCTACCCGGACGCGCCCAAGCTGGGCCGTTTGCTGGCTGAGACCCGCGCCAGCCGGCAGCCCCGCGTTTTATCCCAGATGTTTCACCACTGGTTGATCCCAGTGCCGTTACCGGTCGGGCACATCAGCGGGTTCAGCGAGATGCAGCAGGAATGCCACCTGCGCCTTCTGGCGGCGCCGTCGGACCATCTGGCGATCACAATCCTTGACGTTACCGCGGGCGTGGTGGGCCAGCAGCGCGGACGGGCGATGAATCGCGATTTGATCGCGGCGCGCGACCGGGCGGAACTCTCGTTGCGGGATTTGGAGGAGCACGAGTTTGCCCTCGATCAGCACGCCATCGTGGCGGTCACCGATACGCGGGGCACGATCACCTATGTCAACGAGAAGTTTTGCGCGCTGTCGCAGTACACCCGGGAGGAACTGATCGGGCGCAACCATCGCGTGCTGAATTCCGGCCAGCATTCCAAGGAATTCTTCTGCGGGATGTGGGCCACGATCAGCCGCGGCGAGGTCTGGCACGGCGAGGTCTGCAACCTGGCCAAGGACGGCGGCCGCTACTGGGTCGATACGACGGTGGTGCCGCTCGGCCGGCGGGAGGGCAAGCCGGCCAAGTACATCGCGATTCGTACCGACATCACGGCGCGCAAGCGCAGCGAGGCCGTTCTGGCCCTCCAGGCCCGGCTGCTCCGGCAAACCCAGCAGTCCGCACAGATCGGCGGCTGGGAATACGACTGCACCACGGGCCGGCTGCATTGGACGGAGGAGATGTTTCGCCTGCACGAACTCACGCCGTCCAACCATGAGCCGACGCTCGAAAACTCGGTTGCGTTTTACGCTGCGGGAAGCGTGCCGATCGTGAGTTCAGCTTTCCAGCGCGCCCTGTCCCGCGGCGAACCGTGGGACCTCGAGCTTTCGTTCATCACGGCCCTTGGCCGCAACCTGTGGGTGCGGACCACCGGTGAGGCGGAACAAGTCGATGGAAAAACCCTCCGTGTCTTCGGATCGCTCCAGGATATCACCGTGCGCAAGAATGTGGAGCAGGTCCTGACTCAGGCCAAGGCCGAGGCGGAACTCGGCAATCGGGCGAAGTCGGCATTTCTGTCCACCATGAGCCATGAGATCCGGACACCGATGAACGCCGTAATCGGCTTCTCCGGCCTGCTGCTCGACACCACGCTCGACGTCGACCAACGCAGCTATGTCGAGGCGCTGAAGGAATCAGGCGAAGACCTGTTGCGCATCTTGAACGACATCCTCGACTACTCTGACATGGAGTCGGCCCGGATTCCCCTCAAAACCAAGGCGCTCGATACCGCTGCCCTGGTGGCGGAACTCGCCAACGGTTATGAGACGAAGGCGCGTGAGCGCCAATTGTCGTTGAGCGTCTCGATTGCGCCAGGCACCCCGCCCCGGCTTTGCGCCGACGGCCCACGCTTGCTTCAGGTGCTCGGGAATCTCGTCAGCAACGGGATCAAGTTCACGGAGCGGGGGGGAATCACAGTCCAGGTCCACGGCGTCGACCAGAGCGGGCGATCCCATTTGCGATTCACCGTGACGGACACCGGCATCGGCATTCCCCGGGATCGGCACGCGGAAATTTTCCAGCACTTCAATCAGGTCGACGCCACGAATTCCCGCCTCTATGGCGGCGCGGGCCTGGGCCTCGCGATTTCAAAGCGGCTCGTGGAACTGATGGGCGGCCAGATCGGCTTTGAGAGCGAATTTGGCCGAGGTTCGACCTTTTGGTTCACTCTCCCGCTGGCGCCAAGGGGCGAGGCGGGGGCCAAGGAATTGCTTCCGAAGTCCGGAGCAACGTAGGTGGGTCGACTGGGACTTCACCGGCTCCGACCGAAATTTGACCAACCCTTTGGTTGCGGAGGCGGGTGCCGTCAGGCAACGATGCGTTCCGATGAAAGTCACCCGCGTCACCCCTGTTGTCCTCGGCACCGCCTGGCGGGAACTGGTCTTCGTGAAGGTCGAAACCGACGAAGGTATCACTGGTTGGGGCGAAGTGCGCCCGCCGAACAAGACCCAGGCGGTGATCGGCTACCTCGCCGAATCGGCCGCGCGCTACCTGATAGGCCGTGATCCGTTCGACACGGAGCGGCTGGTTTACGACATGATGCTGGGCGACTTCGGGCGGCCGGGAGAAATCGCCATGTCATCGCTCGCGCTGCTCGAAGTCGCGTGCTGGGACATCAAGGGCAAGGCCCTCAACCAGCCGGTCTACCGGTTGCTCGGTGGTGCGGTGCGCGAGCGGATCAAGCTCTACGCCAATGGCTGGTATCGCGTCGATCGCACGCCCGGGCAGTTTGCCGACGCGGCCTGCGCCGCGGTCGCCATGGGTTACCGTGCGCTCAAGTTCGATCCGTTCGGGTCGTGCTTTTTCGATTTTCCCCTCGACGAGAAACGCCGCTCCATTGCCCTCGTGGCAGCGGTGCGCGAGGCGGTCGGTCCCGACGTTGACTTGCTGATTGAGATGCACGGCCGCTTCACGCCGATTGGCGCCATCGAGATGGTGCGTGAACTCGCGGTGTTTCGCCCGGGATGGTTTGAGGAACCGGTGCCGCCGGAGAACTTGAAGGCGCTCAAGAAGGTGATGGACGCCGTCGCCCCGCTCGGTATCCCGATCGCGACCGGCGAGCGCATCCACACGCCGTGCGACACGCGCGAATTGTTTGAACTGCAGGCGTGCGACATCCTGCAGACCGATATTTCGCACTTCGGCGGCCTTGCGAACGCCAAGAAGATCGCGGCGCAGGCCGAGTATCACTATATGCGTGTCGCGCCGCACAACGTCGGCGGTCCGGTATCCACCGCCGCTGCGCTCCATTTCAACGCGTGCACGACCAACGCGATGATCCAGGAAAATTTCAATGACTTCGACGACGCTTATGTGATGGAAGCCGCGCCGGGCGTGCCCCGGATTGGCGCTGACGGCTGTGTCGCCTTGCCGGGTGGACCCGGGCTCGGGGTGAGCGTCGATGAGGCGTTGATTGCCGAGCATCCGTCGCGCAAGGTGCACTTCAACTTGTTTGCGGACAACTGGCAGAAACGCGACACCGCCGACGGCGCGGGCAAGTCCAGCTCGAGCTGAAGCAAAAAATCGTTTCGGCCGCTTTTCCGCTCCGGGTGATCGGGCGTAACTCAGGTGCAGCAAATATGAAATCAAATTACCTCTCTGGTTGGTGTCTTGTCGTTGCGATGGTGTGCGCGCCGGTGGTGAGCAATGCGGCGCAGTCGGCTGCGGCCCGCCGGCCCAACGTCATCATCCTCATCGCCGATGATGTCTCGTGGGATGACTACGGTTGTTACGGCAACCCGGCGGCACGCACGCCGAACATCGATGCGCTGGCCGCGCGCGGTCTGCGTTTCACCGAGGCGTATCTCACGGCCAGCAGCTGCAGCCCGAGCCGCTCCAGCATCGTGACCGGACGTTACCCGCACAATCTTGGGCGGGCCGCCGAGCTCCACCAGCCAATTGCCGCGAACATTCCGTGGTTTCCCGCGCTGCTCCGCGAGGCTGGCTACTACACTGCGATCATCGGAAAGAACCACATGACGATGGACAAGCCGGGGCCGGGCGATCCCGCTCAGCCGGTCGCGTGGGATTTGGTGGATGCCGGCATCACGCCCGAAAATCACGGTGCCGAGGCGCATTGGGTGCAGACACTGGAGAAGCGTCCGAAAGACCGGCCGTTCTTCATGTGGTTCGCGTCGTTCGACGCGCATCGCGCTTGGGACGGCGACGAGGAATGGATCGAGGCGAACTACGGACCGAAGCACCGGCCGGAGGAGATGCGAGTGCCGCCATTTCTCGCCGACGAACCGAAGACCCGGCAGGACCTCGCGTCCCACGCCAACGAAGTGACGCGTTTCGACTTTTTTGTCGGTCAGGTCGTCAAGGCGCTGGCCGCGCAGGGTGAGCTTGAGCACACGTTGTTGTTGGTGCTGGCCGACAACGGCCGGCCATTTCCGCGGGCGAAGACGCGGTTGCATGATTCCGGAATGAAGACTGCGCTGGTGGCGCATTGGCCGGATGGCATCGTTAGTCGGGGTGTTGCGACAACCAGCCTTGTCAGCTCGATCGATCTTGCGCCCAGCATTCTGGAAATCGCGGGGGTTAAGGCGGGGCCAAGTTTTCAGGGCGTCAGCCTGACGCCGATTTTTCGCGATCCGAAGGCGGTGGTGCGGAAACATGCGTTTTCGGAGCACAACTGGCATGATTACGAGGCGCACGGTCGCGCGGTGCGCAGCCAGGGCTTTTTGTACCTGCGCAACAATCGCCCGGCGCTGGCGTGGCAAGGACCGGCAGATTCGGTTGCGTCGCCATCGCATCAGTCGCTGCGGGCGTGGCGCGACGCGGGGCGGCTGACTTCGGAGCAGGCGGATGTTTTTCTCCGGCCGCGTCCGGTGGAGGAGCTTTATCTCACGGCGGATGATCCCAACCAAATGAAGAACCTGGTGGGGGATCCCTCGTTTGCGGCTGTGCGGCAGCGCCTCGCGAGGCTGCTTGAGCAGTGGAGCGACGAAACGGGTGATGCCGTCCCGGAGCAGCTCTCGCGCGATGGGTTTGATCGCGAGACGGGAAAACGGCTGGGAAAAGGGGAAGGCTATCGTGGGACGCCGCCGGGATCGCCGCGCGACGCGATTCATGTCAACAAGTCGGGACCGCGCTGACCCGTAAGTGACCCGTGAGGGGACAGGTCAATTTCACCGACTGGTGACCCGCGACTGGTGACTGGGACTGGTGAAGGGACAGGTCAATTCCAGGTGGCATTGGGACTGGCGAAGGGACAGATCAATTCCACGGGGCATTGGGTTTGGGACAGGCAGTCGTACCCAAATTCGGGTATTCCTGGCGCTAGTCAGCGCCTGGCTTCCGGCGGCAGGCTGAGGACGCATGAGACAGTCGCGCATCAAAATCTCTGCGGCGGAGAAGGAGGCGACGTATCACTGTATCAGCCGAACCGTAAATGGAGAATGGCTGTTCGATGACGTTTCCAAGGAAATCCTGCGCCAGCAGCTTTGGCGGGTGGCGGACTACTGCGGCGTCCGGATCTTCACGTATGTGATCATGTCGAATCACTTTCACGTTTTGCTCCACGTGCCGCGTCAGGAGCCCGTTACAGACTCGGAGCTCCTTCGTCGTTACAAGGTGATGTATCCCACACCGACAAAGTACCAGAGCGCGCGGATCACCGTCGTCGAGGCAGAACTGGCCCGCAACGGTCCGGAAGCGCTCGCTTGGAGGCAGCGCCAGCTCGCCCTGATGGGCGACGTTTCGCAGTTCATGAAGTTGGTCAAGCAGCGGTTCTCGATCTGGTTCAACAAATCACACGGCCGCTTCGGTACCCTGTGGGCTGAGCGCTTCAAGAGCGTGTTGGTCGAGACCGAGGAGCGTGTGCAGCAAACCATGGCCGTGTACATCGATTTGAACAGCGTGCGAGCCGGTCTTGTCGCCGATCCCAAGGACTACCGTTTCTGCGGCTACGCGGAGGCGGTGGCGGGAAGCTCGCTTGCGATTAAAGGCATTCGCTCAGTGAGCGGTGGGCGTGAATGGCACGAGGCGCAAGCGCAATACCGCGAAATGTTGTTTGGTACCGGAGCAGGAGCTTGTGCGGGAATATCAATCGTCCCTCTGGCGCAGTTGCAACGCGTCATCGACGTTGGGGGCCGGCTGCCGCTGTCTACGGTCCTGCGCTGTCGGCTCCGGTACTTCACCGATGGTGCGGTGTTGGGTAGCCGGGCATTCGTGGAATTGCAGCTCGCCAGGTACCGCCAAAAGACCGGCCGTCGTGAGCGCACTGCATCGCGGGCGCTGCCGGCGTGGACGGACTGGTGCGATTGGGCGACCTTGCGTGGGTTGCGACGACGAGCTGCGGGATAGGCGATAATCCGACGAGGCCGGTTGATCGTGCTCGGCGGCTTCGCCGCAGGCCGCCGCCATGTCGTCTCTTCTTCGAAGCCGATGCTGGGCTGACTTGGTTCTGGTGAACGAACCTTGCAGAAATGGGTGCGGGCACTCTTCGCCTTCATCCTATCGGGGCCATGAACCACATGCCGAAGAACAACCGTGCGAAACCATGACCCGACACCATCCCAAGCTAAGAAGGGACAGGTCAATTATGCCCGTTTTCCGTAAAAGGGACAGGTCAATCGCCCCGAGCACGCTTCGGCGGTTCAGGAGACGAGTTGCCTGCACCGGTTCATGAACCCGGGCGGGCAGGCGGGTGAAGCAGACCGCGGCGGGCGAACCATTCTTCGGCGCGTTTCGGCCAGGTCGTGACCGGAAGCTCTGCTACGTAACGCAGTCCGTAACCGTGCCCGCCGACGTCATAAACGTGCGCCTCGGCAGAACCGCCAGCCGTTTTCAGTTCTCCAGCGAACAGCAGGGTATTGTGGACCGACACCGGATCGTCGAAGGCCTGAACGAAGAACATGGGCGGCGGATTGCGGGGTACAACGACCTCCGGATTCAACGTCGTTCGACCGCGTTCCACTAGAGCTCCAGGATAGATGACCAGGCCGAAATAGGGCCGGCAGGAAACACGATCGATCGCGTCTACGTTAGCGTATTGACGGTGTTCGTACAGCAACCCGGCAAACGCGGCCGTGGCTCCGCCGGCACTGAACCCGAGGATGCCAATCCGGCTCGAATCGAGCCCCCACTCGCCTGCCTGGCTGCGCACGAGACTAAGCGTGCGCTGCGCGTCCTGCACGGCCGCCAGCCAGCGTTTTTGCGGATTCCGGGCGGGCACGCGGTATTTTAGAACGATGCCGGTGACGCCGACCGAGTTGAGCCATTCTGCGACCTCCGTCCCCTCAAGATCGTACGCAAGGATGTTGAAGCCGCCACCTGGGCAAATAATCACCGACGTGCCCGTATCCTTATCTTTTGTCGGACGGTAGACCGCGATCTGCGGGGTCGAGACATTTCCAAGTTTGATGATGCGGCGCCCCGCGATCAGCTTGTCGGATGGCTTGGTCTGGTCCCCCTCCGGTGGCAGCGACTTGGTCTCGTCCGGCGGCGTACCGGGCCAGATATTTCGAGTGAGCGAAGGCTCGGCCGCGGGTAGCAAACCGGAGGAAGTGCAGAGCACAGCAAGAAAGACGGCGGCGGAGCAAAGTGAATTCATGGCGAGGAGTAGGGCAGGTTTTTGGGCAAAAATCGAACGTCGCCGACAGAACTAACAGCCGTGAATCGACGATGCGGAAGCTGTGAGCCGCCCGTCGGGAATGGCGCCGATCGTTCCGATATTGCCGAGCGAGATGTTGGCGGCTGCGATGCCCCGGACGCGGTTTTCCACGGTCGAGTTCAGCTGCATGTTGTCGTAGGGCTGGCTATTCCGGTCGATAACGAAGTCGTGGTCCGTCCCGGTGCCTTCAGTGGTCGCGGGGTAGACGAAGATGTCGTTGATATCGAGCATCGCGAAGTCCGCCATCTGCTCCTTCGTCACCACGGTGGGCAACGACGCGAGACCCTTGACGTTGGTGTTCGGGCGCATCTCCGACATCGTGTTGGCGGAGTAGTATCCTTTCGTGTTGGCCGGGACCTCGAATGGCAAGTGCGCGACCCCGTGGTCCGCATTGGCCGGGACTGATTTTGTATCGCGGGTCGGAGGGAGAGCCGGCGCCGCTTGGGCGCGCAACGGTAGAAGCGCGGTCAAGGTAGGGACGGTGAACTGCTTGAGCATGAGGGCGGACCGAGTAGGGGAAGGCTGAGTGTGCAAGGTGTGGTGGTGAGAGGGCGGCGGGGTGGTGCGCGGAACGATTGGAAAATCGTGAAATCGGCCATCCGGGACCTGACGTCCTAGATTTCAGATCGGCATTTTTCGAACTACAGATCAAATGTGGCCGACAGGATGAACTGTCGCGGATCGACGATCCGATATGCGCTGGGAGTTCCGTCCGGAAATGCTGCGACGGGTTGGAGTCGGCCGCCTTCCTGGAGATTTCGGACGTTGAGCTGGAAGGTTGCGCCGACCCGGTTGGCCCAAAGCCGCCGTCGGTAGCCGACGAATGCGTCGAAATAATAGTTGCCGCGAACTCCGCCCCCGAGGTTGGAGCGGTCGTAAATCGGATTCTTCGCGTCGAGGTCGGTGATCAACGCGGGCAGTTTTTGCACGCCGTAGTAGCCGATCGCGCCGCGGTCCTCCCAGCGCACGGCGCCGCCGACGTTCACGTTGCGCCAGAATGGGCGCTCGGTGACGCCCGAGAGCCGGTAATTGGTACTGAACTTCGCAGCGTAGCGGCGGATTTGCGGGTTCGCCTTTCCCTCGAGTTGCTTGACGACGTTGTACGGCGTGTCGAGGAACGCTGCGTAATTTTGCGCCGGAGTCTGGGTGCCGCCGTAGTTGGTGGTCCACCATGGCCGGCCGGTGCGCTGGTCGATGATCGTCGTCCAGACGGCGTAGCGTTCATTGAGATACTGGCCGAGTTCCTTCGAGACGTTTGAGTTGGTCGACTGCGTCTCCGTGGCAGAGGCCGCCACGGTCCAGGTGCGGGTGGGGTTGAAGTTCAGTTCAATTTCTGTGCCCTTGGCCGAGACGTCCTGCGTCGAGGAGATGTTGTTGAACTGGTCGAGCAGTCCGGCGAGCCGCTCGACGGGGATCTTGGTCTGGCGCGCCACCTCGGCCGCGATTTGGGATTCGGTCCAGCCGGGGTTGACGGCCCGCACCCAATTTGTCGCCTGCGTGGTGAGAATGTAGGGTTGGTTCGTGGTGTTGGGAATGTCTTCGCGGATGGCGCGCTGGGCGATTGTGCCGGCGTCGCCACCACTCTTGTTGAGCTGACGGTTTTCCCAGCGGTTGACGCGCAGCACAAAACGGCCGTCAGCCAGGTCGAGCCAGAAGCCGTAGTCCTTGCCGGTGCCGGAGGGATTCGGCAGCGACTGGAGGTAGACGTTTACCTTCGGGTCGACCGGACGGAAGCTGTCGGACTTGTTGTACGTGAGGGAGAGTCCGCGCAATGCGTTGGCGAGAAACTGTCCGCCGCTGCCGGCCTGCCGGAGGCTTTCGAGAAACGGAAGACCGCGGAAGGGCCGCACGACTGCGCCGCCCTGCGAGGTTTTCCCGGAGTTGAATTTGTAATCACCCGCCTGCCAGTGATCGAGCGCGTCCTGGTTGAACGTGATGCCGTCGCGATTGACCGCGAGCACGTCGGTGGTGCCGGATTTTTGATACTGTTTGTCCTGCCGCTCACCGAACGTCGTGACGATGCGCTCGGCGAGGAAGTGGCTTTGCACGACCCAGCCGGCGGCCTTGAGGATCGTCTTGGAGTTGTTCGAACCGAGGGAACCGGTGGATGACGAGACAAGCCCGAGTTGCGTCTGCTCAGTGCGGAACGTGCCGCTGCCGGCGACCGGCGGGTTGGGTGTAGCGGGATAGCTGCCCCAGACAAACGGATACGTGCCCCAGGCAAAGTCGGACGGGGCGTAGTCGACGTTGTTGCCTTGGGCGTCGCCGACGTAGAAACGCAGGAGTTCGCGGGCGATGCCGGGCGAGCTGTTGGAGGTGGAGTTGGCTGGGACCGCCGACCACCCGTGGTTGTCCACGATGCCTTCGCGGTAGTTGCGCCGGCGGATGATGCGGTACTTGTATTCGTCGTAGCCGCTCACCTGGTGCAGGCCGATCCACTTCAGCCAGTTCTTCTCGTGCGTGAGGTCGAGTTTGTAGGCGAGCTGCGCGCGATAGGAATCCCACTTCGCTGGCACGTACTCCGTGGGCGGCTGGCCTTGTGCGATGTACGGCCGGAGGAAAAACGGATTGGGCGCGCCCGTGAGCAACTTTTCGTTGATGTCGATCAGGAGCTGACCCGACTGACCCTGGCTGTTGGCGATGCCGATGTAGTCGCGGCGCACGCGCATCGCGTCCTCGCGCATGAATCCCACCTGGCCGTCGAGGGTTTGCCGGCCCGTGGTGAAGAAATGTTGGTTGACCTGAACGTTGCTCGTGATCACGCGGTCCGTGTCGCGGTTGATCGACGCCAGATTGAGCTTCGACCAGTCATAAACCGACTTATCGCTGATGGTGGGCGTGGTCGTGAAGAGCGGCTGATCGCCCGGCTTGCCCGCGACGATTCCAGCGCCGCCGCTGGTGGCCATGAACCGTACGGTTTGGGCACCGCTGATGGGCCCCGTGTTGAGGTTGCTGAAGGTCGAAGGAGCGGACCAGAGGAGATCACCGCCGCGATCGACGAACAGATAGGCGCTGGTGCTGAGGGTGAACGTATTGTTGAAATAGTCCGGCCCCGCGTACGTCGCGGTGGTGAAGGGCCCGAGGGTTTGCCCGTTGACGTGGATGACCTGGCCGACGGGATCCCAGGTTGGGCGTCCGCTGCGGATCCAGTAGGAGATGTTGTCGCGCGGCGGACTGAAGTTGGGGCGGACGCCGTATTGATGAAAGTATTGCACGCTCGCACTGATCTCCGTCGATCGGAACGGCGAGTATTTGATCATGCCGTTGTAGCGCTCGGTGTTCACGCCGGAGGGCTTGCGCACAAAACCGTCGTGCTGGAAGGCCCCGCTGGTGCGGATCGCGAGGCGGTCCTTCAGCAGCACGCGGTTCAGATCGAGGCTCGTGCGGAAGCCGCCGTAGGTGTCGGCGCGGAGCTGAACCTGCGAGCGGTTGCGCGTCAGGTTGGCCGAGGCCGGCACTTGGTTCACGGTGCCCGACGGATTTCCGAGTCCGAAGACGCTGGAGTTCGGGCCGCGGCTGATTTCCACCGCGTCAATTGCGAGCGGATCAACGGGCACACGGCCCATCGTCTCGATGTTGCCGAGGGACACATTGGCGGCGGCGAGGCCGCGCACGCGGTTCGCCTGCGTCGGGTTGAGCTGCACGTTGTCCGACACGCTGCCGTTGCGGTCGATGGTGAGGTCGGTGTACGTGCCGGAGCCCTCGGCGCTCGCCGTGTAGAGGAAGATGTCGTTGATATCGAGCATCGCGAAGTCGGCCATCTGTTCCTTCGTGATCACGGTGAGGGACGACGCCAGATCCTCGATGCGGGCGTTGAAGCGCGTTCCGGACATCGTGTTCGGCGAGTAGTAGCCCTTCGTGTCGGACACGACTTCGAACGGAGACAATGCCACGACGTCACCGGATGTTGTGGCCGTTGGCTCCCGTTTCGGGTCGGGTGCGGGAATGGACTGCGCGCGAGCGAGCCAACTGAAAAACAGCATTGCTGTGGTGAGCACGATAGCGAGCGGGCGGGCGCCATCCGCGTGGGCGTGGAATTTCATGGATGGGGTCGAGAGGGGCGCGACGGGCGGCGTCTCGCCCCGACGCGGAAAAAGCACGTCAACACTGGCGCGGTTGAGCGAAGCCTATTTCGTCATGAGATAGGCGATCAGATCGCGCGCCTGGGAGGGCTCCAAGCCGTCGAGCAGGCCGGTTGGCATGAGTGACAGAGGGGCGGTGTCCTGGCTGACGATGTCGTCGACGGAGAGTGCGATCCGTTCCGACATCGTTTGCAGGGCGAGGGTCTTGCCGGTGCGGGAACGAATCATGCCGGCGAGCACGCGACCGTCTTTCAGTTTCAGGGTGGTGAGCCGGTAATCGTCGGCCACGACCGCGCTCGGGAAGAGGATGTTTTCCAGCAGATATTCGAGATTGTCACGCGCGGCGCCGGTGAGATCGGGACCGATGCTGCCGCCCTCGCCGTTGAGCGTGTGGCACGCCCCGCAGAGTGCGGTGAAGACAGCGCGACCCTTGGCCGGACTGGCGATCTTCAAGGCTTCGGGGGCGAACTCGCGACGCCATTTCAGGAGGGTGGCGCTTCTCTCCGCCTCGGAACCGTCCTGAGGTTTACCCCATGCACTCTCGAGTTTCCGGGTGAGGGTGGGGTCTTTGAAGGCGCGGATTTGTCGGGCGTGATAGCTGCTAAGATCCGGGCGCTGAAGTGTGCCGGCTGCGAGTCGATCCAGCACCGTGCCCGCCCAAGCCGGGCGCGAGACGAGAACGCTCATCACCGCCGGACGTTCGTTGCTGGGAATCTGCGGCCATGCCTTCAATAGCAGGTCGGCGATCGTCGCTTCGCCACCCAGAGCCAGGCCGGCCGCCGCCGTGCCGGAAAGGCCGCGGACGGCGAGTAGTGGAATACAGAGTTCGGGCAGTCCGGGCGCGCGCACGTCAACGAGCGATTGCAGCGCGGCCCGGCGCTCGGCCGGGCCGGCGGATTCGTTGCGGACGATGGCGCGGAATTCGTCGATGGCGCCGTTGTCGCCAAAGAGCGCACCGAGACCCCTGATACGGCTGAGGAGCGGTGCAGATGCGCCGGCCGACAGACGTCCCTTGATGTCGTCCCAGATTCCGGGCTTCGGGGCTTGGCGCCGGCCGCGCAGACCCTCGGCAATGCCATCGAGCACTGCCTGCCGGAACTCGATCACCGCACTGGTGGCGACGGCGGAAAGCAGGGTGTTGATGCGACCCGGGGCCTGGTCGATGTCTTCGGCCAGCCGTCGTGCCGCCAGCCGCTGCACCCGCGGGATGCGGGCATCGATCACGAGTTTTTCAAACGCCACGTCCGGCGCGCTCGCCAGCGGTTCGATGCCATACCAGAGCATGAGCGGCAGATTGTGGTCGGCGGCGTCCTCGCCGTGCGCCAAGAGTGGCGCGGCCACGCGGGCACGCTGGCCGTTCGGGAGTCGTTGCAGCGCCGAGGCGAGCGTCAACCGCACCAGGGCCGACGGATCGGATTTTGCCAGACGAATGAAGCCGTCCAATAGCTCGGTGCTGACGGCCGTGGGGCCGCGATCCACCGCCAGGCGAATTGCCCAGGCACGCAGGGACTCGTCTGATTCCGTCAGCAGTTTGACTAGATCGGTTCCGGCGCCGTCGGTGATGACGTGGAGCGCCCAGAGCGCGCGAAGTCGCGCCACGGTGTTGGTCGGTTGGGCAAGGATCTGCCGCAACGCCTTGTCGGCATCGGCGACACTTGCTCCGGCTGCGACGCGGTCGGCCAGCACGCGCCGCGCTTGGCGGGGGAGCCAATCGTTCGGGCTGAACTGCAGCTGCGCGAGCGCGGCGCCGTCGAGGCGGGCGAGGTCGCCGATCGTGCGCGGCTTCGCTGGTCCGTAGGAAATTTTGTAAATCCGCCCGCTCGTGCGATGGACGCCGTCGTTTTCGTGGCACTCCCCCGTGTCGCTCCAATCGCTGAGGAACACCCCGCCGTCCGGCGCCGCAATGAGGTCAATCGCCCGCAGCCATGGGTCGTTGAAAATGAACTCATCCGGCTCGCGTTTTCCGACGTAGCCGCTGCCTTCGCGCTCAAGCCGCTCCACGTTGATCCGCCGACCGTGGAGATTGTTCGTCAGCAGTTTTCCATTCCACTCGGCGGGCCACTGGCCGCCCTGGTAGATGAGCAGGCCGGTGTGCGCATGTCCGCCGCCGGTCGCCAGCGTGCTCTGGGAAACTCCCCGGCGCACGTCGGTCCAGACCTCGCCGGTCGCCCAGTGGACGTGGTCCGCGTGTTGCTCGATGATTTCGTAGACTCGCGGGTTCAGGTCATCGCCCGACATGCGGCGATAATGTCCGCCCGGAATGATGTGCCAGAGATGGCCGATGACGGTGTTGATAAAGAACGACTCGCCTTGCGCGTTCCAATCCATGCCCCAGGGATTCGTGGTTCCCGCCGCAACGATCTCAAACGTGCCGTGTCGCGGATGATAACGCCAGATGCCGACGTTTACCGTGGTCCGCTGGTCCGCGGAGGCGTCCGGTTTTCCCACCCGCGACGTACCCAGAATTCCCTGACGTCCATAGAGCCAGCCGTCTGGCCCCCAGCGCAGCCCGTTGGCCAGCGTGTGGCGTGCCCGGTTGAATTCAAAGCCGTCGAGCACAATCTCGGGCTCGCGATCCGGCACGTCGTCGCCGTTTTTGTCCGGAATGAAATAAAGGTTGGGCGGACAGAGCGCCCACACCCCGCCGAACCCGACCTCGATGCTGGTGAGGCGCTGGGCACCTTCCCAGAACACGGTGCGTTTGTCGAAGACGCCGTCATTGTCGGTGTCCTCGAAAACCAGGATGCGATCGCGCAGATCAGGATGAAAATTGACCGTTCGTTCAGCGTAAGTGTAGTTCTCGGCGACCCACAGCCGCCCCCGCGAATCAGTCACCATCGCGATGGGTTGACAAACGTCGGGCTCGGCTGCGAACGCGGTGCAACGAAACCCGGGCGGCAGTTTGACCTGCGCGGCCGCCATCGCCGCCGGCATCGGGCCGCCGGCCGCGGTCTCCGTGTTGAAAGGAGTCGGTATCGCCGCGGGCAAACGGTCGAGGGACGCGAGACCGAGCAGGGCGAGTGCAATGCGGGCAACGTGGGCGGCGGTTCTCATCGTGAAGCAAGGAAGGCTGATCGTGCGGGGCGGCGGATGATAGGGGAGGTGCGGTGGCAAAAACAAACGTTCGTCACACCGCTTCGGGATCATTTTCCCGCCGGCTTGGCGCCGTCGTCCGACATCAGGAACGCAAACAGATCTCGCACGTGATCCGGTGGCAGGTCGTCCAGGAGTCCGGTTGGCATCAGCGAGGTGTTGCTCCGTTCCAGCGTCCGAATCGTCGCCCGCTCAAGCGCGACCGTCCCTTCCATCGTGAGCAGGGTGACCGTCGTTTCCGTTTCCGCACCGATCGAACCGGCGACGACGCGGCCGTCGGTCAGCGTGGCGATCGTAAGCCGCCAGTCGGCGGGGATCGCCGCGTTGGGATCAGTGATGTTGACGATGAGGTATTCGAGTTCTTTTCGGCCGGAGCCGGTGAGGTCGGGCCCGAGCTTGCCGCCCTTGCCGAACAACGTGTGGCAGACGGCGCAGCGCTGTTCGAAGAGGGCGCGACCGTGCGGCACGTCGGCGAGTTCGAGGAAGTCGGCTTTCATCGTCATCCGCAGCTTCTTCATCCGCTCAGCCAGCGCCTCCGACGAGGAGTTGACGCTGCCCCACAGCGTTTCAAAGCGGCGGCGCAGCTCGGGTGCGGCGGACTTTGCGACCTGGCGTGCCTGGAAGTGCGTGATGTCCTTCTTGTCGATCCGGCCGGCCGCGAGGGCGTCGAGCAGGACGCGCAAAGTGTCGTCGCGAGCCAGCAAGGTATCCACGGCGGCGGCACGCGAGGTCCGGTTGAGTCGCGGGAAAACGGCGAGCACGGCGGGAGCGATGCGCGGATCATCGTAAGCCACCAGGGCGCGAATCGCCGGGTCGATCAGTTCCCCCGCGGCGAGCAGAGTGAGCAGGTCGCCCGCCAGCCAGGCGGGGCGGAGCGGGGCCAGCGTCGCGAGCGCGTCGGTGCGGACGGCTGACGGAAGGCGTTTGTTCCGTAGGTTTGCCCGGAGCCGTTCCAATGCGACCGGATCGCGGAGCCGGGCGGCGAGTGTTAGCGCTGGCTGGCGCAACGCGGTCGTCGCGTGATTGAAGTAGGAGCGCAGCGGAACGGTTGCATCGGTGGGCAGATCGTAGCTCCGGAGTTCGAGGCCCGCGGCCGCGCCACTGACGAGCGCATCGCGCGTGACCGTGCCGCCCTTGCCAATCGCAGAGAGGAGTTGAACGACAATGCCGGGATCCTGCGCCGCTTGTTCGGCCAGCCGCCGACCGATCCATTCGACGAGCGCGGGTACCCGCAAGTTTGGAGCCAGTGCGAGACTGTCGGCTGGGTGAGCCGCGACCGCCGAATGCCAGCCGAACCAAAGCAAACGCGTGAGGTTGCGATCCTCCCCGGGCTGCGCGGTTCGTGCCAGAGCGGCACCCAGCTTCCACCGGTCGTTGGCGCCAAGCACGGGCAACGCCGACGCGAGCGCCATGCGCCCGATCCAGGACGTCTCAACCCCGGCGCGTTGCACGAGCAGGTCCGCGTGCTTTGCGGCCGGGGCGCCGCCGTCGACCAGCAGTCGCACGGCCCAATAGCGCACGTTCTCGTCACGGTCGGCGAGCTGGCCCGCCAGCCAGGCGCCATCCGTCCCGCCGCTGACATGGAGCGCCCAGAGCGCGCGCAGGCGGCCCGCGGGCGCGGGATGCGATTCAAAGATCCGGCGCAGGGCCGAATTGACCGTGGTTAGATTTTCCCCGGCCAGTGCCCGTTCCGCCAATTGCAGTCGTGCCTGGCGGACGAACCAGTCGTTCGGATGCAGTTGCAGCGCGACGAGTTCCTCGGACTTGGCTCGCTGCAGATTCACCGCCACCTGCCGCGGATCGCCCCAGGAAATCTTGTAGAGCCGCCCGCTGTTGCGATGGACTCCGTCGCGATCGTGACACTCCCCGTTGTCGGACCAGTCGCTCATCACGACGTCGCCGTCCGGCCCGTATTGCAGCGAGACGGCGCGGAACCACGGGTCGTTCGCGCGCAGAAAATCCGGCTCATGGGTCGCGATGAGGCGACCGTCTTCAGGGGCGCGTTGGAGGCGGTCGCGGTTGATGCGACGGCCGTGGATGTTGCTCATGAGGACCGTGCCGCGATAGGTCGCGGGCCAGCGATCGCCGAGATAGATCATCGCGTCGGAGTGCGAGTGGCCGCCGGCATATCCGCTCGTGTCATCGGTCGCCGCCACCCGCTTGGTCTTCGCGTCGGGCGCCCGGTGGGAATGATCGTTGGCCGGATCCATCAGATCATAGAGGTGCGGCTGGATCGCCAGATCGCGCCCGACCCAGCGCTTGAAACTCGATCCGGGCACGACATGCCACAGATGATCGACGACGCTCGTGCTCAGGAACATCTGGCCCAGTTCGTCGAAATCGAGCCCCCAGGGATTGATCGTGCCGTCCGCCACAACCTCGAATACGCGCCGGGCCGGATGGTAGCGCCAGATGGAGCAGCTGACTTCCGGGCGCCCCGCCACGGGCGTGCCCGGCAGGCCGGGGTGCGACGGTTCCTTGATCCCGTGGCGCCCATAGAGCCAGCCGTCCGGGCCCCACGTGAGACCGTTCACGCTGTTGTGTTCGGCCTTGAGCGTCCAGCCGTCCAGCTTCACCTCGGGCTCACTATCCGGCACGTCATCGTGATTGCGATCAGGGATGAACGAGAGCGTGGGTGGTGTTGTGACCCATACTCCCCCGAGGCCGACGGCGAGCCCGGTGAGGCGGTTCAGATGATCGTGAAACACGCGCCGCGATTCGAAAACACCATCGCCGTCGGCGTCTTCGAAAATCACGATGCGGTCGTGACGCTCGTCGGTGAAATCCGAACCGTTGTACGAGTAGCTCTCCGCAACCCACAAGCGTCCGCGGGCGTCGTACGCCATCGCGATCGGCTGCCGCACGGCGGGCTCGGCGGCGGCGAGGGTGACCTTGAAGCCCGGGGGCAGGCGCATGCGCGCCAGTGCCTCAGCGGGCGCGAGCGGTTGGCCCGAGGTTTGGGTGTCCACGGGCTGATAGGAATCAGCCGCCCAAGCCACCGGGAGGGTGGCGAGCAGGGCACCGAGTGCGAATTGAATGGAGTTAACGTGTGCCACGGACGGTTCCGTCTCCCGGAATAAAATAAGGACCGAGCACGGCGAGGATTTGCCGCCGCAGCTCCGTTTCTTCGACCACTCCGCTGTGCCGCCAGAGGACGCGGCCGTCTGGTGAGACGAGTGCGGTGTGCGGTACGCCGCCTTGCCATCCACCGGGGTCGAGCGCGTCCATCAGCTTCGCGGTGTCGGCCCCCTGGAACAGGTAGCTGTTCGTGCGCCGGCCTTCCGTTTTCAGGGCCGCCGCGAGCTTCGGTGTCAGCCCGGCTCCCTGCTTTTCCAGAAACGCCTTCGCCCGCGACAGCTGCGCAGGGTCGTCGACACTGATGGTGATCAATTCGAATTCACGCTGGCTGAACCGGCGCGCCGCCTCCACCAGCGTCGGAAATTCCTCGACGCACGGCACGCACCACGTCGCCCACACGTTGAAAAGGCGCAGCCGGCCCGTGCCGTTGCGCCGCAGGGCGGCCACCCCCGCGGGGTCGATCGGTTCCACGGTGACCGGCGTGCTGTCCCAGCGTTTGATTTTGACGGCGATGCCCGGTCTCTTGGCCAGCCACTTGGTCGAGCAGCCGTGCGGCGCGGTTTCCGCCACCGGCACCGGCCGCCCGGCGAGCAGGGCCTCGACTGCCTCTCGGCCCTCGGTCGAAGTTACCGTGGTCGGGTCGGCGAAACGCGAATTGTCGAGGTGTCCCTTGTAACGCAGCCGCCGCGCGCGGTCGAAGACGAAGAGGTGCGGGGTGCAGAGGCAGCCGTACGCGCGCGCGGTGGCCTGAGTCTCGCCATCGTAGAGGTAGGGGAACACGAAGCCGAGGTCCGCCGCGTAGCGCTTCATGTCGGTGAAGCTGTCCGTGTAATTCGAATACCCCAGCTCGTCGACGCTCACCGCCTCCGGATGATTAGGGTTGATGGCGACAATCGCGAGGCTGCGTCCGGCCATCTGCTGCGCAAACGCGATCAGGCGTGGTGCGGTGGCGTTGGAATCCGGACAATGGTTGGAAAGAAACACGACCATCAGCACGTCGGCCTGGGCGTAGTCAGCGAGCGAGCGGGTGCGGCCGTCGAGGCCGGGCAGGCGGAAGTCGGGCGCGTGATCTCCGATCTGGAGCCGGGCGATTTCCGGCGACGCAGCCTCAGCGGCGTGACCGGCAATGGTCGCCAGCGAGAGGGCAAGGGTCAGGGCGAGGGGAAGCTTCATGGGAGCGGGAGGCACGGCCCAGCCGAGGGGTCAACTGGTGCTCGCGGCGACCGCCCCGGCGGCGTGCTTCGCCTGATACTCGTCGGCATAGTGCAGGTGGGCCCTCATCGTCTCGTCCGCTGCTACGACGTCGCGGCGCATAAACGCCTGGACGAGCTGCTGGTGGAAATCCTCCGGATGGGGCAGGCGCAGGTTTTTCAACCAGCGGGTGGTGAGCAGGGCGCGCATGCTCATCCGCTTCAGGTTTTCCTCAAGCGACGCGAAACCGGTGGTCCGCGCGAGCTTCAGGTGAAATTCGAGATGGAGGAGGCTGCCCTGTCCGTCGTCATGTCCGAGTTCGTTCATCCATCGGTCGAGCATCCGGGCGTCCTCCAGCAGCGTCGCGAGCTGTTTGTCGGTGGCGCGCTCGGTGAGCACTCGCGCCACGTGGCGTTCGACCGCCTCGCGCAGGGCGAATTCATCCCGCAGTCCCTCTTCGCTGAGACTCACGACGCGCGTCCCGATCATCTCGGTCGTCTCGACCAGGCCGTCGCCGCTCAGCCGGCCAAGGGCTTCATTCACGATCGAGATGCTGACCCCGTAGCGCTTGACCAAATCGCGCCGGACGAGGTGCTCGCCGGGGCGGAAGGCGCCGGCTGTGATGTCACGCCGCAGTTCGCCGTAGACGCGGGATGACTTCGTTTGCGATGGGCTGCGTTTGTCCATGGTGGTTTGGGTGACGTTGAACGTTTCAGGAGAGACTATTTGGTGGCCGGCAGGGCGAACGCGACCCAGGCGTCGCCGGCGGGGCCGCCGAGTTTGCCTCCGCCGGTGGCGGCGATGACGACGAATTGCCGCCCGCCCGCCTCGTAGGTGGTCGGAGGGGCGGTGCCATGCAGCGGCAACTCAGCGGACCACAGTTCGTCGCCGGTGGCGGCGCTGAACGCGCGAATCTTTCGGTCGCGCGTGCCGGAGCAGAACACGAGTCCGCTCGCCGTCACAATCGCGCCGCCGAAATTCTCCGTGCCGGTCCGGGGCAGGCCCGCCTGCGTGAGTGCGGCATATTCGCCAAGCGGCACGCGCCAGAGAATTTTTCCCGTATTGAGGTCGAGACAGTTCAGCGTGCCCCATGGCGGCTTGATGCCGGGGTATTCCTCGTGATCGAGCAGCTTGCGGTATCCGCCGAACGCGTACTTCGGTGCGCCCGTCGGGGCCGGGGGCACGGGACGGTCCTTCACCAGCACGAAATCGGCGATTGCCCG
This sequence comes from Opitutia bacterium, assembly GCA_947474365.1. GTDB lineage: Bacteria > Verrucomicrobiota > Verrucomicrobiia > Opitutales > Opitutaceae > ER46. Next base: position 19,777 of record CANJIU010000049.1, on the reverse strand, counting down.
CTGCTGGTCCAGTGGGATTGCGCCAAGCGGCACCATGGCGTTGCGGCCCTTTTGAATCAGTTCAAGGAGAGCGGCGGTGTCGATCCGGTGGCGGGCGCCGCGCAACGGCGGGGCCATTCCGACGCCCTTGCGATCAGGACCGTGGCAGCCGGCGCAAAATTGCTGGTAGGCCTTTTCCCCTTCGGTCGCCGGCACGAGCGGCGGCGGGTCGTCGTCACGGAAGACGGTGATGGCCCACGGCAGATGGTTCGCGCTGACGTAGAGCCGGGCGTTGCGCGGATCGACGGCGGCGCCGGTCCACTCCGCGCCGCCATGCAGCCCGTAGAACACCGTCGGCTTGGCGGCCTCAAACGCGGTGAACCAGCCGAGATTTATTCGCGTGAGCGACGCCTCGACAAACGCGCGCGCTTCGGGCGTCCGCTCCGTGATCTCGTCGCGCCGGAATTCCTGTTTGCCGAACGGCTGTGGCAGCTCGAGGTCGGGCTGATACGGCGAGGTCTCCTCCCCGGCCAGTGGCGAAGCCGGTGCCCGGCGCAGGCGAAACGGGAAGAGCGGCTGTCCGGTCAGCCGGTCGAGCAGAAGCGTGTTGCCGATCTTGGTCACCTGCGCGACCGCGTCGTATTTTTTCCCGTCGCGCGTGATGGTCACCAGGTTTGGCGGCGCCGGCAGGTCGAGGTCCCAGATGTCGTGGCGAATCTCCTGAAAATGCCAGAGGCGCCGGCCGGTCGCGACGTCGATCGCGATGACGCAGTTGGAGAAAAGATTGTCCCCGAGGTGGCCGGTTCCGACGAAGTTCGGCTTGGGCGAACCTGTCGCCACAAAGGCGATACCGCGGGACTCGTCGAGCGCCATGCCGCCCCAGCAATTGGCGCCGGTCTCCTGGCCGCGCCAGGTGTCGGCCCCAAATTCGCCCGGTTGGGGCATCGTGTGGAACCGCCACCGCAGCGTGCCGGTCACGACGTCGTAGCCGAAGACATCGCGGCCAAATCCGGGAATCACCAGCGTGTCGCGCCACACCGCGCCCGTCACCCCGCCGCCGGTGGGCAGCACCGCGCGGCCGTTCTGCCCGAAGCCGGCGACGGGTTTGCCCGACCTCGGATCGAGTTCGTAAACCCAGTTGCCCGCCGTGAAAATCAGCCGCGGGCCCGAGCCCACGCGGGCGTCGCCCGGCCAGTGAATCAGTCCGCGGCGCGCTGGCAGGTCCTCCAGCTTGTTGCCGAGCTTCTCTGGCTTGAATCGCCAGCGTTCGACGCCGGTCGCGGCGTCGAGAGCGACAATCGCATGGCCCGCCGTTGGGGCATACATGGTGCCGTCGACGACAATGGGGTTCGCCTGCAGGTTGGCGGCGCCGTCCTTGGAGCGGTAGGTCCATGCGACCTTTAGTTGAGCGACGTTGGCCGTATTGATCTGGTCGAGGGAGGAGAAGCGGTTGGAGGTCGGCCCGCCGAGGGAACGACTCCAATCGCGGTACGCGTCGGGCGCCGGCCAGCCGTTGGCCGGTGTGAGCTCGGCGGTGCGCGCCGCGGGGATCGTGCGATACTCGCTCTCGGCGGCTCGGCCCGCCGGGGTGGCGGCCAGAGCGGTCAGCAGCGCGGCGCGGGACGGTGCTACCAGAAAGAGGCGGGCGATGAGGCGGGAAGGAATCATGGTGGCGCGTGACTATTTCGTCTGCGGTTCAGAACCGCAGCGTCACCGTCAGGGTGAAGTTGCGCGGGGTGAGATAGAAAAATTGATACGGCGTCGTGACGCGGGCGAAGGACGCGAGATCTCCGCCGGGCGGGCGGAGCACGGTGTTGTAGTAGCGGGGCTCGCGGTAATCGAAGAGATTGTCGACCTTCAGATTGAAGGAGAGGCTCGCGTTGTTTTTCAGCCGCAGGCGATAACCGGCGGTGAGCGTGCCGGTGTAGTACGAGCTGCCGTAGACGTAATTCAGCGGACCCAGGGAGGGATTGTCGATTGCCTGGGTCGGGTTGGCGGGGTTCGCGATCAGGTCGGCGCCGTAGTTGCCGATGATTTCCCGTCCGCGATAGTTCACGCCGGCGCCGAGGGTGATCCCGCGCAGGCGCCCCTCGGAAAACGTGTGGTCGACAAACGCGTTCGCCGTCATCCGCGGGAGCCGGTTCACCTTCTGTTCGCCGGTGATGACGGCGGACTTGAACGTCTGCAGGTTGTTCCAGCCGGTCGCGGCGTTGGGCGCGTCGGGACTGGCGGACGCGTTGATCGAGGCCTGGCCGCTCGCACCGACCGTCACGCCGGCGTCGGCGAGGATCTGGCGCAGGACGCCGTCGTTGCGTTCCAGATACGCGCGGGAGTCGGAATAGGCGTTGGTCTGCGAAGCCGCGGCCCGCGCGGCGTTGGCCATCACGCGCCAGCCCCGGCCGAGATTGGCGAGCACCTCGATTTCATAGCCGGAATTCTGCAAATCGCGGCGGTCGCTGTAGGCCCGGGGCACGGCGGGGAGTCCGCGGGTGTTTCCGGCGGTGCCGGCGCCGACCGGGCGGGCGGTGATGATGTTGTTGATCTGTCCGTCGAGAGCGAAGGTGAGACCGGCGGCGCTGCCCACGTTGATTTGCTGGCCGGTTTCGCGTCCGGAATAGCGGCCGAGCGTGGCGCTGACCCGGTCGCCGGGGAGGGAAACTCGCAGACCAGCGTCCCAACCCTGCGAGGTGCGCGGCTCAAACGTGCGGCCGAACACGTCGATGCCGGCGCCGTTGGGATTGAAGCTGGTTCCGAAATCGGCGAACGGGCTGAGCCAGCGGGTGGCGTGGACGACCGCGCCCACGGCGTACGTGCCGTGGCTGACCTTGACCGCTGGCGCCGAGTAGCGCGCCTGATCGTCGGACGAAAGCTGGAAATAATTGGCGGGCGCCGCCGGGCGGAAGGGCACGCCAACCCCGTCCCAGCCCGGGCCGTACGCGGGGTCCGCGACGAGCGGATACGGGCTCTTTTGTCGGGCGACAAACCGATCGAACCGGCCGGCGGCAAGGACGTTCACGCGGTTTTGCCAGAATTTCCAGTTCGCCGCGGTCTGGGCGAAGTTCAGTTCTGAGGTCGTGTCGATGTCCGCGGAAATGCCGGCCGGATCGAGCAACCACGCCGGACGTCCGGTGAGATTCTGGCCGTTCGCGTTTATGGTCACCGGGCCGGAGTCGATGGCAAGCGGGGCGGAGAGCGGCCGGTTGCCGGGGGTGTTCACCGTCCAGTAATACCGGTAATATAAACGCGGATCGACCGCGACGCCGTTGATTGTGCTCGAGGCGCCCCAGCCGCGCGGGTCGGCGGTGAGCCCGGCCACCGAATAGATCATGCGACGGTTCTTGGCCGAGGCGTTCTGGCCGCCGGCATTGGCGCTGAACGTGAAGTTGCCGAGGCGGGTGTCGTTGAGCACATAGGCGCCGGCGACACGATAGTTGTCCGTTTGGTTTTCGGAGAAATGAACCGTCCGGAGATTCTCGCTGTACGGCTGCAGAAAGCCAGGGTTCCGCTGCCCGTTGGGTAGGGTCTGCGTGAGATCGAGGAGAATCTGCTGCATGGAGCTGCGTGCGGTGAGCTCGTTGGCCCAATACTGCCAGAGGGTATTGCCCGACAGCTCAAGGAAGAGCCGGTCGTTCACCTGGTAGCGGGCGGTGCCGCCAAAGGTGCGGTATTTGTGATACACGTTGGGCACATCGAGATTTTCCGTGAACGTCGAGCGGTTGAGCCCCAGGTCGCGGACGAAATCCTTCGTCGCCGCCGGCGCGACCGGCGACTGGAGAATGTTTTTCAGCCGCGTGTCCCAAGCGGGCAGGTTGAGGGAGTTCTGCATCGCGAAATTTGCGATGTTCGGGCTCAGCGCGCTCGCCACCGGCACGCCGCCCACGGTCAGGCCCGCCGCCTGCGCCCCGCCGCGAGTGTGAACGTCGTTGCCGTAGTCAAACGGCACGGAATTTCCCGTGCTGGCCGGCGAAATCAACAGATGGGGCGGGGCGTAGCGCTGCGCGCTGCTGGAGGTGGCGAGCGCCGCCGGGATCGCCGCCGTCGGCACCGCAAACGTGGTCACGCCGTCCCAGGCGCTGAGGATGTCGAGCAGGCTGGAGATGGCGACGTTCTGCTCCTTGCGGCCCCACTCGCCATCGAAATTCAACCGCAGCTTCGGCAGCGGCTGGAGGACGCCGGCGAGGTGCAGCCCGCGCCGGTTGTCGAAGGTGTTTTGCTGCCAGCTGGCCGCATCCTGGTCCACGGCGTTGATCCGCAGCGCGGCCAATTCGCCGATCGGCAGATTGGCGTCTAGCGTGGCGCGGTGGCGGTCCCACGACCCGGTTTGCAGGCCGATTTGACCGGAGGATTTGCGCAACAGGGCCTGCTTGGTGACGACGTTGCTCGTGCCGCCGATGCCGCCCGGACCGAAGAGGATCGCGTTGGGCCCGCGGGCATAGTCGAAGCGCTCGACGTTATAGCTGTCGGGATTGAACGTGCTCGGGAAAAAGTCGCGATATTGCGAACCGGCGCCAACGCCGCGGGAGTTGTAGCTGACGCCGCGGGCGATCAACGCGTTGCTCGCATCATCCTGCGTGCTGCTGGTATTGACGGTCCACTTTGTCGCCTCGGCGAGATCGGTAATCGAAACGGCGTCGAGAAATTCGCGCGTCAGCACCGAATACGCGACGGCCGTATCCCGGAGGTCGCTCGCCAACCTGCCACCGGCGAGCGAACTCGCGGCGACGAAGCCGACATCCCGCGAGGTGTTCACTTCGAACGGCGACAACACGATGGCGTCCTTGTCTGGCGGCACGGACCCGGTGGTCTGGGCCGTCGCTGCCGCCGACAAGAGCACCGCCGGCCAACGGAGCGTGATCAGTCGGACGGCGGAGGCGAACGTCATGATCGTGGGGTGGGGTAGGGTTGGGCGGACGTTGCGCCGCTCCGGGCGCTCGCGGTCCGAACCGCGACGTAGTGCGCGGGAGGGGCTGAGGCCTACTTGCGATCGGGGGCGCCTTTTGACTGGCGGGCCGCGCGTTCGGCATCCAGCAGCGCCATCCAGGCGCCCATGTAGTGGCCGTGATCGTGAAAGGTCCGCCCGCTCACGAGATTGCCGTCCACCACGCACGGGGCGTTGACGTAGATGCCGCCGCATACTTCGAGATCGAATTTGCACTTGCCCACCGTGGCCATCCGCCGGCCCCGCACGCAGTCGGCGCGGGCGGGAATTTCGACACCGTGGCAGACGCTCGCGATCGGCTTGTTCTGCGCGAAGAACCAGCGCGTTGCCCGCAACAAATCCTCGTCGTCCCGGATGTATTCCGGGGCGCGTCCGCCGCTAAAAAAGATCCCGCAGTACTCCTCGGGCTTGATTTCCGCGAACGTGATGTCGGCGTTGATGGTGTAGCCCTCCCATTCCTTCGTGATCGTCCAGCCCGGCTTCACCTCGTGCATCACCATCTGGTATTTCCGCTTTTCCGGTGCGGCCACGACGGGTTGGTAGCCGCCTTCCTGCAGACGGTAGAACGGATAGAGCGTATCGACGGTTTCTGAGGCGTCGCCGACAATGATGAGTACTTTTTCCATGGGATGAGCGTAGCGGTGCGGTTGGGGGACCTCGCGGAGTCTGGTCCGCAGGCGAATGCGCCAAGACCGGAGTTGTCAGATGGGAGTGTCAAGCGGGATGATCGATCAACTCCCGGTGAATCGGCCGTGACCAAACACGCGCGTCGGTCGTCGAAACCAGCAGTATGCTGGCGGGCCCGGGGGATGCTTCGATCCGGTGGAAGGGAAACATTTCCATGATCGATCTTGCTAACGGACCGGTGGACCCGTTTAGGTCGCGCCCAATCCCCCTGTTCCCCCGGTGTCTTCCGTGCCTCCCCCTCCAGGTCGCCCCACTGGCGATCGCCGCAACTTGGTTTTGTTCGCCGCCTTCCTCGGCTGGATGTTCGACGGACTCGAGATGGGGATCTTTCCGTTGATTGCCCGACCCGCGCTGCAGGAGATGCAGGCGGGGGCCGGAGTGGTCGGCGAAGCGTATGTGGGGCAGTGGATGGGGACCATCACCGCAATGTTTCTCGTGGGTGCCGCGCTTGGCGGCCTCGTCTTCGGTTGGATGGGAGACAAGATCGGCCGCGTGCGGGCGATGAGCTTCGCGATCCTGGTCTATTCAGTGTTCACCGCGCTGGCCTATTTCGTCCGGACCCCCCTGCAGTTGGGGGCTCTGCGTTTCATCGCGGCGCTCGGCATGGGCGGAGAGTGGTCGCTCGGCGTCGCGCTGGTGGCTGAGGTCTGGCCGGAAAAGCATCGCCCGATCCTCGCCGGAGTAATCGGCGCAGCGGCCAACGTCGGCTTCATCGTCATCGCTGTCGTCGCCGTCTTTTTTCCGATCACCACTGCTTCGTGGCGAAACGTTGTGCTGATCGGGGCGGCCCCGGCGCTACTGACCTTCATGATCCAATGGTGGGTGCCGGAATCGCACCGGTGGCAGGCGGTGGCCGCGACGGGCCAGTTGCAGCCGCTGCGCGAACTCCTCCGCGGAGGAAATCTGAAAGTCTTGTTGATCGCCGCGGGACTCGGCGGCGTGGCGCTCGTCGGCTCGTGGGGCTCCGTGCAATGGCTGCCGCTCTGGGCCGACCGGATGACCGGTGGCACCAACCCCGATGCCAAGGCGTTCACGCAGGTGCTCAACGGGGTCGGCTCGGTCATCGGCTGCCTCGCCGGTGCGTGGCTCGGGCAGCGACTCGGCCGGCGTGCCGCCTACTTCGCGTTGTGCGCCAGTTCGTTCGTCGTGTGCCAGTGGATGTTCCGCGGCATCGGCAGTTACGGCGCCACCTTCCTGACTGCGAGTTTTCTCTCGGGGGTGGTCACGGCGTCGTTTTACGGCTGGCTGCCGCTGTACCTGCCGGAACTGTTTCCCACGCGCGTGCGCGCCACGGGGCAAGGCATCGCCTTCAATCTGGGCCGCATCGTCGCCGCGGTGGGCGCGTTGCAGATGGGGTCGCTCATGCAGACGTTCGGCGGCAGCTACGCCCGCGCCGGCGCCGTCATCACGCTCGTTTACCTCGTCGGACTCGGTCTGATCTGGTTCGTGCCCGAGACGAAGGGCCGGCCGCTGCCGGCGTAACCACTTTTTCATCACATCTCGTCGTGCCCTCCACCCGCCGTCACTTCCTGCACTTCTCCTCTGCGGCCCTCGCCGCCGCCGCACTTCCCCGCCTCGCTGCCGCGCCCGCCAAGGGCAAGGCCCGCCCCATCGGCTTCAGTCTGTATGGGATGAAATCGTTGCCGGTGCTCGAAGCCCTCGATCACTGCCAGCGCATCGGCTACGACAACGTCGAGCTGTGTCTGATGAAGGATTTTCCGACGGAGCTGGGGAAGTTCTCCGTGCCCGCCCAGCGCGAGGTTCGCGACCGGCTGCGCTCCACCGGGCTCGAGGTTTCAAGCCTGCTCGTCCACATCGATCTCACTGCCAAGGCCCAGGGGCCTGCCAAAGACATCATCAAAGGTGCGGCAGAGATCGCGCGCCTGCTCGACGATCGGCGCCCGCCGCTCGTCGAGTCGGTCACCGGCGGAAAGGCCGAGGACTGGGAGGCGACCAAGAATGATCTGGTGGACAACATGCGCCGCTGGGCGGAGACGGCGGGCCCGGCGGGCGTGAAGATCGCCGTAAAAGCCCACTACGGGCAGGTGATCAATTCACCGGATCGGCTGTTGTGGCTCCATCGGCGGGTCAACCACCCGGCGTTCACGCTGACCTACGACTACAGCCACTATCAGGCCGAGGGACTCGATTTGGAGCCGACGCTGCGCGCCGTCATCCCCCGCACCGGTTTCATCCACATGAAGGATCTCGTCGTGGGTGAGAAACCGGCGAAGTACCTCCTGGTGGGCGAGGGGAAGATCGACTACGTAAAATATTTCCGGCTGCTCCGGGAGCTGAAGTACACCGGCCCGATCGTCGTCGAGGTGAGCGCGCAGATTCACAGCCGGCCCGGTTATCAACCGGTGCAAACCGCCGAGAAATGCTACGCGTTTCTGGCGAAACAGCTGCAGGCCGCGCAGGCTTCAGCGTAGGAATTCAGCTAGGTCCGAGCGCCTCGTCGCCCCGAGCTGAAGTCAACCTGCTTCGCCGCAGAGATGAAACGAATCCCGTTTGATCACCTCGTCCCCAAAGGTCAGTTCAACCCCGCCGCCGCCGTGCCGACCTCACCATGACTTTTCCCCGCGCCGTTCTCTTGCTCCTCGTGTTGGCCGCTCCCCTCGTCGGCGCCGACGCTCCCGTTGTCCTCAGTCCCTTCGAGGTCAACACCTCCCGCGACCGCGGCTTTGTTGCGTCGAGCTCACTCGCGGGCGGACGTCTCGCCGGTGAGCTGGCGGACACGCCGATCGCGATGACGGTCTTGACGCGGGATTTCATCGACGCTCTTGAGCTCACCGATCTCACGCAGCTGACGAAGTGGTCGACCAACGCCTATGACGTCCCCGAGGGAGACTCGGTGGGTTTTGCGATTGGCGACCGTCTGAAACTTTCGTCGCGCGGCGTCGGCAGCAACAACCCGCAGCGCAATTTCTTTCCGGTTAACTTCAACTTCGACAGCTACAACATCGAGCGGCTCGATCTTGCGCGCGGTCCCAACGCGGTGCTCTTCGGCACCAGTGGCGTCGGCGGCACGACCAACAGCGTCACCAAGCGCGCGCGCACCGAACGGACGGAAACCGAGGTGCGCCTCTCGTACGGCTCATGGGCCAACGCCCGCGCCACCCTCGACCACAACCAGCCGCTCGGAAAGCATTTCGCCGTGCGGATCAACGCCGTCTGGCACGACCGGGAGGGGTGGCGCGACAACGACGTCGAGCGTCGCAAGGGCGTGACGCTCGCCGCCACCTGGAAGCCGCTCCCGAACACCGAACTTCGCTTCGAGGCCGAGAAGGGCCGGCTGGAGCATTCCGTCATCACCTCGAACTTCGACGACAATGTCAGCGGCTGGAACGGCGTTACCTATTCCGCGCTGCTTCCGGCCAACAACAACCCGGCCGGTGCGGTGGGCTACGGCGCCAACAACGCCATCATCACGGTCGCGGGCGGCGGCACGCAGGTGATGAATTACCAGGGCTGGGCCCGTACGCTCGGCGGAAACTCCGCCGCCAACACGCCCGCCGGGGGCGTCACGGTCGTCGGTACCTCGGCCAACATCACCAACAATTCCATCATCGCGCAGGTCAACCTGCCGGCGAGCCTCTACGACATCGCAATCCGCAACTCGGCCTTTCGCATCCCCGACCGTACGCTTTCCACCTTCAGCGACGGACCGATCTTTGGCCTGCGCAACGAGGATTTCACCGTGTCGCTGACGCAGCGGATCAATGACCGCCTTTTCGCCGAGGCGGCGGTGAACCGCGGCCGGGAGGATCTCAACTCCAATACCGGTATCAGCCGCGGCATGTCGCGCATCTGGATCGACATCAACTCGGTGCTGCCGAACGGCCAGCCCAATCCCAACTTCCGCCAGCCCTACACCGAGGCGATCAGCAATCCGTACCTCCAACCCGAGGAAAAGAGCAACGCGCGGTTCGCGCTCGGCTATGTCCTCGAACGCACCCGCCTCGGCGACTTCAAGTTCAGCCTGATGGGCGGGACGTCGCGCCTCCGCACCGATCGCAACAGCTTTCGCTACACCCTCAAACGCAACGCCGACCCGCGGCAGTGGCCGACCGAGTTCACCGTCATGTATCGCTACTACCTTTACACCGACAAGGAGCGGCCGATGCCCACCCCCGCTTCGTGGACCTATGTCGATCCCCGCACCAACACCACGGCCACCGTGCCCGCCGGCCTGGTCCGCGATTACACGAACGACGCCTTCAATCTCGTGAGCGACCGCCGCTACCGCTACGGCCAGGCCGCCACCACTGCCAAACTGTTCCGGGGCCGCCTTGATCTGGTCGGCGCGGTTCGGCAGGACGAGTACGAGTCGCGCCAGGAGTCGCCCGTGCGGCAATTCGACAATCCGGCCAATTGGGACGGCTACTCCCGTTTGCTCAAGCCGACGGCGCCGGCGGATTGGGCCGCGCTCACCTACCGCGAACGCACGGCCGCCGGCACGCCGGTCGGCGCCCCGTTGCCCGCCAACACCCGGCCGCGGTTGAGCAGTGGAGCCCGCGACCCGTTGTACGCCGCCGACCGTTTTCAAGACGACTACACGTCGCCTGATCAGACCGGCCGGGTCACGACCTCGTCGGTCGGCGGGGTACTCCATCTGACGAGGATGCTCAGTGTCTTCGCGAACTACGCCGAGTCATTCCGTCCGCCCGGCACCACGTTGAAGATCGACGGCTCGCTCTTTACCGCGCCGGCGTCCACCGGCCACGACTACGGTGTGCGGGTCACGCTCCTCGACGGCGGATTGGTCGCGAACTTGATCCGCTACGACGGTGAGGAGAAGAACAACACCATCTCCTCGGTGCCATTTCCCTTCAACACGATCATCCAGGCCAATGCCCTTGGCGACTTCACGATTGGCGGCATCAACAACCGCGGCTTGCAGCGCCTCCCGACCGGGTTTGTCGATTCGGTGGACACCAAGACGAAGGGCTGGGAATTCGAGGTCACAGCGAATTTCACGCCGCAGTGGCGGATGATGGGCAACGTCGCGCTGCCGGAATCGTATCAGTCGAATCCCAACGTGGAATCGCGGGCTTATTTCGCCGCCAACGAAACCAAACTGCGCCAGATCATCACGGACGCCGGCGGCACGTTCAGCGGCAACCTCGCGACGTTTACCGCGACGGTTCCGGTGGGGCAGCCCAACGAGGGCCCGGCCGCCGTGGATGCCTGGAACACGATCCAGAGCACGCTCGCCTCGTTCAGCCCGACGCCCCAGAAGCGGACGCGGCTCAACGACGTCACGGCGAATATCTACACCGACTATGCATTCCGGGAGCGCCTGAAGGGTTTCAAGATCGGCGCGGGGCTCAATTACCGCGGCCATCAGGTCATCGGCTACAAGGGCGCCGACACGATTCGCAACCCGGCGAATCCGACGCAGGCGATCGATGATCCGAGCGTCAATGGCAACGACGTCGTCCAAACCGATCCCTACGTCACCGCCACCCTGACGCTCGGCTATACGCGGCGCTTGTTCAAACGTTACAACCTCACCGTTACGCTGCGGGTCGACAACCTCTTCGATTACGACCAACCGTTGTTCACCACAACCGTCCTCCGCCCACCGGGCGGGGACCTCACCAATCCGGCGCGTGTCGCGTCGCCGAGCCGCTACACTTGGCTCACGCCGCGGAATTTCCTGCTCACGACCGCGGTGAAATTCTAACCCGGGCGACATCCACGCACGAACACGTTCGGAGGCTGCCACGTTGTCGGCGCCGGCGCTCAAGTCGCGTGTGCTCGCCAGGGAGTCTATCCCGCGGCGTGCACGTACCCGGCACCACCCAGTCTGTTGCCGCTGCGACCATGAGATAGGAATTGTCTCCGGCTTGAAACCGCCCCTCCCGCTCCGTTCGACTCCCGTTGCCGCATGGGATGGGAATTGGCTCGTGCCAATGCCCACCCTGTTGGCCCGCTGAAGAGGCTCGACCCGGTGTGAGGTCACGCGCCACCCCTCGGAGGATCCTTCTGTTGTAACACCTGGCTCGCACCCGAGAGGTGGCGACTTTCCGCCCCGCCTGCCTGCTGTTTCAACCGCTAGGCCCCGGCGGAGCGACCGCTAGCGTATCCAAAAGTTAGGTGCGATGGGGCAAGCACCCGGGGCTCGCCGATCCCCAGTCGCCGCGAATTCGGAATTGGGGCGTCGTCGGGCGTGAACTTTGCCATTCCGCAACCTGCCCGTTCGGGCCGTCCGTCAGAAGTTGTAGTTCGTGCTGAACATCCAGTTGCGCGGGGCGCCGAGAGCGATTTGGGCACTGGCGCCGGCGGCGCGGTAGTAATAGTGGTCGGCGAGGTTGCTGACGTTGATCTGCAGGCTCACCTGTCGTTTCCAGCGGTAGGAGAGACCAGCATTCATCAACGTGTAGCCGGGTAGCCGTACATTCTGATTCACCCGGCCGAAGATTTCACTCGTGCGCCGGAGGTCGAAGCGCGCGGCCAGCCCGCTCAACGGGCCCTGCTGAAACGCATAGCGCACCCAGAGTTGCCCGGCGTGCCGCGGCGTGTTCTGGAGCGGCCTGCCGTCGGGAATGTTATTCTGCCCTTTCTTCACCGAGCCGTCGATGTAGCTGTAACTGCCGATCAACGTCAGCCCGCGGGCGAGTTCAGCCGTGAAGTTGACTTCGGTTCCATTCACCTCCTCCGCGCCGTTCTGGATGATGGCGCCGGCGGGCGCCGGCGGGATCGGCGCATTTCGCACGATGTTCTCGTGCGTCACGGAAAAGCCGGCGGCATTGACGCTGAGTTTCCCTTCGAGAAATTCCGCCTTCACTCCCGCCTCGAACATCGTGCCGGTCTCCGGCTTCACCGGCGAATTATCCGGCCAGACCACCCGCGCGGTGCGGTCGGCGATGAATCCCCCCGCGTGGACGGCGTAAAAGGACAGCGCCTCCACCGGCCGGGCGACCACTCCGAACCGCGGCGTCCAATGTCCGGGCACGCTGACATCCGCGGAGACCCGCGTGACGACGTTGTCGCTGTTGCCCTTGATTTGGTCGAGGCGGGCGCCGGCGATGAACTGCAGGCGATCCTTCAGGATGCTGACGTGGTCGTTCAGATACAAAGCGACGGCGCTTGGCCGGTTGCGAATGCCCGACGTGTAGGCTGTGGGGCCGCGGGGATTGTTGTAGACAGGCCGGTAGACATTGAAGCCGCCGAGAATCGGGGTGTTGTAGACGTCGTTGCGCACGTTGTCGCGACTCACTTCGTAGCCGCCCAACAGGCGGTGATTCACCGGCCCGGTTTGCACGCGCCCCACGACGTCGCCCTGGATGAGCAGGAACTTCCCCTCGATGATTTGGGCCCCGTCCTGCTTGGTGGTCACGGAGCGCACCGGGTCGATGGTGCCGGTAAGCGCGATATTGTGTTTGTCGGCGTCGTTGACCACCACGGCCACGGCCTGACGCACGGCCCAGTTGGGCGTGAAACGATGATCGAGGATCGCGCGGACCGCGCGCTTGCGGACCTCGTTCGTCGCCCACGGCTCCCCGAGGAAATGCGACGGCGGCACGCGGATCGGGAGCGTGTCGCCGACGGCAATGGGCACGTTGGGATCGTTGGTCACGGACGTGCGGAGATATTCGAGATCGAGGTTCAACTGGGTCGCGGACGAGAATACCTTGGTCAGTTTGGGTGAGACGAAGAGGCGCTTTCCGTGCGTGAAATCGCGATACGTGTCGCCGTCCTCCTGCGCGTAAACGACCCGGTACATCCACGACTTGTCGCTACTGATGGGGCCGGTGGCGTCGACCTGGCCCCGGTGGAAATTGTACTGGCCGACCATGGCGCGCAGGCTGTAGGCGGCCTTCGGCTTCGGGCGCTTGGAGACCAGGTTGATGGCGCCGCCGACGCCGAAGACATTGCCGTAGATGAAAGACGAGGGACCTTTCAACACCTCGACCCGTTCGACATCCGCCATGTCGCCCCGGGTGTTCAGGCTTTCGTTGCGGATGCCATCCTTGAACGGAAACGGCGAGGCGTAACCGCGAATGGTCGAGGAGTCGCCGGCGTTGGGCTGCGCTTCGCCGGGCGACACGCCGCCGACATAGGCCAGCGCGTCCTCGAGGTTGATTGCCGCAATGTCCTGCAGGAAGTCCTCCGTGAGCACGGTGATCGATTGCGGCAGATCCTTGATCTTGGTGCCGAGGCGGGTGCCCGCGGTCGCGTTGGTGGCGCGATAGGTCGTGTCGCGATCGCTCGTGACCTGAAACTCGTCCAGCTGGACGACCGACGCCTCATTGGTGGCGGCCGGTCGAGGGGCCGATTGAGCGGTCAGGCGGGCGGCGGGTGGCAGCAGGCCGGCGAGGCAGCCGGCGACGATCAGGATTGGGGTGCGGCGGGGGGATTTCATGGGGTGCGGGAACGCGTGGCGGGTTCGTGGGCGGAACCCGCGTGCCGCGATTTCGCGTCCGCTGGTGCCAGGCGCAATCCCCGGGAGCGCGCGGCTTGTTGACCGAATCGCTCACCGGTCCGGGGCGGGAACCGCCGGCCGGGCGCGAACCTTGGTGCGGCGCCACTCGTCGGGTGGGTGGCCGAAGCGTTTTTTGAAGACGCGGCAAAAATCCGTGACACTGTGGAAACCCGTGCGGCCGGCGACGGCTTCGAGTGTCGCGGTGCTGGTGGCGAGCAGCGAAGCGGCGGTTTCAAGGCGCACCCGGTCGAAAACTTCCTTCGGGCTGCGGCGGTAGTAGGCGTGAAAAAGCCGGCGGAGGTGGCTGACCGAGAGATGCAGGGCTGCGGCCACCTGTTCCAGCTTGGGTCCCTCGGCCAGATGCTCGCGATACCACGCCACAGCGTACTCGACGCGATCGGCCACCTGCGTCTCGAGCGTGGATTCCCCCGCCGTGGCCACCTCGTGCCGCAACGCCAGAAGCGTCAGTTCGATCAAGGCGCGCTGGAAGCGTAGCGGGCTCAGGCGGTCGCGGCGCGCCATCGCGGCATCGACGGTCGTGGCGATGTTCCGAACCTCCGTCAGTTCGTCCGCTGCGAGCTGACGGCGGAAGGCTCCCTGCCAGCGGACCAAATCCTCCAGCGGCTCGGGCACCATGGCGAAGTGAAAAACCGCCCGCTCGACCTTCGTCGCGGGGAAATTCCAATTATACCGGAGCTTGGGCGGCATCACCCAAAAATTGGCGGCCGGTTCCGTGGGTCGGGGATCGTGGGGAAAGACGGGGCTCACCCCGTGACGGAACGTGACAATGAACTCCCAGTTCAGCCGAAAATCCGAGCAGTCGGGCGCGTCGCCAAAGTCGCGGACCCCGTAGGCGAAATAACGCAGCATAGGAGAGAAGGGAAGAGACGGAGAGCGCGAAAACGTTCAACGTTCAAATGCCGGAACGGGAAAGGCGCTGGTCAGAGCGGGGAAAGTCGTGTCAGACGTCCCAGCCTTCCCGATACCGCGGGCGCAGCTGCTCGTTTGCGTCCGGCACGTTCGTGATCCGGAGGTTTTCCGCGTCCCACAGCAGCCGTTTCTGGGTGCGCAGCGCGATGTTTCCGAGCAGGATTGTTTCGGCCTGGGGGCCGGCGATATCGAAGTTCGATCCGGCGGGCTCACCGCCTTTGCAGGCGAGCAACCATTCCTGATAATGACCCGGCGAGCGCGGCAAGGTCCGCGGCGGCGGGGGCTGGGCGTGCATCCGTGATTCCGGCAGCAGGCGACCGTTGTAAATGACGCCCTTGTCGCCGACGAAGATCGTGCCGCCTTCACCGAGCGTACGGTCGGCTTCGAGTTCGGCAGGGCGCTCCGGCTTCAGCCCGCCGTCATACCACGTGAGTTTTACGGGCGGCAGGTCGCCGCGCGCGGGAAACTGATAGCGCACAATCGAAGCCAGCGGGAAGGCTTCCTTGGCCAGCGGACTCGAGACCGCTTCGACGCTCGACGGCGGGCCGAGTTTTAACGCGCGCTGAATCGGCGCGAACGAGTGGCAGCCGATGTCGCCCAGCGCCCCGGTACCGAAATCAAACCAGCCGCGCCATTTGAACGGATGATACGCCGGATGGTACGGCCGCGCGGGCGCCACCCCGAGCCAAAGATCCCAGTTCAACGTCGCGGGAACCGGTGGTGTTTCCTTGGGACGCTCGATCCCCTGGGGCCAGATGGGACGGTTTGTCCAGACCTGCACTTCGCGCACCGGGCCGATTGCGCCGCTCCCCACATATTCGCAGAGCACGCGCACGCCTTCCTCGGCCTGTCCCTGGTTGCCCATTTGCGTGGCGACCCCGTGCCGGCGGGCGAGCTCGGCCAGCTGCCGCGCCTCCCACACCGTGTGCGTGAGCGGCTTCTGCACGTAGACATGCTTGCCCATCTCGATCGCCATTTTGGCGATGGGAAAGTGCATGTGGTCCGGCGTCGTCACCGTGACGGCGTCGATCCGCTCGTCGAGTTCGCGCAGCATCACGCGATAATCCTGAAATTTCGGGACGTCCGGATACTGCTGCGCCACGCGCTTCGCCTTCGACCAATCGACGTCGCACAGCGCCACGATGTTCTCGCCGGCCATGGCTTCGACATCGGTCTGTCCCTTTCCGCCACAACCGACACAGGCGATATTAAGCTTTTCGCCCGGTTGCACCTTTCGTGGCCGCCGGACTGCAGTCGATGCGGCGGGGAGCGAACCGGCGACACCGGCCAGGGCGGCGAGGGACGCCGCGCCTTTCAGGAGCGAGCGGCGGGAAAGCGGATGATTCTGCATGGGAGCCTGGCGCCAAGCGTGGCGTCCGTCGCTGACGTCGCAATCACCATCATGGTGAGGGCGCATCTCCACGTTGACGGTTACCCGTAGCCGCGAGCGCCAGCGAGTGGACCGGAAAAACGCGACGAGCATCCACTCGCTGGCGCTCGCGGCTACGAGAGGGTTGCTTGCTGACGATAGTCTCACCGTCAATTCGCAGATGCGCCCCATGGTGGGGGCGGACGATGGGATGCCCAATCTGGCCCGTCTTGACTGCTTCGTTTTGACTGTTCTGGGCCAACCCGGTCACGTTTTGAACCTCCTTCGGCCGATGACCATCCTGTTTCCTTCCTGCTCAAGCCTCCTGATGCTGCTCACCATTGGCTGCCCGCTCCTGGTGGGCACTGCTGGCAGGTCGCTGGCCGCCGACTCCACGAACGCTCCGATGCACGGACCGATCCGCGCGCTGGCGCCGGATCCTGTGGTGTTCGACGAGACGCCGGGTACGCCGTCGCCGCTCAACACTCCCTCCATTCTCCGCCTCGAGGGAGGTCGCCTCGTGGCGGCGAGCGAACGGGGCGGAGTGACGAGTCGCACGGAGGGCCATTGGTGGGCGCGCATTTGCACCTCCGATGATGGCGGACTGACTTGGACGTCGCGCGCGACCCCCAACATCAACCAAGCGCGTCTTTTCCAGGCGGGAAAAGCGATCTACTATCTCGGGCATGACCAGGACCTGAAGATCCTCCGGTCGGATGACCGGGGCGAGCATTGGTCTGCTCCCGCGGATCTCGGGACCAAGAAACCCCAGTGGTATGCGACCGCCTGCAACGTCTGGCACGGCAAAGGGAATGTCTACCTGGTGATGGAGCGGCGCATTTATGAGGATAACAAGTCGGGGTGGACGATTGGCAATCTGGCCCCGGTCGTGATGCGGGCGCGCGAGCAGGATGACCTTACGCTCCCGTCGAGTTGGACCTATGCCTCCGAACTGGCGTTTGCCGACCTCATTCCAGGCTACCGCCAGAACGATCTCGCGCTCGATTTCTTCGGCGTGCCCTTCTTTTCCCAGAAGTTCCCCGCGGTAAACCAAGTCTCCCCGGGCCGGCCGATGCATCCGATGGGCTGGCTGGAGACCAACGTCGTCCAAATCACGGATCCCAATCATCTGTGGTTCGACCCCAGGCAGCGAACGTTTCATCTCTTCATGCGGGCGCACACCGGAGGCACCGGGTTTGCCGCGATCGCCCGGGTCGTCGAGAACGACGACGGGACCCTCACGACGGGGCTCGTGCATGCGCCGTCGGGAAAGACGCAACTGTTCCTGCCGTTTCCAGGCGGGCAGATGCGCTTCCACGTCCTTTACGATGAGCCGACGAAGCTCTATTGGCTCCTGGGCACGCAAGCCACCGACTCGATGACGCGTCCGGAGGCGTTGCCGAAGGATCGCCATCAATTGCCCAACAATGAACGGACGCGGCTCGTCCTTCACTTTTCGAAAAACATGGTCGATTGGTGTTTCGCCGGCCTCGTTGCCGTCGGTCCCGGAAATCGCGGCTCCCGGCACTATGCCTCGATGGACGTCGACGGCGACGATCTGGTGATCCTCGCGCGCAGCGGTGACGAGCGCGCGCAGTCCGCGCATAATGGAAATCTCATCACGTTTCACCGGGTCAGAAATTTTCGGACGTTGATTTACTGACGTCGCCGCGGCGCAGGCCGCTGGCCGGGGTTAGGGTCTCCTGCGCTTCCTCCACGGAAACCGGCCGATTCCGGGTGGTTTATCACCCTCGCCGGCCGCGTGCTCCGGTCCGTTTTGCCGGACAAAGGCAACCGGTGGATAACCGGAGGAATACCGGTGGATAACCGGACGAATAGCCGCGAATCGCGCGGCTGGTTTGGTCCCGCCGGTCGGATGCAACCCTCAACCGCGCTGCGTGCCTCGGTCCGTTTCACCGCCAACAATGGTGCGTTCAAAGGAGAGGCTTTCCGACGCTCGCGTTCATCGGTTGTTGCGTTTCCAACCAAGCGGCTGGTTGACGTACGAAGGTTGTTTACCTGAGGGCTCGCGCCGATTTCGCCTGTATCTCGGGGACCCGCTCTTGGGTCAGCGGGTGGCTGCCTCATTGGAAGGGGCACTCCTTTCGCGTTTCGCGCTTTGACCCCTTCGGCGTACGCCGCCATCAAGTCCTCCGTAATGGTCGGCTACACTCAAGAAGCGGTGATCCAGAAATACGCCGAATCCGGCTACGTCGCCACGCTGCAAAAGCCCGTCGATTTGGAGGACTTTCAGGGAGTCCGGTCCTGGATCACGAGGAGCTGATTATGGGACTTGTCGCCGGTGCATCTCGGCTCCTTGCCGTTTTCCGCGGCGGCCGGACTTCGGCGCAGCGGGAAGATCGGACCTCGCACCTCATCGACCAGTTCATCGGCCAGCTCATCGAGAATGCCTGCACCGCTGGCGACTCTGACCTCCACATTCAGCCGACGGAAAACGAACTCCTGGTCCACCTGCGGATCAACGGTCGCTGCCGCGAGAAGGCGCGCCTGCCCAAAGCCGCCGGCCCGGACCTGATCGCGCGCCTGAAGGCCATGAGCAACCTCCGGCAACGCGGGTTTCCGCAGGAAGGGCGCCTCGATTGCCGGAAGTTTTCGACCAAGCGATTCGACCTGCGCCTCTCGACAGCGCCGATCATTCATGGTGAAGGCGCCGTGATCCGCATCCGCACCAAACCCGCGGCACCGACCACCTCAGGTGCATTCTCGGCCAGTACCATGCGACCGTTGGTCTGGTTGCTCAGGACGATCGGGCAAGATCCGTGGCACCAGCGATCAGTGTTCCACGGTATGGACAAGCGGGTGGTTTCCCGAAACCTGCATTTGATCAAGAGTCATCTGAACCGGGGTGGCAGTTCGGAGTCATACGCGCCCTTTGTCGGCGAGGTTCAACAGCGCAGCACGCAGCCGGAGGACATAGAGTTCAGTGAGCCCGGGTATCTGGACGCCGTGGACGACCTTAACCTGTTCCTGCAGATCACCTCGGCGACCACTGACGATCTGCTAAAGGCGTTCACGAGCTGGCACGCAGCGGCCACCCAACGTCTGCTCGACGAAGAGTACCGAAGCGAGCTGAGCCACCGAGCGGAGATTACGACCCTCCTGGGGGTTCTTTTGGTTGTCCCGGTTTCTTAGTGGCAGCCCGAGGGACGGAGCAAATCCGGCAAGAGGCTGAGTTTGCCGCAGTGAAAGAGGATGCGCGCCCGATAGTTGGCGAAGCTGCGGAAGCCCCGCGCGTCTGACTTGATGGCTTGGAACTTCGAATTGAAGCCTTCGGAGCTGGCGTTGGTAATCGGATACACGAAGTAGGTCAGCAGGTTGGTCAGATGCTTTTTGAGTGTCGCGGCCACCGCCTTGACCCTGGTGAGGCGGGTGCGAACAACGCTGCGGTGCCAGTCCTTGAAGAATTGGGCGCCGTGCGCGG
>CANJIU010000048.1 GCA_947474365.1 Opitutia bacterium | reverse complement strand
CTCCTCGGCCAACGCCAAGTACCTCTACGATCATAAACTCAATCTCGATGGCGCCACCACGTGGTCCGGCGGCCCGATCTACACCGGCGGTGGCTCGCTCATCACGGTCAAGCCGGGCGCCGCGTTCACCACCGACTTCGACGGCACGGTCAACTACAACTTGGGCGGCAACCGCGCCACTTTCGACAACCAGGGAACGTTCACCAAGTCCGCCGGCACCGGCACGACCGGGATCGACGCCGTTTTCACCAATTCCGGCACCGTCAATGTTGTTACCGGAACGCTCGCCCTCAATAGCGGGGGTTCCAGCTCCGGCCCCATCAATGTCGCCGCGAATGCGACCCTGTTGTTGAGCGGAGGCTATTCGATTGCGGATGCGTCCCAGCTCACCGGTTTGGGCCTCGTCCGGCTCACCGCCGGCGTTTTCGCACTCAACGGCGCCACCGGGATCGGAACCGTCACTCTCGACGGCGGCCAACTCACCGGCACCGGCACATTCGCCAACACCGTGAACTGGAACTCCGGGGACTGGAACGCCAGCGCCGCCGGCTTTTCGACCACCATCGCGAGCAGCGGCACACTCAACATCGGCAGCGGCGGCAACAAGGATTTCAACTACCGTGCGATCACGATCGCAACCGGAGCTGACGTGTACTGGAACTCCGGATATCTCCGCGGTGGCAACGGCAGCGTCTTCACCAACAGTGGCACGTTCCACGACAAGAACGCGTCAGGATACTCCCTGATCAGCCCCGCCGGCAGCGGTTTCGGCGGGACATTCACCTTCGTCAACAACGGCACCTACGTGCGCGACGTCGGAGCTACGACCTATTTTAACGCACCATTCAACAACAACGGCACCATCAACCTGACCGCCGGCGATCTCCAGTTCGCGGGCGGTGGAACGATGTCCTCCACCAGCGTCGTCAATGCCGCACTCGGTACCCATCTCTACCTTACCAATAACTATTCGCTGGCGGACGGCGCTCAGCTTTCCGGAGCGGGCTCATTCATCCAGAACAACGGCACCCTCGCAATTGACGGAGCGCTCCGGGCCAGTTCGTTTGATTGGAACGGCGGCGACTGGAATGCAGCCGGCACCGGTCTGGCGACAACCATCGCCAACGGCACCACCCTCAACGTCGGCAACGGCGGTAACAAGGACTTCAACGGCCGCAGCATCACCAACGCGACGGGCGGCACCGTAAACTGGCAATCCGGCCACCTCCGCGGCGGCAATGGAAGTGTCTTCACCAACAACGGCCAGTTCAACGACCTCAACGCTTCCGGTTATTCCATGATCGCGCCCGCCGGCAGCGGTTACGGCGGCACCTTTACGTTCGTCAACAACGGCGCGTACGTCCGCGACGCGGGCAGCACGACCACGGTCAACATTCCGTTCACCAACAACGGCACCGTCCGGGTAAAAAATGGCACACTGCAGTTCTCAGGGGGCGGAATCCTCGCGTCGACCGCGACCATCACCGCCGATGCCGGCACGAACGTCATGTTCACGAATGGTTACACCTTCAACAACGGCGCCTCGCTCGCGGGTCCGGGCGCCTACTCGCTCACCGGCGGCGCCTTCCTGCTTTCCGGCACGATCAACGTCGGCAGTCTGACGCAGACAGGCGGATCGCTCAGCGGCAGCAACACGATCAACGGCACCGTCAATTGGAACGGCGGCGACTGGAATGGCAGCGGCACGACGATGATTGCGAACGGCGGGACGCTCAACATCGGCAACGGCGGCAACCGCGACTTCAACGGCCGCAGCATCACCAACGCGGGCGGAGGGGACACGTATTGGTTTTCCGGGCACCTGCGCGGCGGTAGCGGCAGCGTCTTCACCAACGACGGAACGTTTCACGACAAGAACTCGTCCGGTTACTCGGTCATCAGTCCCGCGAGCAGCGGGTACGGCGGCACGTTCGCCTTCGTCAACAACGGCGCCTACCTGCGCGACGTCGGTGCCACCACCTACTTCAACGTGCCGTTCAACAACAACGGCACCTTGGACCTCACCGGCGGAAACATCGAACTCGCCGGGGGCGGCGCGATGTCGGCGACCAGCGTCGTGAGCGCAAGCACGGGCACGCAGCTCTTTTTTCGCACAAGCTACACGCTCGCCGACGGCGCCCAGTTCACCGGCGCCGGCCGGTTCATCCAGACCGGGGGCACCCTCACCATCAACGGAGCCCTCCGGGCCAGTTCGTTCAATTGGACCGGCGGCGACTGGAATGCCAGCGTAGCCGGGCTCGCCACGACAATCGTCAGCGGCAGCGCGCTGACGCTCGACGGGGGCGGCAACAAGGACTTCAACTTCCGCAACATCACGATCGCCTCGGGTGGCGATCTTTACTGGCAGTCGGGTTACCTGCGCGGCGGCAACGGCAGCATCCTCACCAACAACGGAACGTTTCACGATCGAAACGCTTCGGGCTACACAGTCATCAATCCCACGAGCAGCGGGTATGGCGGCGCGTTCACCTTCGTCAACAACGGCACGTACATTCGCGATGTCGGTTCCACCACCTGGTTCGACACGACCTTCAACAATAACGGCGTCGTCAACCTGCAACAGGGTGAAATCCAGCTCCGGCAGGGTGGCACGATGTCCGCCACAAGCGTGGTCAACGCGTCCGCGGGCACGACCCTCACCATCACGAACAACTACTCGCTCCTCGCCGGGTCGCAGCTGCTCGGTGCGGGCACGTTCGTGCAGACGGGCGGAACACTTTCGGTCGAGACCCTCAAGGCCTCCTCGTTTACGTGGAACGGCGGAAACTGGAACGGCGCCGGCACCTCGATTGTCGACACGGGAACAATCCTGAATCTCTCGTCCGGCAACAACAAGGACTTCGAATCCCGCTCCATCGTGAACCGCGGCACGGTCAATTGGAGTTCCGGGTACGTCCGTTCGGGCAACGGCGGATCCTTTACCAACGCCACGGGTGGCGTCTTCAACGATCAGAACACCTCCGGCTACACCGTCCAGAATCCGTTTGGTGGCACGTTCTCGTTCGTGAACGAAGGCACCTATAGCAAGGCGACCACGGGAACGACGACGTTCAGCGTGCCGTTCACCAACACCGGCACGTTGTCCGTCACGGCTGGATCGATCATTTTCGGCAGCTCCTTCACCAACAGCGGCACCGTGGCTCTCGGCGGCAACGCCAGCGCGCAATTCTCCGGCCCGCTGTCACTCGGGACCTCCACGCTGAGCGGTACAGGTACGATTACGGCGCCCTCGGTGACGGCCGGTGGACTGGTCTCACCCGGCAATTCTCCGGGCAAGCTTACCCTCACCGGCAACCTCACGTTGCTCAGCACAAGTTCCCTCCTTGTCGAGCTCGGTGGAACGACCCAAGGAACCACCTATGACTTCCTGAGCGTCGGAGGAAACGCGACGATCGCAGGAACTCTCCAGCTGGCGTTCGTGAACGGTTTCCAAGGCTCCGCCCTGCCGGGCAATACCTTCACCGTGCTCTCCGCCGGCGGCGTCTCCGGTCTGAGTGGAGTTTTCGCCAATGTTCCGACCTCCGGACTCCGGATCAACACGATCGATGGGTTTGGTTCGTTTCAGGTGAATTTCACCCCGACGAGCGTCGTGCTCTCGAACTTTGTCGCGGTGCCGGAGCCGTCGACTTGGGCGATGCTACTGACGGGCGGTGGCACGCTTGCAATCATCGGCCGACGTCGGAAGAAATCCGTTTCGCGCCAAGAATGAAGTCACCTCGATTTCCGGGCAATTAGCGGCCAGGGCAGTTCCCGCCCGCCCTGTCCGTTGCCAGCGCCCACCCGTCTTCACCGTGGCGCACTTACTTTGAAACCATCCGGCGACGCTATGATCCGCGTCTCTTTCTTTTCTCCGACGATTCGCACGGCCGCGATATTCCAGTCGGTGCCATACCACACGACAAATTCGCAGTTTGCGCCCTCCCAGTCTTTCCAGGTCGCAACGATTTCACTGGCCAGTCTCCTGACACTGGACTCGTCGATTCGCGTCGGACCTTCGCGCACCTTCGCCACCTTGAGTGCGAGCACCAATTCCTCCGCCCCCTGCCTCAGAACCAACTGCTCTTGCTTCGGCCTGTAGGCGGAAATGACGTAGCCATCAATACGGTCGCCGATCCGACGCCATTTTGACGGCGCATCGTCGGCAGAGGAAACGGCAAAAAACGTTCCGTCGTTCGCCGTCCCGAGCACTCCCAAAAATTTCGGCTCTGCTCCAACCCTGCCGGCAAGCGTCAGCACCGCGGCGAGCAGCACCCACCCCAAAGCACCGTTGCCACCACGCGTCATCGCCGGGCGGACCGTCGAAACCGCGTAGGACCAGAAGTCCAAAAACAAGAGGTCGTTCATGAAATACCAGAGAGGTGATGGCGGACTGGGGTCACTCCAATACCCTCGCGAAGCACATTTCGACGCAAGCTCGGGCCTCAACTGTTGTCCGAATCGGCGAGGACTTCAGCCCTCCGTTTCAAGGTGCTGATCAATCCCGGGAAAACGAAGCGGTGGAACGGCAGCACGGAATACCAATACAGGTACCCCGGGAGACCGTGCGGCTCAAAGAACGCGGTCTGCTCAACGCGTGCGCCCGCCGGGTCCGACAGCACCTCAAACTGCAGCCACGCCCGACCGGGCAATTTCATTTCGGCCCGGAGACGCAGGAGATGCGGCGCATCGAGTGCCTCGACCCGCCAGAAATCCAAGTGGTCCCCCACCCGCAATTCCCGGGGATGCCGTCGCCCGCGACGCATGCCGATGCCGCCCACCATCCGGTCCATCAGGCCGCGCAGCTGCCACAACGCGTTTCCCGCCGGCCATCCTTCTTCGCCTCCGAGGGCGCAAATCGTTTCAAAAATCTGCGACGGTGCCGCCCGCACGTAACGCCGGCGCTGATCCAAGAGCATGCCTTCGTGCGACCCGAGGACATCCGCCTCCGGCTGATCCCGCGTGAGACTCGAAAGGCTGGAAGCCCAGGTGGTCTCCACGTTGTCCTCCGCCATGCGAACGAGCGCACGCCGGACAGCCTCGTCGTATCCGGTTGGCCGTACGCTGAACGTCTGCAGGGCACGGTCGCTGCGGACCACCACTTCCGTCTGCAGGCTCTCGACCAGCGGCCGGGCGATCAGATGAGGGATCGGGGTGAAGAGATCCACCCAGCGGCTGCTCAACTCCGGCTTGGGCACCGGCAGCGACACGATCAACCGCCGCAATCCCCGGATGCGGGCGTAGCGAAGGATCATCTCCCGATAGGTGAGCACATCCTGTCCGCCAATTTCGTAGATACCCGAAGCGGTCGGGTGGTCGAGAGCCTCCACCAAATACGCCAGAACCGATCGAATGCCGATGGGCTGACACCGGGTGTTTACCCACGTCGGAGTGATCATCATCGGCAGACTTTCCGTCAGGTGACGGATCATCTCAAAGCTGGCGCTACCCGACCCCACAATGACCGCCGCCCGGAACTCCACGACCGGCACACCGGCGGCGGCCAGGCAACGACCGACCTCCTGACGAGATACAAGATGGTTGCTCTTCACTTCTTCCGGATCGCCCAGACCCCCGAGATAAATGATGCGCCGGACGCCCGCCCGCGCCGCGGCCTCACCAAACGTCAGGGCCATTGCCTTGTCCCTCTCCCAAAATGCATGGCCCGCGGCCATCGAATGCACCAGATAGTACGCCACGTCGATCTCCCTGAGTGCACGCACAACGGCGGAAGGATCGCCCAAATCGCCCGGGACAATCTCGGCGGCCGCCCACCGGTGCCCCTCAAGGCGGCTGGGATTTCGCGCGATGCAGCGCACCGCTTGCTTTTCCGCCAGAAGGCGCGGCACGAGGCGGCCACCGATATAACCCGTGGCCCCCGTGACGAGGACCCGCATGGAGTCGGGTGATTTCATCGTGGTGAGCAAAAGGTTGTCCATTTGCCCGGTAGAGGCAACCAGCGATCCGTCGCGGAGTGGAAATTTACCCGCGACCGCAACGCCTGCTCCCACTACTTGCCCGGCGAGCCGCCGGCCGCGTAAGCCTTCAACTGTTCGACACGAAGCGAAGCGGGGAGCGGCGACACCTCCGCCTGCTCCAACAAGGCGGCCGAAGTGTCGCCAAAAAGAAACTCGAACAGCGGCGCCAGATCCCGCGCCCGCTCCGGCCGGAACACCACCTGAATCGGCATCCGCAGTGAATAGATCCCGGCATGAATCGTCTCAAGGGTGGGTCCGACACCGGGATCTTCATCCGCAGCGGCGATACGCAGCGCCCGGATGCCACGGCTGCCCCGCGGCAGGACCGGCGCGAGGGCGATGGCACGGGAGGAGTCAGCAAAGTACGCGCGCAATTCCGCCGTTCCGGAAAACCGTTCGACCCCGGCCCGCAACGGCCGCTCGCGCAGCACGGTCGTCGTGAAGTATTCCAACATCAAACCCGAGCCAACCTCCGGAGCGACCAGGGTGACAAACGCTCCGCTCCACTCGCCTCTCGCGCCCAGATCCTGCCAGCGCAAGCGGGTGTTCCCGTTTTCACCGGGGGCCGAACCGAAGACGTGGCGGAGCTGTTCCAAGGAAATTTTTTCCAGCGGGCAGGCCTCCGGCACGAGCACCACGATCGGGTGGTAGCCCAAAGGCACGGCGCGGAATGGAGCCAGTCGGCCCAACTCATCCGGCGGCAAAACAATCAAGGAAAGGTCAGCCCGTCCGTCCTTGAGTTCCTCCAATCCGGGACGGCTGCCATCGAGTGCCACGGCGAGCTGGAAGCCCTTTCGCGCCGAGAACTCGTAAAAGGATCGAGTAAACTCGAGACCGAGCAGGTCGCTGCCTGTCACGCGCAATTCCGCCCGAAGGTGAACAGCGAGGAGCGCGATCAACGCCCCCACCCAAGACAAATGCCACCGCGAGGTCATGCCGCCCTTCCGTCTTCTCACTTGTCCGGCTCACGCAGGACCAACCGGTCCTTTCGGTCCGACCCCACCTTGGAGGACGGCCCCTCTTTCTCGGAGCTGCGGCGGGCCTTGGCGCCGGATGCGTCGCTGTAGTACGCGTAATTGTTGGTATAATACCCGTAGTCGCCACCGGCGTTCGCCGGCACCTGGTTCAGGACCACGCCAATCAGCGGCGTCTTGAGCGACTCGACGATTTGCTGCGCGCGCAACACCATGCTCTGGGCGTTGCGGCGATGCTGGATGAGCAGCACCGCGCCGTCGACCGCACTCACGAGTACGCTGGCATCGCTCACCCCGATGATGGGCGGAGAATCAAAGATAATCTTGTCGTACCTTCCCTTCAACGCCGCGATGATTTCCCGGAGACGATTTCCATAAATCAGGCTCAGCGTGAAACCGCTCACGCCACCGCTGGCGATAAAGTCCAATCCCGGGGACACGTTCTTCTGCACGACCTCGTCGAGGGTCTTCTGCCCGAGAAGCAGTTCGCTCAATCCCGGGTCCTTGCTGCAGCCGGCAAGGCGGTGTTGCGTCGGGCGCCGTAAATCCGAGTCAATCAGGACAACTCGTTCCCCGCTCGTTCCCATCAGGCAGGAGAGGCGGTGCAGCGTGGTGGATTTACCTTCGCCCGGCCCGGCGGAAAAGATCACCATCGCATGCGGGTCAGACGGCTTGAGCGCGAGGTTCAAGTTGGTGTGCAGGACACGGTATGGCTCAAGTTCAGACGGATCGTCTCCGGCCCGCCCAAGCGGATCGCGCGTGAACGGGATCACCCCCAACACGGGAAGCCGAAGCCGCGTCTCGACGTCGGCGACATTCCGGAAGCTGGTATCGAAGTATTCCAGCAGCACCGCAACTCCCACCGCGAACACGCCGCCGAAGAGGAAGGCAAACGTCAGGTTTAGCACCCAATTGGGCCGGCTGGGAAAGCGTGCCGGCTCGGCGGTGTTGAGAATCTCGATGGTCTTTTTCGGCACCTTGAAATCGATCTCCCGCTGCCGCAGGGTCAGCTTCAAGGTGGTGAGCAGACGTTGTTCATCGTCGAGCTTCTGCGCCGCCTCTTCGAAAGGCCGCATGCGCTCCCGCGCCGATAGAATCTGGTCAACTTTCGCCTGCGCCAGCTGGTTCTTCAGCTCAGCCACCCGCGCGTCGGATTCTTTGTACGCGATCTCCAGGGCGCTTTCGTAGCCGCGCAGCTGGACATCAAGCTGCTCCTTGATTTTGGCCCGCCCCTCGACGGCGGATACGAGATCGGGGTGGGCCTCGCCGAGCCGGGGCTTGAGCTGCGTCACCTTCTGGTCGGCCATCAGATAGGCCTGCAGGAGGTTTTGGATATTTTGGTCGGGAATGAGCTCGGAATTGACGAGGCTGATGCGCTCCTCAGGCGCGATCGACTTGAACCGCTCCCACCGGGTCTTGCGACCGATGGCGTCGACACTAAGTGCGATCAGCGTGTTCTGCATCTGGCGCAGCGTCTCGATCTCCATGTCCGAATAGCGGGCGTTGAGGTCGACGCCCGAGATGTTGAGATCCTTACGGAGTTTTTCGACCGCGTCGCGCTGGCGCATCACGGCCTGCTCCTGATTGACCAGTTCCTTGCTGAGGTGCGTCAAACCCTCGCTCTGATCCGAGGTGGCGAGCGTGATGCGGTCCAGCGAATAGGTTCGGGCAATCTCATTGGCGACGTCAGCCGCAAGTTGCGGATCCTGGCCAAAGATGTTGATCTCGATCAGCGAGGAGCTGCGCTGCGATTCGATGCGCAGCATCTTGTCGACCAGATAACGGTAGGTCACCGCCGGCGGCAGCGCAGTGGTGGCGCCAAGCAGCGGCGCCAGTTTCGCGTTGAGCGACAGGCGTTCGATGACCGGATACAGAATCTTTTCCGACTGCATGATCTTGAACTGATCCTGCAGGAAATAGGGATCGTAGCTGTTGCTACTCTGAGCCTGGAAGAGCTTGACCTCGCCTTCCGGCTTTTCGACCCGGACCTTCGTGGTGGCAAGATACCAGCGCGGCAGAAAAGCCGTAACCGCAAGCGCCGTCACCACGACCAGGGCGAGAATCAGAACGATGAGCGCCTTGCGAAGGCGAAGGATTTGCAGGAAGTCCGCCAGGGACGCGGTTTCTCTGCTGGCAGCGGAAGTGGCCATGAGCGACGGGACGCGGTGATCCGGCCGCTTAGAAACTGTAACTCGCGCTCAATCCGACGCGTTTGCGGCTGAGATTGCGCGTCCCTTCATCCGAACGGGTTCGGTCGTAGTCGGCGCTCCCGGAAATTGTCCAATTTTTCGATGGCAAATAGCTCAACGCGCCACCGGTGCGCACGGTCCGTTCATCAACGTTGGAGATTCCCCGCCGTCCCTGCAGGGTGGACGGCTCAAAACTGACCGAAGCCGAGGCCACGATGAGGGCCGTGACCGAATGCTGCACGTTGACGAACGCCCGTTTGATCTTGGTGTCGTTGAACCGCTGCGTGTCCGACGTTTCCTCGAGGTTGTAGCCAAAGCCGCCGGTCAAAAACGATTTTTCCGCGTAGTCGTATTTCGCCGAAAACTCCGCGAACGGCGCGCTAGTGCCACGCTCGGCGGCGCGCGAACGCCACTCCACGCCAAGCCGGGTGTTGAGCGCAAGTTTGCGGGCGATGGCGTACTCAAACCCTCCCATCAGAAATTCCGACGACTTGTTCTTGGATTCGCCGACCTTGCGGTAAAAGACGTCCTGGTGGCGATATTCCGCGACTCCCTTGAACTCGGGCAGAATCGCATAGTCGCCAGCCAGACCATAAAGATTCTCGGTCCGATCAAGTCCCCGGCCCAAGGCGCCGTTGCGATATTTGTAGTAGACGGAACGCGCCTTGATGTTCGCTGAAGTCTTGGCGGCCAACGGCGTGTCAAACCGCGCATCCAGTTGATTGCGAGAAAAAGACTGGTCGGGATTCAGCGGTACACCCGCGAGCAGTGACTCCGGATTGCGTGACAACATAAACATGTCATTCACGTCGAGGGTGGTCGCTTTTGAAAACGCGTGGGCCAAACGCAGGTTGGCCTCATGGCTGCTCAGGAGTTTTTCGCCGGGACGATTGTCGAACTTGTCGAGCGTCAGCCCGTAGGTCGCCGCCATAAAGGTCTGGTCCGTCACCGAAGCATTGTAGGCCAGATGCGGAGAGAAGGAAAAAATGGTGCTGCCGATCCCCCGCGATGCCGCACCGAAGAGGTTGCTGTCGTAGGAAACGCCGGCCTTCGCGGTCACGGAAAAATCCTTGCCCTGCTCTCGTTCAGGAATCGGGGCATAAACCGCCCAAAGCGGCACCGCCGCTAGAATACCACCGAGAACAAAGGCACGGGAAATTGAAGTCATCAGAAGCCAAACGCTGGAATCTGAAATTACGGGACATAGTCCGGCCGAAGCAATTATTTTCCCCGCGCCCTCGGCAGGGCGGGATTGAGAAGGACGTAGAGATTTTCCGCCAATTTCTGTGGAGCCGCCAACGGGAATTCCCGAGGCAGTGTGCCGGTCAGCAATCCGGCATAAATCTCCCCCCATTCGCCGAACCGGTTGGGAACGGCGGACAACGTTCCGGGCAGGATCGGACGGGCGTTTAACTCGGAAAAAAACGGGCGGTCGAGCGTCCGGGGAGTCAACAGCAGCTCGCCGATCGGCTGCTCGAGGGTGACGGCATAGAAATCGCGCAGACGGGGAGGCTGCGCCCACGCGCGCGTTTGGCCGTACCAAGCGACGCCCGCCGGCACATCCGCCATAATGCCAAATTTTCCGAGAATATCGCGCCGCTCGATTTCCTGGCGCATCCCTTGGAAAAGGGCGGGAAAATAAGGGGGATATTGGAAATGCAACCGACGCGGCTCCAGCAAGTCGTGCTGCAAAGGCACCGCCTGCAAGAAAAGGAGGACCGTGATGGCGATCCGGGGCGATTGAGCGAGCTTGGTGCTGCTGCCGAGCAGAACGAAGAAGAATCCGGCGCCAAAGATCATGATCAGCGGCACCAAGGCCACGGAGATCGGTCGCTCCGTTTCACCCGAATTCAAAGCCGCCTGGGCGACAACCAGCAGGGCTAACGCCGTGGTGAATATCCATCGCAGCCGGTTGGCCACCGGCGAGCGAAAGGCGTAAAGCCAACCCGCCACAAAAAAAGCGGTGAGCCACATCGCCCCGCCCGACCAAATGCGCGACTTCAAGTTATCCTGCAGCGCGGTCAGGGTCTTGTTGGCGAGCTTCCGCAGGTCGATCGACGGACTTTCGGCTGAAAGCGTGGCGCGCACCAGCGGAGGATCCGCTGTCGGATCGCCAAATTTCAACGCCACATTATGCCCGGCCAGCGCCACGGGATGTCCCGCGACGGAAATATTGCGGGCAATCCAGGGGCCGCTCACCACGGCAAATCCGAGGGTGACACAACCGATCGCCGCGACGGAAGCTCCCCTAAAACGGTAACCGGCATATCCCAGCGCCAACAACACGAGGGAGCCGGCAGAATATTCGGTCAGAAACAGGAGTCCGCAAACCACGCCGAGTGCGCCAAGCCAACCCGCGAGCCCATTGACGGCGACGCCGGCTTCGACCCGCGTTTCAATCCGCTGCCAAACCCCAAACACGGCCAGCACCAGTACCATCAGCAGAGGAATTCCGTTCACTGCCACGGTCGCTTGCCACACGGGAACTGAAAGCAGGAGACCGAGTGTGGCGAGCCACCCCACCCTCGGTTCAAACAGCCGCTTCCCCAAATCATACGTCAGCCATGCCGCCAACCAAAGCACCACCAGGTTCAGCCCAAGCAGAAAATAATCGGCGGCATATCCGTCTGGCGGAACGGGTGGTGACGAAAAAAGGGACTCCCGGACGGTGGCGGGCATCAATCGCAGTCCGCCCGCAATCGCCAGCGCGTAGAGCGGCGCGTGATGGAGTTCGGGATAAGGCCGCATCGGATCGAAACGGATCCCACGGGCCTTGAGCACGGCGACGGTCTGGGGATAGTTGACGTGGGTCGTAAAGCCTTCGCCGCGCGCGAGCTGCCGCCCCATGTCGGCTTGAATAAGCGTGGACTCGGAAACCGGGCCGTGAAACTGTTTCCACGCGACGAGTAGGGAGAGCGAAAGCGTGCCGGCCAGCATCGCGGCGAGCTGGATCCACCGGGCGCCACCACCAATCTCGAGCCAATGGATGAACTCCTGGGCATTATGGGGACGCGGCATGATCGAAATGACGGCTCAGGACCGCCGAGAGAAGACCGGCATGTTCCCAACTGCCGAGGCAGTCAACGACGCGGCTCCCCTCGCCTGCAGGACGTGTTCCGAGGGTGGGCAGATCATCGGGATCATTTGTCGATCACATCGAGCTCCGGCCATTGCGCGATCTTTCGATGCAACGTGCGGCGACTCACTCCCATCAAATCGGCGGCCTTGGTGCGGTTGCCCCGCGATTTAAGCAAGGCCTCGCGGAGGATGCGCTTTTCGTTTTCCTCCATCGAAAACGCATTGCCAGGCGATATTGCAGCCGACGGACCACCGCCTCCCGCGGTCATAGCTCCTGCCGGAGCGGCAGGGGTCTCACCGCGAAATTTGGGCTCGAGGTCGTACTCGGTCAGACTACCCCCGCGACGAAGCACGACGGCGTTTTCGCAAAAATTTCGGAGTTCACGAATGTTCCCAGGCCACGGGAACGCCTGAAGCGTGCGCAGCGCACCCGGCTCCACCGTAAGGGGCGGCACGGCGTTTTCATCCGAGAACGTCCGGATGAAGTGCGCCAGCAAGAGCGGGATGTCCTCGGCGCGTTCGCGCAGCGGCGGCATGAAAAGCCGGACAACGTTGAGCCGGAAAAAAAGATCCTCCCGAAATTTCCCATCGCGCACCATCTGCTCAAGATTGCGGTTGGTCGCCGCCACCAGTCGCACGTCGAGTTCGATCGGCTTGGACCCGCCCACGCGTTCGACCGCCTTCGTCTCCAAAAACCGGAGCAACTTTACCTGCGTTGATTGGGAGATTTCCCCGATTTCATCGAGAAAAAGCGTGCCGCCATCCGCCGATTCGAAGCGGCCGACCCGGCGCTCCGTCGCGCCGGTGAAGGAGCCGCGCTCGTGGCCGAACAGTTCGCTTTCGAGCAGATTTTCCGAAAGCGCCGCGCAATGCACCGCGATGAACGGCCCGCGCGACCGCGGACTCGCCTGATGGATCGCCTGCGCAATCAACTCCTTGCCGGTGCCGGACTCGCCTTCGATGAGAATCGTCGCTCGCGAGGGGGCGACGAGTTTCATCTTGTCGATCACCGCCTTGAGCTTGGGGGAGCTTCCGATGATGCCCTCGATTCGGAATTTCTCATCCAGCCGTTCCTGCAATTGCTCAACCTGCACCTCGAGCGTCTTGGACTTGAGCGCACGTTGGATGAGCACCTCCAGGCGCTCGATATTGACCGGCTTCGTCAGAAAATCGACCGCGCCTCTTTTCATCGCCTCCACCGCGGTATCAATGTTGCCGTAAGCGGTCATCATCAGCACGGCCGGTCGATGCGGAAGCCCGAGCGCCTTGTCGATGACCTTGAGCCCTGATTTTCCCGGCATGCGCAGGTCGGTCAGGACGACGTCAAACGGCTGGTGATCGAGCAGGTTGAAGGACTCATCGGCGTTGGCGGCCAGCGAGACGTCATAATTCTCCGCGAGGGCCTCCTGCAGCCCTTCACGGGTATGTTTCTCGTCGTCGACGATCAGCACACTCGGCACCATAGGCCTATGAATCGCGGCGAGTTCCGCGGCGGTCAAGCCCGCCCTCCTTGTCTCCGGGGCAGAGTCGTTATTTTGCCGGCGCCGCTACCCGCTCGATGAGGGGAGCAAGGCGACTGAGGCGGATGTTGGGGTGCGGCGTGGAATCGACCAGCGCGATGAACTTGTTGCGACGGAGCGCGAGCAGCGCCCGGGCATTGGTCTGCTGGGCGGCGTCGAGTTTGTAGTCCTTGGTGAGCAACTCGAGCATCGGAGTCACGGTCACCTGCCAGTAAATCCAGGTAAGGGGCCGCTCCTTGGCGCGCAGGATGTCTTCATCGGAGAGCGGAGCACGATCGGCGAGGCGCTTGGCGTCGCGATCGGCCCATTTCTTCTTGTTGGCGGCGAATTTTTCCCGCTGTTCATGGTTGAGCAGGAGGACAAATTCACGATCAAACTCGGCGTTGATTTCCTCCACCTGCGCGGTGTAAGCCTCGATTTGTGGCCGGAGTTTTTGGATTTCCGCCACCAACTTGGCGCGGTCCAGCTGCTGTTCAGACTTCTTGCCCCCACCAGACTTGGCTGGGTGGGCATATTCTTGCGCGAGTGCGGTCGGCGCCGGCGGCACCGATTGACGCGGCTCGATCCAGACGCGCGCACCGTAGCCTGCGAGGAACACGACCACCGTCAGGATGGAAACGAAGACCCGTTGCGTCATAGCCCGAGCGAATCCATGTCCTCCACTGCAGAAACAATCTGCTGCCATTCCGCCAGGTTGCGGGCATCCGCCTGCTCCAGGCTGCGGCTTTCCATGAAGAGAACGGCTCCGAGGCAGGCGGCCGCGGTCACGGCACTCAGGGCAAACTGACTGCCAAGAGATGGCATTTCGGTGGCGGCCCGTGCGGCGCGCAATACGCGATCGGCAAAACCAGGTCGCAGCGCCGCCGCGCCCGCGACGCGCAGTTGGCGCCACGCCTCTGGTTGAGGACCGTGGGCGGCGCGCAGCACGCGATCAGCGAAACCGCCGCGAAGTTGGGCGGAAGCGTGAGCCTGCAGGGCCTGCCAGGCATGGGTTTCAGGTTTCATGGTCGGGTTGGTAGTGTTCGCGAAGATGTTCCCGGGCACGGTGCAGGCGAGCTTTCACCGCCGCGACGCTGGTGGAGAGGGTTTCGGCAATTTCGGCGTGACTGCGACCTTCCTGGACAAGGGCGAGCAACGCGCGATCCTGCGGTCTGAGCTGGGCGAGCGCATGGCGCAGCGCATCGAGTTCCTCGGTTCCCACCGCCCCGGCCGGCTCTGGAATATTTTCGTGCTCTTCGCCAAACGGCAGAAAGATCCGCCGCAGCTTCTGGCGCCGCAGCTGGTCGATGCAGGTGTTGCGCGCGAGGCGAAACAGCCATGATTCAAATTGTGCCGGGGCCTGCAGACGATCCAACGCGCGGATCATCTTGATGAAGACCTGCTGGGAGAGGTCCTCGACGTAATCGCTTCGACCAGTCATGGCGTAAACGAAACCGGCCACCCGATGCTGGTAGCTGACAATGAGCTCCCGCTGGGCGGCTTCGTCGCCCTTTTGCGCCAACCGGACCAGGTCGGCCAGGGCATTCGGTGAAGTTGATTCCATGCGGTGTCCATTGGTGTCAGCAGCAAGACGCACGAAACGCCAGAAAGATTCGGCAGCGGCACTGCCGAACCTTGCCTTCCGGGCAACCTTCGCCTCCGCTTCGCGTCCAACTTTTCCCATGAAGCTCCCGGTACATTTCCCCCCCCTCGGCACTGCTGTCGCGTTAATCAGCCTCTCACTGGCGGCGGGGGGCTGCAATTCTCACGACGGCCCCCGCGACCTGATGCTGGAAGAGGCCAGCAAGCAGTCGGTCGAGCGCCCAGTGGCGATGCGCGGCGAGGGCACCTTTCTTGACGGCAAAGTATCGGCGCTCGCCACGGTGAGCCGCGGCTTCGATCGGGGCGGGAAAGTCGGACGTGGCGGCAAGGGCGACCGTCCCGGTGAAGGTGTTTTCCAGGAAGGTCGGCGGCGCAAGGACGACGACGCCGGGGCGTTCACCGAAGTTTACAACATCGGCGGCTACGGCGATTCCGAGGAGGAACAAAAGGAGGCGATGGCCGATTATATCCGCCAGGCGCGCGCCCGCCGGGCCGCCGGCAGTCCGATGCCTCCCGTCACCCTCCGCGTCTTGTTCGAGAATCGCGGCACCGAACCCGTCGAACTCGAAGTCACAGAAGTGAACTCCGACCTCGGCAATTTCGCGGTGCGCCCGCCCAAGCTGACCATCGCCCCTGGTGAAAAGGGCGTTCTGGATCCGATGGTTTCCCAACTCGGCGTGACCAGCGATGAGATTCCGCTGAAACTTTCCGTGCGCACCGGAGGCAAGAAGGAGCAGCAGACCATCGTCGTGAAAAACATCCTCGCCGCCTCGATCCGCAAGGAATTCGAACAGCTGCAGAAGTAGGCCCCGAAGCGCGCGGCGGCTCAGCTCCCGAGCATCCGCACGCGCCGGTCCTTGCGGGGAAACTGGAGGGTGGCGATGGTCCCGACGCCCTCCTTGCTCTCCATCCCGATTTGCCCCCCGTGATCGCGCATGATCCGCTGCGCAATCATCAGGCCGAGCCCATGCCCTCCCGCCTTTGTCGTGTGGTACGGCTGAAACAGCCGCACGAGGTCCTCCTGCTTGATGCCATTGCCGCTGTCGGCAAATAGTAGAAAGACAAAGTCGTCGTCAGCCCGGGATCGGATCTTCAATTTCCCTCCCGGCCGCATCGCTTCCATGGCATTCTTCGTCAGGTTGAAAAACACCTGTTTGATTTGATTCCGGTCCGCCAGAACCGTCGGAAGCCGCGCCGTCTCGGCCTCGACCGCGATTCCGCGATCCGCCAGTTCCCGCTGCTGGAAGCGCAACACCTCGGTCAGCACCTCGGTGAGATCCGTTTCCGCCAGATCAGGCGGTCGCGGCCGGATGGCCTCGAGAAAATTGGCAATGATGCCATCGAGCCGCGATACCTCGTCGCGACAGACGTGGACTGACTCGGCCAATGATTCCGACTCCTTCGAGGCCTTTAGTTTCTTCAGTTTCCGCTCGATGAGTTGCAGATGAATCGTGAGAGAGTTGAGCGGATTGCCCAGTTCGTGCGCGACTCCCGCCGCCAGAAGGAGAATCGACGACGTACGCTCACTCTCGATCCGTGCCTCGGTGCTTTGCTTCTCTTTCGTCACGTCGGTCAGGATCACCGCAAAACGCCGCTCCTTGGTCCCGGTCGCCGCCCGGAACGGTACCATGTAGAGTCGGAGGATGCGGGGTTCGGGATAGGTCAGTTCAAACTCCCGCGCGACCACGGGCGCCGCGCCGCCACCGAAGTCGTCGTCCAACGCGGCTCCAAGCGAGTTTCGCAGACCGGGCACCAGCCGCCACAGCGTCTGCCCCGCCAATTCGTCGCCACCCAGCCCGATGAGCCGATGGGCCGCGGTGTTGGCATACTCGATCGCGCCGTCGTCGCGCACGACGAGAATACCCTCCTGGAGAGTGTTGAAAATCTCCTCAAACACCCCGCGCTCTCGCGCGAGCCGTTGCACCAGATTGGCAAGGTTCACCGAATCGAGTGTGTCAAGTCGCCCGAGCACCCGATCGAGCGTGGAATTTTTTTTGACGGCCATCGGGAATCGGAGGTTTTAGCGGCGGACTATTCCTGCGCCCCGAGAAAATCCATCTGGTCCGGATCCACGCGGACCGCGAGCAGCTTGCGCAGGAAGATCTCGCGGTGTTCGGGGCATTTTCCGAGCCGCAGCACCGCATCGCGATGTTCCTCGGTGCCATATCCCTTGTGCTGCGGGAACCCGTAGCCGGGGTGCTTTTCCGCCAGCGCGACCATCATCCGGTCCCGGGTCACTTTCGCGACGATCGACGCCATCGCGATGCACAGCGACCGGCTGTCGCCTTTCACGAACGCCGCATGTGGGTAGGGAAAACTCCGCAACGGCAGGCCGTCGATGATCACCCGCGCCGACACCTCGGGCTGGAAGGCGGAACGTTCCTCAAAGCTGGAAAACAGATCCGGCTCGTCGCGCTTCGCCTGAAACGCCTCCGGTGGATAGATGCCACCCAACGCCCGCCGCATCGCGAGTTTGGTCGCCCCGAGAATGTTCAGCTCCGCAATCTCTGCGACGCCCGCCATCCCGGTGTGGGCGTGAATCCGCCCCTCGGCCGCCAGCGTTTCAAATTCGCCCCATAATTCTTCCCGCTGCTCGGCCGACAACAGCTTGGAATCATTGACGCGGCCGCTCTTGGCGATGGCCCAGCGGCTCTCGAGAAATTCCCGCGTCACCAGCACCGCCGCCGCGACCACCGGGCCCGCGAAGGCTCCCCGGCCGACTTCGTCGACGCCGATCAGGTTATTGACACCGTTGAGTTGTTTGAGATCGAAGCCGCGCAATTGGCGGCGCTTCATCCCGCCATGTGAGAGCAACGCCGGCAGCGGTGCAAGCGCGTCGGCGGCAAGGCCGCCTACCACTCCATTTTCGGCCCCGGCTCCTTCAGCGGCAATTCGTCGAGTTTGCCAGCGGCGGATACGACCTCGTAGGCAGTGCGGAAGTGCAGCTTGGCAAATTCGCCCAGGGAACGGGCCCCGAATTTCGCGATCATCTCGTTGGCCTGCGCCTTGACCAGCGGGCCGGCGCCCTTTTGCAGCTTCGCGCCAAATTTCTTCGAGAGCAGGTGCATCTGCCGGACAAACTCCGCCCGCGCAACGACCGATGCCGCCGCCACCACCGGATCCTCTTCCGCCTTCGTCCGCATCTTCAGGTCGAAAACCTTCACGCCTTTCCGGGCCAGTTCGCGCTGCACCAGCGGCTGCTCGGTAAATTGGTCGAGCAGCCCCCACGGCACGCGTTTTTCCGCCAGCGCCTGGTCGAGGGCGGTGGCGTGCTGCCAGGCCAGCAGGCGGTTGAGGTTGGCGCCGGGCCGCGCCATCAGCTCGTTGTATTTCGGCATGCCGCAAAAACACGTCTTCACGACGACGCCGTGCGTGTCGCGGATAATCTGGTCGAGTTTCAGGATCTGCGGTTCGGCGATCTTCTTCGAATCCTTCACGCCGGCCTTGATCCACATTTCAATCGCGGACTTGTGCGCGATCACCGTGGCGGCGATCACCGGCCCGAAAAAGTCGCCCTTGCCGCTCTCGTCGAGCCCGGCGTGCGGTTCGAACCAGTCGGGATGCAGCACCTCGTCGTAGCCGAGCTTCGCCGCACCCGTGACCTCAGGCTCGATCACATCCCGCACGAAATCCTCCGTCCCCTTCCCCGCCACCACGACCTTGCCGCTTGTGTAGGCCGAGACGTTCACCTTCAGATGATCCGCCTTGAACGCGAACCGCGTGTAGGCGACCTCGAAGGGCGTCCAGCCGCGCTCCACACAGATCCCACGTAGCTTGTCCATCTGCGCGTCGTCGAGCTTGACGGTGTAGGACGCGATTTTCTTCGGCGCTTCGGGTTCGTCGTTGAAATTTTTCGGCATGGGCCACTAGGGCCGCAAAAAAGCGCGGGGAGCGCAAAAAATAAAAACGCCGTCATCCTCCGGGTATTTTCTTGCACCCGTTGCGCCTCCCGAGGGCCAATGGCCCGAATGCCGCCCTCCTCCGCTTCAACGCTCATCGCCGCCGCGCCCGACTTCCGCCGCGCCCTGCGCGACTGGTATCGGCAGCACGCCCGCCCGCTGCCCTGGCGGAGCTCCCCCTCGCTCTACAAGACGGTCGTGAGCGAATTCATGCTGCAGCAGACTCAGGTCAAGACGGTGCTACCCTACCTCGATCGGTGGCTCGCTGCCCTACCCGACTTCGCCTCGCTCGCCGCCGCCCTTGAGGAGCATGTGCTGAAACTCTGGGAGGGCCTTGGCTACTACTCGCGCGCGCGAAACCTGCACCGGCTGGCGAAACAGCTCGCGGCCCGGCCCGCGCCTCCGCGCACGCCCGCCGAATGGCAGGAACTCCCGGGAATCGGCCCCTACACGGCCGCGGCGATCACCAGCATCACGTTCGGCGCCCCCGCGGCGTGCGTCGACGGCAATGTGGTGCGGATCCTCGCCCGCCTAACCGCGGATGCGACGGAGTTTCGTGATTCAGCTTCGGCGTCCAAAGTCTTCACCCCTCTCGCTAACGCGTTGCTCCCGACCGAAGATCCCGGCGCGCACAACCAGGCGATGATGGAACTCGGCGCCACCGTGTGTTTCCGCCAGAACCCACTATGTCTGACATGTCCGGTCCGTCCGTTTTGTGCGGCGGCGCGACGAGGCGAACCTGAAGCGTTTCCAAGATTGGCGCCGAAAAAGATGGAGCAACGTTCGGTCACGCGGGTGTGGAGCGAGCGCAACGGCGCCTTGCTGCTGCGGCGCGCGCCGACCGGGGCCAAACGTTTTGCCAACATGCACGAATTGCCCACGGCGGAGGAAGCCGGCCTGACGGTCGCGACCGCGGAGCGCGGCCAACTCCTCGCCCGAAAACGCCGCGGCATCACCCGCTATCAAATCACCGAGTCAATCCATCGCGTGCCCGCCTCCGCCTTGCGGAAAAAACTGCAGCCCGAGCTCGTTTGGGTGCCGCGACCGCAACTCGATGCCGTCACCCTCTCCGGTCCGCACCGACGCTGGGTGCGGGCGATTTTGGCCGCAGGCACCGGCGAAGAAATTAAAACGAACCCTTGACGCCCGCGGTCCACAGCGGCGCGTAGTCGTCGCGGTTTCGAAATCGGGCGTACTTCGGCGTGTGGGGACCATACGTCTTCTGATCTTCCGTGGCGTCGCCGATGTTTCGCAGGGCAAAGAAAATCCCGAGCGTTCGCCGCAGATAGTATTCACCACTGACGTCAACGTAGAGGCGCTTCGTGCGGTAAACATAGGAACCCGGCTCGATGCTTCGCCCCGCGGCCACGGCGGCGAGACGCTGGACGCCACGGTAGTTTTCGTTGATCCGGATGTTGAATTTCGGCCGGGTCAGACTCAGCCCCCAGTTGCACGTGAACGGGTTCATGCTTTGAAACGCATCGAACGAGTTCTTGGCCCGCTGGGAACTCACGTTGGTGAAAAACTGCACCCCCCGGGCCCAGTTGGGCAAAAACGTCAGCGCCTGTTTATAATCCATCTCAAAACCCCGCATCCGCATCGTGTCCTGAAAATTAAACTGGGTGTTCACGGAATAAACCCCGTAGGTCTCCTCATCGAGGCCGTAGGCCGCAAGAAACTCCGGCGTGACCTTGGATATCACGCTCCCGAACTGATTCTCGTAGTCACGAATGAATCCGCCGATGGAGATCTGGCCGACGTTGCCGAAATAGTATTCGAACCGCACGAGGTAGGACTGCGCCTGCCACGCCTTGATCGAGACGTTGTTTACAGTAATCCGGTCGTTCGGGTTGAAGAGCTCAGTGTTGGGCAGTGTGAGGCCGCCGGCATATTGATTGAAATCAGGGCGGCCAACCGTCTGGTAGTAGGCCGCCCGGGCGATCAGATTCTCCGATACATTGTAACTGGCGTTAAGGCTCGGGAAGAGCCGGAGGTATTCCTTCTTCGCATGGTAACCACGATCGGTCAAAATCTGCCGAGTGTAAGGCAGCCCGGCATTGGTCGGCACAATCAGTAACGGCTGCTTCTGCCGCGCGGCGTTGAGAACGAAGTTTCCGCTCGCGTCGCGCTGGTAAAGGATTTCGCCGGCGGCATCCCGCTGAAAATCGAGCGTCGGATCGGTGAACGGTCCCTGCGCACTGATGTTCGTCTGCTCGGCCCGCACTCCCGTGGTGACCTTCAGCGTGCCACTGAAAAACGCCGCATCACCCCGAAAAAACACGGAGGAAACCGTCTCCTGGGCCCACTTCGATGCGTTGGTGGAATTGGTGTAGTCGGTGACGGCGTTGCGCGTCCAGCGGTTCGGATTCGCGACGTATTCGCCCCAGAGCTTGCCGTTGTCGACGTGTTGCTGTTTGGGCAGGCCGAAATCGGGGATGCGCTCCGAATAGGCGACGTCGAGAAAGGGGAGCGGACTGTCGTCATTGCGAAGCCCCGCCTGGGTCGCCGGCGTGGTGCTCGCGCGACCGTCGGCCCCGACATAGGTGTAGGTCTCGGTCCCGACTCCGCGCAGATCGCGGATTTCGGTACGGACATCGGCTCCGACCTTGAGCGACACCGGAATATCCCGAACCATCAAATCGCGCCGAATATTACCGTAGGCCTGCTTCTTTGTGTCGTAGGTTCGTTGGCGGTTGCTGTTCGCCGAGACGAGTGAGTAGGTCTCCAGCTTGGACGGATCGACCGGACGGCCTTCGGGATCGGTGACGGTGATCGTGCCGGGACGCAGGTAAAAAATGTCGTCGAACCTAATCGTGACGTTGTTGCGCTGGACGGTCATCCCATTGAAGGCGCCCCGATCGATGTCCTGATAGTGAATGCGCGAGCTGCCATAGCTGAATCCGGAATCAGTTTTCCACGTCGGGCCGTCATGCAACCATCGCAGCGAAGGAGTAAACGTGCGACCAGGTCGGATCCGGCCGCCGTTGGAGATGGCGATTTGGCCGTTGTTGGTGTTCGTGGTGGCATTGAACACGCTGGTCGCGCCCCAGGTGTGGTCCTGGGACCAGTTGAACGGAGCGACGCGGTTGATCGTAAAGGTCTGCGTCCGGGTGGCGAAGTGCTCGCGCAGCGCGCCGTATTGAAAACCAAACGAGACCCGGTCATTGCGCGCGAAGCGCCAGTCGACCGTGGTTCCGAATGACTGGCGGTCGGTGTCTTTGCCGCTGTCGCGCCAGGAAAACGTGCCCAAATAGGGGTTGTCGGGAGTGGTGTCAGGTAAAGCACCGGGCGTCCCGTTGGCGGCGGGGGCTGATGTCACCGCGGCCACTCCGCGCCAGGTCGTGGCGACATTGGGCTGCTGGGTATATTGGAGCGAGTAGCCCGCAGACATCGTAAAGCCAAAATTCTTGGTCACCGGTACGACCGCGGACAGATCGAAGCCCGGGTGAATCTTGTAGGTCATCTGCCCCCAACCCGGCCCCGGAGAACGGTGGCCAAACGCACGCTCGGCGTCCTTCATCAGCCACGAGACACTGTAGTTGTATTGCGGTTTGCTCCGCTCGAACGCACTGCGCGGGACGAAATTCACCGAACCGGCGAGCGCCGCTCCCGAGATGTCGGGCGTGGGCGAACGATTCACCTCAATGCGAGATACGTTGTTGATCGAAACCTGATCCAGTTCGACATTGCGACGCGTGCCGGCGCCGGCCGCGCTCGCCATGTCGAACCCACCCATCGAAATCGGCACATTGTCCGCGGGCGCACCGTTAATGGAAAAGCGTCGCGCATCCCCGCCCGTGTAGTCGCTCGTGATGCCCGGCAGAAACTTCATGAACTCGCCGATGCTGCCGTCGGCGATCGTACCGAATTCATCCGCGGAAACGACGTTGACGATGTTCCGCGCGAACCGCTGCTCGTTAATCGCAATGGCGGCACCTTCCATCTCTTTGGACGACGAGACGGTGAATGCGTCAAGTTTCACAACCTCGCCGCCGCCGCCGGCGGTCTTGCCTCCGACGGCGAACGTGATGTCCCGCTGCACCGTGCCTCCGGAGGGCACCGCAACCAACTCCGACTGGGACCCGAGGCCGGTGTAAAAAACCAGGAGCTTCGCCGTGCCCGCCGGCACGTTGGGCAACCGATACGCTCCTGTGCTGTCTGTGAGCACCTCCAATTTGGTCCCCTCGACGGTGATACGGGCCTTCTCGACATATTCTCCGCGCCGTGGATCGAACACGCGACCCTCGATCGTTCCGATCGCGGCGGACTGAGCGCCGAGGCGGACGAATCCTGCGAGGCAGGCGGCCAATGCCAGCCAAAAACGCGATGCAATCAGGAAGGGGCGAAGCGCAGGACGATTCATGCTTTGGTTTCGAGCAACACCGGACGTCAAAAAAGCGCGCCGATGGAACCCGGTGAATGAGGTTTTGAGGTCGATCCGGACAACGGCCGGTCAAAGCCGTCGGACTGTGTGTCCGAGCAAACCGTATGTCCCAGATGCGGACAAGGGAAAAGCCTCAGCCGCGGAGTGTTTCGACCCGCTGCTTCGACAAGCGAACGTCCTCAACCGAAACGCGCGGACTCAATTCGAGCGTCAGCAGATGTTCCGGCCGCCAAAAACTGCTCACCATCTTGAAATCGATCTTCCCGGAGCCGACCGGTTGGTGGTCCTGGCCCTTTGCACTCACGTCGTGCAAATGCCAACCAATGGTGCGGCCCGACATTTTTTCCAGATGCTCCCGGTGCTTGAGCAGTCCCATGCCCTCCTTGATATCAGCATGCCCGGTGTCGTGCCAGTAACCCACAGGGGCCTCCGACGGGAAGTCCGCAAGGAACTCGAAGTAATCGGAATCGATCGGCAATTCCTCAAATTTCTCGCGGTTCTCAAAACCGAGCGTCAGGCCCTTCTGCTTCGCGTAGTCTAGAACCTCGTCGATGCTCGCCTTCACCTGTTCCCAAAAAGGCGGCATGCGCTTCCGGAGCTTGACGATCGATTTGTCGAGCAGCGTCCGATAGGTCTTGTCGTCTTCCTTCCGGCCGGCTTCCGGATGCTCCTCAAGGTAGGCTCGGATCTTGCGGGCCGGGTTGAACCAGAAAAATTTCACGCTGCCGAGGTGGCAGACCACCGTGCGCGCCTTCACCTGGGAGGCAAAATCAATCGTCCGCTTCGTATGGCGCAGCCACTGGTCGTGCTCACGGTGCTCGCGGTCGGACGGTTCGAACAGGTTGGGAGCCGCCTGTAGCACCCCGGTGGGTAACGGACAGAAATTATGGGTCGAACTGACTTTTATCACCCCCTCCTCGACGGCCCGAATCACGCCGGGCACGAGGGTAATACGGATCCCGTGGCTCAGTTCGACGTACTCAAACCCAAGGCCCGCCATCTCCTTGAGCATTGCATAACCGTCCTGATGACGATGTGAACACCAACTGGTGGAAAGGGCGAGGATGGGCTTCACGCGGAGTGCAGCGAAAGACGACCAAGGAAACGGGCAAGTTGCACGACCAAAAGCGACTTACCAACGAAAAGCCGCGCCCCACAAAAGCGGCGGCGCGGCAAATTCAGGACGATTCGGAACGGCGGTTTATTCCGCGTACCGGCGGCGGAGCATCTGGGTGAAGGCCTGGACCTTGTTCTTGCGGCGGCGCTTCTCACAGGGTTTCTCGTAGTAACGCTTGGCGCGGGTGCCCTTGATGATGTTCTCGCGATCGAGCTTCTTCTTCATGCGACGCAGCGCACGGTCGATGGGCTCGTTCTTGCGGA
Organism: Opitutia bacterium; assembly: GCA_947474365.1. Classification (GTDB taxonomy): domain Bacteria; phylum Verrucomicrobiota; class Verrucomicrobiia; order Opitutales; family Opitutaceae; genus ER46. The sequence goes on along the minus strand of CANJIU010000048.1, from coordinate 41,196 downwards.
TCTTGATTTCGATGGACATGGAAACGTTCTTAAACGGACGAGTGGTGAAAGGAAAAGCTGGCTAATAGGCCAACCTGCACACCCGCCGTCAACGGCATTTTTGGCGAAGATCGCCGTTCGTAAATATTGACCACCCTCGTCGACCGTCAAATCCCCCTTCCCCGCCCCTCCAAACGACCGACTTCGTTTCCCGCCTTGCGCACGGCGCGCGACCGGCTTGTTTGAAATCTGCGTGCCGGCTCCCGACAAAAACTTCGTCCATCTTCACGTTCACAGCGACTACAGCCTGCTCGACGGCTGCTGCCGGATCGACCGGCTGATGGACCGCGCCGTCGAACTCGGCATGGGCGCCATGGCCCTCACCGACCATGGTAATCTCTACGGCGCGATCGAGTTCTACAACCAGGCCAAGGCCAAGGGGATCAAACCCCTGATCGGGTGCGAACTCTACCTCGTCGAGACCTCCCGGCTGGAAAAACACGGTCGTTCCGACGAGGACGGCAAGACGATGTTTCACCTCGGTTTGCTCGCCAGGAATCTCACCGGCTACCAAAACCTGCTGAAACTCGTCTCCGACGCCCATCTGCGGGGCTTCTACTACAAGCCCCGCACCGACCTTGAGACGCTCGCGAAATACGCCGGCGGCCTCATCGGATTTTCAGGCTGTCTCGCCTCGCTCGTGCCGCAACATCTGCTTCACGATCGCTACGAACAGGCCCGGCTCGCCTGCGGACGCTTCGTGGAGATCTTTGGCCGCGAAAATTATTTCATCGAAATCCAGGACCACGGCATTCCGGAGCAGGTCAAGATCATCCCCGGCCTCCTCAAGCTCGCTGAGGAATTCAACCTGAAGGTGATCTGCACGAACGACGTCCACTACGTGCGCAACACCGACTCCGGCCCGCACGACGCAATGCTCTGCATCCAAACGGGCGCCAAAATTGAGGACGAGAAGCGGATGCGTTTCAGCGGCCAGGAATTCTACCTGAAGTCGCGCGAGCAGATGGAAAAACTCTTCGCCGAGGTGCCCGAGTCCGTGACCAACACCCAACTCGTGGCCGAAATGTGCGAGCTGGCGATTCCGTTTCCCAAGGGCAGCGAACGCTACCCCAAGTATCCGCTGCCGCCCGAGGTCAAGACCGACCGCGCTGGTTACCTTAAGGAACTCTGCATCACGGGACTCAAGCAGCGCTACGGCCTCGATTATGGTGCGCCGGAAACCTTCTCCGACCCGGCGCAGGCCAAGGTCCTCATCGACCGCGTCGACTACGAACTCGGGATCATCGGCAAGACCGGCTTCATCGACTATTTCCTCGTCGTCTGGGACTTCATCCATTGGGCGCGCCAGAACGGTGTCCCCGTGGGACCGGGCCGCGGCTCCGGTGCCGGCTGCATCGTCGCCTACCTGCTCGGCATCACCAATCTCGACCCGTTGCGCTTCAAGCTGCTCTTCGAACGTTTCCTCAACCCTGAACGCGTCTCACCGCCGGACTTCGACATCGACTTCTGCATGCGACGCCGCGGTGAGGTCATCGACTACGTCCGCAAAAAATACGGCAACGACTGCGTCGCGAACATCATCACCTACGGCACACTCGGGGCGAAGATGGTGATCCGCGACATCTCGCGCGTTCACAACCTCGCCTTCGCCGACGCCGACCGGCTCGCGAAGATGATCCCCGACGAGCTCAACATCACGCTCGAACTCGCCCGCGAAAAATCCGCCGAGCTCCGCGACGAGGTCGCGAAAAATCCCGTCGCCAAACGCATCTTCGACCAGGCCCTCGTCCTGGAGGGGATGGTGCGCAACACCGGCAAACACGCCGCCGGCATCATCATCACAGACCGCCCGCTCGACGAATTCGTCCCCCTCACCTCGCAGGAAGGCGACGTCACAGTGCAGTTCGACATGAACGCCGTCGGCAAGCTCGGCCTGCTGAAGATGGACTTCCTCGGGCTGAAGACGCTCACGGTCATCGCCGACGCGGTCGACAACGTCCGTCGCACCGCCGACCCGAAGTTCGACATCGAGACCATTCCGCTCGACGACGCGAAGACCTTCGCGCTCCTCAATTCCGGCCGCACCACTGGCGTTTTTCAGCTGGAATCCGGTGGCATGCAGAACCTCTGCCGCCAGATCGGCCTCTCGTCGATCGACGAAATCGTCGCCCTCATCGCGCTCTACCGCCCTGGTCCGATGGAGTGGATCCCCGACTACGTCCGAGGCAAGAAAGACCCGAGCACGGTCAAGTTTCCCCACAAACTCCTCGAGGAGGTCTGCCGCGAAACCTACGGGATCATGGTGTATCAGGAGCAGGTCATGGAGGCGGCCAAGATCATCGCGGGGTATTCCCTCGGTGGCGCCGACATGCTGCGGCGCGCGATGGGTAAGAAGGACGAAAAGGCGATGGCCGCCGAGCGCGTCAAATTCGTCGAGGGCGCCAAACGGGTGAACAACATCGAGGCGAAGATCGCCGACTCGATCTTCGACATCCTGAACAAGTTCGCGGGCTATGGTTTCAACAAGTCGCATTCCGCCGCCTACGCGATCCTGAGTTATCAGACGGGGTTCCTCAAAGCCAACTACCCAGTGCAGTTCATGGCCGCCATGTTGAGTTCCGAACTCGGCAACGCCGAAAAGGTGTCGCACTTCGTCGCCGAGGCCGAGGCGATGGGTCTGAAGGTGCTCGGCCCGGACGTGAACGAAAGCCGCGAGATGTTTACGCCGATCTTTAAAAAAGCTGAGAACCCAGAGTCCAAAGCCAAGAGCCCGAACGGTTCCGAGCTCTCAGCGCTCGGCTCGCTGCTCTCAGCTGGCGGCGAAGCCGGCTCCGCCGCCATCCGCTTCGGTCTCGCCGGCGTGAAGGGCGTCGGCGAACTGGCCGCCCAGCAAATCATCGCCGAGCGCGAGAAGAATGGTCCCTACGCCGACTTTGCGGATTTCGCCAAACGCATCGACGGCCGCGCCATCAACAAGCGCGTGCTCGAACATCTCGTGAAGACCGGCGCCTTTGATTTCAGCGGTGCGGCCCGCAAGCCGCTGTTCGACGGCATCGACGCCGCTCTCGCCGGCGCCGCGTCCGCCGCCCGCGACAAAGCCGCCGGTCAGCACAGTTTTCTCGACATGCTCGCGGAGCCCGCGCCGGAGGCGCGGGCTCCGAATCTCAAATCTGAAATTTCAAATCTCAAATCCGCCGGTGACGCCGGCGGCGGCGATTTCCCTTCCCACGAGCGACTCGCCTTCGAGAAGGAACTCCTCGGCTTCTACGTCTCGGGACACCCGATGAACGCCTACGCCGGGCTCGCTGAGGCGATCGACTCATTTCCGATCGAGGCCCTCCTGCAGCAACCCGACCGCACCGAGTTCCGCCTTGGCGGCATCATCAGCAACATCGCGAAGCGGCTCTCGAAAAAGGACAACCGCCCGTGGGCGTCGTTTACTCTCGCGACCAAGAGCGCGTCGGTCGGACTCAACATGTTTGCCGACGGTTTCGCCAACTACGGCCAGAACCTCACGGAAAACGCCGTCGTACTTGTTCTGGGCAACATCATCGTCGGCACGGAAGGCCCGCGGATCAACATCAAGGAAGCCTACCCGCTCGATGCGCAAATCGCCGGCGCGATCAAAAAGGTCACCTGGCTCCTGCACCCGGCACACCGGGAGGTCCCGGCGTTTCTTCTGCAATTGCGCGAAACCCTGAACAAGCAGGTCGGCGACACCCGCGTGGAATTCGCCTTCATCTTCGAGGGCCGCGTCGCCCCGTTCGCCGAGGCGAGCCAGGCCCTTTCGTGGAAGCTCAATGCGGCGTCGTTTCAAAAGCTCCGCGATCACCCCGCCGTCGCCGGTGTACTGATCGAGACGAAGCGCCTTGAATTAAAGGACGACCGCCGCTGGAAGAAACGCGACTAGCCCCACCGATTTCGGCTCGCATCACCGACCGGCCGACGCAGATTTGCCGTGCCCCATGAAATTCCGCCACCGGTTTTTCGCCGTGCTCGCGCTGCTCAGACCCGTGTTCCCGCTTCAGGCACAACGGGCGCCGCCCCCTCCGGCACCGCCTGACGCGATTGTCGTCGGAGCTGGACTCGCCGGGCTATCCGCGGCGTGGGAACTCGCCCAAGGCGGCGCGAAGGTGACCGTCCTCGACATGGCGTCCGTCTTCGGCGGGCATGCGGTGATGGCCGAGGGTTTTCTCTGCATCGTGAACACGCCGGACCAGGTGGCGCAGGGACTGCACGATACACCCGAGATTGCCGCGAAGGATTTCGTGACGTGGGGCGAAGATCCGAACCCGGACTGGTTGCGCTACTACGTGGACCATTCGCGGCGCGAAATTTACGACTGGGTAACGGCGATGGGGGTGTCGTTCGACTTCATCAAGGAAATCGCGGGCAATTCGGTCGCACGCCAACACCACACCAAGGGCCGCGGCCTCGCCTTGGTGAGTCCGCTGTATCGCGAGTGCCTGCGAAATCCTCTCATCACATTTCAATTCAATCTCCGCGTCGATCGCCTGCTGACCGATGACCATCGGATCGTCGGTGTCGCCGCGACCGAAGTCCGCACGGGAACGCCAACTGAACTTCACGCCCGGGCGGTGATCCTCGCAACCGGCGGGTTCCAAAGCAACCTGGCGATGGTCCGCGAATTCTGGCCGGCCGGGCTGCCGTTTCCCCGCAATTTTCTCATCGGTTCGGGTATCAATTCGATGGGCTCAGGACTAAAACTGGCACAGGACGCCGGCGGAAGCGTGTCGCGGCTGGACCATCAATGGAACTATATCACCGGGCTCCCGGATCCGCGGTTTCCCGGCGCCAATCGCGGTTTGAATGCCTACAACCCCGACGCCATCTGGGTGAACGCCGAGGGCCGCCGCTTCATTGCCGAACACTCCAGCCACAAATTCGGCATGCCCGTGCTGCTGCAGCAAAAGGGCGAAACGTACTGGTCGATCTTCGATGAAACGATCAAACGGAATTTCTTTGTCTCGGGTTCGAGCTGGGCGGATTTCGGCGTGATCGAAAAACTAATTTTCGCGAATCCGACGCTGGTCAAAACCGCGAACACCCTGGAAGACCTGGCCGCCAGGGCCGGACTGCCCGCCGCCGCGCTGGCGAGCACGGTGCGCCGCTACAATGCCATGGCGGAAAAAGGCTTCGACGACGAGTTCGGGCTGTTTGGGCCCGGCAAATCGTACGTGCCGAAAAAAATGCTGACGCCGCCCTTCTACGCCGTGCAATTTTATCCGGTGACGCGAAAGAGCATGGGAGGAGTGGCGATTGACACCTCCTGCCGTGTCCAGGACGGCACCCAGCGCACCATCCCCGGTCTCTACGCCGCAGGCGAAGTCACCGGGCTCGCCGGCATCAACGGCAGGGCGGGACTTGAGGGCACGTTTCTTGGGCCGTCCATTGTTACGGGGCGAATCGCGGGACGGACCGTATTGGCGGACGCGGGACGAAAACCTGATTCGGGCCGCATCAGCCCTCGGCCGGTCGCTCCGCCTCCCAAGCCCGATCCGCTCGCGACCACGGCGCTTTGCCTGACGTGCCACGATCTCCCCAAACTCGTCGCCCAGCCACGTCCGGGTTACTGGCATTTCGAAAAAGTCCACGAACGGGTCGTCGCCACGCAACGTGATTGCGTGTCGTGTCACGCCGAATTGACCGCGACCTATCAACCCGAAACCCATCGGATCGATCGGCTCACGCAGGTCGATGCATGCATCCAGTGCCACACCAGCGAAGCGCGCTGAGGTGGCACCGCCGACTTCTTCTCTGTTCTCGACGCCCACGACCCGACATCACCCCTCCATGAAAAACCGATTGCCGGCGATAGCCGTTCTCGCGCTGCTTTTTACCGTCGGTCGCCTCTTGGCTGCCGACGACTCCCGCGCCGCATTCTTGAAGCTTATCGACCGCCCCCGCGTTGCGCTCGCCGGCGAGATCGCGGCGCCGATCAGCCGGGACGGTCTCAGTGAAATCGCCTTCAGTTTTGCGACCGAGGCCGGGCAACGCGTGCCGGGAATTTTGATGAAGACCACGGCGTCCTCCGGCCGGCGCCCGGCGGTGATTGCATTGCACGGAACCGGCGGCAACAAGGAGAGCCAGCGCGCGTTTCTCGGCGAACTCGCCCGCGCGGGATTCGTCGGTGTCGCAATCGACGGCCGCTATCACGGCGCGCGCACCAAGGCGGGGAAAGAGGCGAAGTCGACCGAGTACGTCGAAGCGATCCTGCGGACGTTTCGCACCGGAAAGGAACATCCGTTCTTCTTCGACACGGCTTGGGACGTGATGCGGCTGATCGATTACCTTGGGACGCGCGACGACATCGACCCGCGGCGGATCGGGCTGATCGGGTTTTCCAAGGGAGGAATCGAAACCTATCTCGCCGCCGCTGCTGATCCGCGCGTGGCCGTGGCCGTGCCGTGCATCGGCGTGCAGAGTTTCCGTTGGGCGATGGAAAACGACTCGTGGCAGTCGCGCATCGGCACTGTACAGAAGGCGTTCGACACCGCGGCGAAGGAAAGCGGCGTGGCACAACCAGGAGCGGCCTTCGTGCGCACGTTCTACGACCGGGTGGCCCTGGGCATCTATGGGCAATTTGACGGCCCCGCGATGCTGCCGTTGATCGCACCGCGCCCGCTCCTCGCTATCAACGGCGAAATCGATCCACGCACGCCCGGGCCGGGATTGAAGGAGTGTGCCGACGCCGCCCGTGCGGCATATCAAGCCGCCGGCGCCGAGGAGAAATTCGTGCTGCAAGTGCAACCGAACACCGGGCACAAGGTGCTGCCCGAATCGATGGTCCTCGCCCGCGAGTGGTTCGTACGTTGGCTGAAACCCTGACGCGAGCACGGCGAATCGCCTGCGTCATGGCGCACGCGGCCCGCTTTTGTTCTTCCCTGTGCACCGGCTTGGCCCTCGAATCCCGGGCCGCCCATGAAGTTCACGCCCGCCAAACCGCCGCTCACTGGTGAGACGCTCGAATCGCTCACGGAAAAACTCCGCGAGCACGGCGAGCCGGCCTTCCGGGCGAAGCAGATCCTCGACTGGCTCTACAAGAAACGCGTGCGCAGCTGGGAGGCGATGACGAATCTATCCAAGCCGCTGCGCACCTGGCTGGCGGAGTCGTTCGAACTCATGCCCGTTTCGCTGGTGCTCAACAAGCAGTCGGAGGACGTGACCGACAAGCTCCTCCTCGGCCTCGGCGACCACGCACTGATCGAGACCGTGATCATCCGCGTGCCGCAGGAAGGCGTGGGCGTCGAGCACTCGCGGAAGACGATTTGCATTTCCACCCAGGTCGGCTGCGCGATGGCCTGCGTCTTTTGCGCCAGCGGACTCGCCGGTCTCAAGCGCGACCTCAATGCCGGCGAAATCGTCGCCCAGCTTCTGCAGGTATGCTACCGGGAGGACGCGCGCACGCCGCGGGCCCGGATGGAGCTGGCGTCATTCGACAACATCGTCGTCATGGGCATGGGCGAGCCCCTGGCCAATTACGACAACCTCATCCGCGCGCTCACGATCGTGAACGCCGACTGGGGCCTCGGTTTTGGCGCCCGCCGGATCACGATTTCCACCAGCGGGCTCGTGCCGAAGATCTTGAAGCTCGCCGAGGAGGATCTAGGGTTCCGGCTCGCGATCTCGCTGCACGGCGCCACGGACGAGGTGCGGGAAAAGATCATGCCGGTTAACCAGGCGTATCCTCTCGCGAAACTGATCCCGGCAGTGCGCACGTTTTCGGAAAAACACGGCCGCATGGTGACGCTGGAGTTCATCCTGATCGAAGAGGTGAACGACTCGCTTCCGCAGGCGGAAAAATTGCGCGACATCGCGCGCGACCTGCACGCGCACGTGAACCTTATCCCCTACAACACCGTGGAAGGACTGCCGTGGAAGCGGCCGAGCCTCACGCGGCAGGAGCGGTTCGCGGACGTGCTGCGGGCCGCGCGCATCTCGGTCACGTTGCGGCGGGAAAAGGGTCACGACATCGACGCCGCCTGCGGCCAGCTCCGCCTGAAGACGGAAAACGATCGCGCGGACGCGGGAGCCGCCATCGTCACTCCGAGTTGATCGCAGCCGATGGACGCGTTCACTGGGTTGTGGCCGGCCGGGAGAGTTGTCCTGTTGCTGGCCGGCCTGCTTGGGCCGGGCGCAGCGTGGATGTGGGCGCTGCGTCTGCCGATCAGCGTGGCGACCGCGTTTTGCGGTTCGGCGGTCGCGCTCTACGCGAGCGTGTTGGGCCTGCAATTCGCCTCGGTACGAATTTCGCTGGGTTCGTTGACGACCGTTCTGGTTGTAATCGGCCTTGCCGCGGTCCTCGCCCGACGACGGACCAGCCCCGGCGCGGCGACGGACACCCCGGTGGTGAGCCGACTCAGCAAATGGGTGTGGGGTCCGCCCTGCGCGTTGTTTTGGCTCACCGTTAGCTGGCGGGCATGGCACGAGCCACTGGCCGGTCCGGACGTCGGGTTTCGATGGAGTTTTCTCGCAGAGCAAATGCTGAGACTGGGCAGCGTGGACTTTTACCCGCCCCGGTCAGCGGCGGATTTCACGTCGTATTTTTGGGCGGAAAGCATCCCGCCCGGCGTTTCAGCACTCTACGCGTGGGCCTATGCCTGCGCCGGCAGCGCCACCGCCGCCTGGACGGTGGCAGCGGTGGTATTGCAGCTCGCATCGATGCACGAACTGCTCTGGCGCACGGCGGAGAAGATTGGCGGAGCACGGGCCGCGCACTTCGCGTGTCTGGCCGCCGCCGCCACGCCGTTGTTGACGTGGTCGTTTTTACTCGGTCAGGAAACCGGGCTGACGGCGTTATCCCTCATCGGCATCGCGTTTGCCCTGCTTGAGGTGCAACGCAGCGGGGAGCCCAAATGGGCGGCGCTCGCGGGACTCTTCTCCTTGTTAGGAACGTCGGCCCGGGAATATGGTGTCGTGTTTCCGCTCTTGGGCACTGCGGGGCTTCTGGTCGCGCGAGCGAATCGTCGTTCGTGGCTGGCCTTTGGCGGGCTCGCCGCAGTCGGAGCGATCTGGCCGCTTCGCACGTTCCTCCTCACTGGAAATCCTTTTTACAGTCTTGCGGTAGGAGGGTTCCCCACGAACGGAAGGTTTTTGGCGTGGATCGAACACGATGCGGACACCTTGGGCAACACGTTGCATCACCTCAGTGGTTGGCGCGACGTCGCGCGATATTTGCTCCTCTTCGCTCCGGGAGCGATCCTTGGCGGTGGGGTGTTGGCGTTCGGAGCGCTCCGAGGAAATTCGACGACGCGATGGGCGCTCGGTTCAGGTCTCGCCATCGCGTCGCTGTGGTACCTTTCGGTTCGGTATACCAACGGAGGTCTGTTCTATTCCCTGCGGGTGGCAGGTCCTGCCTTCGGCCTCGCCTCGTTGGCGGCTGGAATCGGACTCGCAGCCCCGCCCTCACCCGCGCTCGGGCGGGCGGCCCCGGTCTTGCTCACACTCATGATGGTGGCCACGTTTGCCGGGACGCTGACGTTGCCACAAAACCCTTGGCGAACCTCAATCGCCACTTGGCGGGTCTTTGCGGCTAAGGTCACCGAGGAAAAGCCAGGTGAGATCGTGGCAATCGTCCGTCGCTCGGCCGATGGACTGCCGCTCGTACTCGCCGACGCCCCGGGATTTCAGGGGACGTTTGCGCCGGCGGGAATTCGCGTCGTTCCACTGTGGAGCCCCCAGGCGGACTGGCTTTTCGACCTGTCCCTAACCCCGGAAGAGGCCGCTCGCGGCTGGAGAAATTCAGGGTTCACGCATATCATCATTACCAAGTTCCAGACGAACCTCGATTTCTTCAACACCCGGTCGCGCTGGGCCCAGCCGCCGTTTAAGGTGCAATTGGTCGGGGAAACTTCTCTCAACGCGGTGTTTGCTATTCGGACGATTGACTGAAATCAAACTCCATGCGATTCGCCAAAAACTTTCCGCTTGCACCCCGCCGCGCCGATTATTTTTACGACATCGTCATTGCTTGAACCCTTTAGGAACAATCTCCGTCTTGCCGGTCTCACAGGCTACATCCCACCCCGTTTTCCCGCTCCATGATTGAAGTCAAAGGTCTCGTCAAAACATACGGAACAAAGCGCGCAGTCGATGGCGTCACCTTTTCGGTGAAACGCGGCGACATCCTTGGTTTCCTCGGCCCGAACGGCGCCGGCAAGTCAACCACGATGAAGATGATTACCGGCTTTCTCCGACCCGACGCGGGGACGGCGACTGTCGACGGCATCAACGTGGCGACTGACCCGGTCGCGGTGAAACAAAAGCTCGGTTATCTACCCGAAAGCGCGCCGGCGTATCCGGAGATGACGGTCGAGGAGTTCCTCGGCTTCATCGCCAATATTCGCGGCTTCCGCAGTGCCGAAGCAAACCGAACGCAGGTCGATCGGGCGATTTCCCTCACGCATCTGGCACCAGTTCGAAAGCAGAGCATCGAAACGCTCTCCAAAGGCTTCAAGCAACGCGTCGGGTTTGCCCAGGCGCTTTTGCACGATCCACCCGTGCTCGTGCTAGACGAGCCAACGGATGGCCTCGATCCCAACCAGAAAAACGAGGTCCGCTCGCTGATCAAGAACATGGCCGTCGAGAAGGCGGTCATACTTTCGACGCACATCCTCGAGGAGGTCGACGCGATCTGCAACCGCGTGATCATCATCTCCCGGGGCAAGGTCGTCGCCGATGAAACGCCGGCCCAACTCCGCGCCCGCCAACCGGGAGCTCGGATCGACGAAATTTTCCGCACGCTGACCCACGGCGATATCTGATTTTGACGAGGCGAGCAGACGAACGGGAGTGGCGAACCTCGCTGCTCACCTGACAGGCGGCTCCGCCCGCGCCCTGCTCGCAACCCGAATTCCCATCTTTTCACCCTCTCCTGCCATGCGCCAAATCACTCCGATCTTCAAACGCGAGTTTCTCGGGTATTTCCGCTCCCCCGTCGCGTACGTCTTCCTGGTCGCCTTCCTCGTCATCTCCGTCTCGCTCGCATTTTCCCGCTACGGAGGTTTTTTCCGCGCCGGCGTTGCCGGAATGGAAAGCTATTTTACCTTTTTCCCCTGGCTCTTCATGTTCATCGTGCCCGCCGCCGGCATGAGACTCTGGTCGGAAGAAAAGCGCTCCGGCACCGTTGAACTGCTGTTCACGCTCCCCGTGACGACGCTTGAGGCCGTCCTCGGGAAATTTCTCGCCGGCTGGGCGTTTCTCGCTCTCGCGGTCGTCCTGAGTTTTCCGATGGCGCTCACGGTCGGTTACCTCGGGGATCCCGATTGGGGTGTAATCGCGACGACCTATATCGGCGCAATTTTGATGGCGGGCGGATATCTGGGTGTTTGCGCGCTTATGTCCGCGCTGACGAAGAACCAGGTCATCAGCTTCGTTCTTAGCCTTGGAGCGTGTGCCATTCTGCTTTTCCTCGGATTCAGCAGCTTTACCGACACGCTTGAGGGCCTGCTCCCGTTGGCGGCGGCCGACGCCCTCGCAAATTTCAGCTTCATCACCCACTTCGATGCCTTCACCAAAGGCATCATCGATCCCAAGGATGTATTGTTCTTTCTCTCGCTGATGGGCTTCACGCTCTTCCTCAACGTCGTCGTCCTCGAACGCTGAAACACCTTAAGCTCCGCCATGAAATTCGGTAGCAAAACTGTCGCCATCATACTCCTGCTCATCGGCCTCGTGCTGGTGAACTACCTCGCGTCCTCGATCCCGGTGCGGATCGACGCCACTGCGGAATCGATTTACTCACTCTCCGACGGCACCAAGAAAATGCTCGGAAAAATCGATGAGCCGGTCTCACTCGACCTCTACTTTTCGAAGGACGCCTCGAATCTCCCGATTGCCTACAAAAACTACGCGGCGCGAGTGCAGGAGATGCTCCGCCAGTACGTTCGCGCTTCGCGTGGCAAGCTGACCTTGAATGTCGTCCATCCGCGGCCGGATACGCCTGAGGAGGAAAAAGCCACGGCCTCCGGTCTCACGCCCCAAGTCGCCCAGCAGGGCGGAGAGCAGTTCTTCTTCGGCCTCATCGTCACTCAAGCGGATCAACAAAAGACGATCCCGGCCTTCACCCCGCAGCGCGAACAATTCCTCGAATACGACCTTTCGAAGCTCGTCTACAGCGTCCAACAAATTGACAAGCGGAAACTCGGTCTGCTCACAAGCCTCCCTCTGCAGGGCACGAACCCGCAGCAGATGCAAATGATGATGATGATGCGCCAGCAGCCGCAGCCATCGCAGATGATCATGACCGAGCTGGAACAGTCCTTCAAAATCATCACGGTCGAAGCGTCCGCCACGGAACTCCCCGCCGACCTCGATGCGCTGCTCATTGCGCATCCCCAGAACGTCTCGCCGAAGCTGCAGTTTTCGATCGACCAGTTTCTGCTCGGGGGCAAACCCGTGTTCCTCGCCGTCGACCCGTCTTCGCAACATTTCAAGCGTCAGAGCAATCCGCAGCAACAGATGATGGGGCAAGGGCCGCAAAACGTTTCGAGCGATCTCCCCTCTCTTCTCGGCGCCTACGGGGTCCAATACGATCCACAAAAGGTCGTCGGCGACAATGAGAACGCCACCCAGGTCCAAACCGGCGGCGGAGGCGTCGCACGCTATCCGATTTGGCTCAGCCTGCGCGGCAAGGAAGCCTTCAATTCGAAGTCGATGACCACCGCGCAACTCAACTCCGCAATGTTCATCGAGTCGGGCAGTATCTCGAAGAAGGAAGGCGCCACGGTCACGTTCACTCCGCTGGTCGAGACCTCCGCCCAGGCCGGCGACATCGCCAGCATGATGCTGCAGTTCGCCCAGCCGGACGACGTTGCAAAACAGATCACTCCGAGCGGAAAGAAGACCATCGCCGCGCTCGTCACCGGGAAGTTCAAGACCGCGTTTCCGGACGGCGCGCCCAAGGAAGAGAAACCCGCCGACGATCCGACCAAGAAGGATGCACCGAAAAAAGAAGAGCCCAAGCCCGCTGGCGATTCGCTGAAGGAATCCAAGAACACCTCTACGCTCTTCGTCATCGCCGACACCGACTGGCTTTTCGACGACTACAGCGTCCGCAAGTTCAACTTCTTCGGCCAGACCGCGGCCGAACCGTTCAATGACAACCTCGCGTTCGCCGCCAACACTGTCGAATTCCTCGGTGGCTCGCAGGACCTCATCTCGATCCGCGGCAAGGGCACGTCGCTCCGGCCGTTCACCGTGGTTCGCAAGATGGAAGCGGCCGCGCAGAAACAATATCAGGCCAAACTCACTGAACTCGATACCCGCCTCCAGCAGGTCCAGACCAAGCTGAGTGAACTTCAGGGCAAGAAGGGCGAGGGCAACCGCCTCGTCGCCACGCCCGAAATGGCGAAGGCCATCGAGGACTTCCAGAAACAACAGGCCGCGATGCGCGGTGAACGCCGGGAAATCCGCCGCGCTCTGCGCGAAGACATCGACCGTCTCGAGAACAAGCTTCTCGTCGTCAACCTGCTGGCGACCCCGCTGCTGGTCGGAGTTTTTGGCCTGTGGTTCTACCGCAGCCGAAGGAAATAACCTCCGTGCGCGCCGGCGCTGCTCCGACGTTGCAACCCGGCCGGGCGATTCTCCCGCGATTCCCACTTTCAGCCATTAACTCTCAACTTTTTCTCTTCGCTTCGCGATGAAACTCAAAACCCTCATCGTCACTGTTCTCGTGCTCGCCGCGCTCTCGGCCGGCGCCTACTTCGCCCGGCGTCCCACGCCACCGCCGCTGCCCGACAACCGGATCAATCAGTCGCTGGTCGACCGCGCCGTGATTGAAAAATCCAGCAAGCTTCGCCTCTCCGACGCCGGCAAGACCGTGGAACTCACACGTCAATCCGACGGCACCTGGCGCGTCCCTTCCTATTACGACATGGCGGCGGACTTCTCGAAGCTCTCCGGCTTCGTTGGCAACCTGACGGACGCCAAGCTCCAACGCCTTGTCACCACGAGCCCGAATCGCATCGCGCTGCTTGAATTCAAGGACACCAAGATCGAATTGCTCGACGCGTCCGACAAGGTTGTGCTGACCCTCACCCTCGGCAAGAGTGCCGAGGTCGGCGGTGGCCGTTATGTCCGGATCGGCGACGAGAAGAAGGCCTTCCTCACAAACCTGAGCGCCTGGCTCGACACCGAGCCCAAGAACTGGGCCAACGCAGAACTCATTAACATCAAGGCCGACGATGTGGCAAAACTGGAAATCCCCTTTGCTGAAGGCGGGCCAATCAAGGTCTCCCGTGCCAAGAAAGAAGACCCGTGGGTCGCCGAAAACACCCCGACCGGACAAAAGCTCAAGGCCGACAAGATCTCCTCAATACTCAGTTCAATCGGCACCGTGCGCTTTTCCGATACGAACGCGCTGGATGATGCCAACGTGACGGCCGCGAAGGCGAATCAGCGCAGTTTTCAAATTGAGACCTTTGACAAGAAGGTGATCAAAGTAGCGATGGGCCGGAAACCGGAAGAAAAGAAGCTCAAGCCACCGACCGCGACCGCCGACGGAAAAAGTGGTCCCGCCGCTCTCGGCAGCGTTGCCGATCTTGGAAAGAAGGATGGCGAGGCGAAGCCGGGCGAGGAAAAGAAAGACGACAAGCCGATCGGACCCGAATTTGAAACCATCCCGGCCGGCCCCGTCTTCGTGATGATTTCCCACAGCGAAGCCTCGTCGCCTGTGAACGGGTTGATGCAAAAGCGTGCCTTTCAGATCTCGGAGTATAGTTTCACCGGTCTGCCGCAGAAGGCGGATGAACTCTTCGAGCCAGCTCCGGCCCCCGCACCAGCGCCCGCTCCGGCTCCCGAAGCGAAAACGCCCACAACCAAGAAGTAGTTCAGGGGCGGCTAGCCCTGTGATTTCAAAACGCGGACCGACCGGTCCGCGTTTTTTGCGCCGCCGGATGAGCCCCTGCTTACCGGTGCTTGTGCGATTTCGTCAACGCCTGCGCCAACGCAATCTCAACCTTGTTCCTTGCAGCGTTGATATTGAGGCGGAGCGCCTTTCGGGCCGCCTCGGCATTGCGCAGCACCAACGCGTCCAGCACGGCCAGATGCTCCCCCGCGGTGGCCTGAACCCGATGCGGTGTGGTAATCACGACCTGACGCACAAAACGCAGCCGCTCATTGATGTCCTGCAGCGCCTCCTCGATGTACGCGTTGCGCAACTCCCGCGCAAATCCGAGGTGAAAAGCCTCGTCGGCACGCACCAACTCCGCACCATCCACCGGCGCATCCGCCCGGATGCTTAACAACGGCTCCCAGTTCTCGCGGGTGCGTTGGACGAATTCCGGAGCCAGGCCGACCAACGCCAACCGCTCGACGACGAACAGTTCCAACGCGAGCCGGAAATCGTAAAGCTGGTGAATTCCCTCCACGTCCGGCTGCTTCACATAGCAGCCCTGATTGGGCACCTGATCGACGAGCCCCTGCTCCGCCAAAGCGCGGAGCGCCTCCCGCACCGGGATTCGACTCGCGGAAAACTCGTCGCACAAGACCTGTTCACCCAGATGTCGACCAGGCGGATAATGCCAGTTCAGAATCCGCTCCCGGAGGGTACGGAGAATTTGCGACGCCAATTGTCCCGACACTCCGACCGGGGCCGAGCCCACCGCAACCGGCGGGCTTGAGGAGGAAGATTCGGAGGAGCGGCGGCTGCGGGCCATGACGGGGCGGACAAAAAGCGCGAGGAACGCGCGGTGCAACGGCGAAGCGCATACTTTATTGTATACATGATTGCATACGATTTGGCACGACCGTTGCTCAAGCGATAGCCGACGCCGCCTCCAGCGGCGCTGTTTCACCACGCCAGCCAGCCCACCATCACGATGAACGCACCGCTCCGTCCCGCCGCATCACCCGCGGCTTCCCGCCGTCTCAACCCTCTTCCACCGCTGACCCGCATTGGCCTATTGGCTGCGGCAGCAGTCACCTCAACGCTTTCTGCACAGACACCGACGACACCCAAGGAGGATATCGTCACCTTGGAGAAATTCGTCGCCTCGGCGAAGGCCAACGATCTTTACGACGTGTTGCCGGCGCGCGAAAGCTCCAGTCTCTTCGGGGTTCCCCGGCCGCTCGTCGACACTCCCCGCTCGATCACGGTCATCGAGAGTTCACTCACGGATCTTTTCAGCATCCGCACGGTCAACGATTTCGTCGCCGTCACCGCCGGCTCGTTCACGGGAAACTATTTCGGTGTGCCCGGGGCGCTCGATGTACGCGGCGAACGGGCAGACAATTTCTTCCGCGGTTTCCGCCGCGTCGAAAATCGCGGCAACTTCCCCACCCCGATCGCGAGCACTGATTACACGGAAATCGTGAAGGGTCCGCCGCCCCCGATCTACGGCGGTGGCAAGGTCGGCGGCGTCCTGAATTTCATTCCCAAGACCGCCAAGAGCAAAACCGCCAAATTCATCGAGAAGCCCGTCGGCCTGGCCAGCACGACCATCGGCACCTACGGCAAGATGGTCGGCAGCCTGGAATACGGCACACCTTTTTCCCTCCTCGGAAAAAAGTCCGGCGCCTACGTCTTCGTGCAGGCCGAGGATTCCAAAAGTTACTACGACAGCATCTACAACAAGAGTTCACTCATCCAACTGGCGATCGACACACAGCTGTCCGATTCGGTGCTGCTGGAGTACGGCTTCATGGCCCAGCGCGCGAACCTGAACCAGAGCCTCGGCTGGAACCGTGTCACCCAGCGCATGATCGACACCGACGGCGAATACCTCGCAGGACGTCCGAAGCTCAATTTGGACTCGAACGGCAACGGCTTCCTCAGTCCCGCGGAATTGAACCGCTATTCCCTCGAACAGTTCGCATTCGCCAATCCGTTTCCCTACGACGCTCTGAGCGCCGACCAAAAGGCCGCGTTCGCCCTCGATCCGGCGACCGTCAAGACGGTGAAGCTCAGCCACCACACCGTGCAGGTCGAGTCGATCGACTTTTCCAAGACGGATTCGTTCACGGGTTACTTCGACCTGACGAAGTCGCTCGGCGACGGCGCCTCATTGAAAAACCAGACGTTCTACGATTTCATGAACCATACGAAGTATTCGAGCTACGGATTCACCGCCGACTACCTCGCCATGGCGTTTGAAAACAAGTCGACGGCCACGCTGCATGCGACGCCCACCAAGGACACCGTGCTCGACAGCGTGCTCGGCGTTTCGTGGCGTTACTCGTCCGGCGACGAGCGCGAGTCGCGTGGTCGCGGCTACCAGGTGCTCGACCGCCGCGACATCTCAACTCCTGCCACGGCCAATGATCGCTTCGAGGGCGCACACACCGGTTCAGGCAACGTCCCCTACAACTGGCGGCAGATCGGTGCGTTTTCCGACCTCGGCGCCTTCGCCCTCCTTGACACGACGTTCGGCGGAAAACTCGGGTTTATCGGCAGCGCCCGGGTGGATCATTACAACGCGCACACCAACGGCACCGACCTCAACGCGGTCTACGGCTACGCCTCTGACTCCGACAGCGCATTCACCTACAATGGCAGCCTCACCTACAAACTCGAGGGCCTCAGCCCCTACATCACCTATGCCACATCGCGCTATCTCGAGCTCGGGCAGGGCGGAATGATTGATGTGCTCAACCTGGGCGGCGCCACCTGGCTGCAGGATTCCAAGATTGCCGAGGCCGGACTCAAGGGAACGCTGCTGAAGGGCAAACTCTTCGCCACGCTCGCCTATTACAAGCAGGAGAAAACCGCGTTCGATCCAACGGGCGGCACGTTCGACAAGTACAAGTCCAAGGGAATGGAAGTGGAAGCCCGCTTTGCCCCGACCAAGACTCTCAGCTTCACGGCCGCCGCCACCTGGCAGCGCACCGACCTGCTCAACTCGCCGTTCTTCCTCGGCGTCCCGCCGAGCGCGCTCGGACTCGACCCAAAACTCACCTACGCCGGTCGCTTCGTCGCCGTGGGCGGCCTCATCGGAGTGAAGTCTCCAATCCAAGCCCCGACGCCGCAGCGCGTGTTTTCGATAAACGGCACCTATACCTCGAAAGACGGTTGGGGACTTTCGTTCGGCGGCACCTACGTCTCGTCGTTTTACTCCGGATACCTCCAGCAGATCAAGCTGCCGGAGTACACGGTCTGCCGGGCTGCCGCATTTTACAACTACCGGCAATGGTCGTTCCGGTTGAACGCGAACAACGTGTTCGACGCTCGGTATTACACGCCGCAGTTCCTGTTTTGGGACGTCTTCATCAGCCCCAGCATCGGGCCGACGGCGGACCTGACCGTGAGCTATAAGTGGTAGTTCACTCGACTGAACTCAGGCCGCCTGTCCCAGGCTGCCTGAGTTCCAGTCCGATCAACTTGAGGGTCACCCACCAACGCCGCGCCTCGCCGCAAAGAATATGGTCCGCTCCCTGCTAGAAGCCTCAGGCATGCCCGATGTCAACGCGCCCGCTGTCGTCGCCGAACTCACCCTTCTGCATGATGCGTATGAGCGTGCCCTTGCGGCCAACGACGTTCCGGCACTCAACGGCTTTTTCTGGGACTCGCCGCACATCGTACGCTTCGGTGTGCACGAGCACCTTTACGGCGCCGCGGCCGTCGCCGCCTACCGTTCTTCCAGCACCCCGGCGTTCACCGAGCGAAAAATCCTGCGCCGCACCATCCTCTCGCTCGGCAACGACGTCGCGTCCGTGATGTGCGAGCTCGATCAAAAAGTAGCCGGCCAGCCGCGACACAGTCGCCAATCCCAGGTCTGGGTACGGTTTCCCTCCCTCGGTTGGAAAATCGTGGCCGCTCACGTCTCCAACGCCGTCCTCCCTCCTCCCGGCCGACCAGCGTGGGACGGCTATGTGGATCTCACGTCCAGTGCCCTCGCTCTTCCAATCGACCGGGCGCATCGCCCGGGCGTGATCGAGAGCATTCAGCGTACGGCGGCAATCGCCGGCCCGCTCATGGCATTTGACCTGCCCGGTGATGGTGAGGTTGCACCCACGTTCATGGCATGAACCGGGACTTTTTCACGACCAGTGCGCTTGAAATCGCGGCCGCCGTCCGCAACCGCCATGTCACCGCACGCGAGGTGACGGAATTCGCCCTTGAACGAATCACGTCGACCCACGCTTCCCTCAACGCCTTTACCACCGTCACTGCCGACCGCGCCCGCGCCGAAGCCACCGCCATCGACAACGCAATCTCATCCGGTCGTGACCCCGGCCCGCTGGCCGGCGTGCCGTATGCGGTGAAAAACCTCTTCGATCTCACGGGAATCGTGACCCTCGCCGGATCGAAAATCAACCGCAGCAATCCCCCCGCCGTAACCGACGCAACCGCGGTTGAGCGACTGAGCCAAGCCGGCGCGATCTGCGTTGGTGCCCTCAACATGGGCGAATACGCCTACGATTTTGTCACCGACAACGCCCACGACGGTCCGACGCGCAATCCGCACGATCTCGCCCGCTCGGCGGGGGGATCCTCCGGGGGATGCGGCGCCGCCGTCGCGGCGGGACTCGTGCCTTTCACGATTGGCACCGACACCAACGGCTCCATCCGGGTGCCCTCCTCGTTTTGTGGCATCTGGGGGCTCAAGCCGACCTACGGCCGACTCTCCCGCGCCGGCGCCTTTCCCTTTGTCGACAGCCTTGACCACATCGGTCCGTTCGCGCGCAACGTCGCCGACCTCGCCGCTGCGTACGACGCGTTGCAGGGCCCGGATCCGCGCGACCCGGCCTGTGCGCAACGGCCGGTCGCGTCTTCAGCACCCGAACTCGAGGTTGGGATCACCGGCCTGCGGATTGCGACCCTCGGCGGCTACTTTGAGAACAATTGCCCGCCCCAAGCTCGCTCGGCGGTCGCCGCGGTCGCCGCGGCACTCGGCCCGGCATTTGCCGTCAAGCGGGTCGAATTGCCGCAGGCTGCCCTCGCCCGCGCGGCGGCGTTCCTCATCACCGCCACGGAAGGCGGCACCCTGCACCTTGACCGACTGAAGACCCGTGCGGCGGACTTCGACCCAAAAATCCGCGATCGTTTTATCGCCGGAGCCCTCACCCCGTCGGCCTGGTACCTCCAGGCGCAGAGGTTTCGGGCGTGGTTCCGCGCTGAAGTCCGCGAAGTCTTCCGCCACGTCGATGTCTTGCTCGCCCCGGCGACTCCCGTGCCCGCGACGTTGATTGGACAGGAAACGATGACACTCGAGGGCGTGGAGATGCCGGTGCGGCCCAATCTCGGTCTCTTCACCCAACCGATCAGTTTCATCGGCCTTCCCGTCGTGGCCGCGCCGGTGCACACCACCGGGCCACAGCCGATTGGCGTACAACTCATCGCGGCACCGTGGCGCGAGGCGGACCTGCTGCGGGTGGCGCGCGCCCTGGAGAAGAGCGGCGTTTGCACCGCCCCCGTCGCCGAACTCGCCGCATGATCGCAGAACCACGTCAGCGTGCCCGCGCCCGCGCCATCGCCGCCGAACCCTACGCATTTGATTTTCGGCCCACCGAATGCGCGCTGCTGATTATCGACATGCAGCGGGATTTTCTCGAGCCGGGAGGTTTTGGCGAATCGCTCGGCAATGACGTGTCCCTGCTCCGGCGAACCATCGCCCCGAACTGTGCACTTCTCGCCGCCTGGCGCGCCGCGCACCTCACGGTCATTCACACCCGGGAGGGCCACCACCCGGACCTGAGCGATCTTCCCGCCACCAAGAAACACCGCGCGCGCTCCGATCTCACGATTGGCGACCCGGGCCCGATGGGACGCATCCTGATTCGCGGCGAACGTGGTCATGACATTATCCCCGAACTCTACCCGCAGCCCGGTGAGCCGGTGATCGACAAGCCAGGCAAGGGCGCCTTCTGGGCGACGGATCTGAAATCGCTTCTGGATGACCGCGAAATACGTCAGCTAATCGTCACCGGGGTCACGACTGAGGTGTGCGTGCATACGACCGTGCGGGAGGCCAATGATCGCGGCTTCGACTGTCTTGTGCCGGCCGACTGCACCGGCTCGTATTTTCCGGAATTCCACGCTGCCGGCCTCGCGATGATCAAGGCCCAGAGCGGAATTTTCGGCTGGGTCTCTCATTCGGAAAACATCCTCGCCGCCCTCGGCACACCATGACCACCACCACTCGCCCGAAACTCTGGGTGCCCGGAGACTGGAACGCGTTTTTCGGTTTCGGTACCAACATCCTCGTCAACATCCTCACCCTGACCGGACTTCTCCGCTTCGTGCTCAAGATGCCGGATGAACTCGTGTTCGGTCGCATCCTGCCGGCGGTAGGACTGATGCTCTGTCTCTCAAGCTGTTACTATGCCTGGCTCGCCTACGATCTGGCGCGGAGGACCGGCCGCAACGACGTGTGCGCCCTTCCGTCGGGTCCCGGCGTCGGCCACATGTTCATCTGCGTCTTCGTCGTCATGCTCCCGATCAAATTGCAGACCGGAGATCCGATTAAGGCGTGGGAGGCAGGCCTCACGTGGGTGTTCATCCAAAGCATCGTCCTGGTCATCGGCGGCTTTCTGGGAAAATGGGTGCGCAAGGTCACACCTCGCGCCGCGCTCCTCGGCACCCTCGCCGGCGTCTCGATCACCTTCATCTCGATGCGTCCGGCGTTGCAGATGTTTCTCACGCCGGCGATCGGCCTCGTGTGCTTCGCCATCCTGATGGTGAACTGGTTTGGTGGAGTGCGCTACTTCCGCGGCCTACCCGCGGGGCTCGTCGCCATGGGGGTCGGAACCGTCATCGCCTGGGGGTCCAATCTCTTCAATCTCAACTACGGCGGTCTTTCCCTCGAGGGTCTCACCCAGTCGTTCACCCATTTTGGCTTCAGCATCCCGCTTCCCGCGTTCGGCCACGTCTTCTCCGGTTTCGAATATCTCGGTGTACTCCTGGTGACGGCCATTCCGTTTGGCATCTACGACCTCGTCGAGGCCATCGACAACGTCGAGAGCGCGGCGGCGGGCGGTGACAGTTTCCCGACCACCCGTGTCCTCGCGGCGGACGGAATCATCAGCATGATCGGCTGCTTCATGGGCAACCCCTTCATCCTGGCAGTCTACATCGGCCACCCCGGCTGGAAGGCGATGGGCGGTCGCATCGGCTACTCGGTCGCCACCGGTGCCATGGTGATTGTGCTCTGCTGGCTCGGCACCGTATCCGTGATGCTGGCACTCGTGCCGGTCGTCGCGATCCTGCCCATCCTGCTCTATATCGGCATGCTCATGGGTTCGCAAGCGTTCAGCGAATCGCCGCACCGCCACGCGCCCGCCATCGTGGTCGCGCTCGTTCCCCATCTTGCCGCCTGGTCCGTGGGCATGATCAAAGGCGCCCTCGGCGCCGCCGGCGTTGCCACCGTTTCGGAGGAGCTTGTCGGAAAGATGGCCGGGGAAGGCGTGTTGTTCCACGGGCTGGAGGTGCTCGGTGGCGGCGCCGCCCTGGGCGGCCTGGTGCTTGGAGCGACTGCAGTCTACATCATCGAGCACCAATTGTGGCGCGCCGCCGGTTTCGCCGCAGCTGGGGCGGTGCTGACCTTCTTCGGTCTGATGCACGGCGAGCGCATTGGTGTCGGCCAAAGTCTGGGCGTGGCGGTGGGCTATTTGCTGGTGGCGGCGTTCCTCGCCGGCTGCGCCAAGTTCGCCCCAGTCACGGCGCCGACCAGAGTTGTCACCGGGACGTCGCACACCACCGCGCCGCGGCTGGTCGAAGTGGCCTGACCAAGTCGCGAATCAATCCCTTTCTCCACCGTGCCCCACCGCCCGCTTAGCCTCGATCACGCGTCCGTGCGCCGTGCCTACGTCTCCGGCGAACTGACTCCCGTCTCCCTCGTGGAGGAGGTCCTCCGCCGGATCTCCATCCAGGCCGACCCGGCTGTGTGGATTCACCTGCGGTCGCGCGAGGAACTGCTCGCCCATGCCCGTCAGGTCGAGGACCGCGGACCGGCCGGCCAGCCGCTCTATGGGCTGCCATTTGCGATCAAGGACAACATCGATCTCGCCGGCACGCCGACGACTGCGGCGTGTCCGGAATTCGGTTACATCCCGGGCAACTCCGCGCCGGTCGTCCAGCGTCTCCTCGATGCCGGCGCGATCCCCATCGGCAAAACCAACCTCGATCAGTTCGCCACCGGCCTGGTCGGCGTGCGCTCCCCTTACGGCGCGCCGCGCAATCCGTTTCACCCCGGAGTAATTCCGGGCGGCTCCAGCAGCGGTTCGGCGGTGGCGGTAGCGACCGGACTGGTGTCGTTCGCGCTGGGCACCGATACCGCCGGTTCGGGTCGTGTGCCGGCTGGGCTGAACAATCTGGTGGGCCTGAAACCCAGCAAGGGCGCACTCAGCACGCGCGGGGTGGTGCCGGCCTGCCGCTCGCTCGATTGTGTCTCAATATTCGCCCTCAGTTGCGCCGACGCAGCCGAAGTCCTGGCCGTCGCGGAGTCGTTCGATGAGGTCGATCCTTTCTCGCGCCCACGACCGGAGGGCCCGGGGGAATGGTCTTCGCTTCTTCGGATCGGTGTACCCGCGGTGAACGACCGGGAATTTTTTGGTGACGCCGAGTCCGCCCACCGCTTTCAGGAAAGCCTCGCCCGCGTCACCGCGCTGGGTGCGACGTTGGTTGAGATCGACTTCGCACCGTTCCGTGAAGCCGCGGCCTTGCTCTATCAGGGACCATGGGTCGCGGAACGCTGGGCCGCGCTGCGCGCATTTCACTCCTCCCACGCGGACGCGTTCTTTCCGGTAACGCGGCAGATTGTCGAAAAGGCCGACCGACTCAGCGCCGCGGATACGTTCGACGGCTTCCACCGACTGGCCGGCCTCGCGCGGCGCGCTGACCTCGAATGGAAAAAAATGGACGTGCTCCTGCTGCCGACCGCCCCGCGGCCCTACACCCTCGCCGAAGTCACGGCCGATCCACTCACGTTCAACACGCAACTCGGCACCTACACCAATTTCGTCAACCTCCTCGACCTCTCGGCGCTTGCAGTCCCCGCGGGCATGCGCGACGACGGCCTGCCGTGGGGCGTCACTTGGATTGCTCCCGCTTGGCGCGAAAGGGAGTTGCTGGCGTTGGGCGCGCGCTGGCACGCCCACGTCGGAGGCAACTTGGGCGCCACCTCCACTCCCGTTCCACCGACCAGACCAACCTCTTCGGCCAATTCTTCGCCTCCGTCGGCACTCGTCCGCCTGGCAGTCGTAGGAGCCCACCTTTCCGGGCTGCCGCTCAATCACCAATTGACGGACTTGGGCGGGCGCTTGGTCTGGTCCGGCAGCACGTCCCCGAACTACCGCCTTTACGCGTTGCCGAACACCACGCCGCCGAAGCCTGGGCTTCTACGCGTCAACGAAGGTGGCGCTGCGGTGGCACTTGAAGTCTGGGAACTCGCGCCGGCGGCGTTCGGGCGCTTCGTCGCCGCGGTTCCCCCGCCCCTTTGCATTGGCAATCTCACGCTTTCCAACGGCGAAAACGTGAAGGGATTCCTCTGTGAGTCGGCCGCCTTGGCGGCAGCCGACGACATCACCCACCACCGCGGGTGGCGCGCCTACCTCGCCGCCCGAGCGTCGGCGCAGTGAGAATTCAGTGTGTCCCGTCGGCGTGGGCGCACGGTTCGGCCGTCAAGGGTCAGATCCATACCAGGAGCCGAAGCGCGGCTCCCCACCTCAGGGGTTGCATCCGCACCGACGTGATGGCAGATTTTGATCGTGCAACAAAGATGCCGGCTTCTTCTTTGGCTCGCCTTCTTTGGCCTGAGTTGCGGCGCCGCACCGGCGGCCGTCGTGGTGCATGAATATGCCCTGCGCGGCTCGCTGAACGACAATTTGGGCGGCACTCCGCTGGCCTCGTTGGGCGGGCAAGTGACCGCGCTGGGTTATGTCTTTGCGGCAAACCAGGGGCTCACCCTGAGCAGCTCCCTCCTGAATCCAACGGACTTTTCGCTCGAGTTATCCTTCAAGTTCGATGCCACGGGTGGATGGCGGAAGATTGCCGACTTTCACGACCGGGCGGATGACACCGGATTTTACCAACTCAACGGGAACCTGAGCTTCTACCCGGTCACGACCGCCGGTGCGGCGGATTTCGTGGCCGACATCAACGTGCACGTAGTGCTGACGCGCGATGGCGCCGCCAACACCGTCACCGGATACGTCAATGGTCAGCAGCGGTTCAGCTTCAACGACACCAGTCCACTCGCAACGATCACGGCGGGGAACAACAAGCTGACGCTTTTTGCCGATGATTTCGCCACGGGGCAAGGCGAGGCGACGGGTGGAACGGTGAACTACGTGCGAATCTTCAACGGGGCACTCACGGCAGCCGAGGTGACCACGCTCTACTCGACCGGAGCTCCAAGCGCCATTCCCGAGCCTTCAACCCTCACACTTCTCGCGGCGGGCCTGTTGGTCGGCATCGTTTCGCTACGGACGCGGGCAAAACAGCGGCCGTGATTGGCAGGAAGTCGCACGTTCCCTGTACTTGCAGGGAACCGCGCAATCATCCACGTTTCTTTCACCCCGCAATGGTCCGTATCACTTCATTCAACGCCACCGTCACGCTTTTCGGGATCGCGGCCCTGATGCCGTTCGGCCACGCCCAAGGGCTGTCAGCGAGCGCGACGACGTCACCGATTCTGAACGAGTCCACCATCGAGAAACCCAGGGCACCGGAAACGCCGCGCCGCACCCGCGCCATTTCCGGCGAAGCCGCGGCCGCCCTCGCCGCCGCGTCCCCCAAGTACAGTTCTCCGCCTCCGAAGCCAGAGCCCAAGCCGCAAGCCGAACCGGTCGACCTGCGCGACATCGATAAGCCGAAGAACGGCATCGTACGCCTGCCGAAATACATCGTGCAAGAGCCGAAACCGGCGGTGTTCAGCGAGCGCGCGATTCACACCGAAAAGGGCCTGACCGACATCGCGATGCGCCGGTATATCTCCGACGCGGACCGGGCGCTGAATCGGTTTACGCTGCCGCTTTTCGGAACATCGAAGGAGTCGCGCGCCCTGGCCATGTATGCCGAAGAGGAACGCCTTAAAAATATGGCGGATCTGAACGACGCGGGCGTCAATGCGACGAAGACCGACGCGGCCGCGGGCAGCTACATTTTGAAGGAGTCGCAGCGAACCTTTCTGCGTTCGCGGGACTTTGGGTGGAGCAACAGCCAGAAGTAGTCAGAAGTTACGGAAATCCCGCCATTGCGGTCCGGGCCGTTACCGGGAAGCGAGCGCCCGCGCGATTTCGTCCCATTCGGCGTCAAGAGTTACCCGTGGCTCGGGACGCGCCCGCCCCGCCCGCGCATACCAGTAACCGGCGTTGCCGAGGTCGCCTTCCTTGCGATGGAGGTAAGCATGAACCCAGGAACCGTCGCGACTGTGATCGTCCTGGGCGCAAGCGTGCGCCTTTTCCCAGTCACCCCGGCCGTCATGCCAGAGCGCCTGCAGGGCGAGCGAAAGTTCCCCGGGAGGGGCGGCGGCGTCCGTAATTGATTGTTGGAGTTCCTCAAATGACATTTGCGCCAGCGTGCGGGAAAGGATTCATAGTTCAAACCAACACTCGACTACCGCTCCACTGCCTTCCGGAACCCGATTCATGCCGACCGCCGAACACGTCATCCTGCGCGAACTTCTAACTCACGAAAAAAGCTGGGTGTCGGGCGCCGCACTGGCGGTCAAACTCGGCGTCAGCCGCGTGGCGGTTTGGCAGCAGATGGAGAAACTCCGGGCGGCAGGTTTTGCGTTCGACGCGCAGCGGTCCCGGGGGTACCGGATTTCGAAATTACCGGGCGCGTTGTATGCTCCGCTGGTCGACACCCAATTGAAGGTCCGACCGAAGAATTTTTCTTTGCACGTGCTCGACGACGTTGACAGCACCAACGACGAAGCCGCTCGCCAACTGGCAACGGGGCGCCCCACTCCGTTTGCCGTGCTCGCTCGACGACAGTCCCACGGACGGGGCCGCTTCGGCCGGGTCTGGCATAGCGAATCGACGACCAGCCTCTACGTGAGCTTCGCGTTTCGCCCGCAGGTCGAACCCGAACGCATGCAGACGTTCACCCTCTGGATGGGCCTTAATGTCTGCGAACTGCTCGCCAATTTCGCCAGCGTCCGGCCGGGCATCAAGTGGCCCAACGATATTCTGTTCGACGGGCGCAAGGCCGGCGGAATGCTGACCGAGGCCCGGGTCGACTCCGACCAGATCCGCGATCTCATTTTCGGCCTCGGATTGAACGTGAACCGCCCGGATGAGGGCTGGCCCGGCGACTTGTCGCACCGCGCGATTGCGTTGGAGGATGTCACCGGCGCGCCCCTGGACATCAACCGACTCGCGGCCGCCCTCGTGGGGCGCGTCCTGCTTGCCTATCAAACGTTCGTCGAGGGAGCACACCTCCCGACGTTTGCCGACCTTTGGAACCGTTTCGACGTGCTGCGCGGCCAGGCGGTCACCTTGCTTGAGGGCGGTCGCCGGCATCACGGCGTGGTGGGCGGCCTCGACGACGAAGGAGCGATCCTGCTCCGCGACGAGGGAGGCAAGGTTCATCGCTTTCGGGCCGGCGAGGTCACCCTGGAGAAAACTTCCTGAATTTCCTTAGACAGGAGGCGTAAGTTTGGCACGATCCGTTGGCACATTTCTCCCTTTCGCGGCGTCAATCCAACACAACCCTTAAAATCCTCCCGCCTCCAGCGCATGTCCGACGTTCCCACCGCCATTGAAGTCACCCGTCTGATCAAGACCTACGGCGGGGTCACGGCTGTGAACGACATCAGCTTCAGCGTGGCCCGGGGGGAAATCGTGGGGTTTCTCGGCCCGAATGGCGCCGGCAAGTCCACGACGATGCGCATCCTCACCGGTTACCTGCCGGCGTCGTCGGGCAGCGTGAAAATCTGCGGCATCCCCGTGGCGACGCAGCCCGACGAGATCAAGCGCCGGATTGGCTACATGCCCGAAAACAATCCACTGCCCGAAGACATGCGGGTGTCTGAATTCATGTATTTCCGCGGGCGTCTGAAGGAAATCCCGCGGCGGAAGCTTGGGCCCCGCATCGACGAAGTCCTGGAGGTGTGCGATCTGAAGCGGGTTCGGCACAAAATCATCGGGCAACTGTCCAAAGGTTTCCGCCAGCGGGTTGGAATTGCGGACGCAATTCTCGCCGAACCGCCGGTCATCATCATGGACGAACCGACCATCGGCCTGGATCCGCATCAGATTCTCATCGTGCGCGACCTGATCGCGAGCCTGCGAGGCCGCATGACGGTGATCATCTCGTCCCACATTCTGCCCGAAATTGAAATGACGTGCGACCGCGTCCTGATCATCAATCAAGGCCGGGTGGTGGCTCAGGGTACGCCGGCGGATCTACGGAAGGAGATCTTCGGAAACTCCAACTATCACCTGGAAATGGCCGGCGATGCTGAATCCCTCGGCACTGCCCTGGCGGCGATCGATTCGTCGATTCGGATCACCGCGACCGCGGAACCCGGTCCCGACGGTTTCCGCAAGATGACCATTACGACGAGCCGAAACGATGAACTGGGCGAAACCCTCCTGCGCACCTTGTTGTCGAACGGAGCTCGCGTCCGGGCACTGAGCCGGGCCAATCCCACGCTGGAGGATGTGTTCCTTGCCGCCACGCGACGCAGCTGGGATGCGGTGGCGGCGGCGAAGCCCGCGACAAAATGACGAAGCAAAACCGCCAACGGCACCACGTGGCCCCCTCGACGCCCGTGCGGAGCCCGTGCGACTTTCCGCCATCACCGTGAAGCACTTTCCCACTCTCCTCAGTCACGAGATCCGCATGCTCCTCGTCAGTCCGGCCACGTACGTCGCCGGGACGCTGTTCCTGGGTTTCATGGGCCTCATTTTCACCAAGATTCTGGAAATTTACAGCAGCGGCCCGCAGGAGTCCTCGCCGGCGAACGTGTATTTCCAACTCTTCTGGCTGCCTGCCTGCGTGATGGTCCCCCTCCTCACGATGAAGTGCCTCGCCGAAGAGCGCCGACTCGGCACGATCGAGACGCTGCTGACGACCCCGGTAACCACCACCGAGGTAGTCCTGGCGAAATTCGGCGCCGCTTATTTTCTCTATTCGGTGCTGTGGGCTTCGACCATCGGGTTCTTCCTGATCCTGAAAAAATTTTCCGGCGACGCGCGCTTTCTTGATTCCGGACCGTTGATCGGCGGTTTCCTCTTCATCGCCGTTTCCGGCCTTCTCTTCGTTGCGATTGGCGTCCTGGCGAGTTCCGTGACCAGCAACCAGTCCGTCGCGGGCATCCTCGCCTGCGTGATGCTCGCCTCGCTGATTCTGGGCGGAAACGCCCTCTCCGACTCCGCCTGGATCGGTCAGGGCGTGCTCCGACCGATGAAATCCGTGATCGATTACGCGCACGTGTTCTCGCACCGAGATGACTTCACCCGGGGCGTCATCGACTCACGGCATCTGCTGTTCTACCTCAGTGGGACGGTGCTGGCGCTGATTTTCAGCATCCTCAGTGTCGAGGCCAAGCTGCTGCACGCATGAACCTCCCGTTTTTCGAGAGCTTTCGCGCCGTGCGCTGGCTGCGCACCCTCAATCTCATCTTGCAGGCGCTGCTCTTCGTTTCGCTGTTCGGCGGGCTGAACTACGTCGCGAAAAACCACGCCTGGCGCTTCGATCTCACCCGGCAGCGGAAATTCTCCCTCTCCCCGGAAACCCTCTCCTACCTCCACAATCTCGATCGCCCCGTCCATATCATCATGACGCTGTCTCCGGACAGCGACAACCCGGAGGTGCGCGGCCTGATCGACGAATATGTTTACGCCACGGAAGATCGCTCGACGGGAAGAATCACGAAGGAAACACTCGACGTTTACCAAAACCGCCGACGCTCGGAGGAGGTGGGCATTGAGCAGGCCGACATCATTGCGCTGCTCTCTGGCGACAAGCGCCGCATCGTAACGGTCAGCGAGCTCTACACGCTCAAGCAAAAGCAGCGGGATTCGTTCCATGGCGAACAGGTGCTCACCGCCGCCATTCTCGACGTTGCGATGCCGAACCGGCAGAAGATTTATTTTCTATCCGGCCACGGGGAACTCCGCGTCGACAACGCCGACGCCCAAGCCGGACTCTCGGCGTTCGCCGATCAGTTGAAGGTGAGAAACTTCGAGGTCGATGCGGTCGATCTCACCGCAACCCGCAAGATTCCGGCCGACGCGTCCCTCCTCGTCGCCGTCGCGCCTCAGAGCAGCTACGCCCGGGCGGAGCAGGAATTACTGCGCCAATACCTCGGCACGAACGCCGGACGGATGCTGCTCTTCATTTCCCCCGGAATGAGCACGGCTGCCCTTGGTCTTGACGACCTGCTTCTCGACTGGGGCGTCTTGGTGCAGAACGACCGGATTCTCGATCCGGCGCAGGAGAACATGGCGGAAAACGGCGACCTGCTGATTCGCGCCTTTGTCGCCCATCCAATCACGAAGACGCTGATCGAGTTGGGAAACCAACCGCTCCGGCTCGGAGCGGCCCGCACTGTCATGCCCGACCCTGGCCGCACACTTGGCGGCGGGCTGAGCACCGTGGCTATCGCCGCGACCTCGACCAATGCTTGGGGCGAGCGCGGCTTCCGACCCGGTGTCGTGCCCAAATACGATCCCGGGATCGACACCCGCCCGATGCCCGGGATGGAACCCGCGGACCGGTTGGGTGTAATCGTCGCATCGGAACGGCTCGCCGTGCGCGACAACCTCCCGTTCAGCGTACGCGGGGGGAAGATGGTGGTCTTCGGTTCCGGCGACTTCATCGCCAACGGCCGGCTCGACACCGCCAGCCTGCTGGTTGCACTCAACGCTGTGAACTGGACCGTTGACCGCGACAAGCAATTGAGCATCCCACCACGTCCGGTCGAACGTTTCATGCTCTCGCTCAGCGCCGCCGATTTCACCCGGTTGCGTTATGCCCTGATGATGGTGCTGCCCGGCGCGGCGATGATGCTGGGGCTCTTGGTTTACTGGACCCGCCGAACCTAGCGGGAAACTCGCGCGCCCTCCATCGTCATCCGCCCTCCACCTCCTCTTTCAACTTTTCCCCACCCGTGCGCTCCAAAGTCACGCTCGTTCTGATTTTTCTCAACGTCGCGCTTTTCTTCTTCATCTTCAAGTTCGAGCGCAACTGGCGGACCGAAGCCCAGTCGCTCGAGTCCCGGCGCCGGGTGCTCGGGCCCGAGGCCGCCGACATCCGCTCCCTCGAAATCGTCAGTACGGCCCCGACAGGTTCCTTCACCCTCGTCCGTCAGCGCGACACGTGGTCGCTGCACAAGCCGCTCGACTGGCCGGCCAACCCGCACGCAGCGAGTTCCATTGTCAACGAACTCCAACTGCTCGAGCACGAGGCGAATTTCCGGGTCGCCGACCTTTCGAAGAACAACCAGTCGTTGGCGGACTTCGGTCTGGACAAGCCGAAACTCACCGTGACGTTTTCCTCCAGCGACCCCGCCGCCCCGGGCGGCGCCCCGCGTCCGACCACGTCGTTGAAAATTGGAGACGCGACCAAGGACGGCAAACGACTCTACGTCCTCTCGCCGAACGGCGACCGCGTCCATGTCGTGAAGCGGGCCCTGCTCGACAGCCTGTCGATCCCGCTGGACCAGTTGCGCGCCGACGCATTGTTGTCGGTGCGTGTCTTTGAGGCCCGCTCGATCATCATTCAGACCGGAGCCAGCGGAGCCGACGCCAGCCGTTCGGGCATCGGCGTCCGGGTGCGGATCCGCCGCGATGGCACGCGGTGGACCTTCGACGCGCCCATCACCGCCCGTGCGGCCCGGACCACCATCGAACTCGCAATCAACGAACTCAACGCCCTGCGCGCAAAGTCGTTTCCAGCGTCGGGCACCGGACCGCTGCCGTCCGCGGCCCCGACCCTCAAGGTGACGCTCGAAGGCAACAACCGGCAGGAGATCCTCTATCTGGGCGAACCAGTGAACAGCGCCACACCTCCGGCCCAAGGCACAGTGGAGTACTTTGCGCAACTCGACGGACGAAGCGCCCTCTTCACCGTCGTCGTCCCGACCCAACTGCTCGACGCCCTGCGCAACGCGCAGGAGACCCTTCGCGAGAAGCGCATCCTCGACATCGAGGCCGCCGCCGTCACGGCCGTCACGCTCGCGGCTCCCGTGCAACCAAATCTTTCGCCACTGACCCTCCAGCGGCTGGAGCCGCCGGCTGGACAACTGGCCAATGTCGCTCCGCCGTGGCAAATCATCCGCCGAAGCGAAGCAACAGCCACGGGGCCGCAAACCCTTCCCGCGGACCGCGCCACCGTGCAAAAGCTGCTGGAACTGTTGAGCCTGCTCTCTGCCGTAAAATTCACCAGCGATGCCCCGACCAGCGCCGACCTCGAGGAATGGGGATTCAATCGGCCGGCCCGGGAAATCATCCTGACCTCATCGGGCGGCAACGCCCCCGTCGTCCTTCGCCTGGGCACGGACGCCGCACGAAATGTCTACGCCCGCGTCGGGACACCGACCGACGCCGGCAACTCCATCTATCAGGTCGGGCCGGAAATCCTAAACGTGCTGCCTGTGACGCCCTTCTCCTGGCGGGATCGGGCCGTCACGGAACCGCTGCCGGCCGCCGCCCGGATCGCCTCGCTTCGCCTGACCGATCTCGAGACGAAACAGGCCCTGCTGGAAACGACGTTCAATCCCGCTGGCGAACCGGCCGGCCCTTTGCGGGAGCCCAAGGCCGTCCGGGACATCGTCACCGCGTTGCGCGCCCTCCGCGCCGCCGAATTCGTCCCCGGCGGCTTCACGGAAAAGGTCGCGGCCGCGGGCGACGATCGCCCCTGGCGTTACCAGCTAGAGGCCGTCATTTCCCTGCCCGGGACCGCGGGTACCGACCAGACGAACACGCTGGCGTTGAACCTTACGGAAAGACTCGGCGGCAACCAGCAATTCGGCGGAATCAAACAGCTGGATACGGTTTTCGCCCTGGAACAGCCGCTGATCGACGCCCTTTGGGCGGTGGTCTACGGCCCCCGCGATCCCGGGTCCCGGACCGAGCCCGGGAAGTGACTCGCAGCCCTTCCGCCGCGACTGCGCGCACGATGACCAGCACCCGATGAGAACCCTGGCGAAATTCATCGGGCATTGCGTCCGGCTCACGGCCGCCGGCGTCTTCTCTGTTTCGCTCTGGGCGTTCTGGCTCGCGTTGACCGGCCTGCTGGTGGCCCAACTCTACATTGTCTCCTCCAGCGAGCTGGCGGTGCCGCAAATGGGACTGCGCCGACTGGAGAACTGGCTCGCGGAATCCGGCCTGAAGGCGACCTTCGGCCGCACCTCATTCGACCCCACCGGGCGCGTCCTGATCGAGAATGCCAGCCTCTTTCTCCCTGCATTTGGCGAACCGATTGTCGCGGCCCGCTCGATCTTTATCCGCTTCCGCCCGCTGGCGCTGATCAGCGGCCGCTTTGAACCCGAGGTGATTCGCCTTTCCGGCGCCTCCGCGTTCGTCCCGGCCATGCTCTCTCCATCCGGCCGGCCGGAGGAAATCGTCCACGACCTCGATCTCACGTTTCAATTTCCGCACGGGTCGCTGCAACTTGAGCAATTGAGCGCAGTCGTGGCCGGAGCGGCAGTTACCGCCCATGGACCGATTCCCCTGCCCCGTAGCACCGGAAAGACCGCGGCTGGCACGCTCGCGGAAACATTTGCGCGGGAGTTCCCGGGATTTTGCCGGCAAGCGGTGGCGTTGACCGACGTTTTCGCTCGGATCGAGGAGCCCTCGATTCAAGTCGAACTGCTCACGACCGAGGCGGGAGCGTTGGGGGCCAGTGTGACCGCGCTCGGGCGGAGTGTGAAAATCGCAGCGCCTTTTGCCGCCAAGGCGACCAATGTCCGGGCCCGGACCCAACTCCTGCCGTTTGGCGACGCTGCCGCAACGCTACTGGAGATTTCCGTGGATGAACTTTGGCTACCCCAAGAGGCCCGGGCGCGAGGAATCAATGCACAGGCATTTGGCCGCTTTGGATCCTTTTCGGGAGCGGGACCGTTCGATCTCCGTGAGTTGGACCTGACGGTGGAATCGTTGACCGTCGCCGGCCACACGGCCGATGCATTGTCCGCCCGCCTGTTTCCCCGTCCGCTTCCGAAACTCGGCGCATCGGTCGTGGCCAACGTACTGGGCGCCCCGTTGGCGGTGCAGACTGAAGCGGATCTCTCGGACCGCAACGCGGTCGTGCGCTTTGCCGGCTCGATCGCGCCGGCGGTGCTCGACATCATCTCAAGCCGCGTCGGGACCAACATCCGCCGATACTACGATTTTGAGTCGCTCACCGCCGAGCAGGCCGAAGCGCGCTTCGGCGCGGGTTGGAAATTTGAAAAGCTGACCGCTCGGCTACGCGTGCCGCGGATGCTGGCCTACGGGGTCGACATGCAGGACGGCCGGGTGACGGTCGAATTGGAGCCCGGACGCCTGTACTCTCCCGACGCTTTCGTCCGGGTCGGTGAAAACCATGCTCACGGAACCTACGAACACGACCTCACGACGAACCACTATCGATTCCTGCTTGAAGGCCAGCTCCGCCCGCTTGCCATCTCCCCTTGGTTCCGCAGCGGCTGGTGGGAAAATTTCTTCAAGCAGATGGAGTTCCCCGAGGCCGCCCCGTTCGGCAACGCGGAAGTGATCGGCGGTTGGAAGGGAAGCAAGCAGTCGGTGGTGTTCCTGTTTGCCGATTCCCCGAAATCGATCGTGAGAGGTACGGACTTCGATCATGTGCGGACGAGACTATTCATCCGCCCCTCGTTCGTCGACGGATTGGAAGGTTTCGTCACCCGCGGCGAAGGCTCGGCTCGCGGCACGTTTACCCTTGTCTCTGACCCGACGAGCAACGACTGGCAGAAGTTTGATCTCAGCCTTTCGTCCAACCTCGACTTGGCGACTGGGATCCAAGTGCTGGGCCCGAGAATCAGCCGAAATCTCAGTCCCTTTCAACTCGCCAACCGTCCCGAGATAAAACTGCAGGGTACGTTTTTTGGCCCGGCGGCGGCGCCTGGCGCCAAGGACTACCTGAAAGTCGACGCCCACACGACCGGCGAGTTCCGGTTCCATCGGTTTCCGCTGCAGGACGCCGCATTCGTGGCGACGCTGGACGGCGACGAGATCAGCATCGACAACGTCGGGGCGACCTTCGCCGGCGGTCTCGCCAGCGGACACGCCCGGGTTTGGGGTTCCGGCGATAACCGACGCCTCGGATTCGATATGGCGCTCCAAGATGCGAGCCTTGGACTGGCGGTGGGCGATTTACAGGAGTTTCTGGCCATTCAAAGCGGCCTCCCTGCCCCGCCGAAGGGGACATTTGTCAGGGAAAAAGCCAACGTCCGTCTGGATCTCGCCTCGTCCGGCGAAGGAAAGTATGACGACCCGTTGAGCTTCCGGGGTGAAGGCAACGCGTCGCTGCGGGGTGCCGAGATCGGAGAGGTTGCCATGCTCGGACTGCTGTCTGACCTGCTGAAATTCACGACGCTGCGGTTCACCGAGGCGCGGGCGAACTTCAAGATCGACACTACGAAACTGCTGTTTCGGCAGGTGGAATTGCGCGGTGCCAACTCGACCATCGATGCCCATGGCGAATATTCGCTCGACAAGAAGGAACTCGATTTCAACGCCAAGATTTACCCGTTTCACGAGAGCGGAAGCCTGATCAAGTCCGTCGTCGGAGCCGTGCTCACCCCTCTCTCAAACGCGTTCGAGGTTAAGCTCACCGGCTCGATGGAAAAACCCCATTGGGCATTTGCTCTCGGACCAACCAACCTCTTGAAATCGCTGGCCGAAGGAAACGACGCCAGCCCCAAGAACACCAGCGAACCTGGTCCGGCGCCAAGCGGCGACAACCCTCCGCTCCCCACTTCGCCCCCGAAGTAACCCGCCACAGGCCGCCGTTCCGCCAATGAGGGGATCCCCGTGAGCCCGCCAGCATCATTGCGATAAGCCGCGACCATGCAGTCGAGAGCTCAGAGCGAAGAGCTGAGAGCCCAATCTCCAGAGCAGACACGCGCGCCGCCCGACCCGAAACCGAAGTTCACCGTTTGGTTTTGCTCTCGGCTCTCCGCTCTCGACTGAATTTCTCCGGATAAGCGCAGCGCCGAAGCAATCGAGCGGGATCAGCCACGGCGGGCTTCGCGCACCTCGCGATCACAATAGCATAAGAAAACGGGTGATTGGTATCAGTCGCCTCGGAATTAGGCTGCCAGCCGGAAATCTACCCGCTTCCGATATCCTCTAAAACGAATTGCCCAGCTCG
The DNA here is from genome assembly GCA_947474365.1 of Opitutia bacterium. Classification (GTDB taxonomy): domain Bacteria; phylum Verrucomicrobiota; class Verrucomicrobiia; order Opitutales; family Opitutaceae; genus ER46. Next base: position 4,973 of record CANJIU010000048.1, on the reverse strand, counting down.
AAACCGGTCGTTCTATTTTAGGGGAAACACCTTAATGCCGTCATTGCCTACATTGCCGCATCGGACGTGGCTGGAGCGAATCTCGCTCGCGGTGGCGTGTTCGCTGACGGCAATTAGCGTCCTGACCATTATCGGCTGGTTCTTACCGATTTCAGAACTTTTGCAGCCGTTCCCGAATCAGGCACCGCTCCGGTTCAACGCTGCCCTCGGGTTTTTCTTCATTGGAGCGGTGCTCATCGCCGTTGAATTTGGCCGGCAAAAAGTCGCCCCCCTGGCATTGATCGCGCCGGCGATCGGCTTGCTGACCTTGGCGCAGGACATCACTCAGCGCAATTTCCACATCGACGAATTGATCGTCCGGGATCACCTGCTGATTAACACTGAACACGCGGGACGGATGGCGGCGATGGTGGCCTCCTGTCTCGTGATCGGTGGTTTGGTCCTCGCCTGGCGAGTCACGCAAAAAGCCGTCCAATCACGGCTGTTTGCCGAGGCGGTTGCCGGTTCCGTAATCTCGTCGGCGGGATTTTCGACGTTGCTGGGCTATGGGGCCGGACTGCCGGCCGTTTTTACGTGGGGTAGCGACACCGCCACTCCGCCCGTCGCGGCGATTTTGTTTATTCTGCTGGGTCTGGGGCTGGTTTTGCTTTCTTGGCGTGAAAGCATGAAGATGGAGGGCGATGCCCCCGCGTGGTCGCCCATGCCGGCCGTCATCGGTTGTGTCACCCTCACCGTCATCCTGTGGATCGGCTTGCAGGAGCGTGAACAGACTTTTTCCGCCCAAGCCACCCAGGCGCAAATCGAACAGTTTGCGATTCAGATCAAGGGCTCGCTCGACCGGCAGGCGAGTGAGATCGAGCGACTCCTGGCGCGACCGTGGGGAGACAAGGGCGAGAATAATTTTCCTGTCTGGGAGGCAGACGCCAACAAACAGATGTCCGGCATCGGAACCGGCGATGCCGGAGCAGCGGAGATCGGCTGTCTGTCCATTTCCTTTGTCGATCTTTCCCTGCGGACTGCCTGGGTCTACCCCCGCACGAGCAATGAGGCCGCGATCCGTTTTGAGCACGCGCCGATGGAGGAACGCCGCAGCGCAATCGAGCAAGCCCGGGCAACCAAAGGACCGGCCATCTCGATGAGCACGAGGGTCAGCGTACCCGGCAAAGCGGTGGAAAACGAACGGGGATTCGTTATCTACACGCCGATGATTCGCGGAGGTAATGTCGCCGGATTTGTCGCGGCGGAATACTCCTATCATGGATTCCTCCGCTACATTGCGCAAAAGCTGAAACTCGATTCGAACTACGAAGTGTCGGTGTCCATCGGCGGTGACAATGTGTTCTCCCTCGCGTCCGAGGACGGAACCAAGGACGAAAAGCTGACGAGCGAAAAAACCTACCTCATAGCGGACCGGAGGATGCGCATCAGTCTATCTCCGTCCGACACCATGTTGCGCGCCAACCGGCGCTACCTACCCGAACTGTCGCTCGCGGCCGGCTTCGGCATCACCTTGCTCCTTGGCTTGAGCGTCCACCTGGCGCGCAGCGCCCGGGCGGGACAGCGGTCGGCGGAACTGTCGAACAAAAAACTTTTCGCCGAAAACGAGGAACGGCGGCGCGTCGAAGCCCGGCTGAAAGTTTCCGACGAACGACTTCGTCTCGCCCTGGATTCCACCCAGATCGGCATCTTCGAATGGAGCGTCGCCGCCGGGCACGTCTATTACAGTCCCGGCCTCTGGGCCATGTTGGGCTACGACCACGCCCGCATGCCGTCCACGGTCGAAGCCTGGCAGTCTCTGATCTACCCCGAAGATTTGACGCTCTACCGTCGTCGGACCGAGGCCCAGCTCCAGGGTATCGCTTCGTTTATTGAGCCGGAGTACCGCGTGCGGGCGCGCAACGGCGACTGGCGCTGGGTCTACACCCGTTCAAAATCGGTCGCGACCAATCCGGACGGACGGCCGACCCGCATCATCGGTACGGTGCAGGACATCACCGCCCGGCGTGAAGCCGAACTCGCGCTGCGCGAAAGCCAGGCCGAAGCCCGCAAGCTTTCCCTCGTTGCCGCGAAAACCGACAACCCGGTGTTGATCGGGGCACCGGACGGCCGGATCGAGTGGGCGAACGAAGCCTTCTGCCGCGTGATGGAGTACAGCCTCGACGAAGTCGTCGGCAAGAATCCGGCCCATTTCATGGTCGGCCCGGAAACCAATCCGCGCACCGTGGTGCGCATTCGCGCAGCGATGTCGCGCGGCCAAGGCATCAGCACCGACGTCGTCAACTACTCCAAGTCCGGCCGCAAGTATCACCTGCACATCGAAATCCAGCCAGTGCGCGGAGCAACCGGCGAGATCGAAAACTTCATCGCCGTCGAAACGGACATCACCGCACGAGTTGAAACCGAACTCCAGCTGCGCCGGGCCAAGGCCGAGGCCGACGACGCCTCCAAGGCAAAGAGCGAATTTCTGGCCTCGATGTCGCACGAAATCCGCACTCCGATGAACGGAGTGATCGGGATGACGAGCCTGCTGATGGAGACGACGCTGAACCCCGAGCAGCGCGACTTCGTCAATACGATCCGCACCTCGGGCGAGGCGCTCCTCACGATCATCAACGACATCCTGGATTTCTCCAAGATCGAGTCGGGCAAGATGGAGCTCGAACGGGCACCCTTCGAACTATCGCTCTGCCTTGAGGAGGCCCTCGATCTCTTCGCACTTCAGGCTTCCTCCAAGAAATTGGAAATCGGATACCACATGGCGTCCGACGTGCCTACTTGGGTGATGGGCGATGTGACGCGACTCCGCCAGGTCATAGTCAACCTCGTCAACAACGCGGTGAAGTTCACGCCGAGCGGCAGCATTTCGGTGGAGGTGCGCCGCGCCAACCGCGACCTGACCCCGCTCGGCCTCGACCCGGGAGATCCCTCGCGGAACATCCTCGAGTTCACGATCCACGACACGGGCATCGGGATCCCGCAGGATCGCATCGACCGCCTCTTCAAGGCCTTCAGCCAGGTCGACTCCTCCACCACCCGGAAATACGGCGGGACGGGCCTGGGGCTCGCCATCTGCCAGAGGCTCTGCGAACTGATGGGGGGCTCCGTCCGCGTCGAAAGCAGCGCCGGACAGGGCTCGTCGTTCATCTTCACGATCCAGACCGAGGTTGCCCCCGGAGCCAGCGACTCGGGGTTGTCGACCATTCCACCCAAACTCGTCGGTGGGCTCGTACTGTGTGTCGAGGATCATCCCGTCACTCAGGCCCGGCTGCGCACCATCTTCGAACGTTGGAATGTCGAATGCATCGTCCTGCCAACAGCCACCGCCGCACTGGAGGTCATCCCCAACCTCCCGCGACCACCATCGCTCCTGGTAATTGATCAGGGACAACTCGACGAACCCTCGCCTGTCGAACTTCTTTCCACGGTAAATTGCCCGCGGATGATTCTCTTTCCCTTCGGTCAAACCGCCCCCGTTCCGACAGGAGATCATCCGACCGCCAGCACGTCCAAGCCCATTCGCACCAGTTCATTCATTCACGGCATCATCGGGCTTTTCCAAAACCTCGCCCTCGCCAAGGCGGGCAGTGCGAAAGCGCCGGAGCGTCCCGTGGGCGAGGAGATCCCACTTGAAGTGCTTCTGGCCGAGGACAACGCCGTCAATCAAAAGGTCGCCCTGAGATTCCTCGAACGCCTGGGCTACCGCGCCGACGCGGTGGCAAATGGCTTGGAGGCGGTCACAACGCTCGAAAACCGCCGATATGATCTTGTGCTGATGGATGTACAAATGCCGGAAATGGATGGCTATGAGGCCACCCGACAAATCCGTGCCCGGCTCCCGGCAGACCGACAACCCAAGATTATCGCCCTCACTGCCAATGCGATGCAAGGCGACCGAGAGTTAGCGGTCGCCGCAGGAATGGACGACCACATCTCCAAACCGGTCAAGATGCAGGACATCTCGGCCGCCATTCGCCGCCATTTCGGCAAACCCGCCAAAATCGATGCCGACAAATCGCTCATTGGCTGAGGCATTCAAACGCTTGCGCTCCCGGGTGAGGGCTGCAGGATGGGTTTAAATTCCTTCCGGACGCCGGACGCTTCGTTTGCAGTTCCGGTATCCTGCCGACACTCTTCGGCGCAGAAACGGCAACGGTCGGAAAAGCGCTCACTCTTTCATGCTCATCGTTTGGTTCAAATTACTTCCCGCTCTTCTCCTGCTGCTGCCTCCGGTCGCACTTTTCCAACGCGACCACGTTCGCTACCGCGCGCTGATGCGCGACTGGCACGGCCACTGGGGAAAGACGTTTGCCCACGGGCTACACGCCGTTGATTTTTTCCGGGCCGTTCTTGGCGCATGGTTGCTGGCGGAGGCGATCACCCGCGCCCCGGGCATCAGAGGAGTCATGGGCTACGCCTCCATCGTCGTCCAGATCGCGATCATCTCCCTCGCCGCGGGCCTGCAAACGATGATTTGCAAGGAGGCTGACGCTGCCAACGCCCCTTTTGCATTTGTCGCGGGTCTGGTGGCCGGCTTCGTGCCTCCCTTGGCCGCCGGATATGCGCCCTTTCTCACCGTCAGCTTCGCACTTATTCTCGCATCAGCGATTGCGGCCGGCGCCAATACCCCGGCCGCGTTCTTCCCCGTGCTTTCACTGCTGGTCACGGGACTCGGCATTCTATTCATGGGACAGGGCATGATGCTTTCCTTGGCTGTCGCGTCGGTCGGAGCGCTCACCCCGTGGATGCTCACCCTCCTGTTTCCACGCCATTTCGTGGTGGCATTCCGGTCGCGGGCGCACATCGACAATCAGAAATTGCGATAGCTAGACCTTGTCCCAAAAATCGGCTTTTAGGAAACCGGGTGGAATGCGGTGGTCAAAATGGCCGGCCGACCGGCCTGGCATGACGGATCTGGATCGAAACTGACCTTTGGTCCCGTGGGCCGGCCGTCGGCGCGGCTTTTCTTAATGTAT
>CANJIU010000047.1 GCA_947474365.1 Opitutia bacterium | reverse complement strand
CGTTCGGAGGACCGCCAAGCCGGTCCTCCGAACGTTCCTGAGCTTCGAGGGGAGGCTCGCCTGAGATGATACTACAAGAGACAATCGCTTCGTTATACATGGTGCTTTCCTTCAGATGAGATCTTCGAACTCATCCTTGAGCGCGCCAAGCAAGACCGGCCAGCCACAGCGCCGGAAGGCGGAGATTCGCCCATCCCGGGCGCCCCGTCACGGGAGCGCGAGCGTCTCCAGATTCAGCGCACTGCCAGTGCCGGTGCGCATGACGAGGGCGTGCCGGGCATCGAAGAGGTCGAGTTGGTTGATGCCCGCCCAATCGATTTTCTCAAACGCGAGCCCCTTGGTGTCGGAGACCTTGGCCGTGATTGAAGCGGCCCCGGAAATTTGCTCGGCGGCAACCTTAATCACGCCGCGGGCGCTGTTCGCCAGCAGCAGGTAATCTTTGCCGTCCTTCTGGTACACGATGATGTCGAGGGGGCGGTTGCGGTTGCCAAATTCCGCGATGGTCTTGCCCGTGATCTTGGCACCGGGCTTCAAGTCATTCAGCGCAAACTGGACGAGCGGCGTGCAGGTGTAGGCGGCGAGCAGATGCTGCTCCTTGCCGACCTTATACGGGACAAATGTCCGCACCGGCGCGCGGGTCTCAAACTGGCCGTGCGCGCCATGGTAGTTCTCCACCAGCGCACCACGGTCGACGCTCTTGAAGGGAAATGGAATCGCGCGGAGCGAGGACGAAAACTCCTCGTTCGACAAACCCGCGACCAGGACGCGGCCATCGACATAGGCGATATCGGTGATCGCCTCCATCCGAGGATTGCGCTGGCGGTTGCCCTGACCCACGGCTGCATCCGCGGGCGCATCGGGTAATTGGGCCCGCGAGAAGCGGACCTTCTCCAACGCGACCCGCTCGGGCTGGCCGTTCGGTTTCACCCGCACGAGCACGGGCACCGCATCCGGGCCCTTGCCGCGGGAAACGGCGATATAAGCCTGCCGCGAAATCGGATTCACCGCGAGATCTTCGATGATAATCTGGTCCGACTTCGTGCCGATCAGGGCGGCGATCGTCTCGTTGATCGCCAGCGCCTTGATGGTCGCCGAGCCGGTCGCCGGCGTCGTGTCGCCGGTGGCGATGGCGAATATGGCCGCGGACTTCGTGTCGGCGACGAAGAGGATGCCTTCGGGTCCGAACGCCAGCTGGCTCATCGCCTTCAACTCCGGTTTTCCTTCCTTCATGTCGGTCGTGAGACCGGCAAAAGCGCGCGGCGCAACAATGCCGAACGCGAACAGACCAACAACCAGCGCGGACGTGAACGTTTTCATGGGGAACAGTGGAGACGGATGCGTCGCACACGACGCACAGTGGGGGTTAGGGAACGGACGCGGCGATGTTCACGGTTCGACCGACTGAGTCAAGGCCCGGCCCGCGTTACGCTGGGCCTAAAGGTCATCCTTCCAATCGCCAGTTACCCTCCGCACCGCAATCGGCGCGGCTTCTGCTTAACGCTTCTGTCACGCCGACGGCAGCCTTGAAATCAAGTGGGCAACCGCTAGACCCGCGGTACCCCACTCCCGGTTCCACGACCTCGGCACCCGACTGATTGATCATGAAACGACTACCCTCCGTGGCCCCGTTTGCCCTCGCCGCCGCCCTCGCGCTCGCGGCGATACCCACCCCTCGCGCGGCCGAAGGGACTACTGCAGACTCCACGCAATCAACCGGCGCTGTGACCGGTCGGGTGAAAAATGTCGCGACCGGAAACTATCTCCACAACGCCCGCATCTCGATCAAGGGGACGGACGTCATCGTCTACACCGACGAATTTGGCATCTACCGGCTGGTCAACCTCCCGGCCGGACGGAGCACCCTCGAAGTGTTTTACACCGATTTGGATCCGCAGGTATTCGAACTCTCCGTACCGGCCGGCGGAAACGTGGAGCAGAATGTCGAACTCACGAGCAAGGCCCGTTACGGCGAGACCCGGAACATTGTGCAGTTGGATCACTTCAAGGTGACCTCCGACCGCGAGACCGACGGCAAGGCGACTGCGATCAACGAGCAGCGGTTTGCCCCAAATATCAAAAACGTGCTGTCGGCCGATTCCTTCGGAGACGTTCTCGGCGGCAATGTCGGCGAATTCCTGAAGTTCATCCCGGGCCTGGCCACGGAGTACAGCGACGTGGAGATCGTCGGCATTTCGGTGCGCGGCCTCGGCCAGGACAAGACGGCTTTCACCTCGGACGGTGGCGCCGTGGTTTCGGCCGCCGGCGGCGCCGCGACGCGCACCTTCAACATGAACGTATTGTCGATGAACAATATTTCCCGGGTCGAGGTGACGAAGGTGCCGACGCCCGCGACGCCGGCCGACTCGATGGGCGGCTCGGTGAACATGATCAGCAAGAGCGCCTTCGAGCGCAGCCGCGCCCAGGTCAACTTCAGTCTCAACCTCGTGGCCAACAGCGAGGCGCTGACCTTCCGACCGACGCCCCATTCCAACGGCGACCATAACACCCGAAAGATCATTCCCGGTTGGGACTTCGACTACACCCAGCCGATCGGCAAGAACTTCGGCATCACCGTCACCGGATTTCAGAGCGAGAAATTTAACGAGCAGCACCTCACGACGATGACCTATAACACCACGGGAACGTCGACCGGCGCCTCAATCAGTTCCCCGTTTCTACAACAGCACACGATCCAGGACGGGCCGCGCAGCCAGCGGAGAACGGCCTTCAGCTTCAAGGCGGACTGGCGCGTCACGCCCAATTCCGTGCTCTCCTTCGGCGCCCAGACCAACCGGTATGTCATCTACATCGGCACGCAAAGCTGGGCGACAAGCGCCGGGACCGTGGGCACGCCGAGCATCACGGGCGGGGTGCCGATCAGCTACGGGAGCAATTTCACGGTGGGAGCGACCGGACGCGGGGCCGTGACACTCTCCAGCAGCGGCCAGACCTTTCTCGGCGACACCAACGTGGGCAACCTGAACTATCGCTTCGATGACGGCCGGTGGCGGATCGAAACCGGCCTCAATGCGTCGACCTCGACCCGTTCGCGTCCGAACAACGGACACTTTGCCGGCCTGACCTCGGTCCTGATCAACCCGGTCCGGGTATCGTTGCTCGACACCACGTCCGACCGGCCGGGCAGCATCCAGGCGTTCGACAACAACAACCGCACGGTCGACCTCTACGACATTCGCAACTATCGGTTGAATACGGCGACGACCGCACCCTACAACACGGCGGCAAACAGCCGGGCCGGAAATTTCAACTTGAAGCGCCGGCTCAACGCCCTCGCCTTCCCCTTCGCGCTTCAGGCGGGAAGTTCGCAGAGCCAGATCACGGTCGATACTCGAATCGGCGGCGGTACATACAACTACAACGGTCCGGACGGCGATCCGAACACCCCGGACGGCCCGGATCCGTATCTGATGCAGGTATACAAGAACCAGTACTCGGGTTACGGCTTTCGAAATATTCCGTGGACGTCCGTCAACCGCGCGTTTATCGCCGGACAGGCCAATCCGAAACTCTTCACTCAGACGCTGGCGCAGCAGGTGGCGGAGGAGAACGCCCGGTTGACGAATTCGGAATATATCGGGGAAACCGTGCTGGCGCACTACCTGCAGGCGGAGGCGCGGCTGCTGAAGAACCGGCTCAACGTTCTGACCGGCGTTCGGTTTGAGCGGACGATCGACAAAGGTCAGGGATCGCTTTTCGACGGTGATGCCGTCTGGGTGCGCAATGCGGACGGCACCTTTGCGCACACGTCGGCAGGAGCGCGCATCCGCAAAACTGAGGCTGGGGCCGTGGGATCGATGGAGGAGTTGCGGCTGACGCGCCGGGAGCGGTCGTTCAAGAATGAACGCTCCTACCAGGGCTATTTTCCCAGCCTCCATCTCACCTACAGCATCAGCGAAAATTTTCAGGCGCGTCTCGCTTACGCCAAGACGTACGGAAGGCCCAACTTCACGGACATCATCCCCAACGCCACGTTCAGCGAGCGAGACCTGACCGAGGCGGACCTCAACAATCCCGACATCATCAAGGGAACCGTCACGATCCGGAACACGGCGTTGAAACCGTGGTCGGCCGACAATTACGACCTGTCATTGGAATATTACACGCCCAGCGGCGGCGTCGTGAGCGGCGGTCTCTTCGTGAAGGAGATCAAGGATTTCTTTGGCAGCTCGGTGAAGCTCGCCAAGCCGGCTGATCTGGACGCGGTCGGGCTCGACCCTCGATACGTCAATTGGAACCTCTCCACGAAGTTCAACGCCGGGAGTGCCTCCGTGCGCGGCGCGGAATTCAACGTCAGCCAATCACTCCGTAGCCTGGGCCCGTGGGCCGGCGGGTTCACGGTTTTTGCCAACGGCACCAAGCTCGAGCTGAACGGCCAAAATCAGGCGGATTTCTCGAGCTTCATCCCGAAGACGGCCAATTGGGGCGTTTCGTTCAGCCGGAAAAAAATCACCGTGATTGTGAAATGGAATTATCGGGGACTGAACCGCCTCGGGGCGCAGCCGGCGTTCGGACCGAACGCCTTTCAATACTACGCCGCTCGCACGCAACTGGACGTGAACGGCGCCTATCAGTTGAACCGGCGGTTCTCGCTCAACCTGAGCGTCAGCAACGCGCTGAACGTGCCGCAAACGCTCCTGATCTACGGCCCGCAGACTCCGTCCTATAGCCGGCAGCAACGCGCTTCAGAGTACGGAGTCGCATTGGCCCTGGGCCTCAAGGGCAGCTTCTGACCCCACGGGCTATATCCTAGAACAGGATACATTAGACCGGCATCGTCAGCTTGCCATTCACAATCCGAGAACGAGCCGCGTAACCCGGTAGGTTAGCCGGTTCGTGGAAACGAAGCGGAGAACGACGCAAGGGGATCCGCCGCCGAGAAGTCACCTCATGACGGAACCCCTACGATCGTTAGCCGCGTGGTCCTGTTCAAGCTGTTCGCGCTGGTTGCGCTGTTGGCCGTATCGGCAGCAGCAAAAAGGTCCTTGTCGATCTCGCCCGCTCCTCGCACCGCGCGCTGTAGGACCGAAACTACCGGCTCATCTTCCGTGCCTCGCTCGAGTGGCTGGAGCACGGCACGGTTAACGGCCAATCGAACGGCACGGTGCGGTTGGGTTATCAGGACAAGTAACGGGATCGAAGCCTGATCAGCGTTTCTCACTCCGGTGAAGGCGACGGCGCGAGGACGAAGAACGGAACGGACGATGGGATCCTGCTACGGTTCGTCACCGAGCGCCGTGAATTCGACGGTGATGCGGTGGGAACGCGCGGCGCCGCTCACGATCGCGAGACGCGAGAAACCGGCGAGCGGCTCCGGGTTGATCGCTTCCGATCCCGGTAGCGGGGCTGCCGGTTCGACGATGAAACGTTGCGTCGGATCGGAAGAGACGATCGCAAGCACGGCGCGTTTTCCTTGGTTTGGCTCGTGCGTTCCCCGAAATTTCAGGGTAACAGAGCGTCCGTCCGGACCCAGGACGACAATGGGGGCCGGCGTGTATGCGTGCCACCGCACGGCGTCGGGCTCCGGCACTTCAACTTCATCGGCGATGGCAACACGGCGCCGCTCCGCGAACAACCGGACCGCTCGCACGACGCGGGTCGACCCGGGATAGACATCGGTGAGGTCGATACGGCACACAGCCTCGTCGGCGGACAACGGCAGGCCGGAGAAGGTCGCCTTTCCGGAAACGCTTTGGTTGCCGCCACGGTTCTTATCGGGGGCGACGAGCAGCGTGTTGTGCCCCTCGGTGCGGGCCTGGAAGAAGAGATAGCGATCCTGATTGAAGTAACGAGTGACGTAGGGACCGCGGCCGATTTCCGTCAGCCAGCGCTCTCCCATGGCGTCGATGATCACGGTGCCGGCATCAAGGTGGGCGTGGCGATTTCCGGCGGCGGTGCCGGCCTTGAGACCGACAAACGTGGCCCGCGGGTCAGTCCAAGAGGAGCGCAGGGTCGCGACTCCGGCGTCGTGGTACAACACGTCCAGCGGCGGAAGCGGAGGCGCTGAATCCGGTGGGGGCGGCCGGTAGTAGAGGAGCCGTTGCACCACTTCACGTGCAAGCTCCGGCGTGGAGTTTCTGACGGCGGCGTCGCGCACCTTCCCGGTGACGACCTTTTCCTCAAAAGCAACCGCCAGCGGCGAGTGGAACGTCGCGCCCAGCCACAGGAGCGTGGCACTGCTGAAAGTCCCGCCGCTGTCGTCCGCAAAATTAAAGGTCCGCCCGATGGGTGAAGTCATGGCGAGCGGAAAGAGACACGTGCGCTCGAAACCGGGAAACCCGCCCGTTGAAACGAGTCCGAAGTCGGTGCCGCATGCGCTGTCGAGACAGCCGAGATACTGCACGAGGTGGCGCACGCCGAATTTCCAGTAGCCCACACCTTCGTCCCAAGCCCCGTCCTCGCCGAACCCGGGCAAGGCCACCTGGAGCAGCGAAAACGCGTCGGCCAGCACCCTGCCGCCCAGCTCCGGATACTCATCGATCACCGCGAGCGCGGCCACGGAGGCGCCGGCGTTGCAGACGAGGTTGACGTTGTTGCGCACGATGCCGGCGTTGCGCGCGGTGGGTTTGGAGAAGCCGGCGAACTCGGCGGCGAACGGCTCGAGCGCGAGGCGGCGCAGCGCCGCGCTCAGCCGCACGCGTTCGTCGGGAGTCCAGCGGCTGTAGAGCCAGTCGTAGGCAACCGCGACGCCTGCGGCGATTTCGTAGCGGGCAAGGCCGTATTGCCAGTCGGGCCACGCCTCGAGGGCATGCATCAGTTCGCGCCGGAGCCGGACCATCGACCGCTCGTCGCCGTCGAGCACCGCGACGAGCCCCAGGGTGTAAATCCGGTCGAGCAACGCGCGCCCCGGATGGAGCATGGGAATCTCCTGAGCGCGCTCGCCCGGCTTCTCCGGCACGTAGGCGATCGGCGGGGCGTGGTCGTAGACGGCCGCGTTGGCAGTCACCGACCGATACCACTCCCGCGCCACGGGCGAGTTCATCAGCAGGTGCTTGATCTCCGCCTGCCGCGAAGGTGTGAGCAGCAGGCGAGGATGCACGGGACGTACGGACTCCGCGAAAATCCGGGGTGCGGGCACGGGCACTCGGAGATAAGGCTGGAGGTAAGGCAGCACGTCGAACGGCGCGCCGTGCGCGGCGGCGCCCCAGAGCACGACGGCCATCACCACGGTCTTCGCGGCTCGCACCAGCGCCACCGCGCCGGGATCAGGGAACGCGGGACGGCGGCGCATAGGGAATCGATCCGGCTTTGGAGCTGGCGAGGTCAGGCTCCACCAATTCCACGCGGATGCCCTCAGGGTCCCGGAGAGCGATGAGCCGGCGGCGGGAGGAGCCGGTCTCAATCACGACCGGCCGCCCATACGTCGGGAAATACAGGGAACGTTCCAACTGGGCTTTGGCGTGATCGAGGTCGCGCACTTCAAAGCGAAAAAACGGAGTGTCGTCCTTGGCTGCGACATGTACCTCTACATAATCGCCGTTCGCCCCCACCCGCAGCTGGAGCCGTTGGTCAGCCGGGCTGGTCGCTGCTGTTGTCGGCTTCGGCGCGAAGCCGAGAATTTCCCCGTAGAAACGCAGCGTCTCCGGGAGCTTCGTGGTCGAGACGCCCGCGGCCACCAGCCGCTCGGAGATCCGCGTAGTGGACAGAAACTTGCCGCGATCCAGAACCATGCGGCCCTCCGGCAGGTATTGGACGACCTCGATGATGTAGCCGTTCGGATCCCGCACAGTGAAATTCGCGTTGCGCATTTGTCCGAGCGGGACTTTCGGCGGCATCTTGAAACCGTGCCTGAGGAGTTGGAACCGCATCGCCTCGGCGTCTTCGACCTGCAGGGCGATCTGGTAGAGATTGCCGGCGGTCTGCGTGACGTTGGCCGCGTCGAACACCTCGATGGTCTGCGTGTCGCTCACCTTGAGAAAAACCAACTCGCGCCGGCCGTTGTTCGGATAAAAGAGGCGTCCCTGCTCGGCGAAACCGAGAAAATCGCGATAGAAAGCGACCGACGCCTCGTAGTCGGTCGCCTTCACCGCAACATGCGAAAGCCCGAGAACGCGTGGTGCCACCGGGGCCGCGCCGGCCGCCGGTTCCGCGCGCAGCGGGCGATCCACCGCCGGCGCGAGCGTGCAAAGACCGAGCAGCGCGGCCCGGAGCAGAACGGGAAGCGAAAGCGAGAGGCGCATGTTGGGACGGACCGTGCGACTACTGGAGCGCGGCGATGCCGTCGCGCATGCCCTTCAACACCATTTCCACCTCGGCAGCGGGGTTATAGTCCTTGCGGCCCATCGACAAGGTCTCGATCGGCACGAACCCCCGGTAGCCGCCGGCGGCGATGATCTTCATCAGGCGCTTGAAGTCGGCGCGCGGCGATTTCAGTTCGCTGCCTATGGTTTCCTTGATCTGCCAACCAACCGCGTAGGGCGTGATCAGCGCGATGTCGGCATAAGGATCAGCGGTGAGGTATTTGCCGGTGTCGACGAGCGCGCCGCAACACGGGTGATCGACGCGCCGGAGCAGGCTGAGGTGCTCGGCCCCGGTGTTCAGAAAATCCCCGTGGTTCTGCACGCCGACGAGCACGCCGAATTTCTCCCCGTATTCGGCGCAGGCGCGCAGGTCATCGGCCATCCACTGCTCGACGTCGCCGCGCTTTACACCCGCGGCTGCGACCCGCCAGTCCTTGATCGGGCTTTGCGGTCCGGCGAAGACCCGGATGACCGTCGCGCCCAGGCGCGCGGCGGCCTCGATCCAGTCCTTCGTCAACTGCACACCGGCGGCGCGCACGGCCCTGTCCGCCACCGCGAAATCGTTGCGAATGCCGGTGCCATTGATGACAACGCCACGGGCGTGGGCGTAACGCTTGATGCGGCTGACGAACGCATCGCTCGGGACCTTGGGATACTCGGGGAAGAAGTACCCGGTCATGTCCATGGCCTCGATATTTAGCCGCGCGCAGAAATCGCAGACGCCGAAAAGGTCGATGCCCTTGGCGGAGTCCTTCTTGTTTTCGTTCAACTGGTCGAGGAACGAGTAAATGTTGAGCGCAGGTTTGAGGGAGGGTCCGCCCGTGCGTTTGATTGGCTCCAGCGCCAGGATGGATGCGGCGCCCGCAGTCGAGATCGGAACTGACGCGGCGATCGGCAGCAGCGCGGTCGTCGCGAGAAACTGGCGGCGGGTGACAGGGTGATTCATGGGTGGGAGTTTGCTTAAAAGTTGACCGAAGTGCTCAGCGTGTAGCTGCGTGGAGTCACCCACGAATAGAGTGTCGGAGTGGTGACGCGGGCAGGTGTGGTGATATCGCCGCCGGGCGGGCGTTGCGCCGTACCCCAATAGAGCGGTTTTGACCAGTCGAGGAGATTGTTGACGCGGAGATCCACCGTGGCTGCGAGCGTGCGGGTGAGCTTGAAACGATAACCAAGTGTTCCCACGAAAAGATAATAGGGATCGGCGTAGAAAGGGATGTAGGCGCTGACACGCGAATCGGGAATCGCCCTTGTCTTGGTGGGATCGGCGGGATCGACGACGGTGTCGGCACCGCGGTAGCCGATCACTTCACGGCCACGGTAGTTCATGCCGCCGCCAAGCTTCACGTTCTTGAAGCGGCCCTCCCGGACCGTGTAGTCGGTGAACACGTTCGCTTGAAATTCGTTCAAGCGGGAAATCTTTTGGGCTCCGGTGACCATGTTCAGCGTCATCGAATAAAGCCCGTTCCAAAAACGCGCGGCGGCGTCCGCGTCCGGGGAACGAAAGTTGACCGGTATGGCGGTGTTCACCGTCGCGACGTTGTTCGCGTCGATGAGCACTCCCGCGTCGTTCACGATCTGGCGCAGCACGGCATCATTCTTCGCGAGGTAGGCGCGGGTGTCGGCATAGGCGTTGGTTTGCACCGCACGCGGGGCAGCCACGTTGAACGTGAGTCGCCATGAAGCGGTGAGGTTAGCCACCGTCTCCGCTTCGTAACCACTGTTCTTTCGGTCGCGAGTGTCGAGGTAGGTGGTCGGCACGTTGATCATGCCGCGGATATTCCGGCCGCTGGTGCTGTTGTCGGGTTGGGCGCCGGTGGCGGGGTTGCCCGCGACGCGGGCCTGCAATATCTGATTGATGCTTTGCGGCAGGCCAAAGGACTGACCAAGGCCGCTGCCCGTATCGACCGCCTGATTGCTCTCCCTGCTGTCGTAGGCGCCCAGAGAGGCATAGAAACGGCCGTTGAGCAGATTGAAACGAATGCCGTAGTCGCGGCCACGGGAACGTTGGGCGTCGAGCAGTTCGCCGGTGATGCGCGCGCCGCCGCCCGGAGGATTGTAGGACTCCGAATAATTGGCAAAAACGCTGAGCCACGAGGTGACGTGCGCCACGGCACCGGTCGAGGTCGTAGTCGCCGCGCCCCTCAGTTTGGGGGCGTTGGAGTCATCGCGGAATCGATCCCGGGCGTATTGGGCCAGCGGCAAGCCGGCGGCGTCGCGTGGACGCACATCCGCCGATTGCAGCGGGCCGGTGGCGGCCCCCGCCGCGCTCTTGGGGACGTATTCCAGCAAGAAGTAGTCGGAAGGAGCAGCCGGTAGATAGTAGGGCCTGAATCCCTCCCACGTGCCTGGAAAGTCACGACGGGCCAGCATATTCTTCTGCAACGACGTGTAGGCATCGCGCCGCACCGCACCCAGCAGATTGATGCGGCCCTGCCAGAGCTTGGCGCTGAAAGCGGACTGCGCGTATTTGAGGGTGCGTTCACCTTGGGCGCCGTTTGTATTGCGGGTGGTGTCGAGCACCCAGCCAACCGCAGTTGGCGTGGTCACGCCGGTGATGGGATCAACCACCGGCACGGTGCCGCTCAGATCGTTGAGCGGCCGGTTGGTCTGATCCCAATAGTAGCGGTAGCGAAACGTGTCCGACGGCCACTGCGTCGGATCCGCATTGCGCTTCAGCGTCATGTTGTAGAAACGGCTCTCGGGAAGGATCCAACTCTGGCCGCCGTAAACGTTGAACGTGAAATCACCCCAGCGCGTGTTGTTGAAAATTCCCGCGAAGGCGGTGCGCACATGGTAGTTGGACGCGCCCTCATTGGCGCGGGTCCAAGCCGACTCGTTGTAGGGCTGGAGAAACTCCGGGTTGGGCGCTCCCGTCGGCAGGTTGCGCTGCAGATCAAGGTAGGTCTCGCTCAAACCACGGACCGCCGGGTAGTCCCGCGTGCGCTTGTCCCAACTGTAGTTGCCGGCGAGTTCGAAGAAGAAATGCCGGCCGAGCTGCTGATTGAGAAACGCCGAATAGATTTTGTAGTCTTGCTCAAAGCCCACGGCATCCGGAGCAGTGGTGAAGGTGCGCGGTTTGGGACGGAACGCAGACCCGGCAATGGCGTTGGCGAATCGGTTGGCCGGCAGCCCGATGGCTTCGAACAGAGGAAGCGCGGCGATATTGAGAGCGGGGCCGACCACGGGGACCCCGAGAATGTTCGAGCCGTTGGTCGTCGAGCGCATCGTGTTCGCAAAATTGACGATCCCGCCCAGACCTGTACTTGGAGCATAGACGAGGTATTGCGAGGTCGTGGAGCCGTTGCGAGCGATGCCGATGGCCGAGGCGTTGGCGGGCAAAGTCGCCGTCAACTCGGCGAACGTCGTCTTCCCATCCCAGCCCGAGAGGTTGTCGTTGATCCAAGTCGTCGGCGTATTGCGTTGAATCTGGCCGCGCTCCGCCTCGACGCTGATCTGGGTGTTCCTGAAAGGTTTGTAAGTAGCCGCAAAATGTCCGGCGCGCTTACGTTCCATCTCGTGATCGCGCCACCCGTCGCGGTCGACGTGGACGACGTTGACGCGGACTGCGGCCTGGCCGTCGGCGAACGGCCGGTTCACGTCGACGGCCACGCGTTCGTCATTCCACGAGCCATAACTTAGGCGCAATTCGGTGAGAGACTTCGCCGTTTGGGCTCGCTTGGTCACGACGTTCGCCGATCCGCCAAAGCTGCCCTGACCAAACAGAATCGAATTGGGGCCGCGTGCGTAGTCGAAGCGGTCGAGGTTGTAGCTGTCGTAGTTGACCGCGAACGGGAAAAAATTTCGCTGCGTGCTACCACTCACTCCGCGAAACGAAAAGGCCGTGGTGTTGCCGAACATTTCCTGCCGACCGTCGTCGTTGACCAAAGTCGTGTTCGGTGCCCAGCGACTTGCCTCGGCCAACTCAGTCAATCCGAGGGCATCGATGAACTCGCGGGTGAGGACGGAGTACGCGGCCGGCGTGTCCTTCAACTCACCCGCCAGTCTGCCTCCGGCCAGAGAGGACGTTGCGACGAAACCCACATCCTTCTTGGTATCGACCACGAACGGCGAGAGCTGGACTGTATCAGACTCATGGCTTGGAATTGGCACCGGGCGGTCACGGCCTTCCAGCGGCGCCGCCCGAACCGCGTTTGGGTCGGCGGCTCCTTTTTTCACCGCCAGCGCGCCCGTCGCGGCATCGCGGGTGACAACAAGCTGGGTTTGCGCCACGAGCAAATCCAAGGCTTCACTCGGAGAAAAATCACCGCGCACGGGGTTGGTCTGCACGCCGCGCACGGCGTTCGGAGAGAAAACAATCTCGCGCACCGCCTGCTCGGCGAATCGGGCGAGCGTCTCGGTGGCGTCTCCGGCAGGAACATCGAAGCGCCGCTTCGTGTCGGGCGCGGGCGATTGGGCGGCGTTGGAAACCGCGGCAGCGAGAGCCAAGAGCAGCGCCGAGACGAGAGTGATGAAGCGGGGTGAAACCATGGGTGGCGGGTTTCACTCAAGACACGCGGCGCCCGCGTTTCCATTACTCTGCAGTTTGAAAAAATCACCGAGCGGCCCGCAAAACGATTTGGCCATCCGAACCGGACTCGGAACGAACGCCGAAATCCGAGGCGAGGAGCCGCAGGAAACCGGGGACGTTGTCGGAGCGAAAGCGCGCGGTGAGGCGCAGATCGCGCAACGCCGGGTCGGCCAAACGGAGCACCACCGGGTTGTGGCGGTTGAATTCGTTCAGAATCGTCGTGAGCGTTTCGTCGGTGAAACCGAGCAGGCGCGGCTGCCACGCCAACCGGCGATCGAGTTCCTCCTTCGACAACTGCCCGACCACGGGGGCGCCCTTCGCGGCGCGCGGCACGAGGGCGCGCTCGCCAGCGGACAGCGCAGGCCATTCGCTCCCCCCATCGTCGGTGCCGCGGGCCAGCGCGACCACGCCTTCCGTGACAATGACCTCGATGGCCTCCTCGGTAAGGCGAACGTTAAAGGCGGTGCCGACCGCGCGGATCCTGACGCCCCCGGATTCGACCACGAAGGCCCGGGCGGAATCCTTCGCGACGGCGAAATCCGCCTCGCCGTGTTCGAGGCGCACCCGGCGTTCGTCGGGCGTAAACACGACTTGCAGAGCGGCGCCACGGTTCAGCCGAATCGTCGAACCGTCCTCGAGCGTGCGCTCTTCAATCGGTGGCAGTAGTTCCGTCGCCGAGAATGCGCTGGCCGAGGCGACCGCCACAGGTGCGGATCGGTTTGCGACGACAAGCGTGATTGCAGCGGCCGCAGCCAGAGGCACGGCCAACCAAGCCAGTCGCCGCCAGGTTCGCTGTGGCCTCGCGTGCGCGCGCGGCGCAAGCAAATCGGGATCGGGGACGGCGGGCACGGCGGCGTTCAGGCCGGCGAGGCGGTCAAAGCTTTCCCAGGTGCGACGGTGCCGGGCCATCGCCTCCCCGTGACGCGGATCAGCCGCCAGCCATTGCAGGTACTCGTCCTGTTCGGCGGGCGAGAGTCCCCGGTCATGACGCATCACCCAGACGGCGGCCACGTTCGCCGGATCGCGATTCTCGGGAGGCGAAGGTTTCATCGCTGGGGCGGCGACGCATCGCCGTGGCGTTGGAAATACTCGGCGCATTTGCGGATGCCGATGGCGCCCTGCACCTCGACGGTGTTTTCCGAGATGCCGAGTTTTTGTGCGATTTCCTTCTGCGAAAGACCGTAGATCTTGCGCAGCGTAAAAATCTGGCGGCAGCGTTCGGGCAGAGACTGGATGGCGGCGATGAGCATTTGGACGTCCTCGGCCTGGGCGACCGCTTCCGGCACGCCGATGCCATCGTCCAAGACACCTGAGAGATCGGTTTCCGTTAACGCGATCGGATGAGAGTAGCCGCGATGGCGAATCTGGTTGAGCGCGAGATTGCGGGCGATCTGGAAGAGCAGCGCCCGCGGACAGACCACCGTGCCACCAGCGTAGGCCCGCAGCACACGCGCGAAGGCCTCCTGCACGATGTCATCGAGATCGGGGAGTGAAGGAAACCGCGCCCGCAACCAACCGCGCAGCATCGCCTCGTGCGGGAGCACTTCAGCGGCGAACCACGCAGCGCAATCTGGGCGGGGCGAATCCACGGCGAAACGATTGCGGGTGCGAACCGCCAGATTCAAGTTTGTTTGCGGGCGGAGGAACTTTCCCGCGCCGCGGTGGGTGGCCTTTGGGATTGAACGCCGTGCCGCTCCGGAGGAAACTCACATCCGTCTAGCCTCCTGATCTCCATGAAAAAAGCCGCCCGTTGCTCCCTCCGCGTTCTTCCCTTCCTCGCGCTCGTCGGCGCGATTTTTCTCCCGGCTTCCGGCCGCGCGGCCGAGGCCGGGTGGGTGAATCTGTTCGACGGAAAAAGCCTCCACGGCTGGGAGCAGCACAGCGGCAAGGCGCTCTATCGCGTCGAGGACGGTTGCATCGTCGGTAAGACCGTCATCAACACGGAAAACAGTTTCCTCTGCACCAAGAAGACCTACGGCGATTTCATCCTCGAACTGGAATTCAAGGTCGCGCCCGACATGAACTCCGGCGTGCAGTTTCGCAGCGAGTTCTACACCAAGGAAACCGAGACCGTGATCAATGGGACGAAGAAAAGAAAATTTCCCGCGGACCGTGTCTTTGGCTACCAATATGAAATCGATCCTTCGCCGCGCGCCTACACCGGCGGCGTCTACGACGAAGCGCGCCGCGGCTGGCTCGCTGATCTCAAGGGCAACCCCGCCGCGCAAAAGGCGTTCAAGCAGGGCGGCTGGAATCTGGCCCGCATCGAATGCCGCGGCGACCACATCCAGACCTGGATCAACGGCGTCAAAGCCGCGGACCTCAAGGACAGCATGACGCTGCGCGGCCTCATCGCGCTGCAGGTTCACCAAATCGGCGACGGCACGAAGAAGGCCCCCGGCGAGGAAATCCGCTGGCGCAACATTCGCCTGAAAGAACTCTGAAATCCTTTCCCGGTCTGCGCCGTCTCCGCCTCCACCGATGGCAAAAGCGAAGAAAAACAACAAGAACACGGAGTCGCGGGAGCAGCCGCTTTCACTGGAGGCGTTGGAACAATTCGGGGTCTTCAAGCATTTCAGCCCTCCCGCCGGCCGCTTTGATCCGCGCGGTCCCTGGCGGCAGGCCTATTCCATCTGGGTCGTCGGCATGGACACCACCGGCTACCTGGAACTGGAGCGATCGGCGGCCACGCTCAAGGTCAGGATGGCCGTCAGCCAAAGCGCCGCCTCGTTGCAGCACACCGAGGCCACGATCGATTGCGCGGACGACGCGCTGGGTACGCCGCGCGCCTGGCGCCTGAACGCGTGGCTCGACGGGCTGGACGGCAAACCCGTTCCCTTCACGAAGGTCAGTG
Organism: Opitutia bacterium; assembly: GCA_947474365.1. Taxonomy (GTDB): domain Bacteria; phylum Verrucomicrobiota; class Verrucomicrobiia; order Opitutales; family Opitutaceae; genus ER46. The sequence goes on along the minus strand of CANJIU010000047.1, from coordinate 51,557 downwards.
TCGAAGCGGAGTTGAAAGACGGCACGCTCGCGCGCAAGGCCGGGAGCCGGACCGTGACGCGCCAGGTCCCGTCACCGATCACCAGCAATTGGTCGTTGTTCGACGCCGTGCAACGGCTGGCGGGAGCGCAAACCCAGCCGTTGTCATTCGCGCTCCTCGAGGATCTCGACCTCGTCAAGACGGAGCAAAAACTGACCTTCCGTGAGAGCAAAAAAATCGAGCTCAACGGCCGGGCGCTCATGTTGGATCGCTTTGACCACATCGGTCACGGGGTTCTGCCCTGGCACTATTACGTCGACAGCGAGCACCGACTGTTGGTGGCCATCAGCGGACAGAAGGCCTGTGTCTTCGATCCCGAAGCCGTGAAACACCTTGCCGAAGCACCGAAGGGCCGGAAAGGCCGGCTGCAAGTCCCGGAGTGAAAACCGACCCGTCCATGAATTTCACCCACCACCCCCCGGTACCGTCGACCGATTTTACCCGCCGGGAGTTTCTGAAGACCGCCGCACTCGGGGCGGCCGCGTTGTCGGCCGGCGCCGCCCTCCCGCCGGCCTTCGCCGCCCGGACCGAGAAGCGTCCCAATTTTCTTTTTTTCATCACCGACCAGCAGGGCCTCGATGCGATTTCGGCGTGCGGGTGTCCCGATGTGCACACGCCGAACATGGATCGGTTGGTGCAACGCGGCACCCGCTTCGTACAATCGCATTCACCCAACCCGCTGTGTTCTCCCTGCCGCAGCAGCCTTTTCACCGGTCGCATGCCGAGCGAGACCGGCGTGGTGAACAACGGCCGGCCGATCCGCGCGGGACTGCCGAATTTGGGCGAATGGCTCAGCCAGGACGGCTACGACTGCTTTTACGCCGGCAAGTGGCACGTGCCGCAGGCCAACCCGACGAAGATCGCCGGGTTCAACGTGCTCCCGACCGGCATGGGCGGCAACGGCCACCTGGGCGACGCCTGCACCTCGCGCAATTGCGAGGGTTACCTGCGAAATCGCACCGGCAACAAGCCGTTCCTGTTGGTCTGCTCGTTGCTGCAGCCACACGACATCTGCGAGTGGATCACGATGCATTGGGATGCACCGGATGAGCTCCCTTATCCGGAAATCGCGAGCCGTCTCCCTGCCCTACCCGCCAACTTCGAATGGGATCGCAACGAACCGAAGCTCGTCCGGCAGCACGGCCGGCCGACTTGGTCAGACCGACAATGGCGCTACTACCTCTGGAGCTACTATCGCCACGTCGAGATGGTGGATGCAGAGCTGGGGCGGGTGCTCAATGCCTTGGAAGACACTGGGCAGGCGGAGAACACCGTAATTGTCTTCACCTCCGACCACGGCGAGGGCCGCGGCTGTCACCACATGACAACCAAGAACTACCTCTACGAGGAGGCGCTCAAGGTGCCCCTCGTGGTTTCGTGGCCGGGCCACATCGGGGAAGGCGTGACCAACGCGACGCATCTGGTTTCCGGTTACGATCTCATGCCGACGTTTTCCGACTACGCCGGCCTCAAGCCCCCGGCCCGCATGGTCGGCCGCAGCCTGCGTCCGCTCCTTGAGGGCAAGGCGGTCGAGGGCCGCGAATTCGTGGCGGCCCAGGTGCAGGTGACGGGGCGCATGATCCGGACTCCGGATTTCAAATACATCACGTATCAGGGCGATCCGGTGGAGCAATTCTTCGACATGAAGCACGACCCGGGGGAAACCAAGAACCTGGCCGGAAATCCGAAGGTGGCCGGCGTTCTGGACGATCACCGCAAACTGCTCAAGGAGTGGGAAGGACGGCTGGATCCCGCGCCAGCCTGATTCGCCGGCAGGGGCGGACGTTTGGTCCCGGCGCCCGGGGCACTCGGACCGTCGATCCACGTGCCCTGCACCAGCAGGAGATCGCTCAGTTCCTGCGGTCCCGGAGTCCAATGGTGCAACCGCGCGACCAACTGCTCCACCGCCGCCGTGGCGATTCGCGCCTCGTTTTGGCTGATGCCGGCGAGCGGGCCCCCGGCAGGCGGAATCGAGAGCCCGACCAGTCCCACGTGGAGCGGCGCGACAGCCAACGACGCCGGGGGTCCCGCGTGAATCACCGCCTCGATCCGCTCTTTCTTGATCCACTTCCTCAGCCCGGTCCGCAATTCTTCCTCGGAGGAAGGCAGCCACGGAGCCGTGCGCTCGCGAATCCCGACCGCTGATTGGGCAAACAGGAATCCGCCGAGCCAGCGATTTTCCAGCCGCTCGGAAATCGGCCGGGGCAGCGCAAATCCGATGCGACGGTAGCCCAGCGCCCGCATCCGCCGGAACGCCAGTTGCATCTCCCAAAAATGATCCGCGGCCACGCGAAAGATGAACGGCGTTTGGACGCTGAGTCCCAGCCCGACTGCCGCGAAATTGGAGACATCAAACGGCAGCGTGCTATCAGCAGCCCATAACGGTCCGACAAGCACCCCGTGGATGCCGCGCGACTGCAGCACCACCTTCAGCCGGTCCGCGCCCATCGTCGGATCGTTCAATGGAAAATCCTCGAGCTTGAAACCCAATTCAGCCGCCCGGCGCTGGGCGTGTGCGAACGTGCGCTCGACAAAAGTGCGGTAGGGACCGCGTTCTGAACTGAGAAAGGCCAGCACCGCCGCCGGCGCCGCCCGGGCCTTGCTGCCACGTTCCACCATCAATGCCGAGACCAACGGGTTTGGCCGATAGCCCAGTTGTCGCGCCGCGCCGAGAATTCGTTCCCGGGTCGACGGAGGAATACTCGGATGATTGGCGAGGGCAAGCGACACCGCCGACCGCGATACTCCCGCCAACCGGCCAACTGCCGTCATCGAAACGCGGTTGGGGGGTCTTTTCTCCAAGGTCATGGGCTCCGCGCGAGCGTGCACCGGGCCCGCTCTCACCTGCAAACTATTCCTCGGTGGGACGCCAGGGACGGGCGCATCTGCCGATTGAAGGTGGCGGCGGCTTGATGACGTGCAGGTCGCCCTGACCTGACCGCGCCGGTTACGGTGCGGTTGGGAACCGTCAAACGAGCGATGCGCCCGCCAGGGACTCCCGCAACTCGACAATGCAAGTAACGACGCCGTTGCCGTTTCCGGTTCTCCATCGTTTGTTCGAACCCAGTTTTTTTCGATGGATCCATACCCGCCCAGCTTTACCCCTACCCCCAATCAACAGTCATGATGTTGCCTGAGGACGTTGCCGCTGCTCGGCCGCCGTCTCGCTCCCGCCGTTTCGACATCTGAAACGGTGACCGGAGTCTTCCGGGAAATCGCGACCGACCGTTTCGGCCGCCCCACGTCGGCCGTTGCCATTAATTACGGTCAGCCCCCTGCGAGCCCGTCTCTTTTCACCGCGCCCTCTCACCCTTCGTCCCAACCCTTTTCGCGCCAGTTCTTCACCCAACCATGACCTACTTGAAAACCCGCTCTTTCCTTCACTTGGCTGCCTGCGGGTGGCTCCTGATTTCGCCCCACCTGTCCGCTCAGCCCCGCAGCCCCGCGAGAGACAGCCAAGAGACCGTCCACCTGACGCCGTTTGAGGTGAGCGCCGATTCAATCAAGGGTTACGGCGCGTCGGAATCGATGACCGGCAGCCGGGTGGCCATGCAAATCATCGATCTGCCCTACTCCGTGAACGTCCTGACCAGCGACTTCACCAAAGACTTCGGCATGTTCGAACTGGCCGACAATATCACGCACATCAGCAATTTCACCGGCCTGGACATCGGCGGAAATTTCATGCTGCGCGGCTTCAATTCCTCCCAGCAACTGCGGGACGGCTTTCTCCGCGCCGGCCGTTACGGCTCCAGCAACATCGACCGCATCGAAGTCATCAAAGGATCGAATGCCGCGATCTACGGCCGAACCTCCCCGGGCGGCATGATCAACATGATCTCCAAGCAACCCAAGCCGGTCGCGGCCGAAGACCTCTCCTTCAACTACGGTGCGTATGGCACTCAGCGCGCCACCCTTGAGCTGACCGGACCGCTCCTCCAAGGCGCGCTGGGCAAGACCAACTACCTCCTCACCGCCAGCAACTATCAGCGCGACTTTGACCAGGCCTTCGCCCGCAATCGCAATCAGGAATATTACCTCGCGCTCAACCACGTCTTCGCCGACGGGTCGAAACTCACGCTGACGGACGAGTTCTTCCTGCAGGTGCGCCACGCCCCGACCGTCGCGCTCCCGCTGGTCATCGATCAAAAAGGCACGGCGACCACCGCGGACGACGTCGCCGTCGGTTACGCCGCCAATCTGGGGAAATCCAACGCGCTCGGGCCGGTCGCCGAACTCAACCGCGGATTCCGGGGCATCACCGCCGTTTACGAGAAAACCTTCAACCCCGTGTTCAGCACACGGACTTCGGGACACTGGTTCGCCGAGCGTCGCTGGGATTACAACAACAACACCGGTTGGGGCACCATCTCCCTCAACACGCCCGTCGCGGCCAACGCGCTGACTTCCGCGCGCGGCGCGGTCCCGCAGCGGGGCCGGATTTTCGTCGATGGCGGCAGCTTTCAGAGCGACCTGCTCGCCCACTACCGGACCAACGGCGACACCGTCGAGCATCGCACGTTGTTCACGATCGATCTCAACGACTGGTACCGCTGGGACCCGACGCTCAGCTGGGCGCCCAACAGCAACCCCGACCTCGTGGCCTGGAATGCGGTGCGCTCCGTCAAGCTCGACGCCGCGTACAACCCGCTGGCTCCGATCGCTTATTTTCCCAAACGAAGCTACGAGTCCCCCGGCGAAGTGCTCTCCCGCAACCAAAAGCTCCGCATCTCCACGCTCGGGCTCGGCCTGCGGGAGCAAGCCGCCTTCCTGAACGGCCGCTTGCTGGCGTATGCCGGGGCCCGATACGATTACATCCGCTACCGCCACCGCGATTTCTTCACCCCCGCCGCCTCGTTCCGGCCCTTTGTCCCGGGATATGCGGTCGGGGAGGCAATCAAGAAAAGCGGCAACGAGTTGAAACCCACGGTCGGCCTGAATTACAAGATCGCCCCGACCCTTCGGGCGTTCGCGAACTACAGTGAAAGCTGGTTCATCACCCAGGGCGACGGCGCGTTGATCGTCTCCGACCCCACCTACAAGTCCGAGTCCGCGGGAGGTTATGATTACGGTTTCAAGGGCTCTCTCTTCAACGATCACCTCAGCTATACCTTGAGCGGTTTTTACGCCACCCGGCAGAACGTCAGTGTGATCGACTTCGTGGAGTCGCCCGTCGGCTCCGGCAATTACGTGACCCTCACCCAACGGACCGGCGACCAATTGGTCCGCGGCTACGAGGCCGACGTCAGTTGGTCGGTGAACCCCGAGGTCTATCTCAGCGCGAGCTATGGCCGGGTGAATTCGATCTACACCGACTTCGGCTCCGCCTCGCCCGCCGCCATCGGCCGCACGGTTCAGTTTGTCGCTCCCTACAACGGCAGCGTCAGTGTCAAATACGCTCCGCAGGACGCGCGGTGGAAAGGCTTCTCGACTAATCTGGGCGTGACGTTTGTCGGCGCCACCCCGACTGAATTGCCGACGGCCGGCGATGTCTATGCCACGTTGCCCGGCGGGCGCCGGGTCGTCACGCAGTCCACCGGCCAATGGGCCCTCAAGGCATCCGCCTACCGGCTGTGGAATTTCGGCGTGCGCTACCGGCTGCAGAGCGGAACGAAGTATTCCCAGACCTTCGGACTCAATGTGAACAACCTCACGGACGAAACCTATTTTCGGGCCGGTTCCGCCGGCGCGAACTCCCGCTACCTCGGCGAGAAACGCTCGGTGTTTTTCACCTACTCCATCGGCCACCGCGGCACGCCCTGAGCAATCCTTCAGTTGACCATCGACATGCTTTCTCACGTGAAAGGCCTAGTCCGCATATTTCGCACCCGGACGCCTCGGAGAGGCGTCCCTACCTGTAGGGCTGAAGGTAGGGACGGCTCTCAGAGCCGTCCGTGGATCGTTCGGAAAAGGCATCAGCCTGTTCAACGTTCTTACCGTGCGGGTGAAATATCCGGCCTGGCCGGCGTGCTCCTTCTCGGATTCGCCTGCCAGCTCGGCGCGGCGGAGCCGACGGCCGCCGTGACCACCGTGCGCGTGGGAAAAACACTTGAGATCAAGGCGACATTGCCCGCCAGCATCACCGAGGTGGAGATCAGGATCGAGAGCGACCGGAATCGCCGCATCTCAAAGGTGAGCGATGTCTCGAAGTTGAATCCGGCCCCTTCTTCGCTGGCTCCGAACGCTGAGCGGGAAATTTTTTATCCCGTCGTAGATCTTTCCCTCCAACCCGGGATGGAAGGCGTCGTGACGTTTTCATCTGCTCCCACGACCTGCTACATAAACCAGAACTTCCACAAGGCCGCCGTCACGACGGCCCAGCAGATCGTCGTTCCGGGCGATCGGTTGTGTTTCTGGGAAAATGCCGTGTTCGTGTCGCCGGGTAACATCGCGGTGCGCGCGTTTCATCTGCGGTTCCGTGCCCCGGTGATTCACGGCCGGCTGGATCGGGGAGTGGCCCTGCTCTCCGAACAATGGGCGGGAAAGATTTCGTTGCACGCAGCGGACGGACGCGAACTGGGCTCGACGCTCGTCGTCCAGCCCGCGCTTCCGCCCCGCCCGGCGCCCGCCGGAGAATTACTGAGCGCCGCCCGACTGCGCGAGTCGATCGTCGAATCGGTCGGCTACACGCTCCGTTCGCAAGAACGGAATCCCGCCAGCCCAGTCGTCGGCGGGCTCAATCTGTTCTACGATCTCGATGCCACCACCTACCGTTCCAACTACTGGATCTGGGCTTGGGGGCCGACGGTGCGGATGCTGCTCGAGGCCGACCGCATGACTGAAATCTCCGGACGCTTTGCGCCCGGCCTGCTGCCGCGAACCGCCGACGAGATCGGTCAGACCAGCCTGCGTTTCATGGTGGTGGATCCCGCGCACCCGGCCCGCGGCGTGCCGGTGTCGCGTTGGAACCGCAATCTCGGCTTCGCGACCGGCTACGAGGAGCGGGTGAGCGTGGCGGACGCGCAGTTTCTTTCCGGCTGGGCCTGGCTTCCCCTCTACCGGGCCGGCGGCAACCAAGCGTATCTCGACGCGGCCAAGACCCTGGCGGACGCCACCGAGCGTCTCACCGCCGAGTTTGGGCTGATTCGGCAGGACTACTATGAGGAACTGAAAAAATGGGCGGAGCACATCCTCGATGAATCGGGCTTCGCCATGGAAGGTTCGGCCGAACTCTATGCGACCACCCACGACCCGCGCCACCGCGAGATCGGCCGGAAGTATTTCGAAACCGTGCGCGTGAAACTGGAGCGCCCCGACGGGATTTGGAACCGCGGCTGGAGTTTGGAGACCGGCATCATGCCGGCGATTTTTATCACCAAGGGAATGGGTTGGGCGATGGAAGGCCTGCTCGCCGCCCATCGCGCCCTCCCGGATGCGGGTTATTTGGATCGCGCCAGGAAAATGGCCGATCACCTCGTGCGCTGGCAGAATCCGGACGGTTCGTGGGCGTTCAACGCCGACAAGCCAGCCACCGAAGTCGGCGTGGGGGAAAAGGGCACGGCCCTCTGGAGTCTGCTGTTCTATCGGCTGCACCAGGAAACGCACGACCCACGTTATCTCCACGCCGCGCAGCAGGCGCTGAAATGGTGTGTCGCCCATCAATATTTCGGCCCCGATCCCGAGGCCCGTGGCTCCGTTCCCGGTTCGGCCGTCGATGCGGCCGTCGGCTATCGGCAATGGTTTCCGGTTTCCTGCACCTACACCTCGGCGTTTTTCGCCCTGGCCGCGATGGAGGAACTCCGGCGGGAAAAATAATCGGCGGCCACCGCGGATCCGGCGCATCTCCGATTTGACGGTTCACGTGGCGGAGATCGCCAAGCAGACCGGCTGTGGGAGGGGCTTTACGCCCCGATTGGTTGGAACTTGTCCTCTGTCGGGGCGTGAAGCCCCTCCCACAGCCAGACCGTCGAGTCGGAGATACGCCTCGCGGTTCGGACCCCGCGCTTTTCTCCGTGCCATCCGCCCAAACCATGGTTGAAAGGCAGCGATGAAAATCGGCTTTTGCACCGACCCCGCCACACTCGCCTCCCTGCCCTCGCGCCCCGACTGCGATTTCATCGAGGGGCACGTCGTCAATTTCCTCACTCCCGAGGCACCCGACGCGGACTTCGCGCCCCGGGCCGCCGCGCTGCGGGCCTGCGGCTATCCGATGCCCGCGGCCAACGTGCTCCTGCCGGCGGCGCTCAAGTGCAGCGGACCCGACGTCGACTACGCGCGGCTCGATCGCTATGCGCAAACCGTGTTTCGCCGCGCCAAGGAAGTCGGCATGACGCTCATCGTGTTCGGGAGCGCCGGCGCCCGCATGGTGCCGCCGGGATTTCCCCTCGCCACCGGTTTTGAGCAATACGTCGACCTCCTCCGGCAATTCGGCCCGCTCGCCGAGGAAAACGGCGTGACGCTCGTCGTCGAACCGCTCAACCGCGGCGAGTGCAACCTCGTCAACACCGTGCTCGAGGGCGCCGAGGCCGTCCGCCGCGCCAACACCAACGGCGTGAAACTCCTCGTCGATATTTTTCACATGCTGCGCAACGGCGAGTCGCCCGACGACATCGTGAAGGTCGGCCCGCTCATCCGCCACGCCCACATCGCGGAAAACAAGGACCGCGCTGCGCCGGGCGTGAATGGTGAGAATTTCCGTCCCTACCTGCGCGCCCTCCGCCGCACCGGTTACAACGAACGCCTCGCCCTCGAACCGATCTGGACCGACCTGCCGAACCAAGTCGGCCCCGCGCTGGCGGAACTGCGAAAACAGCTGGCCGATTCCGGATACTGAGGCCGGCGAAGCCGCCCAACGGAGCGCGGACGTAACGCCGCAGGCGTTCGTCCGCACCCGGCAGACGAGGCGTCGCCTACGTCTGCGCTCCGCTCGGCAGGAAACCGGGATTCGCCCCCAACCCACAACCTCGGCCACTTCGCCATCGACGGCGACGCATCGTTTCCTCAATTTCGGACACGTGTGCGAATTTCGGCATCCATCGCCCGCCGCCTTCGTCATATCCCGCCGTGAAAGTCGTTTTCCTCCGCTGTTTCAGCCTCATTCTGGCCCTCGCGCCGTTGTCCCGCGTCACGGCGGCGCCGACCGCGAACGGTTGGGACGCCGTGCCGTCCATTCTCGCCCGCATTCGGGCACCGCAATTTCCCGCGCGTGATTTCGACATCACGGCCCACGGCGCGAAGCCCGGCGGCGCAGACTGCACCGCGGCCATCGCCGCCGCCGTCGCCGCCGCCCATGCCGCCGGGGGCGGACGCGTCGTGGTTCCAGCGGGCGTATATCACACCGGGCCGATTCACCTGAAGTCCAACGTCAACCTGCACGTCTCCGAGGGCGCGACCCTCCAATTTTCCACCGACCCGGCGAAATATCCCAATGTCTTCACGCGCTGGGAGGGCGTTGAATGCCTGAACCATTCACCGCTGATCTACGCGTTCGAACAGGAAAACATCGCCGTCACCGGCAAGGGCACGCTCGACGGCGGCGGCACCTGGGAAACCTGGTGGGCATGGAACAACAAGAAGGCCGGACCTCAAAAACAAAAGCCGGCACGCGACCGGCTCGTCCAGATGGGTGAAACCAACGTGCCGGTGGCGCAGCGGGTCTTTGGAGACGGCGGTTTCCTCCGGCCGAACTTCATCCAACCCTACCGCTGCAAGAACATCCTCATCGAGGGCGTGTCGATCGTGCGCTCGCCGATGTGGGAAATCCATCCCGTGCTCTCGACCAACGTCACTGTCCGCGGCGTCCGCATCAACAGCCACGGCCCGAACAACGACGGCTGCGACCCGGAGTCGTGCCGCGACGTGCTGATCGAAAACTGCGTCTTCGACACCGGCGACGACTGCATCGCGATCAAATCGGGCCGCAACAACGACGGCCGGCGTCTCGCGGCTCCGTCGGAAAATCTCATCATTCGCGGCTGCACGATGAAGGACGGCCATGGCGGCGTCGTGATTGGCAGCGAAATCTCCGGCGACTGTCGCAATGTCTTCGTCGAAAACTGCCGGATGGACAGCCCGAACCTTGATCGCGCCCTCCGCATCAAATCCAACGCACAGCGCGGCGGCGTACTGGAAAACATTTTCATGCGCAACGTGGAGATCGGCCGCGTCTCGGAGGCAATCCTGACAATCGATCTGATTTACGAGGAAGGGGCCAAGGGGCCGCACCGCCCCATCGTGCGCCACATCGCGCTCGAAGGCGTCACCAGCCAGGCCAGTCCACGGATCATGTGGATCATGGGATTTGAAGGCGCCGTGATCGACGACGTGCTTTTTTCCAATTGCACGTTTCGCGGAGTGGAGAGCACCGAAGTGCTGACCCACGCTGGCTCCATCGCGTTGCGCAACGTGACAATCGAACCAGCGAAAAAAGGCCGCAGCAAGAATTCCACCCCGCACAATTCCGGTCCGCCGAACGAAAAGGACTGAGACGTGACGATCCAGTTGAGAGCTGAGAGTTGAGGGTTGAGAGCTCAGTCTTCAGATCGAAAGCGGTCGCCATCACGCCAGCCCGCATTTTTCCCAACACGGCGGCCGCAACCGAACGATCGTGAAATGCATTTAACCGCGAATAACGCCGATGGCGCGGATAGTTGGAGATTCTCCTGCCCTTCTCCGCGGTCTCTGCGCCATCCGCGGTCCAAAATTCTGCGATCGGGGAATCGTCTCAGACATGAGTGGTCCGAACCGATATTAGTACACCCGTCCTGCTTTCTTCCCATTTTCCCCAGGTCTCGACTCTCATCGCTCAACTGAAATTCTACGAGCGACACGCTCCGCCCCAATTCGCTCCCAGTCGTCCATGCACCGACTTTTCAGTCATCCCGCGGTCGGCTGTCTGCTCGCAATGCTCGCCGCGTGTGCGCCGCGGGCGTTCCTCGCGCTGGAGGGCGACGCCGACACCATCTCGCGGCCAGAGGCCGTGAAACGGTCGATGGCCGGAGCGAGGCCGGCGTACGTTTTGTTCGGCGCAGAGAACCGGCTCGGTGTGAACTACGCTTCGCACAGTCACATGTTCAACGCGGATGACTGGAATGCGCTGCTCACGTTTGCCGCCTGGCATCTGTTCGGAATAAAGCCGGATCGCAGCTTCAACCGATTTCAGAAGGACGCTGAACTCGACTCTGCCCTGCGGCGCGCACCGACCTCAGCCAAATAATCGCGGTTGATCACCTACTGCCCCGCCGCGTAGTCCGCGTAACGCTCGGCCACCCGGGCAGCCTTCTCGTCGCCGGTGTGGAAATAGAACCGATAGCGCAGCGTGAGGGTGCCGCCCGCGGGAATCGTATAGTCGCCCTTTCCGGGAGGATGCTTTGCCGCGGGCTCGAAATCTTTTTGCCCAAACGGATTGGCGGCGAAGAGCCCGTAGTCGCGCGCCATCCACCAGGTGGGATGCCGCAGATTTTCCGGGTGGTCGAAAATCGCGACGCCATAGATCTTGCCGTTGCGCTCGGCGAAATAGTCGCACCAGCCGGCCCGCGTGCCCCAGGCCTCGGCATCCCGCTTGCCCTGCGCGGTCACAATATGTCCGACACCCGGCAAATCTTTTTTCAGGTACTTGTGCGGCATGGTCATCCACTGCGGGATCCGGATCGCCATCGTGCCGTCCTTGTTGTCGCCCATCACCAGCGGCGCATCGGGCCGCGCCTTGATCGTGACTTCGTAGTCGATCATCCGGGCCTCGGCGGTGCCACGAAACCGGATGGTCGTCTCATCCGTGGCGACAAGCGTGCCCTCGGGCGACTCCCAGCGGTGACGCGCGCGAATCTCCCCGACGTTGCCACCTTTCGTTTCAACCACCCCTTCCGTCACCGTGTTCCCCTTGGGAAATTTCGTGCCGGAGGTGCCCTCGTTCCAAAAATCGATTTTGTTGGCGTCGCTGTGGGCGAACATCAGCGCGCGATGGTGTTTGTGATCCGTGTCCTCTCCCGGGGTTTCCTTCATGGGGAAATCCCGCACGAGCGACGTGCCGTCGACGGCCAGGATCGGATAACAATACGGCCGGGACGCTCCCTTGAAAACGTACTCGGTGAAGAGCTGCCCGCCGATTTCGACACGCACGCGGTCGTCCAGCCGCGTGAGATTGACTGCGGAGCCCGGACTTGTGGCGCATCCGGTGAGCGCTCCGATACAGGCCGCAACAACGAAGAAAGAAGGAAGAGGTTTCACGTGAGGTCCGACAGTACACGGGTACGTCGGCCGCCGTCCACCGCCGTTTGAAGCGAACCCAGCACAGTCCCTCTAACCGCGGTTGAAGCGCTCGCGTTGCCACGGAAATCTCCCCACCGTTTCCCCGTACGTGCCGCCCTCCATGAATCCGCTTCCCCGACTCATCCGCATCCGGCAGACATTTGCCCCGACGCCTCCGGTCAACATCCGCGCCACGCTGACTGCGGAATTCGCCAAGCTGCGTCCGCATCTCCGACCCGGTGCACACATCGCCATTGGGGTCGGCAGCCGTGGCATCACAAACCTCCGCGAAATCATCGCGGGCGTGATTGAACAAGTACGCGGCGCGGGTGCGCAGCCGTTTATCATTCCCGCCATGGGCAGCCACGGCGGCGCCACACCCGAAGGCCAGCGGGAGGTGCTCGGCACCTACGACATCACGGAGGCCACGATGGGCGTGCCGATTCGCCCATCGCTTGAAGTCCGGCAGATTGGAACAACCGGCGACGGCGATCCCGTGTACTGCAGCGTGGAGGCGCTCTCCGCGGACGGGATCCTCGTCGTCAACCGGATCAAGCCGCACACGGATTTTCGCGGGGACCTCGGCAGCGGCCTGTTGAAGATGTGCGTCATCGGCCTCGGCAAGCACATCGGCGCGGCCGCGATGCACCGCCGCGCGAGCCACCTCGGCCACGAGCGTGCGATCCGCGCCATGGCCGCGGTGATTCTGCAAAACGCTCCGATCCTGGGCGGCATCGCGATTCTCGAAAATCAATTTCACGACACCGCCCGGCTGGTGGCGATTCCCCGGGCCGAAATGGAAATCGCCGAAACTCCCTTGGTCCACGAAGCCCGCGGACTGATGCCGCTCCTGCCGTTCGACGAGATCGACCTGCTCATCGTCGATCAAATCGGGAAAAACATCAGCGGGGCCGGCATGGACCCCAACGTGACCAATCGCTGGGTGCAGGGCTATTCGAGCGCGTTGATGCGCACGGAACCGGGAAAGCCGTTCATCCGCCGGATCTTTGTGCGCGGCCTCACGCCCGAAACCCACGGCAATGGCGTCGGCATCGGTCTGGCCGACCTCACCACCACCCGGCTCGTGCGCGAACTTGATCGGAGGGCGACGGGCATCAACGCGCTGACCGCGATGGCCCCCCAGACCGCGAAGATCCCAATCTGCTTCGACACCGACCGCGAGGCCATCGAACGCGCCCTGGAGTCGCTCGCGATTGACGATGCGAAGTCCGCCCGGGTGGTACGGATCGCCGACACCCTCTCGCTCGCCGAACTGCAGGTCTCCGAGTCCCTCTGGAAGTCCGCGCGCGCCGATCCGCGGCTGCATGCCGCCAGTGAACCATTCGAGATGACGTTTGGCGCCGATGGAAATCTGTCCTGACAGGCTGAGCAGCTGGGAGCGGCGCGGCCAAACCGGTGAGCTCTTTCTCCCGGTGGCAGTGTTTGCGGTCAGCTCTCGACTCCTGGCCCCTGACCGAAATTCAACAACTACGGCACCTCGTAGGCCTCGACGAGCAAGGTGCCGGTTGAACCGCTCACTCCGCTCGCCTGCATGGTGTAGGCTCCGGGCGGGAGCGCGACGAGCATCGCCGCGTCACGACTCGCGGTGCTGGAGAAGCGAAAAGCGCCCACCCGGTCGAAGGCCGCGATGAGCCGCTGCGGATCGGCGATCGTCCAGTCTTCGTTGCTTGCCACGACCGTGTTGCCGCGAAAGAGACGGAGCGCCGGACGGGACAGTGCGTCCGGCACGTTGAAGGCCGCGAGCGATGGACCAACGGCCCGCAGGAGCACGTTGCGCGTGGCGGTGCCGCCGATGACAAAGCCTGCAATCAGGGTGTCGGTCGCCGTTGTCAGGCGGCCGCGGGTGGAAATATTGACGAACGAATGGTCGTTGATGCTGGTGGGGCTGGCGACGACGCCGTTGATGACGATCCCGGAGGTCGAAGCGACAAATTGAAACACCAGCTTGGCGCCCTCTCCCACCCGGATGCCGCTGAATCGGCAAAGGATCGATGCCCCCCCCGTATCCGTGATATCGAGCAGTCCGTACTGGCCCGTGCCGAGCACCGGTCCGGCGGTGTAAGGGCCGCCCTTGGGCTCACCCAGCCGGGTCAGCGGTGCAGCCTGCATCACCACGAGTGGCGCGCCACCGCCGAGCGCATAGTCCGAATTTGAACCGTCATCATAAGCCAGGGCATGCATGTCGCCGGAAAGCACCACGACATTGCGAACGCGGTTGTCCTTGATGAAATTCGCGATTTCGGTGCGTTCGGTCGAAAACCCGGCCCACGTGTCGTTGCCGAGTTGCGGCGCGCCGATCCACGGCACGGTGCTCACCCAGATAATCAGGGGAAACCCGGCGTCGCGCGCCGTGATCAACTCCTGTTTGAACCAGGCCTTCTGCGTCGCTCCCAGCCGGGACTTCGTCGCCGACTCCGCCGCGGTGGCGGCGGCGGATGCGCTGCGTAAATCGGTCATGATTACCCGCACCCGACCGACGGTGAAGGACTGACCGATCGTGCCACCCGTCACCGCAATCGGATAGTGCGGCACATATTCGCGATAGGCGGTGCGCGCGGCGGCAACGCCGGTGGCCGTGCCGTTGGTGTCGTTCCCGGCGAAGTCATGATCGTCCCACATGTAGGCCACCGGGACATTGCGATACAGTGCGCCCTGGATCGGATGGTTGAGGACGTTGTCGTAGTTCTTGCGGTAGTCTTCGGCCAGGGTGGAATTCGTATCGCTGTAATTGAAGTCCCCCATGTGCAGGAAGAGCAGCGGTTGTTCCGCCGCGATCGCCTCATATGCCCTTTGATCGCTGTCAGCGATGTCGCCGCAGGCGGAGAACGCCAGGCGGAAGGAACTCGCTCCCTGGGGAAATGTGCGGAAACGTCCGCGGGAATTGGGCTCGGTCCGCAGCGCTCCAGCCACCTCGATCCCGTAATTGTATTCAGTTGCGGGCTGCAGTCCCTCAATATCCAGCGCGATAACGTTACCGGATGCGGCGGCGGTGGTGACGACCGGGGAAAATACCGCCGGCGTCAGGCCTTCGTTCGTACTCACGACGAGCCGGACGCGCAGGGATGGGGCGTTCAATCGGACCGTGACCGTCGCGCTCGTGGGGGTGACGTTGCCGGACCAAACTCCGCTGGCAAACGGCGAGGGCGTCTGGCCGAAAGCAGGGCCGGCGGCGGCGAGCCAGAGCACGATCCGGAGCAAATGCATGTGGAATGGCTTGGCTGAATTCACCCGGTGCAACTTGCGCGGATAGCGTTGCGATGCAAGCCGCAAGGGCCGCTCCCTGTGTCCAGTAAGCGGGTACGGACCACGGCAGGACCGTTCCGGTACGCCAACACCCAGCATTGCCTCGGAGGCGCGGGCCTGTTCGCATCGGACCGCACGATGAGCCCTCCCACCCGATTCCAGCGGGCCGCATTATGGCTTGCACTCGCCTCCTGCCTGCCGTCGGCCCTGCACGCTGATCCGATCATCTCGGAATTTCTCGCCGCCAACACGAAGGTCCTCGCCGACGACCAGGGTGATTTTTCCGACTGGATCGAGCTGTACAACCCCGACAGTTCGCCGGTCAATCTCGCCGGCTGGTATCTCACGAACAGCACATCGTCCAAGACGAAGTGGCAATTCCCGGCGGTCACGCTCAACCCCGGTGCCTATCTGGTAGTCTTCGCCTCT
Source organism: Opitutia bacterium (assembly GCA_947474365.1). Taxonomy (GTDB): domain Bacteria; phylum Verrucomicrobiota; class Verrucomicrobiia; order Opitutales; family Opitutaceae; genus ER46. The sequence continues at coordinate 35,639 of CANJIU010000047.1, read as the reverse complement.
GACAATAACCGCCGCGACCCCACCAAGCCGCTGCACACTAACTTCACCCTCGATGCCGACGGCGGTTACCTGGCACTCGTCAAGCCGGACGGCACGACGATCGCCAGCGAGTTTGCTCCCGCGTATCCCTCGCAGCTGGACAACGTTTCCTATGGCATCACCCAGCCGGCCGCCGCGGGGGAGACGCCCCGCCGGGGCCACTTTCGCACTCCGACCCCCGGCGGACGCAACGGCGGCGCCGATTCGCTTCTGCTCACCGAGCGCGTCGTTTTTTCCCGCGCGTCCGGGCCGTTCACCGGCACGATTTCGCTCACCCTCTCCGGCAGCGCCGCCGGCCAGCGCATCCGCTACGTGGTGGCGCCGCCCGGCGCGTCCGGGGCGGAAGTACGCGACCCCGACGCCAACTCGCCGGAATACACCGGACCGATCACCCTTTCCGCCTCGTCGATCGTTCGGGCAGCCGTCTTCGCCACCGACAGTCTTGCGAGCAGTTATGCCACCTCCGGGCATTATGCGCGGATCGCCACCACCGGGCCCGCCCGGCTCGACACGTTTTCCAGCCAGCTGCCCGTGGTGGTGGTCGATACGCACGGAACCGGTCCGCTGGAAAAGGACGGAACGCAGCGCGCCGCGTGGTACTATTCGTGGAATCGCCCGGCCGCCGGCAACATCACCCTCACGGCCCCGCCATCCGTCACAAGTCCGCTTTCCACCAATGTGCGCGGTTCTTCCTCGGCGGATTTCCCCAAGAAGGGCTACGCGCTCCGTTTCGTCGACAGCCAGGGCGGCCCGGACTCGCACTCGCCCTTCGGCCTCTCCTCCTTCGACGAATGGGTGCTCAGCGGTCCGTGGAAATACGATCCCTCGTACCTCCACAACGTCTTCATCTATGACCTGAGCAACCGAATCGGCCGCTGGGCGCCACGCACCCAGCTCGTCGAGGTCTTCATCAATGCGAACGGCGGTGACCTCGACAACAACGACTACGCCGGCATCTACATCTTCACCGACGCACTGCGGGTCGACAGCAAGCGCGTCGACATCGAAAACCTGGGGCCCAAAGACCTCTCCGGCTCCGCGCTCACCGGCGGATATTTCCTCAAGTTCGACGTCGCCGACGATCCCGAGGTGTACAGTTTCCAGACTTCCCGCAATTTCCCTCGCCTGCCAAACGGCATCAATGTCGCCAGCCCCAAGTTGGCCGTTCTTGCCCCGGCTCAACGCGACTACATCAAGGGCTACGTCCAGACTTTTGAAGACGCGCTCTACGCCGACCAGGCCGGCGGCTGGAAGCAGCGCACCCACCTCGACTATCTCGATCGCGAAGCGTGGATCGACTATCACATCATCAACACGCTCTCGATGAACGTGGATGCCTTCGTGCGCAGCACGTTCATGTCTAAGGATCGCCGGGGCCGCCTCACGGCCGGACCCGTTTGGGACTACGACCGGGCTCTGGGCGGCGGCGACAACCGCACCACGCTCCCCGAAACGTGGAGCGGGCTGGGCGACTCCACCGATGTCTGGAATTACGGCTGGTGGGGCGTAATGGCCCGCGATCCCGAATACCGGCAGGCTTGGGCCGAACGTTGGCAAAAACTGCGGAGAAACGAATTCTCCACCACGACGATCTCGGCCCGGATCGACGGATTCGCAGCGCAGATTGGTCCGGCCGCCAGCGCGCGCGACGCCGCCCGCTGGCCGGATAATGCCAGCCGCTTTCCGGGAGGCTGGCAGGGAGAGGTCGACAACCTGAAGGCCTGGCTGGCGAAACGGACAGCATGGATCGATTCCCAGTTCAGCGCCGAGCCGACCATGAGCGTCGAGAACGGGGCCCTCACACTCACCCCCGGGGCGGGAAGCCAGGTCGCGTATACGCTCGACGGTTCCGATCCGCGCCTTGTCGGTGGCGGCTTGGCGGGCAACGCATTTGTTTCATCCACACCGGTCCGATTGTCAGACGCGGCCATCATCCGGGCGCGCGGCTACCGGCCCGCCGTGGATCCCAATGCCGTCCCTGGCACACCCTGGAGCACCGCGATTGGCACGCCCGGCCGTCTGATCAACCTCTCCATCCTCACGGCGCTCGCGGCCGGCGAGACGTTCACGATGGGTTTCGTCGTCGGTGGATCCGGAACTGACGGCAACAAAGCCCTTCTCGCCCGGGCGGCCGGTCCGTCGCTCGAGCAGCTCGGCGTCACCGGCGCGCACACCGATCCCAAGCTTGAGTTGTTCAACGGTGCCACGAAACAGACCGAAAATGACAATTGGGCCGGGGCCGCCGGCATCAGCACCGCCATCGCCCAGGTCGGCGCCTTCGCCTTTGTCTCAGCCAACTCCAAGGACGCCGCCGTCTTCAATTCCGCCGTCGTTCCCGGCAACAACTCCGTCGTGATCTCGGGAGTCGGCAATGCCAGCGGCACAGTCATCGCCGAACTCTACGACGCCACCCCCGTGGCCAATTTCCGGCCAAACGTGCCCCGGCTGGTCAACGTTTCCGTCCTCAAGAACCTCGGCTCGGGTCTCGCGGCCGGGTTCGTGATTGCCGGCGGTTCGCCCCGCACCGTCCTGATACGCGCGATTGGTCCCACCCTCGGAGCGGCGCCGTTCAACGTCGCCGGGGCGGTTACCGATCCGCGATTCGAGCTGTTTGGCCCGGGGGGAAAGATTGCCGAGAACGACGACTGGGGCGGCACGTCCACCTTGGCGGCCGCGTTCGCCTCCGTTGGCGCCTTCGCCCTGCCCAACGGTTCACGGGACGCCGCCCTTCTCACCAACCTGCCACCTGGCAACTACACCGTGCAGGTCAGCGGCTCGGGGGCAAGAACGGGGGTTGCGTTGGTCGAGATCTATGAGGTGCCGTGACGGCGGCGCCCGAGACCGCGAATCCGCGGGCGAGCGCGCCAACATCAAAACTTTGCCCCGGAGCAAAACGTCCCACTCCATGCGCGCATTTGCGCTGAAGAGTGGGCCCCCAGCTCTTCGCTGATCCCGCGGCTGTTGCACCGCTGCTTCGAAAACGAATCCGTTGAAACGCGGACCGAGTTACCTAAACTCGCGGCGGTCGCGCTCCACCCACAACCAGCGGCTTGCGGTCAAACCGCTCCAACTCGACGGAATTTTACCGCCTCAGCGGAGGATGACGTCGACATGTTCACCGGGTCGCAGGTTCAGACCGGGGGGCATTGAAAATTCGATCCGGAGGGCCGTCTCCGGTGTCGGTGTCGTCGGCAACCGCATCGCGGTAAGGACGGTCGGGGAAATGGGTTCGAGTGCGGCTCCTACACTGGTGATCGTCGTGCCCGCGACTCTCGGCGGAGTGCTCCGGGTGCGGATTTCCGCCGTCATTCCGAGCTTCGGGTCGAAGGCCATTGGTTGGCGTACATAGCCCGACAGGCGTTCCGGTTTGGTCGAGGTGATACGCAAAATCGCATCACCCGCCACGAGCGTTTCGCCGGCCCGCCGCAGCACCTGGGTCACGACGCCGTCGATCGGCGCAATCAGTGGAGCCGGCGCCAACTGAACCTCCGCCAGCTGCAGTTTGGATTCCTGGACCTTGATCGCGGCGGCCAACGCGGAATCGCTCGAGAAAGCAAGCTGCGGATCATTCGCCAGCGCGATCCGCAGCATAGGCTCAAGCCGGGCAATAAGTTTATTCTCCTCCTCCAATTGGGCCCGCAGGGCATCTCGGTTGATGGTCAGCTGTGCGTAGTTTTCCTCGGAAATCAGCTTTGCCCGGTACAAAGGTTCGGCCCGGGCCAGATCGGCCTCGGTTTGTTGCAGCTTTCCCTGCAGCCCGGCCCGCTCGACACGGTGGCTCATCCAATCGATTTGCATCCGCTCAAGTTCCAGCGCGACCCGCTGGCGATCGGTGGCACCTTGCAACGTCGCGCTCAGCATCCCCATTTCCGCCCGGATGACCGCGAGCGTCGCATCCAGCAACCGGGGATTGGCGGGTGCAAGCTGCCCGATCACCTCACCCGACTTCACCTTCTGATGAAGGCTGACATTCATCGTCGCGAGCACACCGGCTTGGGACGTCCGCAAATCGGCCCCCAGTGCCTCCGCTTCCGCCACGATTGCCCCCGGCGCCACAGCGGACCGCCAGAGCCATGCGGCCACCAAAATGCCAATGACAAAGACCGCACGCGGCAAATACAATAGCCGGACTTCGCGCCAGCGTTGGGACGGGGGCGTCGGGATTGGTGTGAGTATTCTGCCGTCCATAGCCTAAATCTCGGACTCGTCGGCCGCCTGTACACTGGAAACCCGGTCGACCCCGGGAACGTCGGCAAGTTCGGCAAGCAGTTCGGCCACCCGCGATGGATCGCGAAGCAACACCCGATAGGAGAGATCAGATCCCTCCATGCCTGAACCAAAATGCTGGTTGGCAACGTGTACCTTCAGGCTGTGGCGCTCCAATAAATGACGCACCGTACCCAATTCCTCCGCTGACCGCATCCAGCGCAGGTTCAAAATCAGGTCAAAACGATGCCGCGTGCCCGACGCGGTCATCCAGAGAAAAATCATCAGACCGGAAAGTGCCAGCGCCCCGACCACGGCAGTGGCGAACTTCTGCGTGCCGCACCCGGTGCCGAGGATGATCACAGACAACACATAGCAGGTGTCGAGCGTATCGCGCAGCGCATTTCGGAAACGGATGACCGCGAAAACCGCGATGAGACCAAACGCGGTGACCAGATTGTTCGCCATCACCATCAACACCAGAGAGACCAACACCGGCAGGACGATCAGCGACACCACAAAGGACCGCGAATAAGAAACCCCCGAATGCGTGATGACGTAGACCCAAGCAAACAGCTGCCCGAACAAATACGACAAAACGAGCGCAAGCAGCAGGATGTGAACGCTCGTCGGAGCCGATCCGATGTCACCTTGAAAGAATGCGCTCATTTGCGGTTGGGGCCCAATGAACGCCGTAATGCGGCCGATGCGTCAAGCCAAGGCGCACTGGTCGGCACCAAAGTTTCCGCATGCCCCCATTCAAATCCCGTCAACCGCCGTGCGACCTTGTTGTGTCCAAGTACTTCCACCCCGCCACCGTATTTTGCCGCGCCCGTGCTCTTCAGGTCAAAACCGCGCACCATCTCGATCAGCCACGTCGGCATCCGTTCGGTGAACTTCAATTCGAGAATCACCACGCCGGCAAAAATCTCCGATGCCTTCCGAAATTTCGAAGTCAGGTCGCCGCCAAACTCCGGCTCGACCCGCACGTTGCGGTCCAACGTCACCCGCACCGCGCCTTTGCCGGGACTGACATACGCCTCACGCAAATAGGCGTTGTGCAAACGCGGGGCCGCCTGGAGACGCTCCACCAGCTCCCAAAAATCGAGCAAATCGGACCAGTGTTGCGGATTCCAAGAGAAGAGGTGCTCACGCGATGGACTCGCTCCGACCAAGAGCTGTTTCACCGCCTCCCGCCGAACCCGCGCGCGCTGCTTCACGATGCCCTCGTTGATCCGGCGCTTGATTTCGAAATAGACCGGAGACTCCGGATCATCGTCGTAGTAGCGGATGCGCAACTTGAACCGGTTGCGGTCACCGTTGGCCGCGGCGTGATAAGTCATCAACTGGTTCGAATCGAGATACAGCGACTGCACATCGTACGAATTGTCGACTTTCCCGACCGCATTCTCGTCCGGATCCAAATAGCTGCTCAGGTAACTCCGTACTTTGAGCGCCGTGTCCTCGGGAATGACGTATTTGATTTCGCGCCGCTGGCGCTGCGCACGATCTACTTTCATCGACAACCGGATGTAACGCGAGCCTTGAGGGCGCAGGCAACATCGAAAACGCCCCTCCCCGGAAAGGCCACTGCCCGCAGAGTGGCCTGGCGTCGCCGACCCTGTTTCCCATCATTGCAGAACAGCCGCCGGGCCGAACCGGGGCTTTTCACCTCTGAGCCCGTCACGGGGTGATCTTCGGCTCGTCGGTTGTTCCGACCGAAGTTTTCCCGCTCCGCCAATCGGGGAATTTATCCCCCGTACCCGAATCGGAAATGGGGGGCCGGAAATTGGAATTCGACTTGCCCGACGCTTCCACGATAAACGCACCCGGATGGTCCGACTCTTCCGTTGTTGTGTGTTGCTTTGCGCCTGCGCGGCTGCGGCGTCTTTGCCCCTCAGCCGAGCGCAAAACGTGACGCTCGGCGGGACCACGTTTTCCCCCAAGGGTCTGGTCGGCGTCGGCCGCGTGGATGCCGCCAAGCGGGACAAGCAAAACGAGACGTTCGGCTCCCTTTCGGGCCTCGCCCTCGAAACCCGCTCCTGGCAACGCAACGCCAGCGGCACGTACTCCGGCACGTTCTACACCCAACCCGACCGAGGCTACGTCAAGTCCGGCGTCACCACCAATTACCGTCCGCGCCGCCATAAGTTTGTCCTGACATTCAAGCCCGACACCAACGGCTCATCCAAACAGGACCAGCTCGACCTGTCGCTCACTGAGACGACCCTGCTTGTTGAATCCGGCGGCACTCCGCTGACCTCGCTCGATCCCACCGTCACCGGCTCGGCCACTCGGACGGGTTTTCCGCGGCTGCCGCAGGCCTTCAATAGCCGCCTCGCCATCGACGCGGAGGGTCTCGCGCTCCTGCCAGATGGCACGTTTTTCGTCAGCGACGAATACGGGCCCTACCTCTACCGTTTTTCCGCCACCGGCACGCTGCTCGGGGCCACCCGCACTCCAGAGGCGCTCGTCCCGCGACGCAACGCCCAGGACTCGTTCTCCTCCGCCAGCCCAGCCACCGGCCAGCCCAACCCGTCACCACTGCAGCCCGACGCTGGCCGGGAAAACAACCAGGGACTCGAAGGCCTCACCGTCTCCGCCGACGGCCGCACGCTCTACGCTCTCATGCAGTCGGCGACGAGGCAGGACGGCGGAGCCGGCGGCAGTAGCCAACGCCGCTACACCCGCCTGCTCGAATACGACATTTCCAACCCGGCGTCGCCCAACCTGACCGGCGAATGGATCCTGCCGCTGCCAGTGTATACCGTGAGCGGGACCCAGCTCGTCGCATCGGTCGGCGACATGGTGACGCTCAGCCGCCGCCAATTCCTCGTCCTCGTGCGGGACGGCAACGGCCGTGGGGCGGATGAGACCCGCTCGGTTTTCCGCGCCGTTCTGGTCTATGACACCACCGGCGCAACTAACATCGCCGGCACCGCCTTCGACAGCCCCAACACGCCCGCCGCCCCCAACGGCATCCTGTCCGCCTCCATCACCCCGGCCACCTCCGCCGTCCTGATCGACATCAACGACGCGACCCAGCTCTCGAAATTCAATCTCAACAACAGCTCCAACGACAACTCCGACACCCTGGCCGAAAAATGGGAGAGCCTCGCCCTGGCCCCCGCACTCGATCCCACGGCTCCCGACGATTTTTTTCTGTTCGTCGGCAACGACAACGATTTCTCGACCACCGATGGTTTTCAGGACGGCTCATCCTACAAGGCCAGCCAGAATATCGACACCATGGTCCTCGCCTATCGCGTGACGTTGCCCGGCACCAACTCGCTCCCGATCTTCACCACGCAGCCGATCGGCCGCGGCGTCACCTCCGGACAATCCGTGACGTTCGCCGTCACCGCCATGGGCAACCCGACCCCGACGTATCAGTGGACCAAGAACGGCGTGCCTGTCCCGGATGCGACCGCCGCGTCGTTGACGATTGCCAATGTCGGGGCCGGCGACGCGGGGATCTATGCCGCCACCGCGACCAACTCCATCGGCAGCACCACCAGCACGACCGCCGCCCTGAGCATCAACGGCACAAACTCCCCCGCCATCACAGCACAGCCGCTGCCGCAGACCGTCGCGAACGGCAGCACCGTCGTGTTCTCCGTCACGGCCACCAACTCTCCCGCCTACCAATGGCGGCGCGACGGCATCACCCTCGCCGGGGCGACGAACCGGCTCCTCGTAATCAGTCAGGCCGGGGCCGCTGATGCCGGCAGTTACACGGTGACCGTTTCCAATTCATCCGGGATCAACACCAGCAACCCCGTACTTCTGAGCGTCGTCGACGCAGCCGCGGCGGATGTGGGTCGGTTGATCAACCTCTCGATTCGGACAAACATTACGGCCGCCGATCCGCTTTTCACCGTGGGCACCGTTCTGGGCGGAACCGGCACCAGCGGGAGCAAACCGCTGCTCGCACGCGCCGCCGGACCTTCGCTCACCCAATTCGGAATCAGCGACGCCCTCGCCGACTCCAAGGTGGACATGTTTGCCGGGGCGAACGTTTTTGCGACCAACGACAATTGGGGCGGCAGCGCCGCGTTGAGCACGATTTTCAGCCAGGTCGGCGCGTTCGCCTACACCGGTGCGACTTCCCGCGACGCCGCCGTCTACAATCCCGCCACGCCGGCTCGCGACTACACCATCCAAGTGACCGGCGTGGGCGGCGCCATCGGCAGCGTCATCGCCGAACTCTACGACGCCACCCCGGTCGGTGCATTCACCGCCACCACGCCCCGACTCGTCAACGTCTCGGTGCTGAAACAGATACCCGCCGGCAACACACTCATCGCCGGCTTCGTCATCGGCGGTTCGACCGCCAAAACCGTCCTCATCCGCGTCATCGGTCCGCGCCTCGCCCTTGCCCCGTTTTCCATCTCCGACGCGATGGTCGACCCGAAACTCGACCTCTATGCCGGCCAGAACGTGGTGGGATCAAACGACAATTGGGGCGGCGATCTCCAACTGACGGCGGCGGGCAATAGCGTGGGCGCCTTCGCTGTCACCGATACTACCAGCCGCGACGCCATGCTCCTCGTGACGCTTCCACCGCGCGATTACACTGTTCAGGCCAGCGGCGTAAACAACACCGGAGGCCGCGCGATCGTCGAGGTCTACGAAGTACCGTGATGCGATCGCGGGCGGACCGCCCGCATTTCTAGGCTCACGAGCAGCGGACCACCCCCGCTCCCAAATCCTTGCCGTCCGCCCCGCGCGTCTGCGAACCTAGCCCGATGCCCCACCTGAGTCCCGTTCGGTTGCTGCTGCCGCTCGCGCTGTTTGCCAGCGTCGGACGCGGCGCCGTGGCGGCGAAGCTTGAGTTCAACCGCGACATCCGGCCCATCCTTTCGGAAAATTGTTTCCAGTGTCACGGTCAGGATTCGCAGCGCCGGGAGGCCAAGCTGCGCCTCGACGAACGCGAGAGCGCCACGCGCGATCGTGACGGCTACTCCGCCGTCCTCCCGGGCAAACCCACGGAGAGCGAGCTCATGCGCCGGATCACGTCGCCAGACGTGGATGAGGTGATGCCGCCGCCCGACACGCACAAAAAAGTCTCCGTCGAACAGGTCGCGTTGCTCAAGCGCTGGATCACCGAGGGCGCCGAATACCAAAAGCACTGGGCCTTTGTCGCTCCACACAAGGCGCCGCTCCCAAAGGTGCGCGCCACCACGTGGCCCCGCACCGCCCTCGATCGTTTCATCCTCGCCCGCCTCGAAAGCGACGGTCTCGCGCCGTCCGCCGCAGCCGCACCCGCGACCTGGTTGCGCCGCGTCAGTTTCGATCTCACAGGGCTTCCGCCGACGCCCGCCGAGTTCGATCGCTTCGAGGCCGAGGTCAAACAACGCGGTGAGGCCGCCTATGAGTCCGCGGCGGACCGCCTGCTCGCCTCCGCTCATTTCGGCGAGCGGCTCGCCCTCGACTGGCTCGACGCCGCCCGCTACGCCGACACCCATGGCTTCAACAACGATTCGAGCCGCAGCATGTGGCGTTGGCGCGACTGGGTGATCGAGGCGTTCAACGCCAACCTGCCTTACAACCAGTTCATCACCGAGCAACTCGCAGGCGACCTCCTGCCCTCGCCCACCCTGGATCAACGAATTGCAACCGGCTTCAATCGCAACCACGTCATCAACAGCGAGGGCGGCATCATCGACGAGGAATACCGCGTGGAGTACGTCGCCGATCGCGTGCGCACCATCAGCACCACGTGGCTCGGGCTCACGATGGAATGTTCCCGCTGCCACGACCACAAATTTGATCCGGTCACGCAAAAGGATTACTACCGGCTCTTCGCGTTCTTCAACAACGTGCCCGAACACGGCGAAGACGGCCGTGTCGCCAACGCCGTGCCGATGCTGCCGTCGCCCACCCGCGACCAGCAGGCCGTCCTCGCGCAGCAGGAGCGCGAACTCGCCACCCTCGGCACGCAGGTCGCCGCCGTACGAACAAACTGGCGCTGGCAAGTGGCCGACAAGTCTCATATCGAAAAAATCGCCGCCACCGCCCGCACCGCGGTCGCCGCCGAAAAAGACGCCGTCAAACTCGACCTCGTTTCCGCTAAGCCCGGTGGCACGGACCCGGACGACGCCACCGGGGCGAAAAGCGCCACGCCTAAAATTCCCGCCACCAAGCTCGACTTCAGCAGCAAGGACGGCCTCACGATCGTACTTTGGCTCCGGCCCGACGCCGGTAATCCGCCCGACGTCGCGCTGTTCTCCGGCATGAACTACGCCGGCTCGCCCGCCGACACCACCTATGGCAAGGGCCGCGATCTGCGGCTGATTGGCCCTGAACTGGAACTTCGGCTCTGCGACCGATACCCGGCGTACTCCGTAATCGTGCGTACGGTCGGAGCGGGATTGCATCCGGACGTGTGGCACCACGTGACGGTGAGCTACGCCGGCGGACGCAAGGCGGCGGATATCCGGTTCTTCGTCGACGGCACCGAAGTACCGACAGAAACGCGCTACGACGACCTGTTCGGCAAAGATTTGCCCAAACGCGAATTCCTCGTCGGCACCGACAACGCCAAGGACGCCGTGCGTTTCCTCGGCAAGATGGAGGACGCCCACAGCTTTCCTCGCGTGCTGCCCGCCGAGACCGTGCGCGCCTATTTCCAGGTCCGTGCCCTCCCCGCCGCGCTGGCCGCCATCGGTACCGATCGCGCGGATACCACGGAGCGCGGATGGCTGCGTGACGCCCTGCTCGCTGATGGCAGTGCAACACGCGACCTGTTGGCGAAACAGGCGTCGCTCACCGAAACGCATTTCGCGCTCCGCCGCAGCCTGCCCACCACGATGGTCATGCAGGAACGCGACCAGCCGCGGCCCACGTTCGTGCTGAACCGCGGCCGCTACGACGCCCCGACCGATCCCGTCGCCCCAGGCGTGCCGGAATCCCTTCTCTCGCCGTGGCCCGAGGGCGCGCCACGAAATCGCCTCGGGCTCGCGCAGTGGCTCACGCACCGCGATCATCCGCTCACCGCCCGCGTGGTCGTGAACCGTTTCTGGGCGCAGCTTTTCGGCACCGGCATCGTGAAGACGCTCGAGGATTTCGGTTCGCAGGGCGAATGGCCGAGCCATCCGGAACTGATCGACTGGCTCGCTCGCGATTTCGCCGACGGCGGCTGGAACGTGAAGGGCCTCCTCCGCACCCTCGTCCTCTCCGCGACCTACCGGCAGAGCTCCGCCGTGACCCCTGCCCTCCTGGCGCGCGATCCCGAAAACCGCCTCCTCGCCCGCGGGCCGCGGGTCCGGCTGCCCGCGGAGCTGATTCGCGACCAGGCGCTCACCGTATCGGGATTGCTGACACCGCGCATCGGCGGACCAAGTGTCTACCCCTACCAGCCGGAAAAACTCTACGAAGGTCTCGTCGTCGGCGCCGCCTATCCCGGCACCGTCTGGGGTCGGGGAGCGGAGTCCGACCTCTACCGACGCAGCCTCTACACGTTTTGGAAACGAACCGTGCCGCACCCGGCGATGACAACGTTCGACGCCCCCGACCGCGAATTCTGCACCGTCCGCCGCTCGCGCACGAACACCCCCCTGCAGGCCCTCGCGCTCTGGAATGAACCCGGCTACCTGGAGGCCGCGCGACGCCTCGCCGCCCGGATGCTGCGCGACGCCCCCGGCGACGACTGCGCCCGCCTGGCGTTTGCCTTCCAGGCCGCGACGGGCCGCCGCCCGCAGCCCGGAGAGGTCGCCGTGTTGGCGGACACTCTCGGAAAATTGCGCGCCGACTTCACGGCCCACCCCGATGACGCGGCCGCCCTCCTGAAAACGGGTTCATCGGCTGTCGATCCCTCAATTCCTCCGGCCGAACTCGCCGCCATGACCGGAGTCGCCAGCATGATCCTCAACCTCGACGAAACGATTACGAAGAACTGAAGAACCCACCCGGTCACCTCATCGCCCCGTCTCTCCGTCCCCTCTTCACCTCCGCCTCCCTCATGTCCTTCCACCGTTACGAAGCGATCCACACGCGCCGCGATTTCCTCGCGAAAACCGGCCTCGGCCTCGGCACGGCGGCGCTTGCCCAGCTGTTGCGCAGCGAAGCATTCGGAGCCGCCGCCGGGCCTCCTGTCGTTAAAAGCAGCGCGGTCAACGCCCTGCCCGGCCTGCCGCATTTCGCTCCGAAGGCCAAGCGCGTCATCTGCCTTTTCCAGTCGGGCGGGCCGTCGCATCTCGATCTCTTTGACGACAAGCCCGTGTTGCGGGCGCGCTTCAACGAGGACCTGCCGGATTCCATCCGCCGCGGGCAGCGCATCACCGGCATGGTCGCCTCCCAGGCTCGGCTCGCGGTGCAGCCCAGCAAGTGGACGTTTCAGCCCGGCGGCCGCAGCGGCACGCTCTTCAGCGATCTCCTCCCCCACACCCGCGCCATCGCCGACGACCTCTGCGTGATCCGCTCGATGCACACCGAGGCGATCAACCACGATCCGGCGATCACGTTTTTCCAAAGCGGCAGCCAGTTGCCCGGGCGGCCGAGCATGGGAGCCTGGACCGACTACGGACTGGGCCGGCTCAACGAAAATCTGCCCTCGTTCGTCGTGCTCGTCTCGGTGAACAAGAAGAACGCCGGCCAGGGACTGCTCGCGCGCCTCTGGGGCAGCGGCTTCCTGCCGAGCCAGCACCAGGGCGTGCAATTCCGCAGCTCTGGCGAGCCCGTCCTCTACCTGAACGACCCCGAGGGCATCACCCGCGAACGCCGCCGCCTGATGCTCGACGGCATTGCCGATCTCAACCGCCAGCAATTCGCCCTGAGCGGCGACCCGGAAATCGAAACGCGCATCAGCCAGTATGAGATGGCCTACCGGATGCAACGAAGCGTCCCCGATCTGATGGATCTCTCGGGCGAGACCGAAACGATCCTCGACCGCTACGGACCCGATGTGAAGGAGCCCGGCAGTTTCGCCCGCAATTGCCTCCTCGCCCGCCGCCTCGCCGAACGCGGCGTGCGCTTCATCCAGCTCTATCATCGCGACTGGGATCACCACGGCGCGTTGAACGAACGCCTGCCCAACATCGCACGGGATGTCGACCAACCCAGCGCCGCCCTTGTATCGGACCTTAAACAACGCGGCATGCTCGACGATACCCTGGTGATCTGGGGCGGCGAGTTCGGTCGCACCCCGTACGCGCAGGGCACCGCCAAACTCGACGTCTACGGGCGAGACCACCACGGCAAGGCGTTTTCCCTCTGGATGGCCGGCGGCGGCATCAAGGGCGGCATCGTGCATGGCGCGACCGACGATTTCGGTTTCAACGTCACCGAAAATCCCGTCCATATCCACGATCTGCAGGCGACGATTCTGCATTGCCTCGGCGTCGACCACACGCGACTCACGTACAAGTTCCAGGGCCGGCAATACCGGCTGACCGACGTCCACGGCGAGGTGGTGAAGGCAATTCTGACCTAACTACGGGGAACGCGGGCGGCCCGCCCGAGCTCCCGAAAAACTTTTCGACTCATCCCATGACCATGCCTCATCGCCCCGTCTCATTTCTCGCGCTGTGCCTTACGCTTTTCGTCGCGTGCCACGCGGCGCGTGCGGCCAACGCCCGTCCCAACGTCCTCTTCATCACCATGGATGACATGAGCTGCGACTCGGTCGGCATCTACGGCTGCAAGGTCCCGGGCACCACTCCCAACATGGACAAACTTGCCGCCCAGTGCCTGCGTTTCACCTACGCGCATTCCCAGGTGGGAAACTGCATGCCCACGCGCAACGTGATCGCGTCCGGGCGCTACCCGCACAACAATCGCGTCGAGGGATTCTACGAGGTCAGGAATCCCGGCTACAAGACGCTCTCCGACTTCATGAAAGCCGGCGGCTACTTCACCGGCATTCGCGGCAAGGTTTCCCATTCCACACCCTACAGTCCGTATCCGGGCTGGGATGTCGTGCTCGACACGCTGCCCGACGGTTCGCAGGCGCACCCCAAGAATGTCGCGTCCTACTACGCTTCGGCGAAACACGGCATGGCGCTGGCAAAAAAGGCCGGAAAACCGTTCTGCCTGAACATCAACATCTCGGATCCGCACAAGCCGTTCTGGAATGAGAACGGCAACCCCGAGGAGAACAAACCGAGCCGGATCTTTACCGCCGACGAGGTCAAGGTCCCCGGCTTCCTGCCTGATGATCGCGCGGTCCGCGGCGAACTCGCCCTGTACTATTCCTCCGTGCGGCGCGGCGACGACTGCCTCGGCGAGGTCCTGCGCGCGCTGAAGGAATCCGGCGAGGACGAACGCACGGTGATCATCTTTCTCTCGGACCACGGCATGCCGTTGCCGTTCGCGAAAACGCAGCTCTATTTCCACAGCACCCGCACGCCGTGGATGTTTCGCTGGCCCGGCGTGACGAAACCCGGGGCCGTGGACGACCGCCATCTCGTTTCGTTTGTGGACCTGTTGCCGACGCTGCTCGATATCGTCGATCTCCCGAAACCCGACGGTCTGGACGGCCGGAGTTTCGCCCCGGTGCTCCGCGGCGAACAGCAGGAAGGCCGCGAATTCGCGGTGACCGAGTACAACGAAAACTCGGGGGGCAACCGCCATCCGATGCGCTCAATCGTCACCAAGGATTTCGCGTACATCTTCAACCCATGGTCGAACGGCGAGCGCGTCATGGCGACCGCGACCAAGGGCACCGTCACCTACCGGCGGATGCAGGCCCTCGCGAAGACCGATCCCAAGGTAGCTGCGCGTCTGAAATTTTTTGACCGGCGTGTGCCGGAGGAACTCTACAACTATTCCGCGGACGTCGACGCACTCGAGAACCTCGTCGACCGGCCCGAATACCGCGCGGAGCGCGAGCGTCTGACGAAACAACTCGAAGCCTGGATGGTGAAAACGAAGGATCCGATGCTGGAAGTGTTTCGCGCCCGTCACGATCCCAAGGCCCGCGAGGCGTACATGCAGATCGTCGAGCGCGAGGCCGCGGAACGCAACGGCCAGAAGTCAGGCAAGGGCGGCAAGAAAAAGGGCAAGGGCGTGCCGGATCTGGAATGAGGCGCCGTAGGCGTCGTCCGTTTTATCCGAGGTAGGGCCGCCTCTCCGCAGGCGTCCGTTTATCCCACCACCCATTCATGAGCGACCCGCCTCCGCCCCCCCGAGCCCCCCATCGGTGAAATCACGCTGATTCTGCAGCGCATCGACCGCGGCGACACGCAGGCCGCCGACCGGCTGCTGCCACTCGTCTACGCTCAGCTCCGGCATCTGGCCGCGGCGCGCATGGCCCGGGAGGCCCCGGGCCACACGCTGCAACCGACCGCACTGGTCCACGAGGTCTGGCTGCGGCTGGGCGCCGATCGTCAGCCGGAATGGAAGAGCCGCGCGCAGTTTTTCGCCGCCGCCGCCGAGGCGATGCGCCGCATCTTGATCGACAGTGCCCGCCGCCGGCTGGCGCAACGGCGCGGCAGCGGCCAGGAACACGTCGACATCGACCAACTCGATCTTGCCGCCGCGACGGACGACTCGCGCGTGCTCCGGGTCAACGAGGCGCTGGAAAAATTCGCGGTCGACGAACCCGAGAAGGCGGAGCTGGTGAAACTGCGCTATTTCGCCGGCATGACGCTGGAGGAGGCGGCCCAGGCGCTCGGCGTCGCCGAGCCGACGGCGCGCCGCTGGTGGGCCTATTCCCGCGCCTGGCTGCTCAAGGAGCTAGGTCCGTCGGGGGCTTCTCACCGCCCCTGACCCCAGGGAAACCGCAGAATTAGCCGCCCCTCCGATATTTTCGGAAATAGTTCGTCCGCATGATCGTTTTTGCGGGGCCGTTTGCGCGTTAGAGGATGAAACATACCCCGAACTGCTTTTTCGCCCTTTATTTTTCGTCATGAGCAAATTTCCCTCCCGCGAAGAATCCCTCTTCACCGAGGCCCTCGCGCAGCCGCCGGCGCACCGGAGCGCGTTTCTCGCCGCCGCCTGTCATGACGACCTCGCGCTCCTCGCCCGCGTCGCGACCTTGCTCGCCGCCCACGACGGACCGGAGAGCCTGCACGTCCCAGGCGCAGTCGCGCGTCTCGCCATCGCCGGAGAGCAAAAACCCGGCGACCGGATCGGACCCTACAAGCTGCTGCAGAAAATCGGCGAGGGCGGCTGCGGAGTCGTCTTCCTGGCCGAACAGGAGAAACCCGTCCGCCGTCGGGTCGCGCTGAAAGTCATCAAGCTCGGCATGGACACCCGCGAAGTCATCGCGCGCTTCGAGGCCGAGCGGCAGGCACTCGCGATGATGGAACATCCGAACATCGCCACGGTGCTCGACGCCGGCGCCACGGAAAACGGGCGGCCGTACTTCGTGATGGAGCTGGTGCGGGGCGTCTCGATCACGCGGTTCTGCGACGACCACAACCTGCCGACCAGGGACCGGCTGGAACTCTTCATCCAGGTCTGTCACGCGATTCAACACGCCCACCAAAAGGGCATCATCCATCGCGACATCAAGCCGTCGAACATCCTCGTGGAACTCCACGACACCATCGCCGTGCCAAAGGTGATCGACTTCGGAATCGCCAAGGCGACGCAAGGCCGGCTGACCGATCAGACGTTGTTCACCGCGCTGGAGCAGTTCATCGGCACACCCGCCTACATGAGTCCGGAACAGGCGCAGTTGAGCGGGCTCGATATCGACACCCGCAGCGATGTCTACTCGCTCGGCGTGTTGCTCTACGAATTGCTCACGGGTCGCACCCCCTTCGACGCGAACGCCCTGCTCAAAGCCGGGCTCGACGAAGTCCGCCGTCACATCCGCGAAGTGGATCCGCCCAAACCTTCGACCCGTCTGGTCACACTGGAAGGAGAAGGGCTCACCACGACCGCGCAGTTACGTCAGACGAAGGCGCCGAAGCTGGTCAACTTCATCAAGGGCGACCTCGATTGGATCGCGATGCGCTGCCTTGAGAAGGATCGCACTCGTCGGTACGAATCCGCCAACGCCCTCGCCGTGGATCTCCAGCATTTTGTGCAGGATGAGCCGGTGTCCGCGCGCCCGCCAAGTCCGTGGTATGTGCTGCAAAAGGTCGTCCGCCGGCATCGTGTCGCGATGGTCGGCGCTGGGGTCTTTCTCTTGGTCGTCGGCGGCGGCACAGTCGCGAGCGCCTGGCAGATCGTTCGCACCGAACGCGTGAAAAACGAAATGTTTGCCGGCGAGGTGCGAAACAACGTCATGCGCTACGCCATCCGCACGTCGCTTGAGGTCCTCATGACGCCGCCGTCCCGCGATGAAAATCGTCCCGGCGATCTCACCGTGCGCGCCGCGCTGGAACACGCGTCGCGTCGCTTCTCCGCAATCTATACCGGTGATATCTTCCACGCGCCGGCCGAAATCGAAGTGTCGCCGCGCGGTACCATCGCCCTTGGTTTTCTGGCCCTGGGCGACCCGGGTGCCGCGTTGCCCCACGCCGAACGCGCCCTCACCGCGGCCCGCGCTCTGGCGAACGAAGCCAAGCCAGCCGATCCGCTCGCCCGCCAGCAACGCGTGCGCGAGGCCCTGGGACTTCTCGTGCAACTTTATCGCCGGTGGGACGCCACCGAGCCCGGGACCGGGAAGTCCGCCCTCGTCGCCTCGTGGCAGCAGAAACTCGACGAGTACAATCGGGCGCACCCGGCGCCCACCACCCTCTCGGACCGGAGGACCCAGCCATGAGCGCGCCTGTTCCCTCGGACGACCACAACGCGCCGACCATGCCCGATCAGCCCACTGCCCGAACCGACGAGGCACTCGGCGAGCGCATCGGCCGTTACAAGGTCCTGCAAAAACTCGGCGAAGGTGGCTGCGGCACCGTCTACCTGGCGGAGCAGGAGGAGCCGGTGCGCCGCCGCGTCGCCCTCAAGGTGATCAAACCCGGCATGGATACCCGCGAGGTCATCGCACGCTTCGAGGCCGAACGCCAGGCGCTCGCGTTGATGGATCACCCCAACATCGCCAAGGTGCTCGACGCCGGCACCACCGCGGCCGGCCGGCCGTTTTTCGTCCTGGAACTCGTGCGCGGCATGCCCATCACGCAGTATTGCGATGAAAATAATCTGCCGAACGCCGCGCGCCTCGGACTGTTCGATCAGGTCTGCCACGCCATCCAGCACGCGCACCAAAAGGGGATCATCCACCGCGACATCAAGCCGTCGAACGTCCTCGTTACGGTCCACGACGGTGCGCCCGTGCCGAAGGTCATCGATTTCGGGATCGCGAAGGCCACGCAGGGACGTCTGACCAACCACACGTTCTTCACGGCGATCGAACAATTTGTCGGCACGCCCGCCTACATGAGTCCCGAGCAGGCTGCCCTCGGCGCAACCGACATCGATACCCGGTCAGACGTCTATTCACTCGGGGTGTTGCTTTATGAACTGCTCACGGGCAGGACCCCGTTTGACTCCCGGCAGCTGCAACAGGCCGGAATCGACGAGGTTCGTCGGCATATCCGGGACGTGGATGCAACACGGCCATCCACGAGTCTCGGCTCCCTGCCGGAGGTGGAACTGACCCAAACGGCCCGGCGACGCCAGACGGTCCCGGCGAAACTCATCAGCGGGCTGCGCGGCGACCTCGACTGGATCGCGCTGCGGTGTCTCGAGAAGGATCGCAACCGTCGCTACGCCACGGCCTCCGACGTCGCCAACGATCTCCGGCATTTCCTCCGCAACGAGCCCGTCAGCGCCCGCCCGCCGAGCACGTGGTATTTGTTGCGGAAACTGGCGCAGCGGCACCGAGTCGCGGCCTTCGGCGTTTCGGCCGTCGTAGCCGCGGTCGCGTTCGGTGCGGCCCTCACGACGTGGCCCGTCATCGAGGTGCTGCTGCTGGAGCGTAAAATCGCCAGGGGACGAGCCGAAACCGCCATTGCCACGCACGATGCGGACAGGGCGTTCGCCGTTCTGCGGGAAGAATTCACCACGTGGCTGTCGCCCGACCACCAGCCCCCGACCGACATTCGTTTTCAGACGCTGCTCGACCGGGCCGCCGATCGCCTTGAGGCTCACTCCGCCGGTCGCCCGGAAACGGGCGCACAATTGCACGGATACTTTTCCCAGGCTTATCTGAACCTCAACGCGCTCGCGCCGGCCCAAGCGCATGCGGAGAGGGCACTCGCGCTGGCGCGGCAGGCGCACGGGAAGGGCGTGGAGACCGTGCGCGCCATGGGCCGACTGGCACTCGTGCTCGGACATTCCGGCAAGGTGTCCGAAGCGCTGGAAGTGGCCGCACAGATGCTGGCGTCAAGGGGATCGGTCGGGGCGGTGGACGAAGCCGTTTTCAACGTCACCAGCAACCTCGCCAATCACTACCAGCAGCGGGGCGAACTGGACGTGGCCGAAACGATTCGACTCAAAACCTTCGAAGCACGGCGCCGGGTGCTGGGGGAAAAGGATCCGCTCACGCTGGACGCCATGAACAGCATGGCCCGGGCCTATCTCAACGCCGGCCGCTGGTCCGACGCCGAGGCCGTGCTCGTGAAGCTCGTCGCCCTGCGGCGCGGCTTCTGGCCGTTCGAGGACAAATGGCAGTTGCGGGGGGCGGTGTTGAATTTGAACATCGCTTACTCCCGCCTCGGCAAGCGGCCCGAAGAGGCGGCCACCGTGGCCGAAATGTTCGAACTCGACGCGCCCGGGGGCTGGTGGAAAAGAGAGGCGTTCTGGCATGTGCCCTGGCAGACAACGCAGCATCGAGCGCTGATTTTGTGGAAAATCGGTCGAACCAAGGACGCCGGAAAAATTCTCGCCCGAGCCGGGGAATTGCAGGAGATGACGCTCGGGGCGGACGATCCGGCGACGCTACTCGTGCGCGCCGCCCTCGCCACCGTTCGCGGAGAACCCCGAGAGGCGAAGGAGACCGAGCGCCAACTCATCGCGTGCAATCCCTATCGGAAGGGTTTCCCGCCCACGCCGACCGCGGAGTCCGCGCGGACCACCGCTTCAAACCCGACGGGCGCCTGGCGCAAACGCGCGCCCGACTTGCAGTATGCCGACACGCTTTCAGCCCTGATCAACCTGGCCGATTTCTACAAACTGCTCAAAAAATCCGAGGAAGAAGCCGCGCTCCGCACCGAAATCGCGGCCTTCACTTCGACCCCTCCGGGTGAATCGCAGCCAAATCTTGCCGCCCTGCAGTCGCTCGCCAACGGTTTTCAAAGGCTGGGCAAGCTGGCGGACGCGGAAAAGCTGCAAAAGGAAGTGGTGGATCGGTGCAAATCCGCACCGGAGCCTGACGATGCGCAAACGGTCGGCGCGATGCTCCAGTTGGTCCGGATTTACACCGCCGAAAAAAAGACCGACGACGCCGAGGCTGCGGCCGCGGAAGCGGCGTCCTTGGCGAAAAAACTTCCGGACCGCGAAAGTGCGCGTGCGCTCGAGGCCTTCACCGTGCTGGACGAACTTCTGAAAACGCATGGCAAGCTGGCCGAGGCCGAACGGGTCGAACGCGACATGCTGGCACTCGTGCGCAAACGTGATCCCAAGGGCAGCCGGCTGGTCTCCGACCATTGCATCAAGCTCGCCCAGACCCTAAATCTGGCAGGAAAATTCGCCGAGGCCGAGCCCCTCGCGCGCGAGAGTTTGGAGCTCCGGGAAAAACTCCATCCCACCGGGTATTGGAACATCGCCAGCGCCCGCAGCGCCGTCGGCGCCAGCCTCCTTGGCCAGCGGAATTACTCCGCCGCCGAGCCGTTGCTGCTCTTGGCGTTTGCGAATCTGAAGCAACACGAGGCCGCCATCCCAGCAGCGTACAAGTCACGGGTCCGGGAGACCGCGGAGCAACTCGTCCAGCTCTACACTGCCACCGACCAATCACTCAAAGCCACAGGGTGGAAACAAACCGCCGAAGAACTCGCGAAGGCCAGGTGATCGGTGGCATACCCGTCCGCGCCTGCTCTTGCTACAAATTCTGCAATTCGTAGCTGAGCACACTGAGCGCGTAGGTCGCGGCGGTCTCACACCTCAGCACCAGCGGCCCCAGTGTAATCGGCTCAAACCCCGCGCTCTGCGACAGGCTCATTTCCGCCGGCGTGAAATCACCTTCGGGGCCGATCAACCAAAGGACCTTCTTCGGTGCCCGCGTGTTCGCAGAACGAAAGGCCGCCAGCACCGTCTTGAGCGATTTCGCGCCGGACTGCAGGCTCGCAATCAGTTTCAGATCGTAGCCGCGCGCCGACTCCATGAACGCCGCCGCCTTCTGCACCGGGAGCAGCTCGGGGACAAAGGCGTTGCCGCATTGTTTGGCCGCCTCAAGGGCGGCGGTCTGCCATTTTTCAATTTTGCGCTCCGAGCGATCGCCGTCGAGGTGAACCTCGGTGCGATCGCTCTCCAGCGGGACGATACGCACGGCGCCGATCTCGGTCGCCTTGCGCACAATCGCGTCCATGAACTGTCCCTTCGGCAGCGCTTGGCCGAGGGTGATTTCGTAAGGGAGCGGTTTCAGGCACTGCTGGAAGCGCACCTTGAGGGTGGCGGCGTTCTTCTTGTCGCCGGTGAGTTCGCAGATCCACTCGGTTCCGCGACCGTCAAACGCAACCACCGTATCGCCAATTCGGGCGCGGTTGACGCTCACCAGATGGTGCGACTCCGCGGCGGAAAGTGTAATTGTCGCCGGCTCGGCGGTCGCGGGGGAGCAGAAAGCGCGAAAGTCAGACATAGGAGAGGTTCGCCCAGCGAAGACCAAAACGAGGGGTTTGCGTAGCAAAATCCCCAACAGAAAGGGCGCCGGATGTGTCATCCGACGCCCTTGCCGACTTGACTGTGATTTTCCAAAAAGAACGGGTAACTAACGCAGGGAGAGACGCGCCGGTCACGGGGGTGTTCAAAAAGGCTGCAGAGAAATTTTCATGGACACTCCCGCGGGTGAAACTACGGTTCCCCACCTGACCACGCCCGGGTGGCGGAATTGGCAGACGCAGTAGACTCAAAATCTACCACCGAAAGGTGTCGGGGTTCAAGTCCCCGCCCGGGCACCAACTCCCTCTGAAAAACAGAGGGAGTCACGGCATACACCACCCTCTGAAAATAGCCCTGAAAACGAGGCTCAGGTTGGCACCCAGGTTGGCACGGGGGGCTTGACTCCTTTTCAGGGAAATCTGGCCCAGTGGGGATGCCCTCCATCTCCGCCCAAAAACGTCACGGAAAAGTCGTCGGTTACTCCGTGTATCTCGGCTCCGAAGGAGGCCAACGGAGACAACGAAGGTTCTTCGTTCATCGTTATGACGCGGAAAAGTTCGTCGCCCAACAGACCACCACCCCCGTCCCAGTCGGTGAGTTATGGGAACGAAAAGCTGAAATCCTTTACGCCTTGGAACGGCTCCGCCCCATCGGCACGAACCTCGCCGATGCCGTTGCATTTTACCTCACTCATCAGGGTTCGCCAACCGGCCAAAAGCTATGGTCGGAGGTGGTGGAGTCGTTCTTGTCGGAGAAACTTCGCATCGGTCGTTCGCCGCAATACGACCGCAATATGAGGCAGAGCCTGACGCGGTTCATCAGCATCACCGGTGGAGACCGGCCCATCGGCACCATCACCCGTCAAGAAATCGCCGACTACGTTTATCGCACGAACGCCAAGCTGTCGCCCGTCTCCAAGGCCAACGTGCTTCGCAACCTCAACGTGCTGTTCCGCTACGCCGTCAAAGAAGAGTGGTTGGTGAAAAATCCCGTGGAG
This sequence comes from Opitutia bacterium, assembly GCA_947474365.1. Lineage (GTDB taxonomy): Bacteria > Verrucomicrobiota > Verrucomicrobiia > Opitutales > Opitutaceae > ER46. Next base: position 12,745 of record CANJIU010000047.1, on the reverse strand, counting down.
AAAATCACGCGGCCCATCATCCCGTTCCACAAGCCGCACGTTCTCACCCCCGCCGACTTCGGCAAACTTTTGCATCGGTGCTTGAGAAAGAGGTGGCACGACCGGCTCGTGATTTTGGTGTTGGTCGGCTTCTGTGGCATCCGCACAGAGGAAGCCTGTCGCTTGAGTTGGAAGCACCTCCACCTTGAATACCCAGCAGATCAACGACGCTCTGGCGCGCTACGTTCGCAACGGACGGGCACCCCGATTCCATCGCCGACAGTTGTCGTTCTCCGCGTAGGCAAACGCCGATCCCCGAAAAAAGAGAGACCCCGTGAGCGAAGGTTCACGGGGTCTCTCAGTTTTCGCGACACTCACTCAAGCACTCATGGCAAAGAATTGGTGTCGCCCCGCGGTCCACAGGACCGAACAGGGCGACACGTTTTTCCCGGTCTATTTGAGCAAGAAGACCGACGAACAGTAGTCGGACGTTAGCCCGGGAAAGATCATGGGGTGCCGATAGCGGCCTTAGCCCGCTTCGTCAGCGACGGTCTTTCGAGTTGGTCCAGCGCGGCAACCACGGTTGCAAGAGTGCGCTGCGCCTCGTCCCGCTGGCGGGTGACCGACTCAAGCGTTGCGACCGGCGAGCCCTTCGCGGCAAGTGTTTCCTCGGCCTTTTTGGTGTAGGACTTCGCAACGCTCAACTTGCGGACGGCATCGGAGATCGTCTTTAGCGAAGCCCGCGCGGCGTCACGCTCGGCAGTGAGTAACGCGGAACCCTCGCCAGACGCAGCAACCGGCGCGGGCGTGGCTGCACTTGGTTGCGTGACGGTTTCAGCGCGTGGCTTTGCAGTGGTCTCAAGAGTTTCGACGCGCGCGCGCAGGCGCACGATTTCCTTCGCAGCGTCGAAGTCATTCTTGACGACAGAAGAGGCGAGGCGCACGGCAGCGACCTGTTCCGGCAGGGTCATCTTGCTGCGGGACAACTCGACCAACGCGGCTTGGAGTTGCTCAGGGAGAGTGGCGCGGTTGCTCATGGCGGTTGCTCAGGCGTCAGGGTTGATCGAGTTCGCAACGCAGAGCGCACGGAGGCGCGCATTGTCAGCCGAGAGGGCGGCAACATCCGGCTCCTTCGAGATGAGTTTTGCGAGATGCTCACTGCCAGTCTTTGCGGCGTGTGCCGCCATCACGCGGTCAATCTCCGCGCGGTTGGCCCTGTCGGCGGCGTGGAGGTCGGAGAGTTCTTGCGGTGTCATTGTTGTGTGGATACTTAGTTAACGGGAAGGCTCGGAAAGTGCGGCTTTCCGTTTGGCGTTCTCGTCCCGCAGTCGGGAGATTTCGGCGAAGAGTTCACGGGCGGCGGGGTCTTTCTCGAAAAGGCGATCAAACCGACGCTGACGCATGACCTCGTTTTGCAGGTTCAGAGTCCGCTCAACCTCAATCCTGCGGGCTCGCTCGGCGGCGTGTTGGCGGGTCAGCAGTTCGGCGACATGGGCCGGATCTGCGGGGTCGATTTCGTTGGTTACCGGGATGGTCATGGTGATTCGGGAGAAAGGGCGGAATTGATGGCGGGCAATCGTCCCTCGCTGAAAAGCGGGATGACGCGGGAGCCGTTGCGGATCAGTCCATCGGGGTTTATTCCGCGAAGACCGAGTTCGCGGGCGCACTTCTGCGGGTGAATGGCGGCGGACTCGGCGATACTCGGGATCGTCACGAAGACCGTGGGCGCGGTCGGCTTGTTGGCGTTGGCAGTTTTCATGGCGTCTTCACTAATTCGCGGGGAGTCAAATTGCCCGCGCACGAACCACGCACGAACCGGAGACGAGGGAGGGGCAAAATACCGGGGCAACCCCCAACCGGGGAGGCTCTACCGGGGGCGAAAAGAACCGATTTCCCGGCTCCCCGGTCCTTCGGGGGTATCCGAACGCCCAACCGGGGGTCGGAAACCCCGCCAAACGGCAAGGAATCGGCCAAAAACAGGCTTCGGGAAGGTCAGAAACAGTCCCAAACGGACCATCGGACCCCGCAAAGGGTAACCGGAAGGTTCAGGGTCGGAGTTTACAAGGGTACCGCCGACCAATCCCCGACCGCGATTCGTCGCGTTTAAACGCAGCGCGTAGCGTATCCGAAGGGCGGAGACCGCTTCCCCTGCTCTCCTGTGCGGTCTGTTCGGAGCGTTTAAACATGTAAACCGGCTTTCGGACTGCCGCCCGCGCGGAAACCGCGCCTCGGCCCGAACCCGCCAGCGGTGGGGCCGTTCAAAGAGATTCCTTACACGGGGGGAAGGGGGGGGTGTATCGGGCTCCGCAATACCTATGCCAGTCGGTCAGGCGTCGCCCCAGCTTTCGTTTTTATGGTCTTCTGCTGTCGCGGCGGGCATCTGGTATCGGTTGACCGGAGATTTCTGCGCTTTGGATGGCTGGTCGTCAAACTCGGTGCCGTGGAAAAAGCCTTTTTCGTGGTCGGCGTCGGTGAGGGCGGGCATCTGGTATCGGTTGGCGCGAGATTCTGGCGGGTTGGCACACTTCGCCCAATGCATGGCGAGAGCGTTCGGCGTTATGGGTGCTGTGAAGTGCCGGCGGTAGTTTTCTGCCCGTCGCTCAATTTCAGCGGGAGTGAGGTCGGACTTTGCCTTATTGATTTCTGCCAGAGCGACGCCTGCTGCGTTCTTGGCGCGTTCGGTCATCCCCATTGGGTCGCTACCAGTGGCGCGGACAAGCGCGTCAAATAGCTCGTTGCGTGGCCTTGTTTGCGGTGGTGATGGCCCAACGGAAAGACCCGGAAGCGTCTCGCGTCCTGCGGCGGCTGTCGCCGACGCAAAATGAACCGTACTTTCATTGATCGTACTTTCATTGATCGTACTTTCGTTGATCGTACTTTCATACCGAGGCGGTTGACCGGGAGGCGGTTGACCGGGAGGCGGTTGACCGGGAGGCGGTTGACCGGGAGGCGGTTGACCGGGAGGCGGTAAATCCCGAGACGGTGCCGAATGTCGTTTTTGCCTAGTCGGTGCCGTCTCGGGATTTTTGGGAGACGGTTCCTCGAAAAAGCGCCATCGGTGCCTCACGTGCCCCTTCTCATCTCTGACCTTCTCAAGATGTGCGTGCCCTGCTTGTTGGAGTTCTCGCAGGGCCGCCCGCAACGAATCCGGGCCTTCTGTGGAATCGCCCTTGCCTGCGAGGTTCTCCGCGTTGTGTGTCCATTGAGTCGGGCAACTCAAGACAAACGCCAGTAGGCCGCGAGCGCGGTACGTCAGCGAGTGATTTTGCAGAAGCGCGTTGTCAATCGAAGTGAACCTGACCTCCCGGTCCTTCGACTTGGCAGTGCGATGAACAAGCGTCAGTTTCTCTTTCTCAGCCACGGTCCACCCCTCTTTCGCGTGACGCCGAGAGCGCCGACCGAAGCCGCGCGATCTCCAACTGCAACCATTCCCGGCGTTCGGGATCGTCGTCGCTGGCGTTGTGCTCGGCGAGAGCCGCGTTCAGCTTGGCCCGCAAGGCATCATTCTGGTCAGCGTAGCGCGATCCGAAGGCCAAGGGGTACTGATGCGGGCGGTTCACAGTGCCCTCCTTCCGTAGCGGGCGCGCTGCAATACCCGGCGCGCGATCTTCATCCGTCCCGAACCGCTCACGCGGCGAAGAAATGTCTTCATGCTCTGCGCGTTTAAACGGTGCAATTACGCGGAGCCGTGCGCGGGACGGCGATTGTTTCGGTCGAAAGTAATCAGGTCTTCATCGCGAAAACGAACGATGCAACGACCGCCGGACGCTCCGCCTATTTTGATAAAGCCAATCGACTTCCGGTGAATCCAGTTACGGACGGTCTTCGTTGCAACGCGGTAGCGCTTGGCCACCTCGGCAGTGGTGTAATAGTTGGTTTCTGTGAGCGGTGTGTTCATTGTTTGGTTACGGGCGAAGCGATTCCGAGAGTGAATCACTTGCGCGTTACTTAACGCCGCAAAGTCAAATTCGGGGCTCTCTTTTCACTCTAAGGCTGTGTCAGAACTGACTCGGAATTTTGCGGCGAAAACCGCTTGAAAAGCACCTTCCGCGCGCTCCAATAGTCTCTTCGCAGACTAAGAGGGAAAAATTCCCGACAATTCCCGACACTTTTTCGGTCCGTTTAGGTCACTTTAGGAAACCCGCCAAACGTCCGCGTTACCGCTCCTTCCTCTATAATCCACGCCGTTCCGCTCTATTCTCTCGCTCGGGACGGATTCAACCCCCACCCCGGGCACTCTTTTCCATTGGTGAAATGTGGTTTGGTTGAGGTTGGTTTTACCTCCGAGAAATACCTGTCAAAATGGGGTTCAGGTTGACTTTCAACTCCACCGTCGCGTGAAGTGGCGGACCCAGATCAACGTCAACAATATCCTGAACTGGCGGGAGGTCGAAGCGGCGCCAAACATCGCCACCGGAGTGGTCGACAATGCGGTGCGGCGAAACGATCCGCTCTCCTGCGTGTGGACCGAACACCATCAGCTTCTGATTGCCCGTAAATTGAGCGCAAGCGGGCCGTGTCCCGGTCGCAACCGCAAGCACACCAACCGTCGGTTTTCGATTTGCGGATGCGCCGCGAGGCAGCGAGAGCCGGGCCGTTCAAGAGAGCGCCTAGGCCGTTTGCCGTCGAATCGTCGGGGAACCTCGAAGCAGCGTTCATCCAAAAATGACCGTAGTATGGACTGTATATGTACCTTAGAAGAACGTGTTATGACCGCGCAAATCGGTTTTCCCTTGGTCGTTTCTTGATTATGGTGGTCCATAACCCTAACCATGTTACCGCGAAAACGTACAAAACGACTGCCCGTCAAATTAACCTTGGATCCCGCGGTCAGGGCAGAGGCAGAGCACCTGCCAGAGGTCATCGACCGCGGATTGTCAGCGCTGGTGGAACGCCTTCTCCGCGAGGAAGTCGCCAGCCGGACGGCCCGGACCAAACGTAAGTCGTAAAGCTGCCGACACCCTCGGGTCGTCGACCACGTCATCCGACGAACCGACGCCGGATGACGAACTTGGCGTGATTCAGCGCCGTCGGACGGCAAAGCTGACGCAGACTCACGGCTGGCCTGGAACCACCGACCCGGTCGCCAAACGCCCCCGCAATTGACGAAGAGAGGCGGAGGCGACGGGATCCCAGCTGTCCAAGTCAAAATCCTCCCAACGAAGTCCTGGGGATTCACGTCGACCGGAATTACGATCGCGCAGCCACGTGATTCAGGATCTGCCGGCGACACCGCTCCAAATCGCTCCACCAATCATCGCATTCCACCGCCGTTCCCGTTCGCGGGATTGCAGATGGTCGATCCGACGATTTGCCCCCATACTGGACACCGACGACCCACACCCCGCTTGCACCCGGTCGCGGATTCCTCGACGCTCCCGACTACCCTACAACCCACGCCGTGACCAACGCGGAGGTTGCCCGCCATGACGTCCTTACTCCTTCGTTTCGTCGCTCTCTCCCTTGTTGGAGCAATTCCCTTTTTTGCGGCGGACTCGATTCCGCCCACACGTGTGCCGTGGACCTCCTCCGCGGTTAAGGGATCGCCCGAACCGCCGTCGCCCTATCGCGTCGAACGCGCGTTTCCGCAGCTCACGTTCGCGCAGCCCCTCGACATCGCGGTGATTCCCGGCACCGACCGGCTCGTCGTCGTCGAACTCGGTGGAAAACTGCGGTCGTTTCGAGCCGACGAAGCGACGCCCGAGACGGATCTCTTCGGCGATGTGGCGCAATTCGATCGCGAGCTCACGGACGCCTACGCGATCGTGTTCCATCCCCGTTTTTCCGAAAACCGCTTCGTCTACGTGCTGGCGCTCGCGAAACAGCCCGGCGTGCGCAACACCGAGAACGGCACGCGCATTATCCGCTTCCAGGTCACCGCCGATCCCGTCCCTCGCCTCGACCACGCCAGCGGCCGCGTGATCATCACCTGGCGGCAGGGCGGTCACAACGGCGGCAACCTGCGTTTCGGGCCCGACGGGATGTTCTACTTCGGCGCGGGCGACTCCGGACCGGCGGAACCGCCGGATCCCTTCGTCACCGGTCAGGACGTTTCCGATCTTCTCGGCAGCATCCTGCGCATCGACGTGGACCATCCGGACCCGGGACTCGCGTATGGGATTCCCCAGGACAATCCGTTTGTCGGGCTGCCGAGGGCTCGCGGCGAAGTCTGGGCCTATGGGTTGCGGAATCCGTGGCGCATCACGTTTGATCCGAAGTCCGGCGAACTCTACGCCGGCGACGTCGGCTGGCAGCTCTGGGAAATGGTCTACCGGATCAAGCGGGGCGGAAATTACGGCTGGAGCCTCACCGAAGGCGGGAAGCAGGACGTGCGGCCGGACCGGCTCGTCGGGCCGTCGCCGGTCCTGCCCCCGCTCGCGGTTCATTCCCACGAAGAGGCCGCGAGCATCACCGGCGGCGAGTTCTATCACGGCCAAAAGCTGCCCGAACTCCGCGGCGCGTATCTCTACGGCGACTGGCAGACGGGCATTTTCTGGTCACTGCGCGCGGACGGCGATCGCGTGACCGAGCAACGAGAGCTGTGCCGCACACCGCTTTCGCCCGTGGGCTTCGGCGTGCAGACCGACGGGGAATTGCTCATCTGTGATTACGCGGCGGGTGGGCTCTGGCGATTCGCGCGCAACTCCACCGGGAGCGCGGCGCCGTCATTTCCCCGCACGCTCGGCGCGACCGGTCTCTTCACCGACGTGGCGAAACAAGCGCCCGCTCCCGGCGTGATGCCGTTCGAAATCAACGCCGCACGCTGGGCCGATCACGCCACAGCCGAGCGGTGGGTGGCGTTTCCCGGCGATGGCACGCTCACGATCGCCACTCGGCCGCTGGGCGTCATGCCGGTCGGCCGCTGGGTTTTCCCCGACAACACCGTCCTCGCGAAAACCTACTCGCTCGAACTCGAACGCGGCAATCCTGCCACGCGCCGCCGCATCGAAACGCAGCTCCTGCACTACGACGCCTCGTCGCAGCAATGGGGCGCGTACAGCTATCGCTGGAACACCGCGCAGACCGACGCCGAACTTGTTCCGACCCGCGGCGAAGAAACCGTGCTTGAGATCCACGACGCCGCCGCGCCCGGCGGCGTGGTCCGGCAGACATGGCGTTTTTTCAGCCGGGCGGAATGCCTGCGCTGCCACAACCAGACGGTGAATTTCGCGGCGGGCTTCAGCGCGCTGCAACTCGACCGGCCGGCGCCCGGTGCACCCGGCCGCCAAATCGATATGTTGCAGGCGGCCGGCCTTGCGCGGGTCGAACCGCGCATGGCGAATCCGCACGGGGAACTCGGTTCACTCGAGGTGCGGGCGCGCTCGTATCTCCACGCCAATTGCAGCACCTGCCACCGCTTCAACGGCGGCGGCGCGGCCAACCTGCTTCTCAACCTCGATGTCGCGCTGGCTGAGGCGAAACTCATCGACGAGAAACCCGTGCAGGGCGACCTCGGCCTGCCCGACGCCCGCGTGATCGCCCCCGGCGATCCCGCCCGCAGCACGTTGCTCTACCGCATGGCCTCCGAGGGCCGCGGCCACATGCCCTATCTCGGCGGCCGCCTGGTCGACGAGCGCGGTCTCCTCCTCATTCGCGACTGGATCGCCAGCCTCCGGTCCGATCCCGCCGGAATTTCGCCCGCCGCGCTCGCGCAGCGCGAAACGGAACGCGCCGCCATCACCGCATTGCGCAACGGTGACACCGCGCGGCTGCCGGCGCTCCTGGCCACCGGCAGTGGCGCGCTCAGCACCGTCCTCGCCGTGATGGACGGCTGGCTGCCCGCCCCCGTGCGCGCCGCCGTCATCGCGCAAGGCACCGCGCTCGCGGATCCGTTTCGCCGCGACTTGTTCGAGCGCTTCCTCCCGCCGTCGCAACGCCGCCAGGTGCTCGGGGCCTCCCTCGATCGCGCAAAACTCCTCGCGCAGCCGGGCGACGCCACCCGTGGCCGGGCGGTGTTTGCCGCAACCTGCAGCGCGTGCCATCGCGCGGACGGCGTCGGGATTGAGTTCGCGCCCGACCTCTCGCACATCGGTGCGAAGTGGGACCGCGCCGGTCTCCTCGAACAAATCGTTGCGCCCAACGCAGTCGTCGATCCCGCATGGCAGGTCGCGACGGTCGAACTCAAGGCCGGCGAAGCCAGGTCCGGTTTCATCCTCGCGCGGGATGGCGACGCGCTCACGCTCCGCCTCGCCGGCGGTGCGACCGAGAAAATCCCGCTGTCCCGTATCCTGAAGACCAGCACGACCCGCACCTCGCTCATGCCGGAGGGCCTGCTGCAAAACCTCACGGCCGGAGAGGCGGCGGACTTGATCGCGTTCCTCGCCGCGCTGAAGTGACGCGATCAACCTCCGCGTCCGCCATTGCTGAAAGCCGGGATGAGCGCGCCGTCACTACTCCGACAATTTGAACTCGCCAGATCCTGGGACGGGCGGTGAGGGTTCGCGCTGAATACCTGTCTCACCCGCTACCCGCCACCCATGCCTGAAACCACCGGCAAAGCCGTGTTCCTGTCCTACGCGTCGCAAGACGCGGCGGCGGTGCGGCGCATCTGCGAGGCGTTGCGCGCCAGCGGCGTCGAGGTGTGGTTCGATCAGAGCGAACTCGTGGGCGGCGACCAGTGGGATGCGAAGATCCGCGGCCAGATCGGCTCGTGCACCCTCTTCCTGCCCGTGATTTCCGCGGCCACGCAGGCCCGCGGTGAGGGTTATTTCCGGCTCGAGTGGAAGCTTGCCGTCGATCGCTCGCATCTCATGGCGCACGACCAACTGTTCCTGCTGCCGATCGTGATCGACGGGACGTCGGATGCGTCCGCGCGGGTGCCGCCAGAATTTCGGGCCGTGCAATGGACGCGCCTGCCCGACGGAGAAACGCCGGGGGCGTTTTGCGACCTGGTGCGACGTTTACTGGAGGGCGGAACGGGAGCGCGCTCGGCCGCGCCCGCCCCTCGATTGGAGGCGGATGGGCTATCCCCACTGCCGTCGAAGACCAGGCGTTTGCCGGCCTGGCTGACGGTCGGAACCGCCGCCCTGTTGCTCGGTACCGCGGCGTATTTCGGTTTCAGGTCCACCCCGAAGCCTCCCGTCGCCGACGCCAGCCCGGCGTCGCCACGCTCCGCCGCTCCCGCGTCCGCCAAGTCGATTGCCGTGCTGCCCTTCGTAAATATCGGCGCCGACAAGAATGACGACTACCTGAGCGACGGCATGACGGGTGAGTTGATCAGCGTGCTGGCCAGGGTCCCGGGCCTGCGCGTGCCCGGGCGCATGTCGTCGTTTGCGTTCAAGGGCCGGACCGACGAAGACATCATTCGGAAGGTCGGCGCACAACTCAACGTCGCCACGGTACTGGAGGGCAGCGTGCACAAGGCGGGAGAAAAACTGCGGGTCACCGCAGAACTCGTGAACGTCACGGATGGCTATCAGCTCTGGTCGGAGGCCTACGATGGGGATCTCAAGGATATCCTGGCCTTCCAACGCGACGTCGCCCAGCGCGTCCTGCAGGCGCTGCAGGTGAAACTCGGCGTGGAAGACACCCGCGCGCTCGCCAAACGGGCCACCGACAATCCCGAAGCCTATCGACTCTACCTGATGGGGCGGCGGCGCTGGAGTGAAAACACGCTGGCCGGCTACACGGATTCGGAGCGGTATTTCCGACAGGCGCTCGACGTGGATCCCAACTACGCGTTGGCGTATTGCGGCATCGCCGACTCCTACGGAATGGTAGGAATCACGATGCCTGGCCGGGAAGCCTGGGCGAAAAGTAAGGAGATGGCCCAAAAAGCCCTCGCGCTGGATCGCAACCTTGCGGAAGCGCACTTCTCGCTCGGCCTCGCGTTGGCGAGCGCGTTCGATTGGAAGGGAGGCGAGACAGAACACCGAAGCGCGCTGCAACTGAATCCCAATCTGGCGCTCGCCCACGATCAGCTCTGGTGGATCCTCTGCAACCTGGGACGCTTCGACGAGGGGTTTCCGCACAGCCAAAGGGCGCTCGAACTGGAGCCCCTCTCCAGTTACCTGACCGCCAGCCAGGGGTTGGGCCTCTACCTGGTTCGGCGCTATGACGAATCCCTGGTCCTGACCAAACGGGCGATTGATCTTCAACCCGCCGATCCCTTTGCCCATTGGTTCCGGGGCTTTGCGATGATCGGCAAGGGCCGGCTCGTCGACGCCATCGCTGAATTCAAGCGGGCCCGGGACCTCGAAGACCTCTCGTGGTTTTATGGCGGCATTGGACTGGCGATGGGACTCTCCGGGGATCGCGCCGGAGCGGAGCAGATGCTGCGCGACATCGAGGCCCTCGCGAAGAAACGGTTCGTGCCGGCAGGCGTGCGAATGAACGTGTATTTGGGACTCGGCGAAAAAGAAAAGGCCCTCGACTGGCTCGAGAAGGCGTTCGAGGAGCAGGACAGCGTGTGCTGGTACCTGAAGGTGGATCCGATCTACGACCCGCTGCGCGGCGAGCCACGATTTCAAGCGCTATTAAAGAAGGTAGGCTTCGTGCCGTGAGGTACGTGCGCCGATCTCAAGCGCGCCAGGTTCGACTCCGCCGGACGCTTCTCTACCTTGACGGTTACTCGTGGCCGCGAGCACCAGCGAGTGGACCGATAAAACGCGACCGAGCTTCCACTCGCTGGCGCTCGCCGCTACGAGACGGTTGGCGGCTGACGACATTCTTACCGTCAACTGGCAGATGCGCCCACAACGCCCGAACGAGCGCTTTGCACTCGCCAGCCCCTTAGGCGGGCTGTGAGGTTTTGGCCGATTGTTGTGGTTCCCCCACGTCCCGCACCCATGTCCGAATCCAACGGCAAAGCCGTGTTTCTGTCGTACGCCTCCCAAGACGCGGAAGCGGCGCGGCGCATTTGCGACACCTTGCGCGCCAGCGGTATCGAGGTCTGGTTCGACGTCGAGGGCGGGCTCGAGCATGGCGACGAGTGGGACGCCAAGATCCGCCGGCAGATCAAGGAGTGCGTGCTCTTCCTTCCGCTCATCTCGGCCAACACGCAGGCGCGCGAGGAGGGCTATTTCCGGATCGAGTGGGACCTCGCCGCCGAGCGCGCCCGCGGCATCGCCTCGGGCGTCCCGTTTATTCTGCCCATTCTGATCGACGACACGCGCGAACAAGACGCGCTGGTACCGGATCGTTTTCGTGTCGTGCAATGGACGCGCCTGCCCGGCGGTGTGGTCACTCCGGAAGTCAAGGCCCGTTACCTCAAGCTCTGGTCGCACCGCACCGGAGTACTGAGGCAGAAGGCGAAGCAGGAAGGCTCACCGTCCCAGCCCCCGATTTCCGCGGAGGCGGACTCGCCGGCCGCCGCTCCCCGTCGTCGCGGGAGACTGATGGTACCGGCGATCATCGGGAGCCTCGTGCTCGGTGCGATGGCCGTCTGGCAGCCCTGGAAAAGGCCCTCCCTGCCCTCACCCGCGGCAGCGTCCTCCAACGCGACGGCGAAACCAGGCGAAGGCAGCCAACTCGTCGCCCAGATTTGGGAGCAGTTGAACAAGCCGGAACTCGCCCGCGCGGAGCTGGAAATCGCCGACCAACTCGGCCGGCGCGCGACCGATCAGGAGCCAACCAACGCCGAGGCGTGGGCCGCGTGGTCGCAGGTGGACTCGTGGACCATCTATCACGGATTTTCGACGGTTTCTGAACGGTCCGAATCCGCCCGCACCAAGGCGGCCCGGGCCCTGAACCTCGCCCCCCGCTCCTCCGAGTCGCGACTCGCGCAGGCCTGTTTTCTGGTGCGGGCTGTCGGAGAATCGGGTGTCTCCACGTTTGCGATGCAGGCGGAGGCCTCGCTGCGCGAACTGCTGCGGGAGCAGCCCGCCGAGCCGCGCGCCCTGCTGGCCCTGGCGATCCTGCTGCGCAACTCGGAGAAGCCCGTGGAGACCCGCGCCCTGCTCGAGCAATTGGCGAAAAATCCCGCCTTCGCCGCGCTCGCGCTCAACGAACTGGGCTGGGCCGAGTATCATTTTCGCAACTGGCCCGCGGCGGAGGCGGCCGCCGAAAGGTCGATCGCCATCCGACCCTGCTGGGCGGCGCTTTGCTTGAAATTAGACATGGCCCTCCGCTGGCGCGGCGACACTGCCCTCGCCAAGGCCACCCTCGATCAGATTCCCGTCAACCTGCTGCAGGAGGACTGGGGCGTGTCGATGGCGTGCGAGCTCTACCTGGCGCGCAATGAACCGGCCAACGTCCTCCGGGTGCTGGCGAGCGCTTCGCGGGATTGGCTCCGCGTGCCGTTCAACGGCCCGTCCGCCTATTATGCCGCGCTTGCTCATGCCGCCGAAAACCGGCCGGATGCGGCCCGCGCGTCACTGGAAGTGGCCCTGAAGCTCGTCGAAGCGCGGCTGGCTCAATTGCCCAAAGCGCCCCCCCAATCTGCTCTATTGGAAAGGCTCGCTCAGCGTGCAGCTCGGTCAGCGCGCGGAAGGCGAGAAGCTCCTCCGGCTGGCCCGCGACCTCGCGGCAAATGATCTGGATGCAATAGCCCAACTCCCGCACCCGGCTTTCGATCACGTGCTGCTGGGCAGCCTCGATGCCGCGGTGCGGAGCCTGGATGAAAGTGTGGCCCGCGCCGATCCCGCGGTGCGGTGGGGCGAGCTGCAATTCAACCCGGAGCTTAAGAGCTTATCCGTAATTAAGGATTGAACCTTTTTTCTGCGCGTGCGTAAATTTTGGCCATGGCGACAGTGCAATCGTGGGAGGTTTCTGATGAACTCTGGACCAAGGCGGAGCCGCTCTTGACCGAGCACAATCCACGGGAGGG
>CANJIU010000046.1 GCA_947474365.1 Opitutia bacterium | reverse complement strand
GTCAGACGCGCGGGGCTTCCGCAGCTTCGCCAACTATCGGGCGCGCATCCTCTTTCACTGCGGCAAACTCAGCCTCTTGCCGGATTTGCTCCGTCCCTCGGGCTGCCACTAAGAAACCGGGACAACCTGGATTTTGCCATCGGCACCACCCAAACAAAAGCCGGGAAGAAAGTCCCGCGAAAAATAGCAATGCCCTCCGCGAGTGAAAATTACGGGGGTGAAGAAATCCGCCCTAGGCGCTTGACGACAGGTAAGGCTGGTATTACCAGCCTTACCTCTCATGCAAACGCTCTCCGTCAGCAAGCTCACCAGCAAGAGCCAGGCGACCATTCCCGGCCGTGTGCGCCAGAAACTCGGTTTGAAGCCAGGCGACTCGGTCGCATTCAAGTTGAAGGGCGGACAGATTTTTCTGCAAAAGGCCCGGCCCGTCGATCGCGTGTTCGCCAGTGCGGTTGAGGAAACACTCAAGGACGAGTGGCACTCGGAACACGACGAGCGTGCCTACGCCGACTTGTAGGCCGTTCGACGTGGTGGTCGTGCCGTTTCCGTTCACCGACAGCGCCGCCGTGAAACGCCGCCCCGCACTCGTCCTGTCGGCCGAGGCATTCAATGACCGCGCGGGACATCTGGTGCTGGCGATGATTACCAGCCGTGAAAACCGCGGCTGGCCGCTCGACGTGGAGATTCGGGATTTGCGCACCGCGGGTCTCACGCACCCTTCGGTCGTCCGCATGAAATTGTTCACGCTCGACGAACGTCTGATAATGAGGAAAGTCGGAAAGCTCACGACGGCGGATTCGACAGCCGTGCAAAAATCCCTCGGTCTGCTGCTGCCGCCATCGTAGGCAGCCGGAAGGGATCGCCCCGCTGGTTGCTGCTGGCGCCGGTTCAGCCACAAAGGTCCACCGGCATGGGGCCAGGCGGGCCTAATCCATCCCGTGTTTTGGGCACACGGATAATGTCGTCGATTACCATCGGGATATGGCTGGAGCCGCGGCGCCCCGTCGCGCTTTCAATGCACCGGTCGAGGGCATCGCGTCCCCACGATTCGGCAATTGAGACGCGCTCGCTCCACCTCAACGAACTTCCACTCAGCGTCCATCCATCCCCGCGATCCAGCGGCGGATGAGTTCGACGCCTTCGCGATCCGTTTGCTGCGTGCCGAGCAGCGGCATGCGACCGCCACCGGTGAGACTCAAGCGGTGAAACAATTCCGACCGCTCCGGCGAGCCAGGCGAGATGATCTTCGCGTCCGCTCCCAGCAGCGGCACGAGAGGCTGGCCGCCGATCAAGCCCGCGCCGCTCAGCGGAATCGACTCCACCAATTGAAAGGCCGCGCGGCCACCCACGCCGTTGCGCCGGTGGCAATGCGCACAATTGACGTCGAGATAGGCGCGCGCCCGCGCTTCGAGCGGGTGGTTCGCGTCCGAGGGTGAAATCTTGCGCGGCCAACGATCGGCGGCATCCGCGGGGCCGGGCTTGAGGAGCCCGACCTCCGCCAGCGCTACGATCTGGTTTTCGACGCGGCGGCCCAACGCGCCCAAATCCCCATCACAATTTAGCTGCGCGGTGCTGAGGCCGACGGTGAATTCCGTCTGCGCCGTGTGGCAGACCGCGCACTCGCTGCGACCGGCATAACGCCACCGACGTTGCGGTTGTCCCGGCACCAGTCGTTCCTCGCCCTCCTCAGGCACCAAGTCGGCATCCGTCTGCGCCTCGTTCCAGGCATAGGTGTAGAACCGCCAGGCCCCGTGCTCCCGATACATGAGCTGTGTCTCCACTCGCCGTGGTCCCAGCGAGGTCGACAACTCCAGCGTGCGAGCAACCGCGCTGCCGTCGGGCAGAGTCCAGCGCCCGTCGTTCGAGTCATCGATTTTCACCGGCTGCCATCCGGACACTGCGAGCAACCGTCGGGCGCGCGCGCCATCGGACCAGACCCCGGCATTGATTTCATAGGGCACGACACCCGGCGCCGGCTCGTGCCGGGCGGCGGAGGCAAAGAGTCCCGTCTCGCTCAGCCGGTGCGGAAATTTCGCCTTCGGCCCCACCGGCGGCGGCGCGGCTTCGAGCCGGTGAATCTGCCCGTCGTTCCGCGTCATCAGAATCTCGCCATCGCGATCAGTGCCGAAGGAGATCATCTGGCCGCGCGTGTCGGCAATCCGCCGAAAATTTTGCGGCGCGCTCCCGTCCCACCGGAAGGCCCACACGAGGCCCGTCACGAAGTCGCCGAAAAGGTAGTGCCCGGCGAGCGACGGATGTTTCGCCCCGCGGTAGACCAGTCCCCCGATCATCGACCGTGCCTCGGCATGGGAAAATTCGATGACCGGCGGGGTGAGGCGCGGCGTCGGGCCGGCGAGGGACCGGTTGCGTTTGAAGGGGTGTGAGCCTTCGTAGACACTCCAGCCGTAGTTGTGGCCCTTGCGGACGAGTTGGATCATTTCCCAGCTGTCGTCGCCGTTGTCGCCCACCCAGAGTTCTCCCGTCGGCGCGAGCGCCATCCGCCACGGATTGCGCAGGCCGTAGGCCCAGAACTCCGGTCGTACGTCCGGCAGCCCTACAAAGGGATTGTCCGGCGGCACCGCGTAGGTCTGTCCGGGAGCGACGTGATCCACGTCGAGCCGCAGCACACCACCTGAGATTAAGTCCACCCGCTGACCGTAGTTGTCCGGATCGCCGGGTTTGCTGCGGTCGCCGACCGACACATACAAAAAACCGTCCGCCCCGAACGCCACGTCGCCGCCGTTGTGTCCGTCGCTCGGCCACCGCAGCAGCACCTCCTCACTCGCCAGGTCCGCAACCGGGATGGCGCCCGCCGACACGGTGAACCGCACAAGCGCATTCTCCGCCGGTTTCGGCCGCACGCGGTTGTAGAGCACGTAAACGTGCGGGACCGCGGGAAATCGCGGATGAAACGCGAGCGCGTAGGTGTGCGTGAGTTCCTGGAACCGCGCCGGCAGGTCGAGCATGCGTTGCGGTTGCGGCGAGTCCGGCCGGTTGGGGAACACCCACACCGGTCCCTCGATTTCCGCCACCAGCAGCTGTTCCTCGGCATCCGCGCGCGCCGGCGGCACCGGCAGCACCGTGCCGATTCGGCCAAACTTAAACTGCGGAAACACCCGCGTGCTCACAAACGGAAGGCCAACTTCACCCGTGTCGCGCAGCTTCGCATCCGACCAACGCGGCAACGGACCCGCCCCCACGACCGCGGGTAAGGAAGGAATCGCTCCGGCCGCGAGCACATACGTCCGGTCGCTGAACGCGTAATTTCTCAGACTGGGAGAGCCGTAGGGAGCCGCGCCGCCCGTGAGGACGAGTTGGTCCGCCACCACCGCGGCCGCGCCCCAGGCCATCGGCTCGGGCAGCGAGGGTCCGCTGCGCCACGTGCGCTGCGTCGGGTTGTAAATGCGCGTCTCGCTCCAGTCGGCGATGTCACAGCCACCGATGATCCAAAGCTCGCCCCGCCACGCCGCCACCTGCGACGAACGCGGCTGTGCCGGTCCGGGAATCACCCGCCATTGCTTTCTGCGCGGATCGAAAACGACGAGGCCGGTGTTGGGCACGCAAACGTAGAGCTGATCATCGAGCGTCGCGCCCGCGAGCGCCCACATCTGCGGCAGCGCCTCGGGCTCCACGCGCCAAGCCGTCTCGCCGGGACCGATGCTTGCCATCTGTCCGCGCTCGATGCGATCGCGCGATCCGAAAACCCACAGCCGCCCCCCCGCCGCCAGCGCGAGCGGCGCCTGCAACGCCACCGGCAGGTCCGGCGCGCGCGCCAGCACTCCGGTGCGCGGGTCATAGGTTTCCGCCACCGTCGAAGGACGCCGCTTGCCATCCTCATGCAGCACATCGCCACCCACCACCCACACCCGGCCATCAAATGCCGCCGTGGCGCAATAGATCCGCGGCCGGGAAAACCGCGCGACGCTGCGCCAGTTCCAGCCCGCCGGGTTGAGTTCCCAGATTTCGTCGAACGCGTGCGACGTGGACGGAAAACCGAAATCCGACGTCACGCCACCCGCGACATAGACGCGACCTCCGACCACCGCCGCGGTGAGATCGTGATTGCTCACCGGCATCCGGGTCGCAACCCGCCAGGGAGTCGTTGGCGTCGTGGAAACGGCGAGGGCGGTCCGTGAAAAATCGCTCACTCCGTTTTCCGGCGTGCGGGGATCGAAGCGCAGCGCTCGCCGGCCATCATCGACGACGAGACCGCGGTCAATCTGCGGCGCAATCGATTTCCACGCCCCGGCGACCAGGCCCGGGACCTTCGGAACGATCCACGCCGACGGGGCCTGCGCGGGCAGGACCAGTACGGCGCGGTGACCTTCGGTCGTGGTGGGACCGAGCGCCCAGAAATTCGCACACGCATCTCGGACGACGCCGATCGCTCCCGGCGGTGGCGCAACGGGCGGTACGTCCACAGCAAAGACCGACGACAAGGCCGCAAACAGCACCCCGATCCAGCCGAAACAATTCCGCCGCGCGGCAATGTTTCGGCGAATCATGACGCGAGCGCCGCCGCCGCACCACGAGGCACCCAGCGGTACGCGGCGCGCGAGTTTCGCCAGAAATACTGCTCAGCTTCGCCACGGGTCTTGGTCGCAAAATAGTCGGCCACCACCCGGTGGACTTTCGCATAGGGCGCGACCTTGTTGCTCACGGGCCAATCGCTCCCGAAAACGACCCGGTTGGGACCGAAGAGTTCGCACAACACATCGAGCCCCGGACGATAATACGCCGGGTCGTCGATGATTTTGCCGTCGACGCGACGGACCACCGCGGAAACCTTGACGAAGACGTTCGGGCGCGCTGCCAGTTCGACGAGCGCCGAGCGCATCGCCGCCGGATTGCCGTCCCAATCCTTGAACGGGAGATGATCGACGACGATGCGAAGCGACGGAAAGGTCCGGGACAATTTCAAGGTGGGCGCGAGCACCGCGGCACCGCCCAGAGTGTCGATGGTGAGGCTGGCATCGACGACGAGCCGGAGATCACCGTCAAAGCCCGGGTCCCCGACATTTTGCATATCGGAAGGACGGATCCGCAGTCCGCGGAAAAGCGGATTGGCGGCGAAGCGGCGGAAGTTCGCGGCGAAGCCAGGTTGTCCGGGTTTGAGGTGGCCGACGAAGCCGACGATCAGCGGGTCGTCCTTCGCCAAATCGAGAATCCACTGGTTGTCCTCGACCCACTCGCTGGCCTCGACGATCACCGTGCCGACGACGTGGAACGGCGCGGTGAGCTTGCGGTATTCCGACGGCAGCACGGTGCGATGCAGGAGCTTTTCGGACTTCGGCGGCCAGGGCACGCCCTGCGGACGATCCGGATCGTAGAAATGGGTGTGCGTGTCGATTACGGGGATCGGGGCGGCGACGACGGCAGGCCAGGCGCATGGGGCAAGCGCGGCCGCCGCCGTGGAAACGAGAAAATCGCGGCGAGTCATGGGTGGTGCACGATGAGCTTTTCACCGACACCAATGCAACCCGGAGATGCGCGTCGAATTCGGAAATTCGAGCTCCGCAGCAAAACTCCCGTCGCCTCCCCACGGATCATCCGCTCATTTCTTTCGGAACGTCTTCACGTAGGCCACCAACGCGGCAGTCTCCTCCGCGTTGACGCGATCCTTGAACGAGGGCATGCGCTCCGCCCCTTGCGGCGTTTTAACGCCATTGCGTATCTGAGCGGCAATTGCCTCGTCGGCCAACTTGCTCTCCGAGAGATCCCGCGCTCCGAGCTTCTTTCCCGCCGGAGTGCGGGCCTTGCCGTCCAGTCCGTGGCAGGGAGCACAAAAATTTTCGTAAACGACGGCGCCGTCCGCCGCTCGCGCCACCCACATTGTGCCGCTGGCCAGCAGTGAGACGAAACCCGCGATGCAGAACCCGTGAAGTCGTGATGCCATGGGTCGACGACGGCGCGGTCGAGCCGACTTGGCAATTCTGGAAGCAACGAAACCGCGGCCGACAAGCGGTGCCCCACGTTTTTCACCCGATCGTGTTTCCTCTCCTTGCCAAATCAGGGCGTTTGCCCCTCCTTCGCACTACCTCACGCTTTTGCGTTTAATCGCCCCTTCCGGGTGAAAACCAGTGGCCCAAAAAATTCAGGAAGGACAATCACCATGACCTCCAACCCAATCACCACCCGCCGCGCGTTTCTCGGCAGCGCCGCCACCCTCGCCGCCTGCACGCTGCTGCCGGGCCGCTCGGCCGCCGCGCCGGCCGCCAAGCCGAACTCCGTCTTCAACGGAGTGCGCATCGGCACCATCACCTACAGCTATCGCAGCATGTACACTTCGGCGGAAGACACGCTGCAGGCCCTCGTGCAGGACGGACTCAGCGAAGTCGAATTGATGGGCGGCCCGATCGAGGCCTTTGCGGGCATGCGCCCCTCCCGCACCCGTGGAAAAAAGGGCGGCCCGGCCGATCCGGCGGCAAAGCCCAACAGCGCCAGTTACGAGGCTCAGCTGGCGAAATGCCGGGAGCTGCGGAAAATGTACAACGACGCCGGTGTCAACATCCACCTGCACAAGATCGCCTTTGGCCAGTCGGACGAGGAGATCGATTTCAACTTCCAGGTGGCCAAGGCGCTGGGCTGCGTCGGGATCACCACCGAACGTTCGGACGCGATGGCCAAGAAACTGGCGCCGTTCGCCGACAAACACAAAATCTGGGTGGCGTTCCACAATCACCTGACCAACTACCCGTCGATGGACAAGACCGACGCGATTCTGGATTGCGGCCAATACATCGGCTTCAATCTCGATTGCGGCCACTATTTCGCCGGCAGCAAGGGACTCTCGCCGCTTCCCGTGCTCGAAAAATATCACGACCGTATTGTCAGTCTCCACCTGAAGGACCGCACAGCCGATGCCGGCAATGTGCCCTGGGGACAGGGCAAGACCCCGATCAAGGAAATCCTGCAATTGATTCGGAAGGAAAAGTGGAAATTCCCCGCCGACATCGAGCTGGAATACAAGATCCCGGAGGGCTCCAACGCCGTGGCAGAAGTCGCCAAGTGCGTCCAATACTGCAAAGCCGCGCTCGCGTAGGCGGGATGCGGGAAAAGAAAACTTCGCGCACGTACCGCGCGAGCTCAGCCCGTTGTAGGGAGCGCGGAAAACACCCGCGGCTTTTTTGTTGATATCACTGGGGACGCGACGCCCTCGTCGCGTCGATCGATACCTCCAGGGCATCGCAGCCCGTCCCCTTCCCGGCATTGACCCGCAGCCGTCGCTCCGGATCGCGCTGGCTGTTCCTTCTGTTGTTGACGTAAACCTACCTGACAATTGCGAGGCTGGTTCCGGCAAGCACGCTCGTCCCTGCTGCCGCATAGTCCTATGAAAAACACCCCTGTCCCCGTGAAACGTTCGTCCACCTGGCTCGTCGCGTTGCTCTGCACCGCAGTGTCATCGGTTTCCGCCCAAGTGGCGCCGACCAGTTCGGCCGCCACGGCAATATCCGGCGACGCCACGATCACCCTCTCACCGTTCGAGGTGAGTGCGACGCAGGACACCGGCTATGCCGGTCAGGACACCTTGTCCGGTTCACGGCTGCGGACGAACCTCCGTGATGTCGCCGCCGCGATCAGCCCGATGACGGCTGATTTCCTGCGCGACATCGCCGCCACCAACATCGAAAACGCGATCGAGTACGGAGTCGGCACGCGCATGGACACGGACGATGCCCGCGCCGCCGGGCCGGTGGGCGACGGTTACAACGACGGATTTCGCGCCATTCGGATCCGCGGATTGCCGGGCGGCGGCCGCAGCATCAATTTCTTCAGCGCACCCGGCGAAGTGGATCTCTACATGACGGACAGCATCGAGGTTTCGCGTGGGCCGAACTCAATCCTGTACGGCTTCGGATCACCGGCAGGAAAGATCAACGTCTCCAGCAAACAGGCGCTGTTGGGCAAAAACGCCTACAGTCTATCCAACCGCACCGATTCGTGGGGCGGCGAGCGCTGGGTGGCCGACGCGAACCTGGCCGTCATCAAGAACAAGCTCGGCGTGCGGGCGGTGGTGCTCCGCGGGCGCGAATCCTCGTGGCGGGCCGCCGGCCATAACGATCAGGACCGCCTCTTCCTCTCCGCCAAGTGGCAGATTGACCGTAAGACGACCGTGCGGGCCGAATTCGAACACGGAGAAATCAACCGCTTCGTGCCGCGCCCATTTTTCGGCAACGACCTGAAGTCCACCTGGGACGCCAGCGGCCAGCCGATTTTCAATAATTTCGCCGCGAGCTACGTCGTCGGCACCCCGGGCACGGGTGCCGCCGGCACGCCGGGCACGCCAATCCGTGACACCGGCGGCACCAACGTCGTCGGTGTTCAGGAGCGGTCCGGCGGCGACTGGATCGTGGTGAGCGACCGTTTTGCCGCGGCGCAGAATTATCGGCAGTTCACCTACTCGGAATCGCCCACTGGCGGTCTGCTGGCGAACGACTTTGAAATGGGCCGGCGCAATCCTGACGCGGCGCCTGAGGCGAATTGGGTGCGCAGTGCCTTCCGCGTGAACAACGCCACGGCGTTTTTCCAACGTGAGCTGGCGCGCGACCTCAACCTCGAAATCGCCTTTAACCGGCAGACGACCCGCGGCGACACCCACAATCTCGCGACCTGGAATCACTATGGCGTCGCCGCCGACACCAACCGCTATCTCCCCACGGGGCAGCTGCGACCGGCCGATCAACTCTATTACTATGATGTGTCGCCCGACCACCGGCCGTTGAGTTCCCAGATCAACCAAGGGCGCGTCACCCTGTCGTACGAGCGCAGTCTGCGCGACCTCGTGACGCTCCGCGCCGCCGGGTTGGGCGAAATGGCCAACATCAAATCGCGCAGCGAGATTCTCCAACAGTATTTCCTGAAAGGCCCGGCACTCTCCAGTGGCGGCGCGTTCATCGCTACGCCGGAAAACAGCGCCAACCAGGCCATCCAGCGTTTCTACCTGAAGGATCTCAACGCGATCTACGATCCCAACTTCCGCATCCCTGGTCCCATCGATCTTTCCGGCCCGACGAAGTACCAGGACACACGCACCGGTGCGATCAGCAACATCTATATGCGCGAGTTCAACCGCGCTCAGGGTAACATCGGCTACGCGGACCGTGAGACCGGCGCCTACATGGGGGTCGGACAGGCCTTCTTTCTCAAAAACCGCATCGTCGCCACGTACGGCTACCGCAAAGATCGCTTGAAAAGCTGGACCGGCGTGGCGGTGCGCGACCCCGCCGGCGAAGCGATCGCCCCCAATACCGGCGTGTGGACGCCTGTCGATCCCCGCACTGCGATTGCATCCATCTTCAGCGGCCAGACCCGCACCGCCGGCGGCGTGGTGCATTTTCTCCCCTGGCTTTCCGGTTTCGTCAATCTCTCCAACAGTATCAGCACGCCCGGGACGAATTACATCACGCCCAGCGACCCGCGGAAGACGACCATCGCCGACCTCGTGCCGTCCCCGTCTGGCAAGACCACCGACTACGGGCTCAAGCTCAGCCTGCTGAAGAACCGTCTCTACGTCACCGCGACAAAATTCCACACGGTTTCCCAGAAGGAGTTTGGCTTCTCCGGTTTCAACAAGGGCAACATCGTCAACATCTGGAACGCGCTGGCCAACTCCACCGCGCTCAACGCCGAGGAAACCACCTTCGCGCGCCGGCAGGCCGAGGTCATGAATCAGGTCCAGGGCTACACCCAGGACTCCGAAAGCCGCGGCCTTGAGCTCGAAGTCGTCGGTCAGCCCATCCCTGGCTGGTCCATTTCCGTCAATTACTCGAAGAACGAAACCCTGCGCTCCAATATCGCCCCCGAATACCGCGCTTACATCGACACCCATAAGGCCTACTGGAAAAAATACCGCGACCTCTCGCTGACCCAGAACGCGAATCAGCCGCTGCCCCAGCGCGCACCGGGCTTCCAGGACTGGAACACCGCCGCGGTGATCAACACTACCGGCGATTTCACCGTCAACACCGACAGCATCAACGAGGCGATCGCCGACGCCGAGACGGCGTTTTTCGACAACCCGCACGTGTTTGAGGGCAAGCGCTTCGTCGGCGACCCGCTGCACAACATCAACCTGCGCACGCGTTACGATTTCCGCGAGGGCGTCATCAAGGGACTCTCGGTTGGCGCTGGCACGCGCCTCCGCTT
This sequence comes from Opitutia bacterium, assembly GCA_947474365.1. GTDB lineage: Bacteria > Verrucomicrobiota > Verrucomicrobiia > Opitutales > Opitutaceae > ER46. Next base: position 57,239 of record CANJIU010000046.1, on the reverse strand, counting down.
CGGCCGGGTCGCCGGAGCGCGCACCGACTACAGCATCACCCCTGGTTCCGACTACACCGACACGTGGAACGGCCGCACCATCGACAAGGTTTCCACCGTCAACGCCAAGGACCAGAACGTGTACGATCTGCAGGTGAGCTATTCGTTGCCGATTCTGCAGCGCAAGGTGCGCTGGAACATCCAACTCAACGTGAACAACGTACTCGATCAGCGCGAACTGATCGTGAACAACGTGCACCCGCGCACGCTCGCGCCCCTGACTTACCGCTATCAGGACCCGCGGCAGTTCATCCTCACGAACACGTTTAGTTTCTGAGCGCGGCCCCCGGCTGGCCGCCTGCGCCCCGCCATCCATCAACACCACTGGGCCTCACCAGCCCCGTCGGACGGTTTGGCCGCGGACCCATCCCTTCACGGCGCACGGCGGCGGGGCGCCGCGGCAGCACCGAACAGATTTTCCTTTTTTGGATTTCCTGTCCGGTGCTCCCATGGCTATCGATGAGTTCTCCCCATGAAACTCCCCGCCGTTCTCCTCTTCCTGCTGGCCTCATGCGCGTTTGCGGCCGACCGACCCAACGTCGTCATCATCCTCTGCGACGATCTCGGCTACGGCGACGTAAAGGCGAACAATCCCGCCTGCAAGATTGTCACCCCGCACATGGACCGTCTCGCGCGCGAGGGCGTGCGCTTCACCGATGCGCATACGCCATCGTCAGTCTGTTCCCCCACGCGTTACGGCCTCCTCACCGGCCGCTACAATTGGCGCAGCAAGCTGCAGTCGGGCGTGCTCGGGGGACTCTCCCCTCGCCTGATCGAGCAGGGACGCGAGACAATTGCCTCGATGTTGAAGAAACAAGGCTACCACACCGCCGCGATCGGCAAGTGGCATCTCGGCATGGACTGGGTGAAATTGCCGGGCAAGACCGTCAGCGAACTCAGCGTCGAATCGCCCGAGCAGGTGCACAACGTCGATTACGCCAAACCGATCACGAACGGCCCGACGGCAGTCGGCTTCGACACCTACTACGGCATCAGCGCTTCGCTCGATATGGTGCCATACACCTACATCCAGAACGACCGCGTCGCCGTGCTTCCCTCGGTCGACAAGACCTGGGCGCTGCACCCCGGCTATGATCCCATGTGCCGCCTCGGGCCGGCGGCGCCCGATTTCGAGGTCGAGAACGTGTTGCCGACCTTTGCGCGAAAAGCCTCCGAATACATCGCCGCGCGTGCGAAGACCGGCCAGCCGTTTTTCCTCTACCTCCCGCTCAACGCACCTCACACCCCGATCGCCCCGACCAAGGAATGGATCGGCAAGAGCGGGCTCAATCTCTACGCCGATTTCGTGATGGAGACCGACTGGGCCGTCGGTGAGGTGCTCGCGGCGCTTGATCGCTCTGGCGTCGCCGACAACACGCTCGTCGTTTTCACGAGCGACAACGGCTGCTCGCCCTCGGCGAAGATCGAGGTGCTCGCGGAAAAAGGTCACGCCGTGAGCGGCCCGCTGCGCGGCCACAAGGCCGACGTGTTCGACGGCGGCCATCGCGTACCGTTCTTCGTCCGCTGGCCGGCGAAAGTGAAACCGGCCGTGAGCGACCAACTGGTCTGCCTGACCGATGTTTTCGCCACCTGCGCAGAAATCGTCGGCACCCGCCTACCCGACACCGCCGGGGAGGACAGCTTCACCTTTCTGGGCAACCTCACCGGCCGCGGCAAATCCGCGCGCAATTCCATCGTGCACCACACCATCGCGGGCGCGTTCGCGATTCGCCAGGGTCCGTGGAAACTCGCGCTCTGCCCCGGCAGCGGTGGCTGGTCTGCTCCCCGCGATCCCGACGCGCGCAAGCAAGGACTACCCGAAACACAGCTCTATCGCATCGCCGATGGCGACATCGCCGAGGAACGGAATGTGCAGGCCGAGAACACCACCGAGGTGGCACGTCTCACCCAGCTCCTCGAAAAACTCGTCGCGGATGGACGCAGCACTCCGGGCGCCCCGCAGGCGAACGCCGTGCCCGTCGTGCTGCGCAAGACCCCGGCCACCGCCGCGACGAAAAAGGCGGCCAAGAAGAAGGCCGAGTAACCTCCCCCCCCCCGCGATCGCGGGTCAGCCGCGATAAGAAAACGCGCCCACCCCGCTCACGCCGGGTCGCGCCACGAAGATCGATCCCGCCAACGGCTCCTGCGCGAGCTGTTCCGGGGAGCGTCCTTCGCGCGCGGTCGTGATGAAGAGCGATTTCAGGTCGGGCCCACCAAACGCGCACGACGTCACGTGCGCCGCCGGCACGGCGATTTTGTCGAGGACGCGGCCCGCTTCGGGATCAAAGCGCACGACCGCCGCACCACCCCACAGCGCGATCCACAATTTGCCCTCGGCATCGATCGTCATCCCGTCGGGAAAACCCCAGCCCTCGGGAAGCTCCCAAGCGTGCCGTCGGTTCGCAATCGCGCCCGTCGCCGCATCGTAGTCGAAAACATCTACCGCGCGCGTCGGCGAGTCGATGTAGTACATCCGCCGATGATCGTGGCTCCAGACAATGCCGTTGGAAATCGATACCTGCGGGACGCGCGCGCTCACGGTTCCATCCGGATCGAAACAATAGAGCGCCCCCGCCCCGGTCGCAAAATCCAGCGCCATGGTGCCCGCCCACAACCGCCCGCGCGGATCGCATTTGCCGTCGTTGAAACGGATGCGCGTCGCGTCGTGACCGGCAGGACAACGCAGGCCCGAGACCTTTCCGCTCGTCGGATCGAGCCGCGCGACGCCTTCCCGCAGCGCCACCAGCAAGTCGCCCCGCGTGGTGGTGACCACGGTGCCGACCATCGAGTCGAGCTGGAAAACCTCGTTCGCGCCTGAAACCGGATCGAAGCGGCCCACGCGTTTCTGGGTGATGTCGACCCACAGCAACCGCTGCGTCGCGGCATCCCACAGCGCACCCTCGCCGAGCGTGGCTTCGATGCGCAGGGCGATTTCAGCCACGGCACTCATGCACGCCGACGGCTTGCCGTCATTGAACTGGATTTGCTTACAACTCTTGTCGAAACCGGCCTGGCGATTTTCGGGGTAGTCATCGGGTGAAGGCTCAAATCCGAGAGGAAGTTTGTCGATAACGAGTTTGACCAATCGGTCGGCAAGGCGTCACAGCCGCGCCGCCTTGCCCTTTCCTTTCCTGGGTTCAGTGCCCACCGGAGGCGGGGCGAAGGAGCGGCCGCTGGCAATGATCGCGTCCCAGCGTTGGCGGCACTCCGCCGCCATCCGCGCAGCGACTTCGGGAAACCGCGTCTGCACGTCGGTCTGCTCTCCCGGATCCGCCTCCAGATCGTACAGGGCGCTGCTTCCGCCGGGCAGCGCGTGGTATTTGAAGCGCGGACCGCGCAACGTGAGATGGTGGTCTCCGTACTTGCGCTGCCGCGCCTCGGGAATGCCATCCCGGGGCGAACCGGGTCCGGAGATCGCAATTCGAAACAGCGGCGGACGCTCCATGGTTTCCGCGGCCTTGGCCAGCGCGGGCCGGAGACTCACGCCCGTGAACGGCAGGTGGGCGACGCTGTCCGGCTTCACGCCGGCGAGGTCGAGTAGTGTCGGCAAAATATCCTCGGCACCGCCAAGCTGTTTCCGCTCCCCGGGAGCGATGTGGCCGGGCCAGCGGACGAGCAGGGGAACACGGATACCGTTTTCCCACACCGTCGCCTTATGGCCGCGCAACCGGTGGAGGTTGCGCTTGGCCCAGTCCGATTCCGTCATTTCGCGATCGGCCGTCGCCTTGTTGCTCATGCCGTTGTCACTGACGAAGACGACGAGGGTGTTTTCTTCCTGACCCAGCTCGCGCAGCCCCCGCAGCAGGCGCCCGATGGCCGTATCCAATTGGGCGATGCTGCCGTAACACAAGGCCAGATCCGGCGAAAGCCCGCGGGCGAGAAACGGCGCCGAGAACATTTCGTCACACACCCACGGCAGATGCGGGATAATGTAGGCGGCGGTCGCGAACCACGGCTCCGGTCGCTTCTCCCGGACAAAGTCGAGGACGAGGTCCGTGATCAGGTCCGCCGTCCAACCCTTGGCCTGCAAGGTTCCGTGGCGATTTGGGAGCGTGGGATCGCGATGCTGGTACCCGCTGACAAAATATCCCTGATCCCAGCCCCGCTCCCAGGGCGAGGATTCGGGGAGCCGGGCGGTGTCGGCCTTACCGGCGTAAAAGGTGCGATAGCCCGTAGCGCGGAAAAACGCCGGCATCAACGCCTCGTCCTTGCGGAGATTGGAGCGCGGCGGCACGCCCCAGACTCCGGTCAGAAGATGCTCCCGCCCGGTGTAGAAGGTGGAGCGCGACGGCGAACAGGCGGCGGCGACGACGAAGTTTCGGAACACCGCCGACTGTGCCGCCAGCCGATCGATCACCGGCGTCTGGACCAGCGGGTTTCCGGTGAAACCGAAATCGCTGAAGCCCTGATCGTCGCTGATGATGAACAGGACGTTGGGGTGAGCGGAAGTCGCCGCGCGGCAGGTCAACGTCAGGGCGGCGAAAAGAAGGGTGAGCACATGGTTACTCATGAGGCGAAATCGAAAGGGCGGCAGGCGTGGAATGCGGAGGGATGATTCATCCACAGTGGATTGGGTTATCGGAGTTCCACCACCAGCATCATGGGAGGCGCCAACTGCGCGGAGATCGTAAGGCCGCTGGCATCACGCCTCACGGTGCCCACGGAGGCATCGAGGGGCTTCAACGTGAGTGAGTCGACCCACATTTGCCGATACTTGGGTAATTGCGCCGCGACCACGACCGAGCCTTTGCGATCGTCCGCCATCTGCTTCACGTTGCCGAGACGGTCGGGCCGTTGAATAAAATCCGGAGCGAGCAGGCCGGCTGCAGCCAGATCGCGGCGCACCTCGTCGTAGGACGACGTCTGCCGCGTCAGCCAGGTCGCCCGCACCTCGCCCCTTCCTCCCGTCGGCAGCAATCGGCCCGCCACTCGAAACTCCACGATCTGCCGCGCGTGCTCCGCGATGTCAGGATGGTAGGCGGAGATCATCAGCAGGGTGCGGTCACCCCGGACCGACGCCGCGGCAAGAAACGTCCCCTCACCTTTCGGACTTCTTTCCGGTTCGATCAGATAGGCATCCCCCCCGGCCATGTGCTCGAGCACCGAGAGCACCCAGGCGGGTCCGCCGGTGAGAAGTTCCAGTTCGCCACCCTTGGTGCGGATGCGTTCGGACATCCCCCAATGCCACAGCCGGTTGATCCCAGCCGCGCGCAGGCGCCACATCATCTGGCAGGTGAGTGCCCCGCCGTTGGCACCCGGCTCGGCGCTCGGAAACACGCCCTTCGCCACCTCGCCCCACGGAGCGATGCCAAATTCGTGGATCTCGCGCGACACGCCCTGGAGCGACGGCACGCGGCGTTCGAATTCCCGCCACACCGCCAGGCAGGTTTGCGCGTGCCACGCCGGATCCTCGCCGGGTCGGAAGTACCGCGAATACGACACCCAGTCGTACGGCAGGCCACGGGCGACCGCCGTTTCCGCCAAGGCGTAGGCGTTAACATTGTGCTTCGCCACGCCACCCTCGCTGATGCCCGAGATATTAAACGGTCCCACCTTCGCTCCCGGCAGCACGGCCTTGATCGCGCGGGCCGAAGCCTCGTAATGCCGGAAATACTGCTCCGGGGTGCCATCAAAGCGCTCCTTGCCATTGTTCTCAGTCCCCACCCGGAAACGGAGCCGATTGGCCGCCTCCTGGCCCATGATGGCAACGACCTCGCGGCACAACGCGCCGACGAATTCGCCCCACTCCACCGGGTCGCGGGGCGGAACACCCTGGCCGTACGACGCCCTGATCCCGGGTGTTTCCGGAAAACACCACGGCACATTGTCGAGCACGAGCGTGAGGTCGGTGTAACCCGCGTCGATCCACGGCTGCAACCGGGGGCGGAGCAACTCCAGGCGATAACGAATCTTCCCGTCCCCGTCGCGCCACGCCAGATCGCGGGCGCGAACCGCCGCGTCGCCCGGTCCGTCGTTGCTGTGATCGTTGTAACCGCCAAGCAGGCGAACGACGCTCAGATGATCCGCGAAGAGCACCTCCTGGGAAAACGGGCGCTTCGGATACGGAAAATCCCCCTGCCGCAGGTAATCCGGCACCACCTCCAGGGCGTATCCATTTTCCAGAAACGGGCCAAGCACGGCGCTGTAACGCCAGAAACGATCGAGCAGACCGAGCGCGACGGGCGAGGGTTCCGCCGCCTGCGTTGCCGCCACCAGGAGAAACACTGGCAGCCAAGGGGCCACCGATCCGATGCCAAACAAACGGAGCAACAAGGATTTCACGGCGGCGGGAGTTTCACCGCAACGCCGTGGGCATGACAAGCTCGCCGACCGCGGCCGGATCATCTTGGCGCGCATTCATGGACGAAAAGCCCGGCAGAGGGGCTTGGGCGCCGATGGAAATGCGCTCGAGCAATCAAGTGTGCGCGGGGGCGCGCACCGAACGCCACGCCGCCCAATCCGAGGAAAAAGAGGTCGCAACCGCCTCACCATCGTAAAGTCTCCGGTCACCCTCTCCATGATCGGAAAATCCCGTCCTCCCATTTCGGCCACCGTGCCCCGCGACCGTGTCCGAGCGGTGGCCTTTTTCATCGGATCTTTGCTCGGCACGCTTGCCGCTGGCGCGGCCGAACTCAGCCCCGGCGATGCCCACGTGCGGGAGCAACTCGGCCGCGACTGTCCGGTGGTCTACCTCTGGCCAGAAGGTCAGGCGCCCGACGAACCGCGCGCGATTCCGGCCGAAATGTTCGAGGCGTCGAAAAACGTTCCCGACCTCCTGATGATCCGGAACGTCACGCGCCCCTCCATCACGGTGATCGCTCCCCCGGCGGAAAAAAACACCGGCGTCGCGCTTTTGCTCGGCCCCGGCGGCGGATACGGCGGACTCGCCTATCGCGACGTGCTCGACACCGCGCGCGTGATGAATGCGCGCGGCATCGCCGTCGTCCTGCTGAAATACCGCGTACCCAAGCGCCACCAGGGATTCGCCATGAATCATCACGCGTTGCAGGACGCCCAGCGCGCCGTCGGCATCCTGCGCACCCGCGCGGCGGAATGGGGGATCGACCCGGCGAAAATCGGCATCGGTGGCTTCTCCGCCGGCGGTCATCTCGCCGCGTCATTGGCGAACAACTTCGAAAAACGCCTCTATCCCGCCGTGGATGCCAGCGACGCCATCAGCTGCCGCCCGGATTTCACCGTGCTCCTCTGCCCCGCCTACCTCACTGATCCCATCGAGTCGCGGACGCCCGACCCCGGCCTGCACTACGAAAAGATTTCGGCCACAAAGTCCCCGGCGACCTTCATCGCCATCACGGCGCCCGACAAGTTCTCGATCGGATCCGTCGAGTACTCGCTGGCGCTTGGGCGCGCCAAGGTGAACGCCGAACTCCACGTGTATCCCAGCGGCGGACACGCGACCGGCATCCCGCGGCAGTGGTTGAACGAGTGGACCCGCGAGTGCCAGCGCTGGCTCGGCGACGCCGGCTTACTCGGCGATCGCGCCAAGCCCGCGCCGCTCGTCTATCGGAGCTCCACGTTGCCGGTGGCGCCGGCGCCCGCGGACTTGACCGAGGGCGATTGGAAGCTGCGCCAGATCCTCGGACGCGATTGCCCCGTCATTCCACTCTGGCCGGACGGCATGGGGCCGGATGAAACGCTGCCCCCAACGACCGCCGAAGTGACCAGCGTCAAGTCGCGGGGCGGCACCGCCCTGAACATCACGCAGGTGGTGCGTCCCACCCTCACTGTCGCGACTCCGCCCGCCGGCAAGAACACCGGGCGCGCGGTCATCATCTTGCCGGGCGGCGGCTACAGCGGTCTCGCGGCGGAACACGAGGGCACGCGCGTCGCCGAATGGCTGAACGCCCACGGCATCACCGGCATCGTCCTCAAGTATCGCGTGCCGTTTCGCAATCTCGCCGGAAAGGAACACCACGCGATGCAGGACCTGCAGCGCGCCGTACGCCTGGTGCGCTCGCGGGCCGCGGAATTCGGCATCGACCCGAAGCGGATCGGCGTGTGCGGATTTTCCGCCGGCGGACATGCGTGCGCGTTGCTGGCGACGACGTTTCAGCACGACGCCTATCCGCCCCGCGATGCGATCGACCGGGCAAGTTGCCGACCGGATTTTGCCCTGCCGATCTACCCCGCCTACCTGACGAATCCGATCGATTCGGACCAGGTGGTGGCGAAACTGAAGGCCGGCCTGAAACGTGACGCGACACCGCCGTTATTCCTCGCCGTGGCGCGAAATGACCGGTTCGCGCGAGGCGTGATGAACTTCTTTCTCGCCGCGCGCGAGGCCCAGGTCCCGGTCGAGTGCCATGTCTTCGCCGCGGGCGGGCACGGCGGCGGCCTCGATCCCATCAGCCACCCCACGTCGGAGTGGACCCACGCCGCGTTGCGTTGGCTCGGTGAACTCGACACCGCGGCCCAAAACTAGGATGCGCCCCAGACACACCCCTCGGTCGCTCACGTGATTCCGCTCCACCCTCCTTCGTCGAAGGAAAAAGCGACGCTGCACCCGCGCAACCCGCATCGCGCGCGCTACGATTTTGCGCAGCTCACCCGGGCATTTCCGGCGCTCGCGCCGTTCGTGCAACCGACCGGCCACGGCGGAGACTCGATCGATTTTTCCAATCCGGCCGCCGTCAAGGCACTCAACCGGGCCTTGCTCGCCCATTTCTATGGCGTGACCGAATGGGATCTTCCAGCGGGCTATCTCTGCCCGCCCGTCCCGGGACGCGCGGATTACCTCCACCATGCCGCCGATCTGCTCGCATCCGATCGCGGCGGCAAGGTTCCGCGCGGCCCGGAGACCGCGGTGCTCGACGTGGGCGTGGGAGCGAACTGCATCTATCCCATCATCGGCCGCCACGCGTATGGCTGGCGCTTCGTCGGTTCTGAAATCGATCGCACCGCCTTGGCCCACGCACGCCGCATCGTGGCAGCCAATCCTCTGCTCGCCGGCAACGTCGACGTGCGCGCGCAGCCGTCACCACGGGAGATTTTTCACGGCGTCGTGAAGCCCGGCGAGACCTTCGCGCTGTCGCTGTGCAACCCGCCGTTTCACGCGTCGCGGGCCGAGGCGGAGGCGGGAACCCGGCGCAAGGTGCGGAACCTCGGCGGCGGAGGAAGCGGCGCACCCGTTCTGAATTTCGGGGGCCAGGCCGCCGAGTTGTGGTGCGACGGTGGCGAGCTGGCGTTCGTGCGGCGGATGATCGCCGAGAGCGCGCAGAACCCGACCGGGTGCGTTTGGTTCACGTCGCTCGTCTCCAAACGCGAGAACCTGTCGCCGCTCGAACGCGCCTTGAAAGACGCGAAGGCGGCCGACGTTCGCATCATCCCGATGGCGCAGGGTCAGAAGCAAAGTCGCATCGTCGCGTGGTCGTTTCTGGACGAGGCCCGGCGCCGGCGAAACGATGCCGTTGAGAGCTGAAAGTTGAGGGTTGAGAGCGCGATCTCCGGAGAGAAAGCGCGCGACATCAGGGCCGAAGTCGAGATTCACCTCGTGGCTTGCCCGCCCCCCGGAGGGTTTTCCCTCTCAAGAAACAGCTCCGAGTTCGCGGCTCCGGTTTTAGCCAGAATCAAACGGGTAAGAGGGAACGCTAATCTCCGCTTTTAAACGCTAATCCCGGAAAACCGGAAATCATGAATCCAGAAATTAGCCAGGATCGGGACCGAAAATATTCTGTGCTGAATTCTTTCCGAGCGCGCGCGTTGATTAGCGCCAATGAGCGAAGATTAGCGTTCCAAAAACATCTTCCCCTTCGTCCCTCCTCTTAGGAAACAGCTTTCGCACGTCGTTGGTGGTCCTCGAAATCTGTTCCTTCCCGTCGGAGCAAAATCTCGTTTTGGTGGAGGGGCTCTCAACTCTCAGCCCTCAACCCTCAACTAATTTTCGGCTACGCCAAAATATCCCTCACGACTTTTCCGTGCACGTCGGTGAGGCGGAAGTTGCGTCCCTGAAAACGATAGGTGAGCCGCTCGTGGTTGAGGCCGAGCTGATTCAAAATCGTCGCCTGCAAGTCGTGCACGTGCACCCGATTTTCGGTGGCGTTGAAGCCAAAGTCGTCCGTGGCCCCATAGGTGAAACCCGGCTTCACCCCACCGCCCGCCATGAAAATCGTGAAGGCGTACGGGTGATGGTCGCGGCCCCATTGTTTCGTCTCCTCGATTTTTCCCTGCAGAAACGGCGTGCGGCCGAACTCGCCGCCCCAGATCACCAGCGTGTCGTCAAGGAGCCCGCGCTTCTTCAGATCGCGAATCAACGCGGCCGACGGCGCATCGGTGTCCTCGCACTGAATCTTGAGCTGCGAATTCAAATTGCGGTGCTGGTCCCAGCCCGCGTGCATCACCTGGATGAACCGCACGCCGCGCTCCGCGAGCCGGCGCGCCATCAGGCAATTGTAGGCGTAGCTGCCCTGGCGCTTCACCTCGGGCCCGTAGCGTTCGAGCACCGCGGGCGTCTCCTTCGAAAAATCCGTGAGGTCCGGCACGCTCGCCTGCATCCGGTACGCCATCTCGTATTGGGCGATGCGCGTCGCGATCTCGGGATCGCCAAACTCCGCCCGCTTGATCTCGTTGAGCTGGGCGAGGTCGTCGAGCATCCCGCGGCGGACCTCGCGGCTCATGCCCTTCGGATTCGAAAGATAAAGCACCGGATCGCCCGCACCGCGAAAGGCCACGCCCTGATATTTCGTCGGAAGAAAGCCGCTGCCCCAGTAGAAGTCGTAGAAAATCTGGCCGCAGCTCGCCTCCTTGTCGCGCGACGTCATCACGACGAACGCCGGCAAATCCTCCGTCTCGCTGCCCAGCCCGTAGCTCAGCCAAGCGCCCATCGACGGCCGGCCGGCCATCTCGGATCCCGTCATGAAAAACGTGATCGCCGGGGCGTGGTTCACCGCCTCGGTGTGCATCGATTTCACAAAACAGAGGTCGTCGGAAATCTCCGCAATCTTCGGCAGGAAGTCCGACACCCACGCGCCGGATTTTCCGTGCTGCGAAAACTTCGTGATCTCCGCCAGGACTGGCCGCGCCGTCTGGTTGCCCGTCATCGTGGAAAAACGCTTCCCGCCCGCGAGTTCGTCGGGAATCTGCTTTCCATGCCAGGCGCGCAGCGTCGGCTTGTAGTCGAAGAGGTCGACGTGCGAAGGCGCGCCGTTCTGGAAAAGATAAATCACGCGCTTCGCCTTCGGCGCAAAATGCGGCAGGTCCGGCAGGCCCGGAATCCCGCGTCGCGGCGCCGACCCGCCCACCGCGCCCAGGGCATCACCCCCGAGCAGCGACGCCAGCGCCGCCGTACCCACGCCCATGACCGAGCGGCCAAAAAATTGCCGGCGGGTGTAGTGGGCTTTCGCTTCGAGCAGAGGATCCATGGGAAATCGGGAATGCGGGCGGGGCGTCAGTTGGCGCGGGGCGCGTCACTCTTTCGACAGCGTTTCGTCGAGATTGAAAATCAGCGAACAGAGGGTTGCCCACGCGGCGTGTTCGACGGGATCGAGCGACGCCGGCCGCGGGGCTTCGCCGACCGCTGCGAGTTGCGCGGCGGCAGCGGGGTCCGCGGCAAATTGACCGCGCAGTTTTTTCAGCCGGGCCAGCAGCAGGTTTTTTTCCGGCTTCGTCGGCCGGCGCAGCGTCACGACGTGAAAGGCGTAATCCAGACGCTCGGCATCGTTGTCCGCCGCGACGGCGACACCCTGCGCGAGCACGCGGGCCGCCTCGACAAACGCCGTGTCGTTCAACGTCACCAACGCGTGGAGCGGCGTGTTGGTGCGAGTGGCCTTCACCGTGCACACCTGCCGGGCGCCCGCATCGAAAAAGGACGTCGGACCCACGATGCGCCGCCAGTACACATAGAGGCTGCGGCGGTAAAGCTTCGCCCCGTGATCCTGATCGTACGCCTTCTTGCCAAACGTCGCCTCCTCCCAGATGCCCGCCGGCTGGTACGGTTTCACCGAGGCTCCGCCGCGTTTTTCCACGAGCAGCCCAGCCGCCGCCAGCGCCTGATCGCGGAGCATCCACGAGGGCAGGCGATAACGTGGTCCGCGCGCGAGCAGGCGGTTTTCCGGATCGCGCTCCTGCAGCGCGGGCGTGACGCGCGACGACTGCCGGTACGTCGCGCTCGTGACAATCAACCGGTGCATCGCCTTCACATCCCAGCCCCGCGACACAAACTCCGTCGCCAGCCAGTCGAGCAATTCCGGATGCGAGGGCTGTTCGCCCTGCTTCCCGAAATCCTCCGCAGTCTTCACGAGGCCGACGCCAAAAAACGCCTGCCAGGCCCGGTTCACCGCCACGCGCGCCGCGAGAGGATTCTCCGGCGACACGAGCCAGCGGGCGAGATCGAGCCGGTTGATGCGAGAGGGGGGCGCGGGCGGCCCGCCCGCATTTTCCGGAATCGGCGGGCGGGCCGCCCGCGCTCCCGCAAAGACCGCCGGCAGCGCGCCGACGACCTGGACATCGGTCCGGCTCTCGTAGTTGCCCTTGTTGAGAATGAACGTCTCCCGCGGTTTCGGCAGCTCGTCCATGATCATGACCTTGGTGATGTTGCTGGTCGCGTCATCGCGGGCCCGCAGGGCGGCGATGTGCTTTTCGAGCAGCACCACGTATTCAGGATCCGGTTTCGTGTCGCGGAAGTACGGCAGCGCCTCGAGAAGACCGTTCAGGTTGCGCTGCTTCGGCGCCACCTTCGCATGCGTCGCGGGCAGATTGCCCGGCAGATTTTGCGCGTCGGGCGAATCGATGATCGGCTTGCCCGCCGGGCGCGGAAATTTTTTCAGCTCGAAGGCGTCGACTGTCTTGGTGATGGCGTCGACCGCGGCCTGGGCGCGCTTGACGGCGGCGCGCTCGGCATCGGTCGAGAAATCCAGCACCGGGGGAATCTGTCCGCTGCGCCCCCCGCCGGCCGCGCCACCGGTCTCGGACATCTGGTTGAAGACGTCGTACAGCGCATAGTAGTCCTTCTGCGTATACGGATCGTATTTGTGGTCGTGGCACCGGGCGCAGGTAAACGTGGCCCCGAGCCAGACCGTCGCGGTGGTCTCGACGCGGTCGAAGACATTTTCGACCCGCGTCTCCTCAGCGATGCGGCCGCCCTCGCCGTTAAACATGTTGTTGCGGTGAAACCCGCTCGCCAGCTTCTGCGGGTTGGTGGCTTCGATCAGGAGATCGCCCGCGAGCTGCTCGATCGTGAACTGGTCGTAGGGCATGTTGTCGTTGAGCGCGCTGACCACCCAGTCGCGCCACGGCCACATCGTGCGTTCGGGATCGCCCTGAAATCCATTGGTGTCGGCGTAGCGGGCGAGATCGAGCCACTCCCAGGCCCAGCGCTCGCCATAGCGCGGCGACGCCAGCAGCCGGTCGACCACGCGCTCGTACGCGTCGGCGCCCCGATCCGCTACAAACGCCTCCAACTCGGCTGGCGTGGGCGGCAGGCCAGTGAGATCGAGGGACAAGCGGCGGAGCAGCGACTCGCGGGGCGCCTCCGGTGACGGCGGGAGCTTTTCGCGCTCCAGGCGGGCAAAGACGAAGGTGTCGATCGGGTTGCGGACGCGCCCCGCCAGGTTCGTGCTCGCGACTTTGGCCGGAGCGGGAGATTGCGGCGGCTGAAACGCCCAGTGCTGGCCCCACGGCGCACCGCTGGCGACCCAGCGCCGAAGCAGATCGATCTCGGTCGGTTTGAGCTGCCGGTTTGAGTCGCGGGGCGGCATCACTTCGTCCTCTTCCTTACTCGTGATGCGCAGGATCATCTCGCTGGCGTCCGGTTTTCCCGGCGCGACCACGGTGACGTCGTCGCGGGTACGAAAAAGCCCCTCGCGTTGATCGAGCCGCAGTTTCGCCTTGCGCGAGCCGGCGTCGGGTCCGTGGCAACGGAAGCATGCGTCCGAGAGGATGGGCAGGATCTGCCGGCTAAAGTCGATCGATTCGGCCGCGCGCAGCGCCGGGGCGCTGCCAATGACAAGGAAAGCCAATAAGATCGTGGGCCGGGGGAAACGCATGCCTGCGTTGAATGCACGCGGGGCGCCGCGGCGAGTCAAACCTGGAGAGCGCGAGCACGGCCGAGGGCGCCACTCATCCCGCTTTTCGATAATGCGGAAGATGCCAACGACCACCTGCAATCGAGGCTGTGACTGGAGCGGCGACGCCCCCGTCGCCGGCGAAACGCGACGAGGGCGTCGCGTCCCCAGAGTCCAGAAATTGAGATGCGCCCGTCGTGCGCGAATAAATCGGCTCACTTCCGTCCCGCGGCAATGCGGAGGGGGTCAGTGCTCCAAGCAGCGGCTGTTTCCTAAACCGTAAGAATTCAGTCGAGGTGGAGCGGCTTGACCTCAAGCCGCTGTACGTGAGAGCGACCGGATCGAGGCCGACCCGATGGGGTCAGTCCGTTGATTGCAATGGGTCGCGACCGTCTCTCGCTCAGGATATTGCAATCAGCGGACTGACCCCGTGCCCGGCACCGCCTCAGCGCGTGTTGCGCAGATAGCGTTGCACCTCGGCATGCGTGCCGACGAAGTCCACCTTGAGCTCGTCGCCCTCGCGCGCGAAGACGACGCGCAGGGCGAGGGTCACGCGCAACTCATAGACCGGCGCACGGATGGGCCGCACACTTCCTCCGGTATGCGCGTGCGGCCGGCCAAAGGTCGCCAGCAGTTGCGCCAGCGCGGAATCCACCGCGGCCGCGTCAACGGCGGGCAGCCGCCTTACGGCGGCGAGAAACCGCTTTGTCAGTCGAATTTCCACGGGAAAGCATGCCAGCCACGTAGGGCACGGTCTTGGCGCCGCGCGTGTCCGCCACGATCCGGGAGGCGGCGGCGTCCACCTCGGCCGCGGTCAGGCCGTATTCCTGTTCCGCGTAGTCGGCGGATGTCACCGGTACCCGGCGGAAAGCGAAAATCGCGTCTCCCACAATCACGCCGATTTCGTCGCCTCGGCCGGCCCGGCCCAGCCAGTACCCCAGTCTGGCGCGTGCATCCGTGAGGGTGAGCGTCTTCATCATGCCGGTTTTTATCGCGTCTTTTTGCGGACGGGTCAAGCCACGGGCTCAAAACTGCCAAAACTGCCGCTGCACGGGCGTTTTGGCGGGGCGGGACGAAGGCTGGTCGGGAAAGCGGACAGGATTGGACAACAATTTCGCCATCCCAAGGAGGAGGAAGGTGGACCGTAAACACAGGGGCCAGACCGACCAGACTCGGGCCGCCAGCATCCGCGAGGTTTTCGCCAAGCGATGCATAGTCGCCACCCACGTTCGCGAAAAACCTCCACCCGACCCAACCCCCTCAAGATCCAATTTCCTATCAGCCGCCGCCCCAAAATCTGATTTTGGCCGTGACAGAAAGAAACTGCGCCAATGTTACGCCCCAAAAATTAACAAATGTAGTTTCTTAGGAGCCGCCGCCGACCCGATGGGGTCAGTCCGGAGTCAAAGGTCGTGTCGAGTCAGACGGCACTGGAATCGGGGAAATCGCCGTTTCCGGCTCGCTCCAGGAATGAGCCCGGCAATGGACTTCTAATCGGGCCGTAGCGACGGAGCGGCCGCTTTCTTTGCCGCCGCGGCGTTATCGGACTTCCCGTCATCCGGGGCCGGGGCGCGGTCGAGCAGCGCGGCGAACCGGGGATCTTTCCGCCAGACTGCGAATGCCGGATTGAGCCGCAAGGCCGCACGGGGGAATACGGCCTTGTAGATATTCTCCCCACTGACCGTCTTCTCGAAAAGCGGATAGGACGCCACATTTGGGCCGGTGACTAATTCGTGCAGGTCAAGGGTCAAAAAAAGCGCCCAAAATTGGGACATCGGCAATACATAGCTTCCACGATTGTACGACTGCACCCACACTCGCAACGCGGACTCAGCCGCTTCCCTCTGCCCAATCTGCGCCATCAAGACAACCTTCATGAGAGGAACACCGAACCCTTCATCACCCACCTTACCGACCACTCCCAAGGCGCGTTCGATTTCAACCCGCGTCGCATCGGGCCGTCCGGCGGCATCGAGCGCAATCGCTTCAAGCGTGGCCCGGGGGCCGGTGTAGAGGGTGTCGCGAAAGTAGTCCCGCTGGACGGCGCGAAATGCCGCCAGTGCCTTTTCCGGCGCTCCCCGCCAAAGCCAAACGAGACCTGCGACGTATGCCCCGCGCTCCTCGAGGAAGAGCCAGGATGGCCAGCTTTCCATGGCCTTCACCGCGGCATCAAGATCACCGCGCCAGCACAGCTTGATCAACACATCCAGGATTTGCGCGCGGCCGTTCGGCCGCACGGCCAGCGAAAGGGCACACGCCCGCTCCGCTTCCGCCAAGCGCCCCTGCCAGAAATAGTTCATGCCTTGCCGCACCATCGCGACCTCATCTCCCCCGGGAATCGCATGCGACCGGGCGTACTCGGCGTACGATTCGTCGCTTGGATCCGCTGGATTCCACAGCGCCGCGGCCAGCGCCCGCCGAAAGTCCCGGTTGTCGGGTGTCTTGGCGACGAGCGCCCGCAGTCGCTTCTGCCCCTCCAGATGCGACGGCGACCGGTTGCGAAAATCCCGCGTCGAGGCGCAAAGGTACCGCGCGTAGGCCAGCGCAGCGTCGTCCGACTCCGGCGCCAGTTTCAGCGCCCGCTCCGCCTGCACCCGCAGGCTCTCCAGCCGAGCTGGCGTCCCATCGTATAGGTACTGCTGACTGATATCCAGGGACAGCAATGCCTGCGCCGTCAGAATCTCCGCATCCGCGGAATCAAGCGCCGCCGCCTTCTTCAACAATTCCTCGGCGAGAAAAACATTCTCGCGGTTCATGTCGTCGCCATCCCGAAGGATCTTCTGCGCCCGGCGCAGCAGCGTCTTGGCCTCGCTCACCGCGGGCGCACTCCCGATTCCCAACCCGGATGACACCGATGGGGTTCCAGACTTTTTCTCCCACGGACGCCACACGGCGATCGCTCCAATCGCCAAAAGCGCGAACACCACACCGACCACGGTCGAAACTCCCAAACCACGGCTCGTCGTCATCGACGCCGGCGCACCCTTCCCTGGTCTTGCGGCGGAAATGAAGGTTCCCGCCTCCGTCTCGGATTCGCCAACCAGCAACTTCTTCATCCATTCGCAGAACGCGCCTGGCGTCTCTCCGGCGGCGAGCCGCGTCCACTGCCGTTCGCGAAAACGCTCTGGCACGCGGGCCGCGGCGTCGGACGTCGCGTCGATCACCACCGGCACAAGAAACGGCCTATCTTGCGCCATCAAATAGGTGCGCTGCTCCGCGAGATGCCACTCCAGGCGGAAATAGCCCTCGGCCCGGGCATCCGTGTTGGCCGAGATGATCGGCATGAACAGCGCACACTCCTTGATCTGACCCCGGATCTTCCGGTCCCATGCATCGCCCCCGCGCAATTCACTCTGATCGAACCACACTTCGACCCCGCGGCTCGCAGGGCGGCGCAGATCCGCTTGGCCGCCTCCGCGTCCTGGGAGGCGTAGGAAAGGAACACCGCACCCGCGGGGCTTGAACGCTCAACACTCAAGGGGTGAACCTCCGAAAAACGCGAATATTGTCCTCACTTGAACGTTTATCATCCGACGATCGGCGTCGGGAGCGAAGCCTCTGCCCCCGGCAAGTGAGTGCTTGAACGAGCCAACGTTCCATGGAAGTAGGGAAAACCGGCCGTCACCGTTCGCGAGCGTCCCGGGGCCGTCGAGGCCAGAAAAACGCGCCTTTTCTCGGCTCGGCCGGCCCTCCTCCCCTGCCTTTCTCCCCCTGTGAAAAGCTGATTCTCTGGGACATCAACGGCACTCTGATCAGACTGACCCCGTGCCCAGCACGCCACTCATCGCGCTCTTTGGACATGCGGAAGATGCCAACGATCACCTGCAATCGCGGCAGTGACTGGAGCGGCGACGCCCCCGTCGCCGGCGAAACGCGACGAGGGCGTCGCGTCCCCAGGGCCAGAAGTTGAGCTGCGCCCGCCCGGGCGGCGTGGCTCACCGCTTTCCCGCGGCGAAAAGCAACCGACACGCGGTGCCGCGGCTGATCCGGACGTCGCGGGCGAGTTGAAGTTCGGAGACGAGCCCGTCGATCGGCAGCGGTAACCCCGCCGCCGTGAACGCCCGCGCCAGCACCGCCCCAAACTCCTCGACCGTCAGCGGCGCCCCGCCCTTTTCCTCCGTCACTTGCATCCGGCGCGCGCGTTCCGTGCGATCGACGTTTTCCCCACGGGCCTGCTGCGCCGCCGCGTCGGCCCAGGCCTCGGCGAGCGGAACCGTCAACGCCTCCAGCGGCCGCGCGTCGTAGGAGCCGAAAAATCCCTGGGTGCCGAAATATTGGACCGCCGGATACCAGGGTTCGCGCGGATCGACCTCCACATCGTTGAAGAAACTCAGCATCACGCGGCGCTCGGCCAGTCTCCGGACCAATCGATCGAGGTCGATGGCGGCCGGCGTTTTCTTCACCCGGACGGCGAACACGGTCGCGTGCGCGGCCGCCTCGCCCAGGCTCATCCACGTCGGTTCCAGCCGGATCGCCCCCCAGCCGATGTGCGTCGACGAGGCGCAGACCGGCACGAGCAGATTGTCCAGCCCCTGTGGCAGGAGCGTGCGATAGGAGATCTGCCCCGGCACGGTGACGTAGTGGAGCAGCAGTTCACCCTCCCATTCGCTCTCCGGCACGTGCTCCGGGGTGCAGGCATGGGAGTCGAGAAACCACTCCGTGACGCTGATGGCGTCGGACTGCACGGGCGCCCGCTTCAGTCGGGGCGCAGGCCGGGCGTCGTTCTCCGTGAAAATCGCGCGGCCGACGATTCGTCGCGTCTCGCGCGCGTAGATTTCGTAAGGCAGGTTCCCGTTGTCGGCAAACTCGTCGCGGGGCAATCCCCACTCCTGCCAGCCCCGGCGAGTGGCCTCCGGCACGGAGGGATCGTGCTGCATGAAGTAAATCAAGCCGCGGGTCATCCGCGCGTGTTCGTCGACAATCCGCTGTCGGGTCGCCCAGTCGCCCTCCACGTAGGCGTGCTGAATTCCGACCACTTCCGGGAGGTTGAGGTAGGTTTTCTGATTGGGCTGGTTGGAACTCGGAACGCGACCACTCCAATTGATGTCCCGTTCGAGCCGCCGCCGAATCTCCGCAGGATCGTAGTCTGCGGGTTTCGCCATGGGCAGACGGTTGGCCGGATCGCGCGTGATGACCGTGCGAAGATTATAACCCTGCACCGACTGGTCTGCGGCGCCCGTACTCTGTGGCCGGATGATTTCGAACCAGCGATTGTAGTGCACCAGGTTCATCCGCCGGTAGTCGGCGAGAATCAGGGGATCTACGCCCGCCGGCGGCCACGCGACCTTGCGCATGAAAATGCGACCGGCATGTTCCTCGCCAAACTCCTCGCGACTCTCCCGGCCCCAGCGGTACGGCACCTTGGCGACCGCCGCCAGATCGCCCTCGTAGGAACAGTCGGAAAACACCGCGGCCGTGGCGGAAAAGGTACCGGCTCCATCACGATCACGAAACGTCACCGTGCGCAGTTGCGCGCCCTCGCGCTCACAGGCCACGGGATAATACGACTTCCTCACCGTGACGCGCGGCTCGCCGGCAACCAGGCGATTGATGATCTGCTCAAACACGTGGGCCTCCACCTTGGCTTTCGGCTGTCCCGGCAGGCTCTGGCGGTACTGCTCCGAGTCGGCGCCAAATTTGTTCCGGTAGAAATCGTGGATGGCGCGGCGCACTTCGTCGTAAAACGGCGCGCGGGCGCCGTTGTAGAGCGTGTCCATGGTGGTGAGTCCGTTGCTCAGCAACCCGCCGAGGTGCGGCACCGGACTGATCAGCAGGACGTCCAGACCTTCGCGCGCCGCGCAAACCGCGTGCGCCACGCCGCCACCAGTTGCACCGTAGACCACGAGGTCATACGATCGCGGTGCAGGCTCCGCGGGCGCCGCCGCGGCACACACGACCCCGCCCAACCAACCCAGCCAGAAAAAGACAGTGGCGCATCGGCCAGACGGAGGGAAATACGGCGATTTCATGGGGCACGTGCAGGGAGGCGGCGAATGCCGCACCGCCCCGACCACGCATCATTGAAAGGCCGGCGAGGGAATGACCAGACCGGAAACCGAAGGTTTTAGTTTGGACAGCAATCGCCCGGCCTTCGGCAAGATCTGCGGCGACGGGCGCGACCGCTTGCGGGAGAATCTCTCCGGCTGGTTGGATGGCTGGCGACCGGAAATCTCCTTGGCTCCCGCGTCCCTCGAACCTCTAGTCACCACACCCTTTTTTCATGAAACGCAGCCCGCTTCCGTTCACTCCGAACGCACCCCTCACCCGCCGCACCGTCTTGAAAAACGGCCTCGCCGGCATCCTCGCCTATTCCGTCGCGCCGAATTTTTTCCCGTCGTCGCTCTTCGGCAAGAGCGCCCCGAGCAACCGGCTCACCGTCGGCATCGTGGGCAACGGACTGATCTGCGCGAGCCACGTCGGCGCGCTCACCGGACGGATGGACGACTGCCGGATCGTCGCCACCTGCGACGTCATGCGCAGCAAGGCGGAGAAGGTGCGCGATCGCATCGAGACCGCCTACGGCAAGAAGAAGGACAGCGGCACCCGCGCCAAGGGTGTCGACATCTACGCCCGCCACGAGGAACTGATCGCGCGCGAGGACATCGACGTCGTCTTCGCCACCACGCCCGATCACTGGCACGCCGCCGTGGCCAAGGCCGCGATGCAGGCCGGCAAGGACGTCTACTGCGAAAAGCCCCTGACCCTCACCGTGCGCGAGGGCCGCGTGCTCGTCGAAACCGCCCGCCGCTACGGTCGCGTGCTCCAGACCGGCACCCAGCAGCGTTCCAACAAATCCTTCCGCAAGGCCGCCGAGATCGTGCGCAACGGCTGGATCGGCGACATCAAACTCGTGCGCGCCCGGCTCGGCGAATTTCCCGACGCGCCCGCGCTGCCCGAGGAACCGGTGCCGGCGGGCTTCGACTACGACCGCTGGCTCGGCCCCACCCCGTGGCGGCCCTACAACGAGAAGCGCATCAAGGGCGACTACGGCGGCGGCTGGCGCTGTTTTCTCGAGTACGGCGGCCGCAAGAACGGCGACTGGGGTGCGCATCACTTCGATATCATCCAAAACGCCCTCGGCATGAACGAATCGGGCCCCGTGCAGTTTCTGCCCATCGGTTTCGAGGGCACGAAATACCAGACGCACGTCTACGCCAACGGCGTGCGCGTCGAGCGCTATGACGACCCGGCCTCCAAGGCCATGATCGAATTCCAGGGCACGAAGGGGACGGTGTGGGTTTCCCGCGACGACTTCCTCGAAAGCGATCCGCCCGAGCTCACCACCCGCGCGCTGCGCGGCGACGAGGTCCATCTCTACGCCAGCGACGATCACCACACCGACTTTTTCAACTGCGTGCGCACGCGCCAGCGTCCGATTGCCGACGTCGAGATCGGCCACCGCAGCGCGACCGTCTGCCACCTGAACGTCATCGCCGCCCAGCTCGGGCGCGCCATCAAATGGGATCCAAAAAAAGAGGAGATCGTGGGCGACCCGGTTGCCTCCCGTCTCCTCGATCGGCCGCGCCGTGCCGGTTACGCCCTGTGACCCCAATCTCCGCCGCCATGCACCGCACGTTTTCCCTCCTCGCCGCCCTCGCCTTCACGTCCTTCGCCTCCGCCGCCGAGGGGCCACCCGCCATCATCAGCCTCACCTACTCCGGCGATCAAAAGGCCCTGGAGGCCCTCGACGCCGAGGTCAGTGCGGCCGGCACGGATACGGCCAAACTGGGCGCCCTCGAATCACGCCTGCTCGGCCTGATCCGCCGCGCCGACCTGACGTTTACCGCCCGGCAGGCCATCGCCCAGCGACTCGGCACCGTGCTGGCCCAGTCTGCCTCCCCGGGCCGCGGCGACACCTACAAGGCCCTCGCCAACCTGCTCATCGACGACCGCGATTCCGATCTGGCGCGGCTGGCGCTCGATCGCGCGGCAGGAGATTCCATCGACGCCCTCTTCGTCACGGCCCTCGGGAAGACCACCGGCCGCAGCCACCTCGGCCTCATCGACACGCTCGCCCGCCGTCGCACCGCCGCCGCAGTGCCGGCGTTGACGAAATTGCTGCAGGACTCCGATGCCCGCACCGTCGCCGCGGCCGCCCGCGCCCTGGGCGAAATCGCCGACCCGGCCGCGGTCGCCGCGCTTCGTGCGCTCCCGGAGCCGAGTTCGCCCGCGGTGGTGGCGGCCAAGCTGGTCGCGGCCTCCCGGATGCCGCCGGCCGCAGCACCGGATTTTCTGCGAGAAATTGAAAAAAACGCCGCCGATCCGGTCGCGCGCGCCGCCGCCCTCCGTCTTTCGCTGGGAATTGAGACGGCCACCGCGGCCGCGCGGATCGCCCAAAACCTCGACGGCACCGACTGGACGTTCAAGCAGGTGGCGCTGGAAGCCATCGCGGCCTCCACGGCGCCGGATCTCGCCGCCACGTTGCTCTCGAAATTGGAAAGTTGGGACGCTCCGACCCAAAGCGCGGTGATCGCCGCGTTCGCGCGTCGCAACGAAGCCTCCGCCGTTTCCGCTGTCGCCAAGTCCGCAAAACACTCCGACCCTGAAGTGCGCGCCTCCGCTCTGGGCGCCCTCGGAGTTTTGCCCGGCAGTCGCGACATCGCCACCCTCCTCGCCCAGGTCGCGGCGGGGAAGAACAGCACCGACGCCAAACTCGCGCGCCAGAGCCTGGCCCGGCTCAACGGTCCCGATGTCAATGCAACCGTCCTGGCCGGGGCCGAGCGCGGCGAGACCGCGAGCCGCACGGTGTTCATCGAGCAACTCGCACTGCGAAACCAAACCGAGGGAATTCCGCTTCTGCTCAAGCTGCGGGCCGACGCCGACAGCGCCGTGCGCCTGGCGGCGTTGGCCGCGTTGGGCGATCTCGCGCCGCCTTCCGAACAACGCGCCCTGCTCGACTGGACGCTGGCCGCCAAGGACGACGCGGAGCAGTCGCGCGCGCTGCGTTCGCTGGTCAACGTCACGCTGCGCAATCCCGCCGCCACCCGCGGTCGTCCGGTTTATGAAGCCATCGAGCAAGGCACGCCAGAAGGCGCGCTACGCCTGCTCCCAGCACTGCAACGAATCGGTGGTCCGGCCAGCGCGGAGTGCGCGGCGCGGCTCGCCGTGAAGCCGGAAGAAAAAGTATCGACCGCCGCCACGGCTGCACTCGCCCGCTGGACCGACGGCACCGCGCTGCCCTCACTCGCGACCGTCGCGGAAAAGGCGGCGCTGCCCGCGGCGCGCACCGCCGCGATCGACGCGACGCTGCGCTACTTTGAGCGCAACCGCGACGCCTGGACCGCCGAGTCGACGACGTTGATGAAACGCTTCCTGGAGAGCACCACGGACACCACGCCGCGGCGGCAGCTGCTCGCCCTGCTGACGCGGGCCGGCGACAAGGCGGCGCTTTCCCTCGCCGAAAGCCTGGTCAAGGACACGGCACTCGGCGACGAAGCTGCCTACGCCGTCGCGGTCATTCGCGCCAATCTCGCTGGAAAACCCAAACTCCGCGCTTCGAATCCGGCGTCGCTCTCGAACATACTCGACGGCAAGACCGCTACCCGCTGGAGCGTGCCCGCGCTCGGCGAGGAGTGGGCGGAGGTGGCCTTCGCCGCCTCGCGACCGCTGCGCCGGATCACCCTCGACCAGACTGGACGCGCCGCGGAATACCCGGAGCACTACGAGGTCTACGTAACCGATGATCCGAAATCGCCCGGCGCCGCCGTCGCGAGTGGCGCCGGCCAAAAGGGCAACAAGACTGTCATCGACTTGCCCGCCGGCACGCGGGGCCGCTACGTGGTCATCAAGAACACCGAGGAACGCAAGGACGCCCCCTGGGCGATCTGCGAGCTGTACGTGGACTGAGCCAATACCAATGGAGACAGGTATCGGCTTCGAAAACGAAACCGCGGAACGGTGGAGCGAGTTGACCTCAACTTGCTCTGCTTCCCGCCGTCGCTCTCACGGCAAGCGGCTTGAGGTCAAGCCGCTCCACCTCAACTGAATTCCTACGGTTGAGCGGGAGCGCGGGCGGCTGACCCACGCTCCCAAACGATCCCTTTCATCCCTGCACGAGAGTGTGATGTCGTCGCGCGTGACAACTCCGACGGCTTGCGCTTTTGTGCCGACGCGCCCGCCCGCGCCCCCATGTTCCGCGTTTTCCTGCTAATTCTCTCCTGCATTGGTTTCGCCTTCGCCACCACCCGCGCCGCTGCGCCCGCCGGCGTGGTGCGCGTGGAAATCTGCGAGGACGGGCTGCCGAAGAACGGCACCTGGCCCGAGTCCACCGTGGCGGCGACCGAAACCTACACCGAGGATTTTTTCGGCCTGTTCGAGCTGCCGCAGAAATACGTCGCCACCGGCGTGCGCGCCGACCGGGCCTTCCCCACTCTCGTCCGCGCCTCGGCCACCGTATCGGTTCCCGCCGGCAGGCATCGCCTGCTCCTCCGCGCACGCGGCGCCGCCCGGCTCCTGCTGGACGGAAAACAAATCCTCGCGACACCGTTCGACCAACCGCGGCAATTTGCAGTCGGCAACGCGGGCGAACTGCCCGTCGAGGAGCAGGACACGTTTCTCGATCTCGGCCCCGGTTACCGCTTCGCCCCGCCCGGCAACCGCGAGGCCTGGGAGACGGTGGAGTTTTCCGGCGCGCCGGTGGAGGTCGTTTTGGAAACGCTGCTCGGCGGAATCGAACCGAAGAGCAAAAAACCGTTCCGACCCGAGCTCGGCGAGACCGTCGTCGCCCTCTCACTCGGCGGCTCCTCGGAGTGGACGCTGCTTTCGCCGGGAAAGCGTCAGATCGCCTACACCGATAGCGCCTGGAGCACCTACGAAGCCGAGCGTCGCCTCCGTCTCGAGGCGATGAACACCGCCGCACGCGCCCATCGGCGGGCGGCGAACGAACCGTATTGGACCCGCCGCCGCGAAGCCGCCCGGGCGTGGCTTGCCTCCACTCCGGACGTCGCCGTGCCGGCGCTGCCGGGAGGATTTCCCGCCCAAAATGCGATCGACCATTTTCTCGGCGCCCGCATCGCCCTGGCCTCGGCCGACTACGCCCCGCGGCGACAAAAGGGCGGCGTCGATTTCTTCCGCGACGTGAAACCCATCCTGGAGACCAATTGTCACAGCTGCCACCAGGGCGCCAAGGTGAAGGGCGGGTTGCGCCTCGACCAACGGGCTGCCGCGCTGCTCGGCGGAAAAAGCGATGGCCCGGCGATCGTCCCCGGCAAGCCGACCGAGAGCGCGCTCTTCCAGCGGATCACGACCACGAACTCCGAGGATGCCATGCCCGCGAAGGGCGACCGGCTGGCGGCCGCGGAGGTCGCGACGCTCCGCCGCTGGATCGAAGAGGGCGCGTTCTGGCCGGATTTTGCCGAGACCAATTTCACACTCACGCCGCTCACCGACGACCTCACGTTTCTGCGGCGCGTCACCCTCGACGTCGTCGGCGTCACTCCCACCGAGTCTGAGGTTGCCGCGTTCCTGGCCGATCGCTCACCCGATCGTCGCACACACCTCATCGACCGCCTGCTCGCCGACCCGCGCGGTGCCGATCATGGCATGGCCTACTGGCTCGATGTGCTCGCGGAAAACCCCAACCTGATCAACCCGACGCTCAACAACACCGGCCCCTTCCGCTGGTGGATTCACGAGTCGCTGCTGGACAACAAACCCCTCGACCTGTTTGTCACCGAATTGCTCCGGCTCGAGGGCAGCGAACGTTTCGGGGGACCGGCGGGCTTCGGCATCGCCTCGCAGAACGACGCGCCGATGGCGGCCAAGGGCATCATCGTCAGCTCCGCCTTCCTCGGCGTCGAAATGAAATGCGCCCGCTGCCACGACGCCCCGACCCACGCCTCGAAGCAGAAGGAATTGTTTCAACTCGCCGCCATGCTGGAGACCAAGCCGATCAAGCTGCCGGTCACCAGCAGCGTGTCGCTCGATCACCTGCGCGGAGGCGGGCGCGAACCGCTCATCGAGGTCACCCTCACACCCGGCACGACGGTGGAACCCTCGTGGCCGTTTGCCCGGTTCTGCGATGAACAGACCGTCGCGACGCTCGCGGAGCATCCCGACAACTCCCGCGATCGCCTCGCCACGCTGATCACCGCGCCGCAGAACGAGCGTTTTGCCCAGGTGATGGTAAACCGAATCTGGCAGCGCTTCATGGGCCGGGGCCTCGTGGAAAACGTCGGGGACTGGGAAAAATCAACCTCGACCCACCCTGATTTCCTGCGGTGGCTCGCGCGCGAACTGGTCCGCTCCGGTTACGATCAGAAAAAAATCATCCGGCTGATTCTCACGTCGCACGCCTATCAACGCGCGGTCGATCCCAAGCGGAACGAGACCGGTCCCCTCTTCACTGCGCCCGCCGCCCGCCGGATCGGCGCCGAGCAGCTCGTCGATTCGCTCTTCGCCGCGACCGGCAAGCCGTTCGCCGTCGAAGCGGTCAACCTCGACGTCGACAGCGTGCGCACGATGGACAACGCCCTGGATCTTGGCCGCGCGAAACGAGCCTGGATGCTGGCCTCGACCTCCAACGAACGCGACCGCCCGAGCCTGACCCTGCCCCGCATCCAAGCCGTGGCCGAGGTCATGGAGGTTTTTGGCTGGCGCGGCGCGCGTCCCGATCCGGCGCCTGGTGTGCGGGAAGTCGGGGCCAACGTTCTCCAGCCCGCGCTTCTTTCCAACGGCACGATGATGACGTGGCTCACGCGGCTCAGCGACGACCACGGGCTCACGCAATTCGCCCTTGAGCCGCAGCCGCTGGAGCAATTGGTCGATCGCCTGTTCATGCGGCTGTTCACGCGTCATCCGAACGCCACGGAGAAAAAAATCTACACGGAAACGCTCCGGCCCGGATTCACGACGCGCGTGCTCGCCTCGCCGGAGATCACGCCCGCACCTCCGGCGGGACATCGCAAATTTGTCGCTTGGTCGAACCACATGAAGAGCGAGGCGAACACGCTGCGCCTCGAGGAGCAGGCGGCCGCCCGGCGCGGCGATCCTCCGACGGCCCGGCTCGACCCGGACTGGCGGCGGCGCTTTGAAGACGTCGTGTGGGCATTGCTCAACGGCCCCGAGTGGACCTACATTTTATAAACGTCCCATGAACCGCCGCACCTTTCTCTCCCACGTCGCCACCGCCACGGCGGCGGCCTCGCTGCCACCCGGCCTGCGAGGCGCCGACGCCGCGCGCATCGTGTCCCATCCCAAGGGCAAGGCCGAACACTGCATCTTCATCTGGCTCGGCGGCGGCATGTCGCAAATCGACACGTTTGATCCGAAAAAACGGGGCAACTCCAAGTCGAAGCCCAGCGTCGCCGGCACCGATTACGATCTCATCGAGACCGCGGTGCCGGGCGTCCGTTACACCGAGCATCTTGCACAGACCGCGCGGCTCGCCGACCGGGTGACCGCGGTGCGCACGGTGAATCACAAGCTCGGCATCGAGCACGCGCTCGCGACCAATTTCGTGCACACCGGCCGGCCGATCAGCGGCAGCACGATTTATCCGTCTGTCGGATCGGTGATCGCGCACGAGCGCGGCGCCGCCAACGAAAAAGTCCCGGCGTACATGGTGATCGGTTATCCCAATGTCAGCCGCGGTCCGGGCTTCCTCGGCGCGAAGCACGGCTACATCTACCTCGTCGACACCGAGAGCGGGCCGGCCGGTTTCACACCGCCCGAGGGCATCGATCCCGAACGGGTCGCCGCGCGGCAACGGCTCCTCGCCCCGCTGCAGAGCCACGGCTCGCCGGACTCCGCGATGCGCGATTACGAAGACGCGCAGCGCGACGCCCTGCGGCTCGCCGGACCGGAGTTCATGCGCAATTTCCGGCTCGATCAGGAACCGGGTTCCGTGCGCCAACGCTACGGCGGCGAATTCGGCCAGCGCTGCCTGCTCGCCCGGCGGCTGGTGCAGGCCGGCGTGCGTTTCATCGAGGTCTCACACAACCTGAATTTCATCAACGGCGCCGGCTGGGACACTCACAACGCGGGCCAACTCAACCAGCACATCCTCATCCGCGAACTCGACACTGCGATCTCCGCGCTCATCACGGATCTCGAGGCCAAGGGCCTGCTCGACAAAACGCTCATCGCCATCGGCACGGAATTCGGCCGGCCGGGACAATTCGACGGCGGCGGCGGGCGCGGACACCAGTCGGCGGTCTTTTCGCTCGTGCTGGCCGGGGGCGGATTGAAACATCGCGGTGCCTACGGCGCGACCGATGATCTCGCCGGCAAGCCGGTCGAGCACGCGGTCTCCGTTCCGGATTTTCACGCGACAATCTACGCCGCCCTCGGCGTCAATCCATCGAAGGAGCTGGTGAACTCGTCCCGTCCCGTTCCCATCACGGACGGCGGAAAACCGATCGCGGCGCTGTTTGGTTAGTCGTGTAGAAGCAGTTGAGAGTTGAGGGATGAGGGTTGAGAGTTCGATCTTCAGAGCTGAATTGCGCGTTATCACGCTCGAAAGTGGCGTTCACCCCTCGTCTTGCCCGCCTTTGATGGGTTTTGCTCTCAACTCTCAACCACCAACTCTCAACTGAATTCTCACGGCTTTAGTCAAGGTGGAGCGGCTTGTCCTCAAGCCGCTGGCTTGCGAGAGTCGATCACGAGCCTGTTCTTACCTTCTCAATCGTGAAGCCTCTTTCCTCGCGCTTCGTGGGCATTGTGCTCCTCGCCCTGGCCGCCATGTCCGCCGCCGCCCAGCCGTCGGTTCTGACGACTGCGCTGGAAGTGCGTTCGCTCTCCCTCACGCAGGCCGAGCAGGCGATGCCGGTCACACTCCGCGGCATCGTCGTGTACATCGAGCCGGCGTCCGTCTTCGTGCAGGATGCCACGTCGACGGCGTTTTTCCGTCCCGGCCGTCTCGGAGACCTGCGGCCCGGCGATGAGATCGAAGTGCGGGGCACGACGCGGATGGGGCTGTTTCTCCCCGGGATCGGTCCGGCCGAGTTTCAAATCCTGCGTCACGCCGCGCTACCGGCGGGAATCGCCGCGACCTTTGACGATCTGGTGGCGGCCCGCCACCACTACAAACGCGTCACCGTCGAGGGAATCGTGCGATCACTCGCACCGGTCGAGGAAGGCCGGAGTTTGCTTCGCCTCGCGATGGGTTCGCGGATCCTCGAAGTGCGGGTCGACGCGCCGCCGGATCGGGAACGGGCACCAGTCGACAGCCGTGTCCGCGTGCAAGGGCTCGCGGCCGGCTTCATCAACGAGCGCCGCCAGCTCGTGCAACCCTACCTGCGCGTGATCGACTGGAACGACGTCGCGATCACCGACCCGGCCTCCGACGCCGGATCTGTTCCGCTCGTCTCCGCCGCGGATCTGCTCGCGTTTCGCGTGTCGGGCCACGGCGAACGGCGCGTGCGCATCGCCGGCGTCGTCACCGCTTCCTTTCCCCGCGGGCAAGTATTCATCCGCCACGAGACCAGCGCGCTCGCCGTGCGGCTGGACGTGCCGCTCACGCTGAATCCGGGGGAACGCCTCGAGCTCTCCGGATTTCCGGAGATGGACCGCTTCAGCGCGTCACTCGTCGACGCGGAAATCCTCCACCGCGAAACGGGGCCGGCCCCCGCGGCAATTCCGGTGGACACGCTGGACAAGCTGACCGGCCTGCACGACGCGCACCTGGTGACGGTCTCGGCCACGCTCACCGATTCCTTCAAGAGCGATGGCGACACCGTTCTTGTTCTGCAGGGAAAAACCCGGACGCTGCAGATGCACTTCCCCGAGACAACAACGGTGCCTGCGACCGGATCGTTGCTGCGCGTGACGGCCGTCTGCCGCGTCGAGTCGGCCCAACCCGGCTCTGGTTTTACGAGCCGCCCGGGCGTCGTGAGTCTCCGCGCGCGCACCGCGGACGACGTCGTGGTGCTGCAATCACCCCCGTGGTGGACCGCCCGCCGCCTGGGCGTCGCGCTGAGTCTCGTCGCGGGCCTGGCGCTGCTCGCCGCGCTCTGGATCGTCGGGCTGCGAATCCAGGTCGCGCGCCAGACCGCCGCGTTGCGGCACAGGATCGAATCCGAGGCCGCCCTCGAGGAACGCCAGCGCATCGCGCGCGAGTTCCACGACTCGCTCGAGCAGGAACTCGCCGGCGTGAGCCTGCGGCTGGATGCCCTGGCCACCCGCGAAATCGACGAGAAGGGCCGCAACCTGATCGCGGCCTCGCGCAATCTCGTCTCGCGGATTCAAACCGAAACGCGCGACCTGATCGGCGATCTGCGGGATCCCAACGAGGCGGCCGGTGATCTGGCGAAAGCCCTCGCCGGAGTCGCCGCGCGGCACTCGGCCGACAGCGGCGCGGACGTGAGGTTCGAGTCGACCGGGCCGCTGCCGGTTCTGCCCGCCGCGACGGTGCACGATCTCCGGATGATCGCGCGGGAGTCGGTGACCAACGCCCTGAAGCACGGACACGCCTCGCATGTCACCATCTCGGCCACGATTCCCGACGGTGCGCTGGCGATGACGATCGTCGACAACGGCTGCGGGTTTGACGCCGCCATCGCCACAGAAGGCCGGCGCGGCCACTTCGGCTGCGCGGGCATCCGCGAGCGCGGTCGCAAGATCGGAGCCGACGTCACGTGGCACAGCGTGCTGCAAAAGGGCGCCACCGTCGAGGTACGGCTCCCGTTCCCGAGCGGCACGCCGCCAACGATCGACGCACCTCCGGTCGCCCACCCTCGCAGCCGCAACGAAAACACCATCCCCACCTGACCATGTCCGTCCCTCCCCTCACCGTCCTGATTGTCGACGATCACTTTGTCGTGCGCAGCGGGCTGGCGGCGTCGCTTGAACTGGACGATTCGATCGTGGTGGTCGGCGAGGCGGAGCGGGGCGAGGAGGTCGTCGCGGCCTATCGGCAGCACCGGCCGCGCGTCGTGTTGATGGACCTGCAATTGCCGGGGATGGGAGGAATCGCCGCGACCGCGGCGCTGCGGACCTTCGACACGAACGCGCGCGTCCTGATTTTCTCCACCTTCGCCCGCGACGACGAAATCCAGGCGGCACTCGACGCGGGCGCACTGGGCTACCTGCAAAAATCCGCCACGCGCGACGAATTGCTGGACGCGCTGCGTACCGTGGCCCAAGGCCGGCGTTACCTGTTCCCGGAGCTGGCGCGGCGGCTGAACGCGCTGCGGCTCGGACCCGCGATCACGGCGCGCGAACGCGAGATCCTCGCCATGATCGCGGGCGGGCGGGCCAACAAGGAAATCGCCGCGGCGCTCGCGATTTCCGAGGACACGGTGAAGCGCCACGTCAGCCACATCCTGGAAAAACTCGACGTCAACGACCGCGCCCAGGCCACCGCCGAAGCGATCCGGCGCGGCATCGTGAAGATGGCGGAGTGAATTTTCCCGGGAGCGCGGGCGGCCCGCCCGCACTGGCCAAACATTACTTCGTGTCCCGGATCGTTCCGCGATCGAGATAAGAATCCGAACGGAGGCCAACTCGGGCCGACACCCGACCTGGGCGACACCCTCACGGGTTAGACACTACCCCATCATTCGCTGGTGAAGGACATTGGTCAGCCAGGCAAGAAACCGCCCATGAATTCGCCCGCAATTTTCGCAGGCTACGGGCTGCGGCGTTCCGCGGGAGGCAGTGACCGCGCACGAGGGCGTCCAGGTCCTTTCGAAAGCGCGAGCGTATTTCCGAAAACCCGGGGCTTGGGCGGTTCTTGTTCTGCGGGGCGTAAGGCGAAGAAGATTGGGTCCAGGAAGAATTTCGAGGCGAACGCCAGGGTGTCTGAGATCTGGCAAAGGCACCACGAGGGTCCTGCGTCCCACTCACACCGAAGCGGCCACCCCTTGCACTAAAGTACCATAACGCTGCGCGTGAAAAGCCGCGGGCGCTGGCGTTTCTTACAGATAGTACCCACTGACCCAAACGCATGGCTAGTTTTCGTCACATTCTTCCCTGCCTCCTCTTGCTCGCCCTCGCCGCGTCCACGCGGGCCGCCGACTCGGTCTTGGTTGAAATTTGCGAGAATGACATTCCCGTCAACGGCGACTGGCCGGCGGCGGCGGTGCAGCCGACCGAAAGTTACCGGGAGGACGCGTTCGGATTTTTTGAGCTGCCCCAGAAATACATCTCCACGGGCGTCCGCGCCGACCGCGCGTTTCCCTCGCTGGTCCGGGCTTCGTCCACTGTGCAACTCCCGGCCGGCAAACACCGCATCCTGCTGCGATCGCGCGGACCCGCCCGCCTTACGATTGACGACATCCAGGTGCTGGAGACGCCCTTTGATCAACCGCGAATTTACACGAAATTGCTAGCGCAAGGGGGTGGGGTTCTTTTCAACGAGCAGGACAATTACCTTAATTTGGGTGCGGATTTCCGGCTTGCACCGCCGGGCAACCGCGAATCTTGGAGCGTGATCGAATTTTCGGGCGCACCAACCCGCGTGGTACTTGAAACGCTGGTCGGTTGCCGCGAACCCAAGAGCAAGACCCCCTTTCGCCCGGAGCTGGGCGAAACCGTTGTGGCGGTATCGCTCCAAGGCAGTGACACCTGGTCGTTGCTCAGTTCGGACAAACGCCCGGTACGCTACACGGATGCGGGCTGGGCGGCCTATGAAGCGGAACGGCGCACGCGACTCACGGCGATGAACAACGCGGCCCGGGCTGCGAGGCGCGCCGGGCAGGCAGCCTACTGGAACCGCCGCCGCGACGTCGCCCGGGGCTGGCTTGCCATGACCGCGGAAGAACCGGTTCCCACGATTCCCGCCGGCTTTCCGGCCTACAACGCGATCGATCATTTCCTCGGAGCGCGCATCGCCGAGGTGGCCGCCGACTATGCACCGTCGCAACGCGAGGATCACGTCGACTTCCATCGTGACATTCGGCCCATTTTCGAGACGCAATGCTACAGCTGCCACCAAGGGACCAAGGTCAAAGGCGGACTGCGGCTCGACCTGAGGGAAGCGGCGTTGGGCGGCGGCAAGAGCGACGGCCCGGGCATCGTCCCGCATCAGCCCGCGGAAAGCGCGATCATCCAGCGCGTCACCAGTTCCGACGCAGAGGAAAGGATGCCGGCCAAGACGGATCCCCTGCCTGCCGCGGACATCGCGCTGCTCCGGCGCTGGATCGCCGAGGGCGCACCCTGGCCGCAGTTCGCGCGGCAGAGCCTTGCCCTCACCGGGCCCGCCGACGATCTCACGTTCCTGCGTCGTGTGACCTTGGATACGGTCGGCGTGGTTCCGGACGAGCAGGAAATCGCCGCCTTCCTGGCCGACCGCTCGCCCAATCGCCGCACCTCCGTGATTGATCGTCTCCTGCAAGACCCGCGCTGGGCCGATCACGGGATGGGTTACTGGCTGGACGTGCTGGCGGAGAATCCGAATCTGATCAACCCAACGCTCAACAACACCGGACCGTTCCGCTGGTGGCTGCACGAGTCGCTCGTCGACAACAAGCCGCTGGATCTCTTCGTCACCGAACTGATTCGGATGGAAGGGAGTGCGTCGTTCGGCGGACCGGCGGGATTTGGCATCGCTTCGCAAAACGATGTTCCCGCCGCGGCCAAGGGCGTAATTCTCAGCGCGGCTTTTCTCGGGGTCGAAATGAAGTGCGCCCGCTGCCACGACTCGCCGACCCACGTCTCCAAGCAGAAGGAACTCTTCGCCTTCGCCGCCATGCTCGACCGGAAACCGGTCAAGGTGCCGACCTCCAGCAGCGTGCCCATGGATCACCTGACGGCCGGCGGCCGCCAGCCGCTCATCGAGGTGACGCTCCTCCCCGGCTCGGAAGTGGCGCCGGCCTGGCCGTTCGCCCAGTTTTGTGACGAGCCAGATGTCGCCGCCCTGGTCGAACAGCCGGACAACAGCCGCGACCGGGTCGCCGCACTGATCACCGCTCCGAAAAACGAGCGATTTTCGCAGGTCATGGTGAATCGCATTTGGGAACGTTTCATGGGCCGGGGCCTCGTTGAGGCGCCGGGAGATTGGGAAAAGTCCACCGTCTCCCATCCCAAACTGCTCCGTTGGCTCGGACGCGAACTTGTCCGCTCGGGTTATGACACCAAGGCGATCGCGCGGCTCATCCTCACGTCGCACGCCTACCAGCGGGCGGTTGATCCGCAGCTCAGCGCGACCAGCGCACTGTTCACCGCTCCCGCTCCTCGCCGGATCGGAGCCGAACAGCTGGTTGATTCGCTTTTTGCGGCCACGGGCAAACCCTTCCTGGTCGAGCCCGTGAACATCGACCTGGACAGCGCCCGGCCCATGAACGTCTCCCTCGATCTCGGAATTGCCCGCCGTTCCTGGATGCTGGCGTCTACCTCCAACGAACGCGACCGTCCCAGTCTTTCGTTGCCGCGCAACCAGGTCGTTTCGGAAGTGCTGGAGGTGTTCGGCTGGCGCGCCGAACGGCCCGATCCACTCGGCGGAATGCGCAAGGTCGAGGCCAACGTGCTCCAGCCCGCCCTGCTCGCAAACGGCACGATGATGAATTGGCTCGTGCGCCTGAGCGACGACCACGGGCTCACCCGACTGGTTCTTGAAAACCAATCCGTCGAAAAATTGATCGATCGCCTTTTTCTCCGCCTGCTGACCCGCACGCCGACACCGCAGGAGCGCGCGCAATGCGCAGGGGTGCTGAAATCCGGGTATGACACGCGGATTGTAGCGAACCCACCCCCGGCCCCGGCGGCCGGCCCACACGTGCGGCCGAAATATGTCGCCTGGTCGAATCACATGAGCAGCGAAGCAAATCTCGCGCGCGTCGAGCAGGCCGCCGCCGCCCGGCGCGGCGACCCACCGACAACCCGGTTGACCGAGGACTGGCGCCAGCGCTTCGAGGACGTCCTCTGGGGTCTGCTCAACGCTCCGGAATGGACGCGGATTTTATGAAGACCGTCCTGGAAGCGGCCCGGAACCCTGCCCCCGACGTCGTATCTTCCCAACCTCGGGAGGCGTTACAAAAATCAGCCCGACCCCACTCATGAATCGTCGCACGTTCCTCACACACGCCGCCGCAATCGCAGCCACCACCTCGCTCCGCCGGACCCTCGCCAATGGCACGCCGGTCACCGCCCCGGCCCCGGGCGGCGTATTCCCCCGCGGCAAAGCCGAACACTGCATCTTCATCTGGCTCGGAGGCGGCATGTCGCAGATCGACACGTTTGACCCGAAGCGGCGCGGTAACTCCAAGGCAAAACCGAGCACGCCGGGCACCGACTACGACATCGTTGACACGGCCGTTCCCGGTGTGCGCTTCACCGAGCCGATGAGGGGAAGCGCACGGCAGGCCGAGCAGATCACAGTCGTGCGCACGGTCCGCCACAACATTGGAGAACACGCCCTCGCCACGAATTTGATCCACACCGGAAGACCGGTGAGCGGCAGCACCACTTATCCTTCCTTTGGCTCAATCATCGCCCACGAACGCGGCGCGGCTTACGACAAGGTGCCGGCCTACCTGCTCATCGGCTATCCCAATGTGAGCCGCGGGCCGGGATTCCTCGGGCCGCGGCACGGCTATATCTACCTGACGGATACGGAAACCGGCCCGGTCGGCTTCTCGCCCACGGAACATCTCTCGGCCGAGCGGACGGTGCGCCGCCAGGCGGTCCTGGAGTCGCTGCAACCGCGAGCGGAGGACGGCGCCGCGGACTACGCCGAGGTGCAGCGCGAAGCCCTCCGGCTCGCCGGACCGGAGTTCATGCGGACGTTCAAGCTGGAGGAGGAACCAGCGGCGCTCCGCCGGGCCTACGGCGGCGAGTTCGGCCAACGCTGCCTGCTCTCCCGCCGGCTCGTGCAGTCCGGCGTCCGGTTCATCGAAGTTTCGCACAACTTGAATTTCATCAACGGGGCCGGGTGGGACACCCACAACGCCGGCCATCAGAACCAATATGCCCTCGTCCGGGAACTCGATTCCGCTTTCTCGACCCTGATCAGCGATCTGGCTTCCAAGGATCTTCTGGACAAGACCCTGATTGTCATTGGCACGGAGTTCGGTCGCCCGGGAACATTCGACGCGGGCGGCGGGCGGGGCCATCAACCGGAAAGCTTCTCCCTTGTGCTCGCCGGCGGCGGCCTCAGGCACTCCGGCGCCTACGGCGTCACCGACGATCTGTCGGCGAAAATTGTCGAACATCCGGTTTCGATCGCAGACTTTCATGCGACGATTCATGCCACGCTGGGGATTGATCCCGCCAAGAACCTCGGCGCCGGATCCCGCCCCGTGCCAATCACCGACGGGGGTAAACCGATCGCGCCTCTGTTCGCTTGATTGCAGCGAAGCCGCGGTTTGTCCCCGGCGTTGGTTTGAAGCACGTCCGCAAATGCGCCTTGAGGCCGACGGGCGTCATCGGCTATTTTTCCTCGTGAGGTTCCCGCTACCCCGCTTCGCCCTCGTCATCGCCGCCACCCTCGGGACCGAAGGCGATGGACGCGCGCAGGAGCGCGTCCTCACCCAGGCCATCGAAGTCCGCTCGCTTTCGTTCGAAGAGGCCAGGACCGGGCTTGCGGCAAAGCTGCGTGGCACCGTGACGTTCATCGAGGGCTCGGGGGCCGTTTTCCTGCAGGACGAAACCGCCGGATCTTTTTTCCGTCCCGAGAGACCGGACCAGCTGCGGCCCGGCGACATCGTGGAAGTCACGGGCCGCACCCAGCCGGGCAACTATCTCCCGGGCATCGCCCTCGCACCGTATCGTATAATCGGACACGGCCCGCTGCCGGCGGCCGTGACGGTGGGCTACGACGACCTCACCTCCGGCCGCTACCATTATCAGCGCGTCGCGATTGAGGGCATCGCCCGATCCGTGACGCCGGTCGGCGAAGGCCGCAGCGTGCTGCGCGTCGACGTCGCGTCCCGGATCATCGAGGTGTGGCTGGACGCCCGAATCGAGGATGAAGGTGCGATCGTGGACAGCCGGATTCGGGTCGAGGGGCTGGCCGCCGGCGGCATCAACCGGCGCCGACAGCTCGTACAGCCGTATCTTCGCACCCGGAACGACAGCGAGATCACCGTCTTGGAGCCCGCCGTCCCCGAAGCCGCCGTCCCACGGATCACCGCGGCGAATCTGCTCACCTTCCAGGTCGCCGGGCAGGGCAACCACCGCATCCGCATCGACGGCGTCATCACCGCCTGCCCATCGAAAGTTCTCGTGTTCGTGCGCAACGGCCAGACGGCATTCGGACTGCGATTCTTTTCCCCCACCACCGTGGAAGTCGGGGATCGCATCGACGTACTAGGCTTTACCGAAATGGGCCGGTTCAGCGCCACGGTGGTGGATGCAAGGCTGCTCGCGCGCGCAGCCGGCCCGTCGCCCGTACCCCAGGAAATCGACATCCCCGACCTGCTGGGGGGAACCCGGGACGGCGACCTGGTCGCGGTGACCGCCGTATTGACCGATCTTTTCCGTTCTGAAAACGGAGTGGTGCTCGCCTTGCAGCGCGGCGGCCATGCCGTGCAGGCCCGCGGGCCTGCGATGAATGTGGACCTGTCGCTCGGATCGCAGGTGCGGGTCACGGGCATCTGCGAGGTCGAATCAAGCACCAGTGTCGTCCTGAGTTCCCGGCCGGCGACGGTCGTGCTCCAAATCCGTTCGCCCGAAGACATCACGGTGCTGGCCTCTCCCTCGCACTGGACGATGCGCCGCTTGCTGGGCGTTCTCTCCGTCCTCGCCGCCGTCACTCTCGTCGCCATGCTCTGGATCGCAATCCTGCGCCGGCAAGTGCGCCGGCAAACCGCTGCGCTGCGCGAACGGATCGAATCCGAGGCCGCGCTGGAGGAACGCCAGCGCATCGCCCGGGAGTTCCACGATTCGCTCGAACAGGATCTCACTGGTCTCGGCCTGCGGCTCGACGCCGCCGCAACGCGGATGTTCGACGAAAAAGGCCGGCAGATCATCGCGGTGTCGCGTGGCCTGCTCTCCCGCATTCAGGCTGAGACCAAGAACTTCGTTTCCGACCTCCGCGATTCAACCGAATTCGACCTCGCCACCGCCCTTGATGCCATCGCCACCCGGCACAGCGGCGAGGTCGAGGTCCGGGCCGAGTTTGCCGTGCCGCCTCCGCCCCTGCCCGGGAGCAGCATCCACCATCTGCGCATGATCGCCCGAGAGTCCGTCACAAATGCGCTCAAGCACACCGATGCCACGCAGATCGTGATTCACGTCGACACGCGGACCGACAACTTGGCGATGCAAGTCCGGGACAATGGGCGCGGTTTCAACGTCCAGGCCGAGACGCTGGGGAAATCCGGGCATTTTGGGTGTGTCGGCATCCGCGAGCGTGCCCGGAAGATCGGGGCACAGGTGGCCTGGCACAGTACTCCCGGCCAAGGCACGATCGTGGAAGTCATCCTGCCCCTCGCTCATGGCACGAAGGGCAACCCCACCACACCCAGTGACTTTCCGCGGCCTGATCCCGCCAGCGCCGCACGGCAAACCAAACCTTCCCTCGAACATGCCTGACCCCGCCACGATCCCAACCACGCTAGACGTCCTGATCGTTGACGACCATTTCGTGGTCCGCAGCGGCCTCATGACCTCACTGGAATTGGACGACGACATCCGCGTGGTCGCGGAAGCCGATTGCGGAGAGGACGCACTCGACGCTTACCGGGAACGACGGCCCCTCGTCGTGTTGATGGATCTGCAATTGCCCGGACAGGGCGGCGTGGCGGCCACCGCAGCACTGCGCGCCTTCGACCCGAACGCCCGCGTCCTGATTTTTTCCAACTTCTCTCGCGACGATGAGATTCAGGCTGCACTCGATGCCGGCGCTTCCGGCTACGTTTCCAAGTCCGCGTCCCGAGCCGAACTGCTCGCCGCCGTGCGGGCGGTCGCGCAAAATCGCCGTCACCTTCCGGCTGACGTCGCCCGCCGGCTGGCAACAGCGCGGTTGGAGCCCGCGATCACCCCACGTGAACGCGAGATTCTCACGCATATCGCCGTCGGCCACGCCAACAAGGAAATCGCCGCAGCCCTGAACATTTCCGAGTTCACCGTCAAACGCCACGTCAGCCACATCCTCGAAAAAATGGCGGTAAACGATCGGGCGCAGGCCGCGGTCGAGGCGATCAGGCGCGGGTTGCTGAAGCTCCCGGAATAACCGGCGCCCCCGGATGCTCGGGCGGAAATGGCCCGAAAGTGCCATATCCCCAGAGTTGAGGCGGACGCGGGCCTCCGCATTAACCGTGGCCTGCGACACGGCGGCTTTGTCTGCGTCGCGCGTTCGGCCCACACCTGTCCCACTCCCATGATTCCCCCACCCCTCGTCAGAGGCCGGCGGCGCGCTGCCGCCTTCCTTCGCTTTGTCTCCGCCTGCACCGGTGGCGCGGTTCTTGCGTTCGGTGCCACGGCCCAACCCGCCGGCACCGCCACGATCACCGGTCGCATTCTCAATCCCGCCACCGGCGAATACGTGAGAAACGCCGAAATTCGCATCGAGCCCTCCGGGCAATCCATCGCCTCCGGCGACGGCGGCTTTTACCGCGTGTCGCCGGTCCCGTCCGGCGAAGTCACCTTGAAAGTCACCTACACCGGATACACGCCGGTGACCGCGACGCTGAATGTCACGCCCGGCGCCACGATCTCGCGGGATTTCGAGCTCACGAGCGCGGTGGAAAGGTCCGAAAGCGGTCTGCTCAAGCTCAGCAAGTTTCTCGTTTCGAGCGGCCGCGAAGGCAATGCCAAGGCGATCATGGATCAGCGGAATTCGATGAACATCACGAACACCGTGGCAGCGGAAACTTTCGGAGATGTTTCCGAAGGCAACATCGGAGAATTTCTCAAAAACCTGCCGGGCGTCGAAATTGACCTCAACGCGGACAAGGCGCAGTTTGTGCGCCTGCGCGGACTGGGAGCGGAATACACCGCTGTCACCGTGGACGGCATTTCCCTCGCGGGTTCGGACGCCAACGGCGGCGCGGCGGGAAATGCCCGGGCCTTCAACTTCGAGCAGATCACCCTCAGCAGTCTCGACGCAATCGAAGTCTTCAAGACCGTCAGCGCGGACCAGGAGGCGAACGCCCCCGCCGGCACGATCAACCTGCGCTCGAAGCGCGCGTTTGACCGCAAAGGTCGCCGCCTGGCCTGGCAGGCCAACGTCTCCGCCTTTTCCGAAGATCTCACCACGGCACGGACGTACGGTCCGGACGACCGCAAGAAACGGAAAATCCGTCCCGGCGGGAGCCTCGAATACTCGGACGTGTTTCTCGCCAACCGGCTGGGCCTGGTGCTGAACGTCACCCGATCCGACGTCTATTCGGTTTTCTCGTCCTACACGATCGGATACAATTTTACCCCGACCGCAGCCGATCCGCGGCCCGCAGTTCCGACCACGTTGAATCCGCTCTACGGCGCGCGGACGAACGAAGCGTCCACCGCCACCCTGACGGCCGACTTCAAGGCCACGCCGAACCTCGTCCTCTCGCTCGGGGCGATCTACAACACGGTCGACCTATGGTATTACATGCGGCTCACCACCTTCACCGCCGTGTCGCGGGCCGCCGTGGTGGGGACGAATCCGTTGAACAGTTTCAACTCCGGGATCGGCAACGGCCGCGTCGCGGTGAATCCCCAGGGCATCAACAAAAAGGGGAAGAACGTGACCTACATCCCGCGCTTCGAATACAAGCGCGGCGATCTGACAGTGGACGGCCGCTTCGCGCTGGCGGATTCCAAAAGCTGGTATAGCCCGAAGAGCTGGGATTCAGTTTTCAACCTGGGGAGTCCGACCCTCAACGGCGTGACATTCGATGCCAATCGCTCGGACTTCGCCAGCGGCGATTGGAAGGTGGTGCAGACGGCGGGGCCGGACTGGAACAACGGCGCCGGGTATACCACGCCGACGGTGATCGTCGATGACGGCCGGTTTGCCAGCACCAAGATTTTCAGCGGTGAGATCAGTGCGACGCTCAAGACCAAGGGGATCGTTCCACTCGTTTGGAAAACAGGAATGAAAATGAAAGAGGAGATTCACCGATTCGAGTTGGAGCGGGAATCCCTGCAATATGACTACACCGGCCCCGGCGCCGGTCCGGGCGCTTGGAAGGACCTTCGATCCGAATGGCCCATGGATTTGAGCATGCTGGGATCGACCATCACGTCGGTTTCCGGAGGCGGAATTTTTCACCCCAACATCCTGAAAGTGGCCTCCCTTTATCGCGAACATCCCGGATATTTCGCCCAGTCGATGACGGCGACGAATTACTACAATGCCTTTGTCGCGAACCGAAAATACTACGTCGAAGACATCAACGCCGCGTTCCTTATGGCCACAGGGACAATAGGCAAGGCGGTGTTTCGCGGCGGTGTGCGGTACGAGTCGACCGAGGGCGATGCCCGGGAGTTTGACCCGCGCACACCGGCCGAGCTCCGGGCGGCGGGCTTCGCGGTGTCCGGCGGCCGTGCGACCACGATTCCCGGGATCCAATATCAATATTTTTCCCAGCCGAGCGTGCACCGGCGCGGTGACTACGGCGACCTCTTCCCCAGCGGGAGTTTCAAATACAGATTCACCGGGAATCTCGATGCGCACGTGGGCTACAGCCGCACCGTTCGGCGGCCTACGTTCCG
The DNA here is from genome assembly GCA_947474365.1 of Opitutia bacterium. GTDB lineage: Bacteria > Verrucomicrobiota > Verrucomicrobiia > Opitutales > Opitutaceae > ER46. The sequence continues at coordinate 15,663 of CANJIU010000046.1, read as the reverse complement.
CGACGTGGCGGGCGTATGGTCAGTTGACGAAACCTCGCTGCGCGTCAACGCCCCCAACCCTAACTTGAAGCCGGAGATGTCCGACAACCTTTCGGCCCGCCTCGCCTACTACTTCGAACCGGTGGGCATCGTCGCCGCCAATTTTTACCAAAACACGGTCAAGGGACTGTTCATCACGAGCGAGCTGACAGCTTCGGAGTTTGGATACAGCGGGGACGAAGACCTGCGCAACTACACCTTCGTCACCACGACCAGCGGCCCCAGCCGGACCGTCATTCGTGGTATGGAATTGGAATACAGCCAGAGTCTGTCTTTCCTGCCGCCCCTCTTCCGGGGACTCAACGCGCGGCTCAGCTACACGCGCAACTATGCCGAAGTCATCCTACCCTTGATGGCGGGACATTCGGTGAAGGCTGGCCTGAGTTACGCGTGGCGTGGCCTGAGTCTCTACGGCAATCTAAACTGGAGTGACGATTTCCCCACCAACGCCACCGGCACCACCTTTCGGCGCCACCGAGCAGTGGTGGATGCGGGCGGTGCATGCCAGCTGACCAATCGGGTGAGCCTGTTCTTCTCACTTCGGAATCTCTTCGATGCACCACTCTTGAACATGCAGAAGACCGGCGCAGTTCCCGCCTTGGTCACGAGCTACCAGTCGATGGGCACCGGCATCACGCTGGGCGTGCGCGGGACGTTTTGAGCGGCAAATCGTCCGTCCACTTACGCTCATCATCACGACAAACCGAAGCGTTCGAACGCTCCCCGGTCAAAATGATGCCGGGTATTCGTACAATGGCGGATGACATCTCGCCTTCAGGAATGGCGACCGTCTGCAAGAAAGCGGGAGTCTACTGCGCGCGCGTAGTGTCACGCGGCGGACGGTAGATTTCCGTGGCGCCAGCGAAACGGCGGCTCGGCCGCGCCGGACGTGATTTCTTTCGCCGGTGCCATCAGAACAGCGTCGCGTTGTTCTTCCAATCGTTGAGCAGCGCCTCGAAGCGCGGGTCACCGCGCAGCAGGTGAACGCTGAGAAAGACGGCCCTGGGGATCGGCTGGTCCATGGGAGAGGCAAGCGGACACCCGAAAGTCGGCGATGCGCCGGCGGCGGGCGAGCGGAAAGTGAAACCGCCACGGCAGTTGCGGGCGGGCCGCCCGCGCTCCCGCCACGCCCTACTTCACCGCCCGCGCATCGATGAACGCGCGGATCGCATCCGGGGTCGCCTTCAGGTGATGCTTCACGATCGGCTTCGCCTTGAGCGCCTCGAGACTTGGGTCCGTCGGCTCGATGCCGATCGCCGCACGAATCGTATCGGGAAATTTCGCCGGGCTCGCCGTCGAGAGCACCACGTTCACGCGGTCCGGATTCAGGTCCTTGAAGCCGCACGCGGTGTGCGGGTCCGCGATGTAGCCGTGGTCGCGGTGCACGCGCTGGATGATGCTCGCGATCTCGGCGTCCGTCGTGCGCGAGGCGGAAAACGTGTCGCGATTGAAATTCTCGAATTTATAGGCGCCCGTCTTTTTAAACGTGTCCATCACCGCGCGCACCTTCGCCGGATCGCGGCCCACCGCGAAATAGATGAAGCGCTCGAAGTTCGACGCCACCTGAATGTCCATCGACGGAGCCAGGCTCGGCTGCACGTCGCCCACGCGGTACTCACCGGTGGTGAAGAGGCGGTAGAGAATGTCGTTCTGGTTGGTCGCGACCCGAAAGCCGCGGATCGGTACGCCCATTTTCTGGAGCATCCACCCGGCGAGGACGTTGCCGAAATTTCCCGTGGGCACCACGAACTCGACATTGCTGCGCTCGCTCGCGGGCAACTTCAGCCACGCATAGAGGTAGTAGACGCACTGGGCGAGAACACGGGCGAGGTTGATCGAGTTGACCGCCGACAGCCGGTGGCGCAGCCGAAATTCCTGATCGCCGAACACCTCCTTGAGCGCCGCCTGCGCGTCGTCAAAGGTGCCGTCGACGGCGAGCGCGAAGACATTGTCGGCACCCGTGCACGTCATCTGCCGCTCCTGCAACGGCGACACGCGCCCGTCGGGATAGAGGATGAAGATCGCGGTGCCGGGCCGGCCGATCAGGCCGTGAATCGCCGCGGCGCCCGTGTCGCCGGAGGTCGCGCCGAGGACATTGATCGTCTCGCGCCGGACCCGACATTGGTGGGCATAGAGATTGCCGAGGAGTTGGAGGGCGAAGTCCTTGAACGCGAGGGTCGGCCCGTGGAAGAGCTCGAGGACGTAGAGATTTTTCGCGAGCGGCTTCAGCGGCGCGATGGCCGGATCAGAAAACTTCGTGTAGCTCTGCGCGATGAGGCCGCGCAGTGTCTCCGGCGGAATGTCCGTCGCGAACACGCGAAGGAACTCGAAGCACAGGTCCGCGTAACCGAGCTTCTCGAAGCCCGCGAGCTGGCCGGAAAAATCCGGCAGCGACTCCGGCAGGAACAGCCCGCCATCCGGTGCGAGCCCGGTGGCGACGGCATCGGAAAAGCCGAGAGAGGGAGTCTGGCCGCGGGTGGAGAGGAAGCGCATGGGAATCTTGGTGGCAGGTGGGGACGCCTCTCCGAGGCGTCCGTGGTAAACGTGGACGGCTCGGAGCGCCGTCCCGACCGCTCCATCACAGCTTCTCCAGCCCGAACGCCTGGTGCACGACGCGCGCCGCCTCGTCGGCCTTGTCCTTGGCGATCACGACGGAGATCTTGATCTCCGAGGTGCTGATGAGTTCGAGGTTCACGCCGGCTTTCGCGAGCGCGTCGAAGAGCGTCGCGGCAACGCCGCTGTGCGTGCGCATGCCGACGCCGACCACCGAGAGCTTGGCGATTTTTTCATCCCACGTCGCCTCGCCCCCGACCTCCTTGAGCGCGGGCGCGAGCGCCTTCACGGCCTTGTCCTTTTCGGACTGGGGAACGGTGAATGTGAGGTTGGCCACGCCGCCGCGGCCGACGTTCTGGACGATCATGTCGACGTTGACGTTCGCGTCGGCGAGCGCCCGGAAGACTTTCGCGGCCGTGCCGGGCTTGTCGGCGACGTTGCTCACGACGACCTTGGCCTGGTCCTTGTCGACCGCGACGCCGCGGACGACGACTTTTTCCATGTAGGCGACTTCTTGTTTCACGATGGTTCCTGGGTTGTTGTTGAAAGAGGAGCGGACTTCGAAGACGACGCCGTATTTCGCGGCAAATTCGACCGAGCGCGTCTGCATGACCTTCGAGCCGAGGGAGGCGAGCTCGAGCATCTCGTCGTAGCTGATCTCGTTGAGCTTGCGGGCGTCCTTCACGACGCGCGGGTCGGCGGTATAGACGCCGTCGACGTCGGTGTAGATCTCGCATTTGTCGGCCTTGATGGCGGCGGCGAGCGCGATGGCGGTGAGGTCGGAACCGCCGCGACCGAGCGTGGTGATCTGGCCATGGTCGTCGATGCCCTGAAAGCCGGCGACGATGATCACCTTGCCGGCGTTGAGGTCGGCGATGAGCGGCTTGGCGTCGATCGTCTTGATCTTCGCCTTGGTGTGAACCTTGTCCGTGAAGATGCCGGCCTGGGCGCCGGTGTAGCTCACGGCCTCGACCCCGATGCCGTGCAGGGCCATCGCGGTGAGGGCGATCGTCTCCTGCTCGCCGATGGAGAGGAGCTGGTCCATCTCGCGCTCGCTCGGCATCGGGCAGACGGCCTTGGCGCGGGCGATGAGTTCGTTGGTCACACCGGCGCGGGCGGAGACGACGACAACGAGTTCGTTGCCCTCATCGCGGTTCGCCTTGATGCGCGCGGCGACATTCTTGATGCGGTCGACGTCACCGACGGAGGTGCCGCCATATTTTTGGACGATTCGGGCCATTGCAGAAGTTGAGAGTTGAGAGATGAGAGTTGAGGGAACAATCGCCGAGAGCTGAAGGCCGGAGTTTTGAGAGGTTCGGACTCTCAACCCTCAACTCTCAACCAAGCTACCGTTCGAAATCCCCGATGCGCAGCAGCACGGGCTCGTCGAGCACCGCGGCAAGGGCTTTCAGTTGTTTCAACGTGCCGCCGAGGGCGCGTTCGTTGCTTTCGTGGGTGGTCAGGACGAGCGAGGCGGCGCCCGGTTGATCGGCGGGTCCCTGGATGACGCTTGCGATGCTCACCTTGTGCTTGGCCATCACCGAGGCCACCCGCGCGAGCACGCCGGGTTCGTCCTTCACGGTGAGACGCAGGTAATAACGGGAACGGATGCTTTCGGGCGGCGCCAGCTTGCAGCGGACGCGGGGAGCCGCGGTGATTTCACCGAGCAGGTGGCCGCCCTTCCCGTGCTTGAGCAGCGAGGCCGCATCGGCGATGTCACTGATCACCGCGCTCGCGGTGGCGTCCTGACCGGCGCCACGGCCGCTGTAGAAGGTCGTACCGACGACGTCGCCGGTGACAGAGATGGCGTTGAAGACCCCGCTGACATTGGCGACGACGTTACCCTCGGGAAGGAGAGTCGGATGGACGCGGACGGAGAGTTCGTTCGAGGTGAAATCGCGGCTAATGACGGCGAGGAGCTTGATGCCAAATCCCAGCGTCGCCGCGTTCTTGAAATCGGCGGGAGTGATGCGGGAGATGCCTTCGACAATCATCTGGTCCGTCTTGACCCAGACGCCATGGGCGAGCCAAGCGAGCACGGAGGCCTTGTGGGCGGTGTCCCAGCCATCGACGTCGAGGGATTCGTCGGCCTCCGCGTACCCGAGCGCCTTGGCGTCGGCGAGGACGTCGGCATAGGGCGCGTCCTGATCCTCCATCTGGGTGAGGATGTAATTACAGGTGCCGTTGAGGATCCCGTAGATGAGGGGGAAACGATTCGCCACGAGCCCCTCGCGCAATGCCTTGATGATCGGGATGCCGCCGGCAACCGAGGCCTCGAAGAAAAAGTGCCCGCCGTGCGCCTGCGCCGCCGCGATGATCTCCGGCCCGTGTTCGCAAATCAGGGCCTTGTTGGCCGAGACAACGACCGCACCGCGTCGCAGCGCCGCGAGCGTCACCTCACGGGCGAGCGCAGTGCCGCCCATCAATTCACAGACGATGTGGATTGAGCGGTCGTTGGCGATGGCGAGCGGGTCGGTGGTGAGGAGACGCGCCGGGACTTTCACGGCCCGCTTCTTCTTCAGGTCGCGAACGGAGGCGCGGACGAGATTGAGTTTCACTCCGAGGCGCGCCTCGAGCTCCGCCTGGTGCGCGGTAAGATGTTTCCAGACGCCCTGACCGACGGTGCCGAAACCGCAAAGGCCAATGTTGAGGGAGAGGAGTTCGCTCATGAATTTGGATTCGGGGCGGTTGCGCTTTTCCGTCCAACCTTGCTTTCAGTCCCCGCGCGGATGCGCCCGAGGTTCGCGCGGTGGCGATAAATCACAAAGGCGGCGACGACAGCGGAGATCGAGATCAAGAAGGAAGGCTGCTTGAAAGCGAAGGCGGCAAAGGGCAGTGACGACGCCCCCATCATCGACGCGAGCGAAACGTACCGCGTGAGGGCAAGCGTCACCGCGAAAACGGCCAACGCGATGCCCATCCCGAGGGGAAACAGCACGAGAAAACCGCCAGCGCCCGTCGCGACACTCTTGCCGCCCTTGAAGCCGGTGAAGCAGGAGAAACTGTGGCCAAGGATCGCGGCGATGAGACCGGCAATCGGCAGCCACAGGCCCGCATCCGACTGACCTTGATCTGCGGCCATCCTGGCCGTGGCGAGTTTTCCCAACGCGACGGCCATCGCGCCCTTGAGCGCATCAAGGAACAGCACGAGATTTCCCGCTCCGTGGCCCAGCACGCGGCGGACGTTGGTCGCGCCGGGGTTCTTGCTGCCCACCTCGAAAATGTTCACGCCTTTCGACCGCGCGACGAGATACCCGAAGGGCAGCGCGCCCAGCAGGTATCCCGCAACCACGATGATGAGGAGTGAAACGACCATCTCCCGTTACAGCTGGACGAACTTCGCCATCTTGATCGCGGCGTTGCCCTTGATGAGCGTGCGGGCGGACTCGCTCGGCTCGGTGTCGACGCGCACCACCATGTAGGCGGTGCCGCCAGGAGTGAGGCGCGAGAGCGACATGTCCGCGATGTTGACCTTGTCCTGACCGAGGAGCGTGCCGATCGTGCCGACCATGCCAGGCTGGTCGACGTTCTCGAGGACCAGCAATTTGCCGTCGGCGGCGACTTCGACCTCACGGCCGTTGATATTGACGATGCGGGGCTGGTTGCCCTTGCCGATCAGCGTGCCGGCGGCGGAGAACACCTTGCCGTCGGGGGCGACCGCCTCGACCGAAATCAATTCGCTGTAGCCGGAATCGTCCGTCGACTTCACGACCTCGGCCCGGATGCCGAGACGCTCGATTATCACCGGCGCATTCACGAAGTTGACCGCTTCGCCGCTGATGCGACGGAGATAGCCACGCTCGATCGAGCGGGTGACGGCGTTGACATCGAGGTCGACGAGCTTGCCGAAATAGGTGATGCGCAGCTGCGCGATTTGCGGCGGCGCGATCTGTTGGACGAGCGTGCCGAGCTTGGTGCCGAGGTCCAGGTAGGGCCCGAGAATCTTGAGGGCGGCGGCGTCGATCGAAGGAACGTTGACCGCGTTGCGGATCACCCCGCCGTTGAGGACGTCGGCGATTTGCTCCGCGATTTCGATGCCGACGGACTCCTGGGCTTCGGCGGTCGAGGCTCCGAGATGCGGCGTGAGCACGACGTTGGGGAGGCTGCGAAACTCGCTGTCCTTCGCGAGCGGCTCGTCCTCGAACACATCGAGGCCGGCGGCGGCGACCTTGCCGCTCTTCAACGCGGCGATGAGTGCGCTCTCCTTGATGATACCGCCCCGCGCGCAATTGAAGATCCGCAGGCCCTTCTTGCACTTCTCAAACGCCGCCTCGTCGATCATGTAGTGCGTGTCGTCGGTCAACGGCATGTGCACCGTGATGTAGTCCGACTGCCGCAGGAGTTCGTCGAGCGTGACGCCCTCGACCTGCATGGCCTTGGCACGGCTCGGGGCGAGATACGGATCGTAGGCGAGCACCCGCATGCCGAAGGCCTGCGCGCGCTTCGCGACTTCGCCGCCGATGCGGCCAAGCCCGACAATCCCGAGGGTCTTTTTGAACAGTTCGATGCCGGAGAAGCTCTTCCGGTCCCACTGGCCGGCCTTCATCGAGGCGGCGGCCTGCGGCACGGGCCGGGCTCCGCAAAGGATGTGCGTGAACGTGAGCTCCGCGGTGGCGATGGTATTGCCGGCGGGAGTGTTCATGACGACGACACCGTGGTTCGTCGCCGCCTCGACATCGACGTTGTCGACGCCGACCCCGGCGCGGCCGACGACCTTGAGGAGGGGCGCGGCCTTGAAGACCTCCGCCGTGATCTTCGTCTCGGAGCGCACCGCGATGGCGTGCACGTCCTTGACGAGCTCGAGCACCTTTTCCGGCGAGGAGCCGTAGGCCTCGATGACTTCAATACCCGGCTGCTGGCGCAGAAAGGCGACTCCCTTGGGTGAGATCTTGTCGGCAACGAGGACTTTCATTGGAGAAAAATGGTGCCAAGAGAAATCCCCGCACCCCCGCCTAGCAAGGACAAGTTTTGCGTAAAACAGGAAGCGCACGGAGCCCGGTCTCTTTCAAAATATGCGACGTCTTGCTCCGTACCTTTGACAATCGCGACCGACCTCCTCCAACTGAAAGAGCGCCTGTTGCGAGACGAGGCTCCGTTATCACCATAAATCCCCTTTTCGTCCCCATGTTGTTGCTTCCCGCCCGACGACCCTCTTCCTTCCTGCTCTCCGCTTTCCTTGTAGCGTTCTTCGTTGCGGGATGCGGCGAAAAGCCCGCCGGGGGATCCGGCGGTGGCGGCAAAGGAGGCAAAGGTGGCGGGGGCCCCCCTCCGGTCATGGCCGGCCAGGCAAAAAAGAAGATCGTCCCCCTCGTCATTGAGGCCATCGGCGCGGTCGAGCCCATCCGCACCACCGCCGTCCGCTCCCAGCTCACCGGCATCCTGACGAAGATTGCGATTCAGGAAGGCCAGAACGTGAAGGAGGGCGATCTCCTTTTCGAAATCGACGCGCGCCCGTTCAAAAATGCCGTTCTGTCCGCTGAAGCGGACCTCCAAAAGGCCCGCGTCCAGCTGGAAACCGCCCGCGCCCAAGTCGCCCGGTATCGCTCGCTCACTGCCGACCAGATGGTATCGAAGGAGCAGTTCGAAAAAATCTCCGACACCGCCAAAGCACTCGAGGCCGAGGTGCTGTCCGATGAATCCCGCCTCGCAACCGCGCGGCTGCAGGTCGAGTACTGCTCCATCCGCGCGCCCCTCTCAGGCCGAAGCGGGAACCTCAGCGTGCACGAAGGGGACCTCCTCCGCTCCAACGCCAATGACGCAACCGCCACGCTGCTGACGATCAACCAGCTCAACCCCATTTATGTTACCTTCGGCGTGCCCCAACAGTATCTCGGCGTCCTGAAACGCTACCAGGCGACCGGCACGCTCCAGGTTCGCGCGGTTCCACCGGGAATCGATGAGAAACCGGAGATCGGCACCCTGACGTTCATGGACAACATGGTCGACTCCTCGACCGGCACGCTGAAGCTCAAGGGTACCTTCCCCAACGAAAGTCACCGTCTGTGGCCGGGGCAGTTCGCCACCATCACCGTCACCCTTGACTCGCCTGAGGTGCTGACGATTGCGAGCACCGCAATCCAAACTTCCCAGAACGGACAGCACGTCTTCGTGATCAAAGCCGACAAGACCGCCGAGTTGCGCCAGGTCGTGGTTGCACGCATCTACGAAAATGACGCCGTGATCTCCAGCGGACTCACGGAAGGCGAAACCGTCATCGTGGACGGCCAGTTCCGCGTCATCCCAAACAAGCCCGTCGACATCAAGAATGCCGGCCCGGGCGCCGGTGGCGGCAAGAGCGGCAAGGGTGAAAAAGGCGGCAAAGGCGGCGGGAGCGAGGGCGAGAAGGGCAAGAAGAAGGAGAAGCCGGCCGCATGAACATTCCCGAACTCTTCATCCGGCGCCCGGTGATGACGACCCTCGTCACCGCGGCCATTACGATTTTCGGCGTGATGGCGTACGAACGGTTGCCGGTGAGCGACCTGCCCAACATCGATCAGCCGACGATCTCGGTCTCAGCCAGCCTGCCCGGGGCGAGCCCTGAGACGATGGCCGCCTCCGTCGCCACCCCGCTCGAACAACAGTTTTCAACCATCGCCGGGGTCGAGTCGATGACCTCGACCAGCTCGCTGGGCGGCACCTCCATCACTCTCCAGTTCAGCCTCGAGCGTGACATCGACGGCGCCGCGCAGGACGTCCAGTCCGCGATCTCCGCCGTGCAGCGCCGGCTGCCGCAGGACATGCCGGTCCCGCCATCGTTTCGAAAATCCAATCCCGCCGATTCGCCAGTCATGTTGCTCGCGCTGACCTCGTCGACGCTTCCGCAGTCCGAGGTAAACGAATACGCCGAAACCTTGCTGGCACAGCGCATCTCCACCGTCGACGGTGTCGCCCAGGTGCAGGTGATGGGCTCGCAAAAATACGCCGTACGCGTCCGCCTCGACCCCCGCGCGCTTGCCGCCCGCAGTATCGGCATCGACGAGGCCCGTGCCGCCCTCAACAGCAACAACGTGAATCTGCCCTCCGGCACGATCGACGGGGCGAACAAGGCCGTGACGCTCATCGCGACTGGCCAGCTCAAGAACGCCGACGGCTTCCGCAAAATCATCGTGAGCTACCGCAACGGCAATGCCGTGCGGCTCGGCGACGTCGCCTCCGTGGTCGACAGCGTGGAAAACGACAAATCCGCCAGCTGGTTTCTCAACCGCTCCAAGACGCGCCTCGAATACGGCTCCGGTCCGGCGATCGACACCGAGACCCGCTCGATCATCCTCTTTGTCCAGCGCCAGCCCGGCACCAACACCATCAAAGTGGTCGACGGGATCAAGGCGCTGCTGCCGTCGTTCCGCAGCCAGCTGCCCGCCGCGATCAGCCTCGATATCTACAGCGACCGCTCGATGACGATCCGCGAGTCCGTGCACGACGTGAAGTTCACCCTCATCCTCGCCATCTGCCTCGTGGTGCTCGTGATCTTCCTGTTCCTGCGAACACTCTGGGCCACGATCATCCCGAGTATCGCCATGCCGATCGCGATCGTCGGCACCTTCGGCGTGATGTATTTCTTCAACTTCAGCATCGACAACCTTTCGCTGCTGGCGCTCACGCTCTCGGTCGGTTTCGTCGTCGATGACGCCATCGTCATGCTCGAAAACATCGTCCGCCACATCGAGCTGGGCGAAACTCCGATGGCCGCCGCCCTGAAGGGCTCCCGCGAAATCGGATTCACCATCATCTCGATGACGATTTCGCTGGTGGCCGTGTTCATCCCCGTGCTGTTCATGCAGGGGACCTTCGGCCGCCTGCTGCACGAGTTTGCCGTCACGATCAGCGCGGCGATCCTGGTGTCCGGTTTCGTCTCCCTCACCCTCACCCCCATGCTCTGCAGCCGCTTCCTCAAGCCGGTGAGGAAGGGCGAGCAGCACGGGGCGTTCTACGACATGATGGAGCGGATTTTTGACGCCGGCCTGGGGCTCTACGAACGCACGCTGAAGATTTCGCTGAAGTTCCGCGCGGTCACGATGCTCATCGCCGCGTCGACCATCGGCCTCACCCTCTGGCTGCTCGTGCTGGTGCCAAAGGGCTTCATCCCGACCGAGGACACGGGGCGAATCTACATCAACACCGAGGCCGCGCAGGACGTTTCGTTCGAGGCGATGGTGGGCTATCAGCGCCAGCTCTCGGCCATCGTCGCCGCCAATCCGTACGTCGAGAATTACTCGTCGTCGATCGGCTCGTACGGGCGCAGCGGCAGCGGCGGCAGCAACACCGGCCGCATTTACGCCGGCCTCATTGATCGGAAACTGCGGCCGCCCGGCGCGCAGATCGTGGCCCAAATGCGGTCCGATCTTTCGAAGGTCCCCGGCGTGCGCGCCTTTCCCTCGATTCCGCCCGCGATCAGCCTCGGCAGCCGCTCGTCCGCCTCCACCTATCAATACACACTCTCCGGCACCGACCTGCAGGAACTCTATCGGGTGACCCCCATCCTGCTCGAGCGCGTGAAGGAAATCGAGGGATTGCTGGACGTGAATTCCGACCTGCAGATCATCAATCCGCAGCTGATCATCGACATCGACCGCGACAAGGCTTCGTCGCTCGGACTCAATGTGCAGCAGGTCGAAGAGACCCTTTACAGCGCGTTCGGCGCCCGCCAAGTCTCGACGATTTATACCCCGACCAACCAGTACTCCGTCATTCTTGAACTTGAGGAAAAATACAAACGCGACCCCGCCTCCCTCTCCCTGCTCTATCTGCGCAACAAGGAAGGAAAATTAATCCCGCTTGAGGCCGTGTCGAAAATCCGTCCGTCGGTCGGCCCTCTCACCGTCACCCACCTCGGTCAGGTGCCGTCAGTCACGATCACGTTCAATCTCGGGCCCGGCGTCGCCCTTAGTACCGCCACCACGGAAATCGAACGCATCGCCCGGGAAGAACTGCCGGCGACCGTCAGCGGATCGTTCCAAGGCACCGCGGCGGCATTCGCAAGTTCTCTCAACGGCCTCGGCTGGATGCTGCTCATCGCCGTGCTCGTGATCTATCTCGTGCTCGGCATGCTCTACGAGGACTTCGTCCATCCGCTCACCATCCTCTCCGGCCTCCCAGCCGCCACCTTCGGCGCGCTCGTGACGCTGCTCATCTTCGGGCAGGAGCTCAACATCTACGGTTACGTCGGCCTGATCATGCTCATCGGCATCGTGAAGAAGAACGCCATCATGATGATCGATTTCGCCCTCGATGCGCGGCGCACGCGTCACAAACCGGCCTACGATGCCATCTATGAGGCCTGCATCGTGCGGTTCCGCCCCATCATGATGACCACGCTCGCGGCGCTCGCCGGCACGCTGCCCATCGCGCTCGGCTGGGGCGCCGGTGCCGACTCGCGCCGCACCCTCGGTCTCGCCGTGGTCGGCGGCCTGATGGTATCGCAGTTGCTGACACTTTACATCACGCCGGTCTTCTACCTCTACATGGAGCGGTTCACGCGCTACCTCACGCCCAAGTCGGTCGAAGATCTCGAACGCGAGGGCGGGGCCACCGCGGCGGGAATGGCGAAGTGAAGGGATGCCGGGGTAGCCGGGCGCGCGCCCCGTTGAATTTCCGGAATCAGGGCTTCGCCGGCCCCGCCATTCCCAGGAAGTGCGCTGCAAACGCCAGCTTGTCAGCCGACTCCTCGATCAGTTTCGACGTGGGTTTACCCGCGCCGTGACCGGCATTGGTTTCGATGCGGATCAACGCAGGGCGACCCGGCAGATCATTCGCCACCGACGCCTGCAGCGTCGCGGCATACTTGAAGGAATGCGCGGGATGCACCCGGTCATCGTGGTCCCCCGTGGTCACGAGGACCGCGGGATATTTCGCCCCGGTCTTCACGGTGTGCACCGGCGAGTATGCCGAAAGGTATTTGAAACCCGTCGCGTCGTCGCTCGAACCGTAGTCACTCGTCCACGCATAGCCGATGGTGAATTTGTGAAAACGCAGCATGTCCATCACGCCCACCGCCGGCCACGCCACCCGGCAAAGATCGGGGCGCTGGTTCACGACAGCGCCGACGAGCAACCCGCCGTTCGACCCGCCGCTTAGGACCAGTTTCTCCGGCGACGTGTAGCCATTCGTGAAAAGCCACTCCGCCGCCGCGATGAAATCGTCGAACACATTCTGCTTTCGTTCCTTTGTTCCCGCCTCGTGCCATGCCCGCCCGTACTCCCCGCCACCACGAAGGTTGGGCAGCGCGTAGATTCCCCCCGCTTCCATCCACACGAGATTCGCGACGGAAAACGCCGGCGTCATCGAGTGATTGAAGCCACCATACGCATAGAGCAGCGTTGGCGTCTTGCCATCGAGCTTCAGCCCCTTCCGGTGGGTGATAAACATCGGCACGCGGGTGCCGTCTTTCGAGTGGAAGAAAACCTGCTTTGTCTCGTAGTCACTGGGTTTGAACGCAACAGGCGGCGCGACAAACACCCCGCCTCGGTTCGTCGCGACGTCGTGGCGAAAACTCGTCGTCGGCATGGCAAACGATGTGAAGCTATAGAAAAATTCGTTCTCGTCCTCGCGTCCGCTCACCGAACCGACTGTCCCAATTCCCGGCAATGCGATCGCCCCGCGCGGCGTCCCATCCTTGGCAAACACGGCGAGACGACTGCTGGCATCGTGCATCGTATTCACGACAAAGCGTCCGCCGATGATCTCGATGGAATCGATGACGTCGTCGCCTTCGGGAACCAGCGTCTTCCAATTCGCCCGCTCCGGCGCGCGGATGTCGATTGCGACCAGCCGGCGACGCGGCGCACCGTCGCTGGTCAGCACAAAGAGCACGGGACCGTCGTTTCCAATGACATCATAGGTCGCCCCCCACTCTGCCACCAGGGGTCGAACCAGCGCCCCAATCCGAGGTGCGGCCGGCTCCTCGAGGTCAACATAACTAAGCAGGTTTTCCGTGGCGGAACTGCGGGAGGTCGTGATGGCCAGAAACCGGCCGTCTTCGGTCGTACGGCCCCGGATCATCCACTTGGGCTCGCTCGGAATCCCGTGGATTAGGCGGTCCTCGTCTTGCGAGGTTCCGAGCCGGTGATAATACAACCGCTGGTTCTCGAGCTTGCCAAAGGTCCGTCCGGTACCGGCCTCAATCTCCGGGGTGGCGTAGCGCGAGTAGAAAAAACCGCGGCTGTCCTTCGTCCAACCAAACCCCGAAAACTTCACCCACTTGATCACGTCGCCCAAATCTCGTCCGGAATCCACGGAGCGGATCCGGTATTCGTTCCAGTCCGAACCCGCCGCAGCGGTGCCATAGGCCACGAGTTTGCCGTCGGGCGACGCATGCGTCGCGGTGAGCGCCACCGTCCCGTCCTGGGACAAACCGTTGGGATCGATCAGCACACGCGGCTCGCCGCCGAGGTTCTCCTGCACGAAAAACACCGCCTGATTCTGCAGGCCGCTGTTTTTTGAAAAGAAATAACGTCCGCCTTCCTTGAACGGCAGGCCGGTCCGCGGGTAGTTCCAGAGCGTCGTCAGCCGCTCGCGAAATGTCGCCCGCTGCGGCAGCGTTTCGAGAAACCCAAACGTGAGGCGATTCTGTGCCGTGACCCATGCGGTCGTTTGAGGCGAATCGAGATCCTCAAGCCAGCGATAGGGGTCGGCGATCTTCGTTCCGTGGTAGACATCCACGTGATCCCCGCGCGGCGCGGCAGGGTAGCGGGAGGAAAAGGCGGGCGTGGACGGGGCGGCGCTGACGGCGGTGGAGAGCACGAGTGAGAGGAGGTGACGCACAATGACGAAAAGTGTCCCACAGAACATCGATGGCAAGAACCCGATGCCCACCGCCAGACGCCGCTGAAAACGTGAACCGGACCGGGACCGTTGCGCATGTCTGCGATTGCCCGCGTCCCATTCCTGTCTTTCGTGGAGGGGTGGTACCTCCGTCCGACACCGCCGCCTCCGACTCCCCCGCCGAGCGTCTGGCCCGCCAGATCGAATTCATCGCCGAATGCGACAAGCTGAAGGAAATCTTCCGGCAGACCCACAATACGCAGAGTCGCCGCGCGGAGAACGACGCCGAACACTCGTGGCACTTGTGCCTTTGTGTCATAGTGCTGGCCGAACATGCCAACGCCGCCCACCTCGACATCCTGCGCGTCCTGAAAATGGTCATCATCCACGATCTGGTTGAAATCGATGCCGGCGACACCTACGGCTACGACACCGCGGGACAGGCCGACCAACACGCGCGTGAATGCGTCGCGGCCGACCGCATCTTCGGACTCCTGCCGCCGGATCAAACGCGGGATTTTCGCATGCTGTGGGATGAATTTGAGGCACAGAAAACCCCCGAGGCGAAGTTCGCCCTCGCGGTCGATCGGTTTCAACCCGTGTTGCTCAATTGCCGCACGGGCGGCGGCGGATGGAAGCGCCACGGCGTGACCCAGGACCGTGTCGTCGCGCGCAATTCCAAGATTGCCGAGGGCAGCACCGAACTCTGGCGCAACGTCGAGCGCATGATTCAGGCGTCCGTCGATCAGGGACATCTCGCGCCGCCACCGCGACTTTGAGCGCGGCCTGAACGTGAAGGAGTTTAGGCTCGAATGCGGAACGCAAAAGAATAACAATAAGAACGTCGTTTCTTTTGCGGCATGAACGTTCAATCCACCTATTTTCCACGGTTACCTTGGTTGCTCTGCGCCGTGCTTTTTGGGCCAACGCTCCGCAGCCAGACAATCGTTTCCGGAACGTACAACGCCGCCACCATCACGGGAAACATCACCGTGTCGCCGAGCACGAGTGCGACCTTCAACGGTGGTACGACGTTTTCCGGAACCAACGCGACAATCGGATCGAACGCCGGGATCTACTGGCAGCAAACGGGGACACTGACAGGAAAGACCATTACGCTAGGCTCCGGCGGCTACCTCTACGTCAACGGCACGAACAACGCCCTCACACTCGGCCCCACGACCTCGGTCACCGGCGACCTCAGCATCTACTCCAGCGGCAGCGCCGGCACCGCGATCACTAATCAGGGTACGCTCACCCACACCGGCGGGAGCAGTTCGATCTACGCGCCGACATTCACCAATGCCGGTT